>JAHZHZ010000020.1:16537-45947 GCA_019419995.1 Clostridiales bacterium
TGCAGATTAACCACAAGCTCTCCTCGGGCAGCGCAGGCGCAGTACGTTTCAGCGTTCAGGACAACGGCGTGCTGACCATCACCCCCGAGGGACTGGTCACAGCCGTGGCTCCAGGCTCGGCCACGGTAACCATCACCACCTATAATGGCAAGAAGAAGAGCGGCGTTCTCACGGTAATGGAGGCGCCCACCAGCATAACGCTTGAACCATCTCAATTGACATTGGGCGAAGGGGCTGTCTACACACTGACCGCTTCCGTTAATCCTGGAAGCGCAGGAAAAATTTTCTTCCGTTCGGAAAATCCTGAAATCGCCACAGTTGATGAGGAAAGCGGCCTGGTTACCGCTCGCAAGCGCGGAAGAGTACGTCTGATTGCCTACACCTACGTGAGTGGATTGGAATCTTTTGTAGATCTGGAAGTAAAGGCCGCGCCGACGCAAATCATCCTCCCCTATGAGGGGTTGAATATCGGTGTTGGGGATATTATCCAGCTCACGCCATCTGTAAATGAAGGTGCTGCAACTACCTTTAGTTTCTCCAGCAGCAATAAAAAGTACGCCGCGGTGAATGCATCAGGTTTGGTTAAAGCGATTAAGACGGGTAAAATTTATATCACCATAAAAACCCATAATGGTCTAAGCGTCAAGCTACCGGTGAATGTAAAGAAGGCCCCCTCAGGCGTCAAAGCTTCGCCTGAAGAAATTATTCTTGGTCTGGGTGAGACGGTGCAAATCGGTGCGCTCATTCCCAGCGACAGCGCAACGACGCTGCGCTATGAGAGCCAGAATGAAAAGATTGCCACCGTGGACAATCTGGGTCGCGTAACGGCGATCGCTCCCGGTGAGACTAATATCACTCTCACAACCCACAACGGAAAGACCGCTCAGTGCAAAGTTATCGTTTCCCTCCCCCCGGAAAATATCCTTTTAACAATGCCTGAAGTACTGGGCGTAGGGCAGAAAGTCCAACCGCAGGTACAAATTCTTCCAGAGGGCAGTTATTCTTCGGTGAATTTTAGCATTGATTCGGGTAATTCCGTAAAGGTAGACAATGATGGAAATATCATTGCCGTGCAGACAGGTGATTCTGTGGTTCGTGCATCCACCTATCTGGAAGCGGTGTATGCCACGCAAAAGGTAACCGTCAAGCCTGCGCCCACTTCCATTTCCTTCCCTCAGGATACCTATACGGTAAACATGGGAGAAACCTTGCAACTGACCCCGGTTCTGAGCGAAGGTTCAGCCACCTCGTTGACCTACACGGCCAAAAAACCGGACTTCTTTACTATTGATGAAACCGGCCTGATCACACCCATCATGCGCGGTTCTACCACCGTGACCGTCACCACGCACAACGGCTTGTCTGACACGGTAACGGTATGGGTAGTTGATCCCTACTATCCTGAAATGGTGGAATTGGCTGAAGAACCCCCGGAGTATCTGGAGCCAGGTGAGACCTTTACTCCCACGCTCAAAGTATTCCCAGAATCTGCCATCGCCGGTCTGGAATGGAGTTCATCCAACACGAGTATTGCTTCGGTGGATGCTATCAGCGGCAAGGTAACTGCTCGTTCCTATGGGCGCGTAACCATTACCGGCAAATCAACTCGAAATCCTGCGCTGTCCATCAGCTATCGAATTATCGTTCTAACGCCTGAGCGTTGTCTGGTAATGCCGGCGCGCAGAACGGAAATCGGCGAAATTTCGGCCACCCAGTCGCAGATCAAAAATGTGCGTGCTTCTGCCTATCGGGAACTGGAATCTCTGGTGGCAAAGGGGATCATTTCCCAAAGCGAGGCCAATACCCGCAAGGGATACATCGATCGCGCCTTTGACATGTATCTGTTCCCCTGGATGACGGAAACCAAGGAACTGTACTGGAACGCCAACAATTCTGAAAACGGCGCCAAGGATTTTAAACCCGGAATTGTCTATCACGGCATGGCCTATACCCAGACCAACCGCGTCAACAATAAGAACAGTGTGCTGCAGAATGGCTACTACACATCCAGCGGAAAGAACTATTATCTGCTCAACGGTGATCGGTTTGCCAGCCGCAAATATCCCGGCAATGACTGTTCTTCCTTTGTATCCATGGCCATTTGGGGAATGGGGTCCAGCCGCAGAAGCGACAACACCACTCGCATCGCCTCTGCAAGCTATTATCGCACGCTGTCCAATTGGGAGGATCTGCGCCCCGGCGATATCATGAATAAATCTGGTAGTCATGTGGTTATGTTCCTGTACTATGCAGACGCATCCAAGAGTCAGATCGTCATTATTGAGCAGGGTGGTGGCGAAGCGGGAACCAACACTGTTTCCTGTTCCATTCGGGATGTCTCCTACTATCGTGGAAAGGGATACAAGATTCGCAGAGTCAGTTCTCTGGATCATTGATTTTTCCCTTTCATCTGCGGCAGTTCGAAATTCGAACTGCCGCTCTTTTTATGTAACCGCGGAT
Organism: Clostridiales bacterium; assembly: GCA_019419995.1. Classification (GTDB taxonomy): domain Bacteria; phylum Bacillota; class Clostridia; order Christensenellales; family Aristaeellaceae; genus SFTH01. The sequence goes on from JAHZHZ010000020.1 coordinate 18,998, forward strand.
TTCTCCGCGGCGGGCAGTGCTTCCAGCATTGTCTCAATGCCAATGCCGTAGCCTCGTGTGGGATCGTTGACAAATACATGTGTCACGGCTCCCACAATATACCCATCCTGTATGATTGGACTACCGGACATGCCCTGCACGATTCCTCCGGTGCGCTCAATCAGTTCAGGATCCGTTACATGGATCACGATGGAGCGCATCTTTGCCCCATCTGCAGGTTCCAGGTGCTCAATCTCGCAGTCATAAGCTCGCACCTGATCGTCAACCGTGGTAATGATCTGCGCTTCACCGGTATGCATCTGGCTGCGCGTGCCCACCGGCAGGCCCTCAGGGTACAGTAATCCTTCTGTTCCACCGCTATAGTTCTGCCCATAAATTCCATAATCACAATTGAGTGTTACTTCTCCTATCTGTGACTGGCGACTCAGAAAGTCTCCCACAATTTCACCGGGCGAACCTTGTTCCCCTCGCTTGATCTGTACCACATCGCTCTCATAGAGCCCTCCATCCTCCACCGGGAGCGTGATCCCAGTGTCCATATCCGAAATTGCATGGCCCAAAGCTCCATACGCACCGGTTTGAGGATCGATAAAGGTCAGTGTACCGACGCCTGCCGTGCTGGAACGCACCCAGGCACCAATACGTGCACTGCCGTCTCTGGGATCCGTGGCCGGCGTCAGACTGATGGTCTGTGTTTCGTCATCCCGCACCACCGTTACCGCCGCAGTCTCTCCTGCCTGCAGCAAAACGGATAAATCCTCCGCGGTGCGCACCTTCTGCCCGTTAATTTCCGTAATAATATCCCCGGAATTTAATCCTGCTAGCCTGGCAGGGCTCGTATCACGTCCTAAATCAGATGTACCTACCACCACCAAACCTTCGGTTTCAATAGCGATTCCCACCGATTTTCCCCCAGGAATCAATGTTCTTTCCTGGCTGACTTCCACTTCCATTTCCTTTACCGGAAGAATTCCCAGCAAACGGAAAATAAGGTTGGCAGTTCCGCTCGTCTCCCCGGCCTGAATTTCAATGGCATCACCCGATTGGCTGACCCTTGCCACGGTATCCCCTGCATCAATCTGGGCGCTGCCCGGCAGCGCGACATTCAGCACCGCATTTGATCCGGCCGTAAGTGAAAGGCGATCGGGCAGTTCCCCGAGTGCCTGAAGCGACGGCGAAGCGAATCCAAGGCAAAATGCGAACGCCACGATCAGCGCCCAGATTTTCCCGTTCGGTTTCCAGTTCAACTCCTTCATTTCCATAATCATCCCCCATCCGTTTTGCGATCTTCCCGGATCGCACTGCACATTGTCTCCGCTGAACAATCCGCGCATGCTTCCAATTCTCCGGTATGCTGGCAATGGATGGCGCTGCGTTTTTCAATTGCCCCGTGATTTCGCCTATCCTGCCAATTTTTTCCATCGTTCTCAGGATTTTAACCGCTTTCTGCCCCGGATAAACCAAATTTCGCGGAAAAGCTGTTGCGTTTGAGAAAGGAAACGTCTATAATAAGACAATATAGTGGAGGAGTTTGTCATGGCTACTGAGCGTGTTGAAAACATCAGCTTTGAAGATGTGCGCAATCAACATCTTCTGGTGGCACTCTCCGGCGGAGCGGACTCTGTAGCGCTATTGTATCTTTTACTGCTGCGCCAAAAGGCAGACGGACTGAGAATTACAGCGGCACATTTTCATCACGGCATTCGTGGCCTGGAAGCGGACGAAGATGCAGAATTTTGCAGGCAACTTTGTTCAAAGCTGCGCGTCAAATTGACTGAAGGGCGCGGGGATGTTCCCGCACTCGCCCTGCAACTAGGCGTTGGCCTAGAAACTGCCGCCCGCAACGCACGCTACGCTTTTTTACAGGAAGCCATGCAAAGTTGCGGAGCGGACAGGATCGCCCTGGCCCACCACATGGATGATCAGGCCGAAACTGTGCTGATGCATCTGCTGCGGGGCGCGGGTCCTGAAGGCGCCTGTGGTATGTCACGCTCTTCCGGCCTGTTATATCGCCCGCTGTTAAAATACAGAAAATCCCAGCTGATGCAATTTCTGGAAGCGAGGGGCATAAGTTGGCGTGAAGACGCCAGCAACGGGATTCCAGATACGCCGCGAAACAATCTTCGCTTGAATGTCCTTCCCTCAATTGAGAGAAGCTATCCATCAGCAGTGCAGGCGCTCGCACGTTTCTCCAAGCTTGTGCGCATCGAGAGCGACTATTTAAACCGCTTGAGCGAAGACTTTTTAAGCCGACGCGTACAGCGAGGTCCATGGGGATGCAGACTGATGCTTACAGGTGGCGAAGAGGAAGCGCTCATTCGCCGTGCCCTGCGAAAACTTTGTCCCGACACGGTATCGTGCATGAAGATGGACGCTCTTTATAATTTGTGCCGCGCCAGTCGGGGAAAACTGGAAATTTGCGGCGGGTTTTGGGCTGAACGCACGAGAGAATGGATTTATCTTCTCCATTCTACGCCAAAAAATAACGATGCGGTTCCCCTGCAAGTCCCAGGCCAGACAAATTTGGAGGGCATATGTCGCATCCAGGCAGAAATGGGCGTTTTCCCCATTGAACCTGAAAACCCTTTGAGAGAATTGGCCGATGCTGAATCACTGGTCGGAGCCGTATTGCGCACCAGGCGTAGTGGAGACCGCTTTCATCCTCTTGGCGCTCCGGGCGAGCGCCTGCTGTCCGACTATTTCATTGACCGCAAGCTGGACCGGCCCCTTCGGGACATCACCCCCCTCCTGGCTCGGGGAAACCGCGTGCTGTGGGTGTGTGGAATGGGATTGAGCGAGGATTTGCGCGTCACTGAACAAACCCGGCGCCACGTGCGCCTAACCCTATATCCAATCATCACTGAAGAAAAGGCGGAGGTAAACCATGAAGAATGACATCGCTAAGATCCTGATTTCCGAAGAAGATCTCCAACGTCGCATACGTGAAATGGGTGAGGAAATTGCGCGGGATTACGCAGGAAAAAATCCCACTATGGTGTGCATCCTCAAGGGTGCCGTCATGTTCTACACGGATTTGTTAAAGCACATCCCCATTCCTCTGACGATGGATTTCATGGCCGTTTCCAGCTATGGAAACAAAACCAAGTCTTCCGGTGAAGTGGAAATCCGCAAGGACTTGTCCACCTCTATTGAAAACAAACACGTAATCATCGTGGAAGATATCGTAGACTCCGGCTTTACCCTCAGCTATCTCAAGCGCATGCTGGCTTCCAGAGGCGCGGCCAGCATCAAACTGGCAACCCTGCTGGATAAGCCCTCCCGCCGTGCTCCGGGGATTACTCTCAAATCCGATTATTCGGGGTTTGAGGTTGGGGATGAATTCGTAGTGGGTTATGGCCTGGATTATGCGGAATACTATCGGAATCTCCCCTACATCGGCGTATTGAAGCCGGAGATTTACCAGAGCTGATAGAGGGTTTTCAGGGTTTAAATTGCGTTTATAATAGAAATATACAATATTATCTGAGCTTTCGGCAAAGGAAGGAAAGAGAGGATTCCTGGTTTGAATAAAAAGAGAAGCCTGCTGCAGGGACCGTTGATGTACCTGCTGCTGCTGGCAGTGATTCTGGCAGTTGTATGGATGTTGGGTTCCGGGTCGCCCGTACAGCCTGTCACTTTGAACTACTCTGAGTTTCTGGAGTGGGTTGAAGCTGACCTGCGTGCAGACAGCGGAGAGCAACTCCCTGCTGACCAAGCGGAGATGTCCATCTCCCAAATCGTCATTCAGCAAAACACGCTCTATGGTCTCAAGGAAGAGAGTCAGATTTCTGCGGAAAACTTTCCGTCCAACTATGACTTTCGGGTGATCATCCCCAGTGAAACGCAGTTTTATGCAGATGTCAATCTAATCTATGAAAATGTTCTGGGACAGAGCGTAAGCCCCACCCAGTATACCTTTACCTTTGCAACGGAACTGCCTCCCCAGACTTCGTGGCTGGCGGAATGGTTGCCGCTGTTGGTATCTCTGGCCCTGTTTGCCTTGCTTTGGTACTTCCTGATGCGCCAACAGACAGGTGGCAAGGGCGGCATGATGGGCTTTGGCAAGTCCCGGGCCCGGCAAACGGACCCTTCTACCAATAAAGTCAGCTTCAAGGATGTGGCGGGAGCAGACGAGGAAAAGGAAGAATTGCAGGAAATTGTGCAATTTCTGAAAAATCCTCAAAAGTTTACCCGAGTTGGTGCCAAGATTCCCACCGGTATTTTGCTCGTAGGCCCTCCCGGCACCGGCAAAACGCTTCTGGCCCGCGCTGTGGCCGGAGAGGCTGGCGTACCCTTCTTCACCATATCCGGTTCAGACTTTGTGGAAATGTTTGTGGGTGTCGGTGCCAGCCGCGTGCGAGATCTGTTCGCAGAGGCTAAGAAAAATGCACCTTCTATCGTATTCATCGATGAAATCGATGCCGTTGGCCGTCAGCGTGGCGCTGGCTTGGGTGGCGGACACGATGAACGTGAACAGACACTCAACCAGTTGCTGGTGGAAATGGATGGTTTCACTCACAACGAGGGCGTGATTATTATGGCTGCCACCAACCGGGCGGATGTATTGGATCCAGCCCTGTTGCGCCCGGGCCGCTTTGACCGCCAGATTGTGGTGAATTATCCTGACGTCATCGGCCGCGAAGAGATCCTCAAAGTTCACGCTCGGAATAAGCCATTGGCAAAGGATGTAGATCTTCGGGTGTTGGCCCGCCGGACTCCCTACTTCACTGGAGCGGACTTAATGAATGTCATGAACGAAGCCGCGCTGTTGACCGCACGCAAGGATCTGGGCGAGATCACCATGGCTACCATCGAGGAAGCCATTACGCGGGTAATGGCTGGTCCTGAAAAGCGCAGCAAGCGGATCACTGATATGGATCGCCGCTTGGTCGCCTACCACGAAGGTGGTCATGCCATCGTATCTTACTATATCCCCGAATGCGACAAGGTTCATGAGATTACCACCATTCCCCGCGGACAGGCAGGCGGCTATACCATGTACCTTCCCCAGGAAGAGTTCAATTACGTTACCACCGCACGCCTAAAGGCGCGGATGGCCAGCATGATGGGCGGCCGTGTCGCCGAAGCATTGGTGTTTGGAGACATTTCCACCGGCGCTTCCAGCGATATCAAGCAAGCCACGGAAATTGCCCGAGATATGGTAACGGAATACGGCATGAGCGAAAAACTGGGACCCGTATTTCTGGGAACCGAGCATGAAGTATTCCTGGGCAAAAGTTTCTCTCAGCAGAATTCCGGTTTTTCTGAGCAGGTGAACGAAACCATTGACGCTGAGGTTCGAACGCTCATCGTAGGTGCCTACAAGCGCGCTGAGGAAATTCTCACAACCCACAGGGATCAGTTGGATGCCCTTGCCAGTCTGTTGATCGAAAGAGAAAAGCTGGATGAAGTGGAATTTGAATGCTTCATGACAGGTAAAGAACTTCCCTCCCCTCAAAAGAAGGAAGAAGTTAAGGATACCGCTTCCGAAAATTCTGTGGGTAGTGACACAGTTTTGAACGATGAAAGTTCACCAAATGATATTGATGAAGCGCAGTCCCAGCAATCCATCCAATACGATGACCCCACTGATCCCAACCAGGAAAACTAAAATCCTACCCCGCCATCCGGCGGGGTTTTTCTTAGTCATCTCTTTGCCTTTTACAAACATTATTTTGACAAGTTAATCTCGTATCGTCGACAAATTTAGATGTTTTGACGGGGAATTCCCCCTTTATTTTCAATCTTATAAAGGGAAATACCCTTTATCATTGCAGCTTATTGTGTTATAATAGAATTACTACTTATGGAGGAAATCGAGTAACATGGAACGCAAGCCTGATTACGGTTCCGAAAGGCACAGGCGGAACACCTCCGCACCCCGCCGAACAGGTACCGTCAGCCGGTCCAACGGTTTGGGACGCGGTCAGGAAGGCAATCGTTTCAACGGCAATCTGGGACAAGCGTCTTCCACCCGCCGTGAGTATTCTAATCGTTTCCCCGGCTCCGAGCGGCGTAGTTCTACAGGGCACGGAAATTCATCGTTCCGGTCGAGTGCAGGCCGTCCCTCGCATGTCGGCGGAAAATCGGATTCTCGCTCTGCCCGGGAGAGCAGGGCTTCTTATTATGCAAATTCGCAAAGAGGACCCCGACGCAAGAAGAAAGATCCTCTGGCGCGGTTAATTCCTCTGGCTTTGTTGTTATGTCTGGTAGCTGGGATTGTATACGTAGGCTCTGCCTGGCTGATTACCAAGGCCAATAAGTCCACCTATTGTGATAACATCTTTATCAATGGTATTGATGTATCCAAATATTCCATGGAAGAAGGCATGGAGTATGTGCGTAATGAGATTGATACTCGCCTAGCCACAACCTATACCTTAACCTGGCAAGATAAAAGTTACACCTATTCCGCATCCGACTTTGGCGGAACCATTGAAACAGATGATATGATGGTGCGTGCCTGGAACATCGGCCACGTGGGCAATATCTTTGATTGCAGCCGCTCCATTCGTGCGCTGAAGGACAATCCGATTTATATGGACGCGCCATTGAAATATGATGAAAGTTTGATTGATGTCTTTGTAGATCAGATATACGATGAGATTTACGTGGCGCCAATAGATGCAGTTGTAGTTGTAGGTGCAAACGCCCCCTACCTCTCCTCTGAGTCCAGCCAGGGGCAGGAACTGGATAAGGAAGCTCTGAAGGAAGAGATTATTTCTCAATTAGAGACCGGTGAGAGCGCCGATACCCTTCCGGTCAACATTGTGGAACCCACTTTGTCGACACAGGACGCCCTGAGCAGTCTGGAACTGATTGTAGAGTACAAAACTGATGTATCTGCTCGCGGTTATTACAGCTGCCAGAATGTGCGCAAGGCATTGTTCTACTTCTATGGAGAAGAAGTCAGCCCCGGGGAAACCATCGATTTTAATGAGCGTGTCGGTCCTCGTACCGAAGAGCGCGGTTGGTATCCAGGCACGGAATACATTACCGGCGGCAAGACCCAGGAAACGCCTGGCGGCGGTGTATGCCAAGCCAGCACAACGCTCTATGGTGCGGTAGTCAAGGCCGGCATGGACATTATCTCCCGTTCGCCACACTCCATGACCGTGGCATATGTGGAGCCCAGCATCGATGCAGCCGTCACGGAAACCGGCAGTAAAAACCTGGTTTTCACTAACAATACCAGCACCAGCTTCTACATCTATACCGATGTCACCGATGAAGAGGCCATTGTACGCATTTATGGCAAAAAGCCTCAATATCGTTACGAATTGGAATCCGAAATTGTCAGCCAGGATACATCCGCCGTGCAAGTAGACTATGTTGCCGACGAAAAGGGAAAATACGTCTATTACACGGATGAAACCGAGCTGTATAAAAAGGGCCGTGCCGCCTGTTCCAGCAATGGCTGGCTCGTGGCCTATGATTGGGAAACGGGTGAAGAAGTCTTCCGCAAACAGATGTCCCACGATGAATACGCATCGGGAACCGATATTTACTGGCGCGGAATTCATTCTCGCACTGAAAGTGTTCCCACCTTGGATACGGGAAATTCTGCCTCAAACGGCAGCCTCCAAAACGATTCAGGCGCATCCGATCTTAATAACCTGGGCAATTAAAAATCGGGAGGAACGATTGATGAAAAGGTGCTTTTTAACCCAACGGGGGCCCAAGGCCATTGGTCCCTATTCCACAGCCTGTATTGCCGGCTCCACCTGTTTTCTCTCCGGCATGCTGGGCGTTGATCCTCAGACAGGGAAGCTGGCGGAAGGCGGCGTAGAATCGCAAGCTTTGCAGGCCATGCGCAACGTCCAAACTGTTCTGGAAGAAATGGGGCTCAATGTCGCTTCCGTTCTGAAGACCACTGTATTTTTAAAGGACCTCAACGATTTTGGTAGCGTAAATGCCATCTATGCCGACTTCTTTGGCCCGGACTATCCATCCCGCAGTTGCGTGGAGGTCGCTCGGCTGCCCATGGATGCACTGGTTGAAATAGAAGCCATTGCCAGTCTGGATTGAGAATTGCAATGCGATGCAAATTGCTTAACTGAGGAATTTAAGGAGTGTGGGCAAATTATGTTTGAATCAGCGAACGTATCCATTTTCGCGGGCAGCGGCGGCCAAATCTTTGCGGAGCGCATGTGTAAATACATGGGCAAACGCCTGGGTTCTTCTGAAGTAATCACCTTCTCCGAGGGCAACACCTTTGTTCGCGTCAATGAATCGGTACGTGATCGCGACGTGCTTCTTGTGCAGCCAATCGGCTTGCACTCCAACGACGAGTTTGTTGAAATCCTGTTCTGGATGGATGCTTTCAAGCGCGCAAACGCGCATTCCTGCACGCTGATCATGCCTTATTTCGGCTATGGCAAGGGCGATAAAAAGGATGAACCTCGAGTATCTATCCGCGCCCGGGTGTGCGCAGAATGCATGGAATTGGCCGGTGCCGATCGCTTTGTAACCATGGATCTGCATGCCCAGCAGCTGCAGGGCTTCTTCAAACGTCCCATGGATCACCTCTACGCCACGCCCATGCTGGCAGAAATTGTCAAACGCATTGGCCACGACAACACTATTATCGTTTCCCCTGATGCCGGTTATGCCAAGCAGGCCCGCAAATTTGCTTCCAGATTGAACTTACCCATTGCCATTGGCGATAAGGAGCGAGTGGATCATACGGAAAGCGCTTCCATTCTGGAAGTAATCGGCGAAGTAAAGGATAAAGATTGTCTGATCGTGGATGACTTCACGATTTCCGGCGGCACTTTGGTGAATCTTGCCGAAAGCCTAATGACCCGGGGCGCCCGCTCCGTTAAGGCCATGTTGAGCCATAACATCATCTCCACTGCCGGTGTACGGAAGATCAACGCCAGCCCCATCGAGGCCGTATATTCTACAGATACTGTCTGCAATCCCAACATTGTCGGCGAAGAAAAATTTAAGACCATATCTGTAGCACCCATGTTTGCCGAAACCATTATGCGTTATTATAACTACGAGTCCATCAATGATATGTTCTCTCAACTGCCAGAAAAAGTAGTGAATGCCGGCTTTGAACTGGCGGGGCTGAAACTCTGAAGTCCTGTAAACACAATTTGATGACGCGGATCTATCCTGCATGAAAGGATAGATCCGTTTTATGATCCAATCCCCTCTTTTCAATAGCAACAGCATGTTATCTCAAGCATAAACTCTGTTCTCCCTCGCATTAGAAAACGTGCAAGAAGATAAACCGCCAAAGTAAAAGTTGTAACGATTTTACATTTTATAATTTTACAGATATTTTTTAGATATCGTCTTCAAACCCCAAAAAGTCCGTCAAGCATTTGATATAGCCAGCAAGTGTCGTTGAATTTCGTCAGCACTTCCGACCCCTGCAATTGCCTTCTTATACCCGCCTGATATAACAATTAGCCTATAATGGAGTATATTCGTTCCTTCTACTCCATGCACTGATATCATCCACCACCTTATGCATCGGTAAAAATTGTACGGTGGGAATCCTTATCGGCTATGCAATCATATTCACAAAAATATCGGCTATCCCCTACCCAGTTAAAAATTATTGCGGCATCACTGTGCCGCAATTTCCCAGGATTTTTGAAACGCCAAACAAGAAAAAAGCGGGACATTTCAAGAATGCCCCGCAAATCTTTCCTTTATTTAGAAACCTTGGCCCAGCTGTCCTTCAGCCCCACCGTGCGGTTAAACACCGGCAGCTTCTCTGTAGAATCCCGATCCTTACAGAAATAACCCATACGCAGGAACTGGAAGCAATTGCCCACTGCGCTGTCGGCAATCAGAGGCTCACAGAAGCCTCTAAGCACCTTTAAACTGTCAGGGTTGATGCGATCCATGAAATCCACTGCAGCGGCTTCAGCGCCCTCCTCCGCCTCCTCAGGCGCAGTCTCTTCCTCGGCAATGTCGTTGAGGATAGGCTCATACAGCCTGAATTCGCAGGGACGGGCATCCGCTTCGCTGATCCAGTGAAGGGTTCCCTTTACCTTCCGATTTGCGCCCTCACTGCCGGAGCGGGTATCCAAATCCACGGAGCATACCAATTCCACAATTTCTCCATCGGCATTCTTGACCACTTCATCGCAGCGAATGATGTATGCACCCTTGAGTCGCACTTCCTTGCCGGGGGCCAGGCGGAAGAACTTTTTAATCGGTTCTTCCATGAAATCTTCCCGTTCAATATAGGCGGTTCCGGTAAATCGGACTTCATGCGTACCCATTTCGGGATGATCCGGATGATTTTCCACCGTCAGCACATCAACCTTGCCCTCGGGCCAGTTGGAAAAGCGCAGCTTGAGGGGATTGAGTACAGCCATCGCCCGGGGCGCGGTATCCGCCAACGCCTCACGAACACAATGATCCAGCAAATTTCCTTCTACCATGGAATCGGCCTTGGCAACGCCCACTCTGCCCATAAAATCGATGATGGCAGCAGCAGGATAACCTCTGCGCCGCATGGCCACTAGCGTGGGCATACGAGGATCGTCCCAACCGGATACTACGCCCTCCTCCACCATCCGACGAAGATAGCGTTTGGACATGACGGTGCGCTCGATGTTCAAGCGTGCAAATTCAATCTGCCTTGGGGGCTGATCGGTCACCTGAGCATGGGTAACAAACCAGTCGTAGAGGGGCCGGTGAATTTCATATTCCAGAGAGCACAGGGAATGGGTAATCCCTTCGATGGCATCCTGAATGGGATGCTGAAAATCATACATGGGATAGATGCACCACTTATCCCCGGCGCGGTGATGGTGCATGTGCTTAATGCGATACATGGTAGGGTCGCGCAGCAGTACGTTGGGCGAGGCCATATCAATCTTGGCGCGCAGCACCCTGCTGCCATCTGGAAATTCTCCGTTCTTCATTCGTTCAAACAGTTCCAGATTCTCCTGGGGAGTGCGATCCCGATAGGGACTGTTTTTGCCCGGCTGAGTCAACGTGCCGCGGTTGATACGCATCTCTTCCGGAGACTGATCATCTACATAGGCCAATCCACGTCGAATCATGTCACAGGCAATTTCATACAATTTATCAAAGAAATCCGATGCAAAATAGAGATTGTCCCACTTGAATCCCAACCATTCAATGTCCGCCTGGATGCCCTCCACGAAGGCTTTCTCCTCCTTGGCGGGGTTGGTATCGTCAAATCGCAGGTTACAGCTTCCGCCATACTTCTGGGCAATGCCGAAATCCACGCACAGGGCCTTGGCATGACCGATGTGCAAATAGCCATTGGGTTCCGGGGGAAAGCGGGTCTTGACATGGTCAAAGCGCCCATTGGCCAGATCTTGGTTGATGGCTTCCTCGATAAAATTAGTAGCTTTCTTCTCCTCGTTAAGCATGTTTTAACCCCCTGCTCTTCTATGCTACATTTTCCCCACCCTATTGGCGGGCAATATCCTGTGCGACGGGCATTTCCGCCGTATTTTGCAGTCCCTCGGAAAAATTTTCAGGTGCCTGTGTGGGAACAGCTGTCTGCGCCATCTGTGGGCCTCCCGTGAGGAGACCGTTGCGGATTATATAGCTGTCTTCCATCCAAAGCACATTGTCCTGAGTCAGTCCAGGCGAACAGCGCTTAATTTCTTTCAACATCCGCGCTCCGTCTTCGAGATCCGCTATGCGCGGCTGGAAATCATTGTACTCTTCATTGGAGGAGATCAGCGCGGGAATGATGTCAATTCCTCCATCCGTTACGCTGCCATCGGCATTGATGAGAAACTTCTGCCGGAAGATGGCGCAATCTAAAATGTCGGGATCATCATTTCCACCAAAGCAGAAATTCCCCAGGCTGTTAATGATATACTTGCCATTGTACTTTTCAATTTCTCCATAAACGTGAGAATGATTGCCAATGACCAAATCTGCACCCGCATCAATTAACTTTCTTCCCATGCGCTTGGAATAACTGGAAAGTTCATAGTGGCGCTCCTTTCCCCAGTGCATGGATACGATCAGCAAATCGCATTTTGCCGCCGCTGCTTCCACTGCAGAAAGGATGTCCTCTTCCTCGAAATTCCATTCAGTAAAGCCCAGTGAACCCACAGTATAGCCCTTGACTTGGGTGTAATACTCAGGCCCATATCCACTGGCACCGATGCCCGCTTCCATCAGGGCTTCATAGGTATCCTTAAAGCCTTCCTTTTTATAATCCAGCGCGTGATTATTGGCCAAATTGCAAATTTCCACGCTGGAGCCCGATAGAATATTAACATAGTCCGGATATCCGCGGAAATTGAAGGTGCGGCCAGGCCGTTTGGTATTGTGATCCGTCAGCGGGCCCTCCAGATTGATGATGGTCAAATCATCCTGCTCAAACAGCTCCCGCACATTTTGCAGAAAGTAATCGTAGCCATATTTATCCACAAAGGATTTAAAATTACTCCGCTTACCACTGCCGGTAGTATAAGTTCCCAGCGTCACGTCCCCGGTAGCCGTAATTGTAATGCTGACTGGTGCCTGCGTCGGTTCCGGAGTGGGCTCCGGCGTAGGCAAAAATATGGTTGGCGATGCTGTAGCCTGTGGCATCTGCGGCTGCTGACTCTGAACCGGCGCCTGCTGAGGCTGCGCTTCGGCGGCGGCAACTTCGACCTCACCATCCGTCACATACCATAAATCACTGTCTGTTGTATAGGTATAGCGACTGCTGACCGGCCCAAGGTTCAAAACTGCCATTAATATGATACAGCACAGACATAGCACAGACAATGACGCCACCCACACCTGAGTTCGCCAGGTCCATTTTGTATTTCTGCGCTTTCTTCTTTTTTTTGCCATGGAAAACCATAACCCTCTCTCAGTGTAACAAACATTCATTCTATTATACACATACGAAGTTTGATATTCCATGAAATCGAGGGTAATTTAGGCGATACGCAATGTTTTCGTAATATTATTCCGATAATTTGTAAAATTTTCCAGCGAATAAAAAAGACCCGAAGCACTTTGCTTCGGGTCCTTAGAACAAAATTCTCAGATGGGCATGGCATTGTTCTTCTCGTCACGCACAGAATTGTCCAGCTTCAACTGAGAAGCCTGCCGGGCAATGAAGAACTTCTCCGCCACCTGCGGGAACAGCGCATAGGAGAGGACATCCTCTTCCTGGGTGATGTACTGGCCAATTTCCTTGCGGAATTCGTCCAGATGCTTCACGCCATAGCTGGGATCCTCCACGGGGCGGCAGGTAATAACCTTGCGATCGCCGATAACTTTCTTGCGCACTTCCTCATTCACCGGCGCGGGCAGTGTGCCATACTCGCCAGCCATCAGGCCCTGGGACTCCTTGGGATTCATCTTGTAACGCTCACCCGTAATGACATTCATAACGGCCTGAGTTCCCACGATCTGAGAAGTGGGCGTAACCAGCGGCGGATAGCCAAAGTCTTTGCGCACCCGCGGCACTTCCGCCAGCACCTCGTAGAGCTTATCGGACTTGCCGGCCTGCTTGAGCTGGTTGATCAGGTTGGAGAGCATGCCGCCGGGCACCTGATACTTGAGGGTATTTACATCTACCTTGAGCACCTTGGGGTCGAGGATGCCCTGCTTGGTGAGCTTCTCCGCCACACCGCGGAAGTGATCCGTGGCCTGAGTCAAAAGGTTCAGGTCAATGCCGGTATCGTATTCCGTGCCTTTGAGGGTGGCTACCAGCGGCTCAGTGGCCGGCTGGGATGTACCGTTGCCCAGAGGAGACAGGGCGCAGTCTACAATGTCCACGCCCGCTTCAATAGCCTTCAGGTTGACCATATCACCGGTACCAGTGGTATTGTGGGTGTGCAGATGCACCAGGGTCTCCGGCTTGAGAGCCTGCTTGAGCTTCTTCACCAGCGAATAGGCATCGTAGGGCAGGAGCAAATTCGCCATGTCCTTGATGCAGATGTTGTCCGCGCCCATGGCCTCAAACTTCTTGGCCAGTTCTACAAAATATTCCTCGGTATGCACCGGGCTAATGGTATAGGACATGGCCACTTCGCAAATGCCGCCGTACTTCTTGGTAGCCTTGATGGCCGGCTCCAGGTTGCGGGGATCGTTCAGGGCGTCGAAGATACGGATCACGTCGATGCCGTTCTTGATGGACAGGCGAACAAATTCATCTACCACATCGTCGGCATAATGACGGTAACCCAGAATATTCTGACCGCGGAAGAGCATCTGCAGCTTAGTATTCGGCAGAGCCGCCTTCAGCTTGCGCAGGCGCTCCCAGGGATCTTCGTTCAGGAAGCGCAGGCAGCTGTCAAAGGTCGCGCCGCCCCAGCACTCCAGAGAATAATAACCAACCTTATCCAAAATCTCGCACGCCGGCAGCATATCCTCAGTGCGCATACGAGTGGCAGCCTGGGACTGATGGGCGTCGCGGAGGATGGTTTCGGTAATCATAACTTTGCCCATAATGTTTTCCTCCTTGCGTTCAAACGGGAAACTTTTCCGTATTCCACGGATCATCCGCAGATCTCAGGTTTCCAACGGAAACCTGAGCGAGCAATACTTACGTGAACAGTGAGATGAATACGCCCGCTGCAACTGCGGAGCCAATAACGCCAGCCACGTTGGGGCCCATGGCGTTCATCAGCAGGAAGTTGCCGGGATCGTAGGTCTGGCCCACCTTCTGAGAAACACGGGCCGCCATGGGAACAGCGGATACGCCTGCCGAGCCGATCAGCGGGTTGATCTTGCCGCCGGTAAGCACATTCATCAGTTTGGCCAGCAGTACGCCGCCCGCAGTGCCAAAACCAAAGGCAATCACGCCCAACAGGACGATCTTGAGGGTATCCCACGTAAGGAACGTCATACCGTTGGTAGTAGCGCCCACCGTCAGACCCAGGAAGATGGTGACGATGTTGCACAGCTCGTTCTGTGCCGTCTTATTCAGTCGCTCCACCACACCGGACACACGCAACAGATTACCAAACATCAACATACCTACCAGCGATGCCGCATCAGGCAGCAGCAAAGATACAATGATGGTAACCAAAATTGGGAAAATCACCAATTCCGTGTGGGAAACCGGACGCAGCTGCGGCATGCGAATCAGCCGCTCCTTTTTCGTGGTCAGCATCTTCATGATGGGCGGCTGAATGACCGGCACCAGCGCCATGTAGGAATAGGCGGCCACTGCGATGGCTCCCAGCAGGTGCGGCGCCAACCGTGTGGTTACGAAAATGGCTGTCGGGCCGTCTGCACCACCGATGATACCGATGGAACCAGCTTCCGCCGCAGAGAAACCAAAAAGTTTTGCTCCGATAAAGGTCAGGAAAATGCCCAGCTGCGCGGCTGCACCCAGCAGCAGGGACTTGGGATTGGCAATCAGGGGACCAAAGTCGGTCATAGCGCCCACACCCATGAAGATAATGGGCGGGAAGATACCGAGCTTGACACCATGGTAGATATAATACAGCATACCCGCATTTCCAGTCTGGAGGCTATACTGTATCATGTTCTTCGCCTCATTATAGCGCGGGATGATATCGTAGGAATCCTTGCCCAGCGCCTTCGCAGCTACCACAGCATCGTGCAGTGTATCATAGAAGGTATAACTGGCATGGTTCATCATACCCGCCGCCGGAAGATTCGCCAGCAGCATGCCGAAGGCAATGGGCAGCAGCAGCAGAGGCTCAAACTGGTGGACAATGGCCAGGTACAGAAGGAGACAGGCCACGGCAATCATAATGTACTGGCGCCATTCTCCCTTAGCAAAACCTGTAGATTTTGCAATGTCTTTCAGTCCATCAATAACGTTGATCTCAGGATCCTTGCTGCTCTGCTGCATCTTTTCCACGTCTTTTGCAACCGCTTCCGGGTCTGTCTTTTCCAGAACCACATATTCCTGGGAAGGCTGAACATCGGCAGTGGTCGTTTCTCCAAAAGCAAAGGCAGTCAGCAGGGTCAGCAGGATCAGCAGGCACGCAGCAGCGCGTGCCGTGCTCACCTTTTTAAGCTTGAACATTCGTTAACCCTCCTTGCTGTTTCCCGGCATTAGTTCAGGGAAACGAGCAGGTCGCCGGTATTAACAGAGGCGCCCTTGGATACATTCACAGAGGCTACCACGCCGTCCCGGGGTGCCATGATTTCATTTTCCATCTTCATGGCCTCGAGAATAACCAGAATGTCACCCTTCTTCACATTCTGACCGGCAGCAACCTTGACATCATTGATGGTACCCGGCATGGGAGACTTGATGGCCTCAGCTCCGGCGGGAGCGGCAGCAGGCGCGGCGGGCTTGGCAGCAGGTGCAGGTGCAGCAGCCGGAGCGGCAGGAGCAGCAACAGGTGCAGGAGCAGGCGCGGCTACAGGCGCAGCGGCAAACACGGGAGCGCCGCCGATTTCTTCAACTTCCACTTCGTAGGACTGTCCATTGACGGTAATCGCAAACTTGCGCATGATCTTTTCCTCCTAAAATACTCAGCGTAATAATGAGTTTTTCTTGCAATTTCCCATATCTGATCGGACCATGACCGAGGCGCTTTTGCGCATCGGACAGATCATTTGAGCTTAAAAATGATATACCTGTTCGCGGCGCGCCGCTCCGTTCCAGCCGTTCACCCTGCGGACCTTGCGAATCACAAGATTCTTACCGGAGTGATCAAAGGCGGCGACAGCGGCAGCGATCACGGCAATCAACTGCGGATCTTCCACAGTGGCCTCCTGCACCGGCGCGGCTTCTTCAACCACAGGAACAGGCGCGGCTTCCACCGCCGCGGCCTTGGCTTTTTCAGCCGCCCCTGCCTCTTTGGACTTGGCAATAGCTTGGAACAGCTGTCCCATGAGCCACACGAAGAAGATCAAAATGACCAATCCAAGGAAGACAATGAACAGACCGATAACCGCAACGATCAGGCCGTAAAGCAACACATTCATGCGTATTCCTCCTTAAAGCGGCATGTTGCCATGCTTCTTGGCGGGCTTGGATTCACGCTTTCCGGCAAGCATTTCCAGCGCGGCAACGATCATCTGACGGGTCTGCGCCGGTTCGATTACATCATCCACATAACCCTTCTGCGCAGCATTTACGCCATCAGCAACATCAGCAACATATTTTTCTTCCAGTTCCGCACGCTTGGCATAGGGGTCTTCTGCGCCCTTGAGTTCATCCGCCCAATTCAACTGCACCGCAATTTTCGGGGTTACAGCGCTGATACAAGCGCCCGGCCACGCATAGACCACATCCGCAGCGGTGCGGGAAGCCAGCGCCGCATAGCCCATGCCCACAGCGTTACCAACGATCAGAGCAATCCTGGGCGTAGTTGCCTCCGCATAGGCAAACATCAGCTGCGCGCCTGCGCGGGAAAGTTCGCCCTGAGGTGCAGTGCTGATCTTCATTCCCATAGCATCCACCACAGTGACCACAGGAATGGAGAAGCAATCGCAAAACGCCATGAAGCGAGCGGCCTTCTTGCAGCCATAAACCGTCAGGCGGCCCTCGTCCTTCGAAGCCTGGTTGGCCACAAAGCCCACCGTGGTTCCGCCCATCTTTCCGATGGCAGTAACCATGGACGGTGCAAATTCCGCGCCCAGTTCGACGATCTCGTTCATATCCGCCATGCGGGTCAGCAAATCCCGCACATCCTGAAGGCTCTCAATTGCATTGAGATCTCCCAATTCGCGATTGACATCGTCCGCGCAGAAGCCCTCCGCTTCATCCATATTGTTAGCGGGAAGCATTGAAATCAGCTTGCGCGCCAGGGCAATGGCCTCCTCATCCGTATCGGTGGTCAGATGCGCCATGCCGGATTTCATGCTGGCCTGTGCGCCGGCCAAAGTCTCCAGATCAATCTCCTTGCCTGCCGCAGCAGATACAACCATCGGTCCGTTGACAAACAGAGCGCCATTTTTGCTCATAATCGTCACGTCACTCATGCCGGCAATGGCGGAAGCGATGCCGCCGCAGGGTCCCAGCACCAGCGCAATCTGCGGCACGACACCGGAAATCGCGTTAGCTTTGCCAGCCATCGTCGCATATGCGTTCATCGCGTCGATGCCCTCATCCAGGCGTGCGCCGGCAGTATCCAGAATTGCCACCACGGGTGCACCTGTCTTCTCCGCCAGATCCATCACCTTAGCCACTTTGCGGGCGTGGGCATCCCCCACGGAACCGCCCTTTACGGTAAAATCCTGGGCATAGACATACACCGGGCTTCCGTTAATCAGGCCATAGCCCGTAACAACGCCGGCTTCAGAATTCAATACGTCCAGTTCGACAAAGCTCGCAGCGTCCAGCAGAAGACCGATACGCTCTCTTGCGATGAGCTTTCCGGCCTTTTTCTGCTGAGCGCAGAGCTCTGGGTCGCCCTTCAGGATCGAAAGCTTGCGCTCACGAACCAGAGGCAGATTGCGTTCAACATTCATATTTTTCCCTCCACACTCTAAAAATGTATAGCAAAAAACCAACGGAACCCAAGTTCTTTACTTCTATAATTAATCCTATAATCCTCCCATATATTCCGTTAAATTTCAAGATATGCTTAAAGTTTGACGAATGTCCGGCTTCTACTTTGAAAATAAACCGTACAGCAGAAAATTCGTCATATTCTTGTCTTTGTGTATCGGTCGGCCATCTGATATAATATATCTGTATATTTAGAATTACAAGCTGTTTTGAAAGGTGAAACACATGCAAGCAGTTGTACAAACCACAATCACATTACAGCCAGGAGGCCGGCTCCTTCTCTTCGCGTTAGGACGAAATTATATGATGCGTTCCGAGAAGCGAACAGGATCAAAACCGGTTCAGCGCATGTCGGGATCGGGCAAAAAGCCTCCCCGGCGCCGCAGGCGTGCAGGCTTTTTTTATAAGCTGTTGATGCTGGTACTTTTATTAACCCTTTGGCCCTTTGGACTGATTATGCTCTGGCGCCGCAAGGTACGCTGGGGTGCAACAACAAAGCTGTTAACTAGTATCGTCACCCTTGCCGCCTGTGTGGTGTTATTCGGCTTTGCCCTGACAGTCAACACCGATAACGCCCAGTACACGCAAATTCAAGACAACGTCAATGTTTTCCTAGACGATGCAGCGGATTCCCTGGTACACTTCGGCTCCATCCTTGAAAACCGCGGCTCAATTGCACTTGAAGGAGCAAAGGAATTAAGGGAAGTGATCTGGTCTCAGGAAAGGCTCTACCTTGCAGATGCTCTCGACAGGGGATCTGATTGTGCCTTGCAAGTTCGCCAGTTTGTATCCGGTCTGTTCACGTCGGGAAGCGAAGGTTCCGGCGATTCAGACCCTTCCAAGGAACCCTCTACACAAAACAGTCCATCCGTTTCCCCGTCAGTCTCCGCTACTCCAGAGCCTACTCCCCGGCCCATTGTGGAACTTAATGTGCATACTGATGATGAGACGTTGCCCATTTATATTCCAACTTCTACGGCAGACAATTCCGAAGGGCAAGTTCTCACGTCAGGCATACTCGCCCGTCTGGGCAATCTGGAGGCAGGTGCGCTGCCCACGCCCAAACCTACACTGGAGCCTGTTGATTTCACCGTCAAACCTGCAGCAGATGCCATCGTCTACTATAACGACAGCGGCCGCTACTATCATATGAAAACGGCGTGTGGCTCCATGAAATCAGCCCATGAGCATCGTTTTGCTGAGGTATTAGAGAGCGGACATCAGCCCTGCAATTCTTGCGGAAGTCCGGTTATGGAACTACTCGACGAACCCTATATCGTCTGGGTAGATGAAAACGATCTTGCGCATCTGAGCAATGAATGTGAGCATTTCGCCGGCAGCTGGCGCTTGATAAGCGCTGAAGACGCCATCGAAGCAAACTACAGTGGCTGCGATCTATGCGCCGCAGATGCCTATTTGTCCGCTTTGGCCGAAGGCAAAGACATATCCATTCACGCCCCCGTGTCAGAGGAGGATTCTGCCACAACTTCCGAAGGCGAAAATGTCCCAACTTCTGACCCAGTCAAGGCCGAACCCACCCCCACCGTCAAAGCAACTTCTTCTCCAACGGTCGAACCCACACCTTCCCCCACTGCCGAACCCACGCCTTCTCCCACTCCTCAACTGATTGTGCCGAAGGCAACTCTTAAACCTGCGGGAGAGGCCCTGGTATATCACTCCAGCAACGGCCGCTGGTATCACAGCTACAACCGTTGTTCCGGCATGACGGGCGGCGATGCCTACACCCTTGCAGAATGTGTAGATAATTATAAGTGCTGCAATGCCTGCGATGCACCCGAAGCCGATCTGGTTGGGCAGGCCTGCCTCTGGCAGGATGAAAGTAGTCTTTGCCACGTCAGCGATGAATGCACGCAGTTCAAAGGTCAATACCACCTGGTTCTGCGGGATGAAGCTTTAGCCGAGGGGCTGGAAGGCTGCGAACTCTGCGGAGCGGATGAATATCTGGTTCCAAATACAAAAATTGATGCCTCAAACGCATAAGTTACAAATCAAAGCATTTGAGCACCGCCCCCAACATGGGGGCTTTTTTTAGCAAATTTTTCAGTCATTTGGTAGAAATTGGCAGCTTTGTGCAAAAAAGACTGTACCTCAGGGAAGTTTTTGTGTTATAATATGCGTCAGACGGATACAGAGTTATCCAACAAAATCGGTTAATTTCATCCATAAGACATCTTTTCTGAAAGGAATGACTGCTCATGTCGAACAAAAAGAGTGCCGCTTCCAAGGGCTACCGCAAACCCGTCAAGGAAAGGCCCTTTCTGACGAAAAAAGAAATTATCGTGTTAATTGCCATCGTTGCCGCCATCGCATTGGTGATTATCCTGTTTAATCTCTTTTATGACGACGGCTATGTAAGCGCTAAGGAAGTACAACCGGGGGACATTGTTGCCTACGCCTCACAAGATGTCCATTCCCGTTATGCAAAACTGGGAGTTGCAAATGAACTGGATGGCTTTACCCGTACGGAAGAAGGCTCGGATACCAATGCATTGGTGAGCTATTACTATTCTCCCGATGATGAAACGAATTCCATCGACTTCATCAGTGTCAGTGGAAGTTTTGTGCCCGCAGATCAGCTTGCCTCCAATACGCTGGCCAATTACGCTGCGTACGGTAGTGAAGCGAACATCGACTCCACTGAACTTTATGAAGCCTCCGTGCAGGGTTACGACGCATATATCTTTGGTGCGACAACTGCCAGCTATAATGCTGAATTGGACGCATCTTCGGAGGATGACACCGTAGAAACAGAAGCTACAACGCCGGCAGAAGAGGCAGCAGAAACTGAAACTCCCGTGGAGGAAGAAACAGAAGCCGAACCCCAGACACAGGATATCGTGAAAGAGATCACACCCGATGCTCAGACTGCCGATACAGAGGATCAGGGCACCGAAAATACTGAAGAAAAAGCTCCCAATTCTTTTTCTCAGAACCTGAGCTGCTATGTTGCGGTAGGAGATTCCCGCACTCTGTGCTTCCACATCTATCTCAAAGGAGAAGATGAGAGCTTCTATATCCCTGAAGACCAAATCGTCGATTACGTCCTTTCCTATACGGATGCCTTCAGCCTGGTCCCTCAGGAATCCTAAATACTGCATAAAAAGCAGCGGAAAAAGCAATTTTGCTTTCTCCGCTGTTTTTCTATTCTCCAATTCCTCACGCACGCCTCGTTCTATTTGTCCGCCCTTCAGCACAAGATAGAGCAAACGCGTCCGGGGAGGAATTAAATGTGAAAAAGATCTTCGCCTTTTTACTGATTTTGTGCCTGATGGGCAACTGCGCCCTTGGCGACGAAATTGATCTGTTTTCAACGCCCATACCAGATCAACCGGCCGCCGAGGAATCTATTCCTGAACTATCTCTCGAACCGCTGCTGGAGGGAGCTCCAATGGATTTAAGCTGTGCTTCAGCCCTTCTGCTGGAACCTCAGAGCGGCCAGATTATCTTTGAAATGAACGCAGACGTTCAACGTCCCGTAGCTTCAGTTACCAAAGTCATGACCATACTGCTGACCCTGGAGGCCATCGAACAGGGACGCATTTCCCTGGATCAGACGATGACGATATCCCAAAACGCTGCGGGCATGGGCGGTTCTCAGGTTTTGTTGGATGTGGGTGAAACGCAGAGCGTAGATATATTGCTCAAGAGCATGATCGTGGGGTCGGCTAACGATGCCTGTGTAGCACTGGCTGAATTGATGTATGGATCCGAAGAATTGTGCGTAGATAAAATGAACGAACGCGCCCAGGAATTAAACTTACAAAACACTCACTTTGAGAATTGCACTGGCCTGCCTGTGGAGGGACAGCATACCACAGCCCGGGATGTAGCCGTGATGACCATGGCCATGCTTAATCATCCGCTCTACTTTGAGTATTCTACAATTTGGTTGGATGAAGTGGATCACGGCGATGGGCGCTTGACACAATTGACCAACACCAACAAGCTGACGCGGCTCTACGACGGCTGTGACGGCGGTAAAACCGGTTCCACGGATGAGGCGGGCTACTGCATCTCTGCTACAGCACAGCGTGGCGGAATGCGTTTAATCGCTGTGGTTCTGGGCTCTCCCAACAGTACAGACCGCTTCGATGCTGCCTCGGATATGTTTGATTACGGCTTTGCCAATTATCGCCTGTATCCGGTTGCCCAGAGCGGTACCAAGGTACGGGGCACGCTTCCGGTCAATGGCGGGCGCCCGGATGGCGTAAGTCTGGTTCTAGGCGAAGATCTGACGCTGTTGGTCAACAAGGGGCAGGAACAGAATATCCAGCTGCTTCCCGAGCTTCCTGAGTCTCTGGAACCTCCAGTTCAAATTGGGGATCAGGTAGGATATGTGCGGGTAGAGTTGGACGGCCGGGTTTTAGCTCGGCTTCCGGTAATTGCTTCCAGCTCATCCGAACTGCGGGGATTGCTTAGCAGTATCCACCGCATCTGGAGTTGCTGGCTCCTGTGTTGAAGTAAAAATCCGGGGAAAAGCATAGCCTTTCCCCGGATTTTTTATTGTCTGTTCAACCGTCAAATCCATTTCGCATATTCGTTGCAAAGCGGATGCAGCAGCGGTTCATCTTCCTCGATTTCTGCAAAGCGAGCCGTCTGTTCCAGGAAGTAATTGTCCGTATTGTCGTCGTTGACTTTGGATACTTCCCCCACCACCAGAGGGCCACATCCAGCTTTAGGTCCAAAGATATGCGCCACATGTGGCGGAAGTGAAATGCTGTCTCCCGGATAAACCAGGATTTCCTCACCTGCTGCAAAATGGCCCTCAATGCCATCCATATAGACCTTCACTTCCGTATCCAGCTGCTTACCACTTTCATCCGTATTCCAAAGCCAGAGGGCAAGGACCCCTCCTGCACGATTGATGATATCCTCTGTTTTATATACGTGATAGTGTTTAGGCAAGCGCTGGCCCTCTTGCATCACGATATACTTCTCACAATAGGGCACGCCCACAGTTGGGTCCTTCATGTCACCGTTGCGCACCGTATACAGCACGGCTCCAATCTCCGAAAACTTTCCTGTGCCAAAATCGGTGATGTCCCAGCCCAGCATCACGCGACGTATGGTTTCAATCGCATCTTTATTTTCCGCCCACTTATCCAGGTCCCAATAGGCTGTTCGAGGAAGGCGAATGTTGTTTTTTTCAAGGAGCTCCTTTGCCCATGTGATGGCCCTGTTAATCTCTGAACGCTTCATTAATCCCGATCCTCCTTCTTCTATATTCGAGGGGTAAGATGTTCCTTTACCAAAATCATCCCTTTAAAATGTTCATAAATTCCTCGCCCGTAATGGTCTCTTTTTCATAGAGATATTTGGCCAACGCGTCCAGTTTTTCCCTGTTCTCCCGCAAAATTGAAAGAGCCTTTTCGTGCTGCGCCTTGACCAGAACGACCACCTGTCGATCAATCTCCGCCTGCGTCTGGGCAGAACAGACCAACGTCGCATCTCCTCCAAGGTACTGATTGTTCACTGTTTCCAGCGCAACCATACCAAAATCCTCGCTCATGCCATAGCGGGTAATCATGGCCCGGGCAAGCTTAGTCGCCTGCTCAATATCGTTTGCAGCACCCGTAGAACTGGTGGAAAAGACCAGTTCCTCTGCGGCACGGCCACCCGTATAAGTTGCAATTTTGTTTTCTATCTCCTCCCGGGTCATCAGGTAGTGATTTCCCTCTTCTACCTGCATGGTATAACCCAGTGCTCCGGATGTGCGCGGAATAATCGTAATCTTCTGTACCGGTGCGGAATGATTTTGATAAGCAGCCACCAACGCATGACCAATTTCATGATAGGCAACCGTCCACTTTTCCTGATCGCTTAGAATGGCATTTTTCTTCTGATACCCAGCGATGACAACTTCGATGCTTTCCTCCAAATCCGACTGTGTAGCGGATTTGCGCCCGTCTCTCACCGCCCGCAGCGCTGCTTCATTGACGATATTCGCCAGCTCCGCACCTGATGCTCCCGATGCCATGCGCGCAATCTGCTGGAAATCCACATCACCATCTACCTTTATCTTGCGAGCATGCACCTTCAGAATCTCTTCTCGACCCTTCAAATCCGGCAATTCTACCGGAACCCGCCGATCGAAGCGTCCAGGCCGGGTCAGCGCCGGATCAAGCGACTCGGGTCTGTTTGTGGCCGCCAGGATGATGACGCCACTGTTTCCCTCAAACCCATCCATTTCCGTCAGCAACTGATTGAGCGTTTGCTCCCGCTCATCATTGCCTCCAATCTGACCGTCACGCTTCTTGCCAATGGCATCAATTTCATCAATGAATACAATGCACGGTGCTTTCTCCTTCGCCTGCTTGAACAGATCACGCACCTTTGAAGCACCCATTCCCACAAACATCTCCACAAATTCTGAGCCCGACATGGAAAAGAAGGGAACATTTGCTTCACCAGCCACGGCCTTAGCCAACATGGTTTTGCCTGTTCCAGGAGGGCCCACTAACAGAATGCCCTTGGGCATGGAAGCACCAATTTCCTGATATTTCTGCGGTTCATGCAAAAAATCTACAATTTCCTTCAGGCTTTCCTTTGCCTCATCCTCGCCCGCCACATCGGAAAACCGAATTCCTTCGGAGGATTTGACATATACCTTTGCATTGGACCGGCCAAAGCTCATGGCATTGGGTCCGCCGCCCATGCGCTCCATCATCTTTCGCGACATGAATTGACCCAGACCGATAAAAACAACCAGTGGCAATATCCAGGAAAGAATGGACATTAACAAGGATGTTTGCTCAATCTCCTGTCCCACAAAAGAAACATCTGCCTGATAGAGCCGGTCAATTAAATCAGCATCATCAACCATCGCGGTCTTATAAACTACCTTTTCCTCTTTGTCAGTAAAGAGGATGCGGTTCTCCTGCTGCTGAATCTCCGCTTTGCCGACCTCACCATTCTCAGTCATGTCAATAAATGTTCCGTAATCCACTTCGCGAATCCGATGCTCCGCAAACCATGGCATGGCCAGCATATTAAACAGAAAAACCACAAGAAGGACAATGCCATAATAGAATATCAATGGCTTTTTGGGAGTCTTCACTTCATGCATTTATTTCCCTCACCTTTCCGCCATCTCTCAGGATGGAATTTCGGTTGAAATCGACCGTTACCATCAGTTTACCACAATTCGTAAAATATTGTCTATAGAATTCTGCATAAAAAAAGCGCATCTCTGCGCAAAAAAATAAAATCCGGCGACGACCTACTCTCCCGGGCCGTTGCCAGCCAAGTACCATCAGCGTGCTGAGGCTTAACTTCTGTGTTCGGTATGGGAACAGGTGGAACCCTCAGGCTATTGTCACCGGAAAACACATATATTATACTATTTGAAAACTTATTTGTCAAGCCAAAATTTCCGTACATCAAGAAATTTTTCCAATACAATTGACGGGCCATAGAATCCACTTAGCCACCGCCTGTATATCTTCATCAGAGATCGGCCCCACGCTGCGGCTATCCCTAGATACGGGGCGGTTATCTCCCAGCACAAAATACTCACCAGCAGATAAAACGCGCTCCGTCATGTTTCTCCCGCCTGGTCGTCGAAGAAATTCTTCCTCCACAGGTTCGCCATTGACCATTAAAATCCCCTCTTGCAAGGCTATCCGTTCACCAGGCAATCCCACAACTCGCTTAACAAACCTTTCCCTGCGATTCGGGTAGCGGCAAATTACCACGTCGAATCTCTGCAGCTCCCTGTGTAGAGTTCTACGAACCGCAAACAGGATTTCGCCATTCTTCAGGGTATCCCTCATAGAACTTCCCTTTACCAATACAAATAAACCTACGTATTGGCGAAGGAAAATAGCAATGGCAACTCCAGCAATAACTTGCAGAAGTACATCTCTCAACATCACGGCTGTATACGCTCCACTTTTCGCAACCGCCTGAGACGGCGCAGTTTTGTGCGCAGTTCTCCCAGCGTCCGCTCATCCTGAGGAAATAGCCAGCGCAGTAAAAACAACGCTATAATCAGGGTGATCAACTTCTCAGGCGTGAACGGCAGCCACAACAGGCTCATATAGGCGCCGCCCACCCATTGCATCCAGCCAATTTTCAAAAATGTTCCAAGACCAAAGAAAATGTAGCTCCATCCATTGGTAACCATCCAGGCAATAAATAAACATACCAGCAGTCGCGGATTAAGCAATATACGCTTCCAATCCCGCACCTGCCGCATAATCTCTTCGCGATTTACCATAAAAAGCAAGGAATTTGTACGCCTTCTATTCTCCACAATGTTCCTCCAAACGCATTCGTTATTCATTCCCGCTAATGGGCACATTATACCATGCGGCAACTTTGTCGTCAATCAAATGATAGTTGCAGCTTTAATACGCACTGCCTCATTCTTATCGGCAAGCTGAGAAGAACCGCTTGTCAATATAAAATGACATGATCAAACTTTCTATATGGGTTGGTGAACTGCCCAATGGACGGGGCCTTAGTGCAAAACAGCGCCGTTCGCAATCGAACGGCGCCAAAGAAAAAAGCGCATTGCTGCGC
>JAHZHZ010000021.1:0-40790 GCA_019419995.1 Clostridiales bacterium
GCTGGTCGCCGGGCAGGGAGGGAGTGGGGAGCCCGAGGGGACCTTCGCCGGGGGTAGCCGGCTGGTCGCCGGGCAGGGAGGGAGTGGGGAGCCCGAGGGGACCTTCGCCGGGGGTTGCCGGTTCATTGCCGGGCAGAGCCGGGGTGGGGAGTTCCACGGGACCCTCGCCGGGCGTTGCAGGTTGAAAATTTTGAGACATGTAAGGCACAGCTCCTTTCGGATAAGATCTGGATTTCTCCATCTGCACACTATGCCTTACGCCACGAATGGGTTCCAGCCCTGGGGGCTGAAGGAATTGACCGTTGGATTGCACTGCTCATGGAGCAATTGACCTTGCGGGAAATCAATCCTCCATAAATGATTTCCTGCAAGGTCATATGAGATCAATCAGTTTTCACTTTTCAATTGGGAGCCGTTTCGCGCCTTGCAGATCAGCTGCGTCATGGTTCCCATGGGGCAGTAGACGCACCAGGAGCGGGGTTTAAAGAGTATCATGGTGATCAGGCCCAGCACGGTGGAAGTCAGCATGACGCTGTAAAAGCCGAAGGCAAACTGAGCCACCCCTGGATGGAACAGGGTGCCGTGATAGGCCCAGTGCCATGGAAGCTTAAAGGTCCAAAGCAGCGTGACGGCCTGTTGCAGATTGCGCACACCGGCGAAGACGAGATAGGTATTCCACAGCATGAGAAAGAACATGGCAAAGAAAAAGGCGAGGAAGCCGTATCGAAACCATTTGCTTTTGAGCCATTTCGGCACGTCCTTCCTTCTGGAAAGCCCCAATCTGCCGCCGATCAGGGAAAAAAGCTGGCCCCGGCCACAATAGCGATTGCAGTACCCCTTGTTGCCCTTGGCGATGGCGATGATGAGTGGAATGAAAAAGCACAATAGCCCCAGCCAGGCGAAGAGAATGTTGAAAAAGCCCAGAATGAGATAGGCAGCGGAGGCGATCCACAGATAATCATACCATTTCTTTTTCATACCTCAACCTCCCTGATTTCAATGACCGAGGCAGGACATTCTTTGGCACACTTGCCGCAACCCACACATTTATTCCGGTCTACGCGGGCATATGCGCCCAAATGGATTTTGATGGCCTGAACGGGACATACCTTCTCACAGCATCCGCAGGCCACGCAGTGGAGCACTTCTACATCGGCCTTGCGACGCTTCTTTTTCATGGCTTGAGTCATAACGCACCTCCGCGAATCGTTGAATTCATTATAATCTGAGCTGAGCGGTTTTTCCGTGATAAAGTCACAGAAAAAGCCGGGTGCGCTTTGCGGATATCCGGGGATATCGGGGAAAGCGCACTCGGCTTATTGATTATTGCGGCAAAGCTGCCTGAATTTTGGGAATAGAGCTCAGTAGTGCAGGGAGCGCAGCCATGCAGCATCCATCAGGGCCATGTGGAAGTGGCCGATGCCCAGCTTGGCGGCGGATTGCTCTGCGTCTGCGGCGCAGTCTTTCCAGAAGCGAGCGGCCTGAACGGCGGCGGCATATGCGTCTGGCTCCACGGCGGAAAAGGCGCCGCACAGGGCGGAGAGCATACAGCCGCTGCCGGTGACGGCGGAAATGAGCTCGCTGCCACCCTCCAGCTGCGTCACCCGAGCGCCATCACTCACCAGATCCCGCCTTCCGCTGATTAAGACCGTGCACCCCATTTGCCGTGCCAGATTTGCGGCACAGTCCAATGCTTCGTTGGAAGAGGCGGATGCAGCGCTGTCCACGCCGCGCTCTGTTTCCACCAAACCCAATAGGGCGCGGGCTTCACTGAGGTTTACGCGAAGAATGCTTGGCCTCATATTCCGCAGCATTTCCTGAATGCCTGCCAGGCGCCAGCGGCTGGCGCCAATGCCCACGGGATCAAGAATGACCGGCTGGTTCATCTCTACGGCCAGTTTTCCCCTTTGCGCGCACAGTGAAAACCGCGCTGCATCAGGAGTTCCCGTATTGAGCACTGCGGCGCTGGAAATCCGGGCAATATCCGCCATTTCAGCCTCGGCCATGGCCATCATCGGGCTGGCGCCAATGGCCAGCAGCAAATTGGCGCAATCATTGGCGGTGACAATGTTGGATATGCAATGGATCAGGGGAATCTGTTCCCGGATTCGTTTAAGGGCGGAACGGTAAGTGATCATGCTTTTATTTCTCCAGTGTTGCACACATGCGGGCAAGCGTTCCGGAACGGCGCAGGGCCAGTACCAGCACGCCGGCCAGAATAGAACCTGCCGCAGTTGAGATCAGGAAGGGGACAATGTAGGCGTAAAAGGCGATTTCTGAGGCGTTTGCGCCCATCAGCAGGATGGCAACGGGGTAGGCGCACAGGCCGCCCAGAACCGCGGTGCCGAATACTTCCGCGATCAGCGTCAGGGGAAGGTTTTTAAACTTCGCATAGGCAAGCCCACACAACAGCGCTCCAAACATGCTCCCAGGAAAGGCCATCAGGCTTCCCAGTCCCAGAAGATTGCGAAAGAGACTCGCTGCAAAGGCTACGCCCAGACCATACCATGGCCCCAGCAATATTGCGCAGAGGATATTGATCATGTGCTGAACAGGCGCGCACTTGCTGCCCCAGACGGGCACGGAAAACAGGCTGCCCACCACGGCGATGGCGCAGAAAAGGGCGGCGAGCGTCAATTTGCGAATCTGATTGTGTTTCATCATTCATACATCTCCTTCAGAAATTGGCGAGGAAAGGGCACGCAATGCGGCGCTTTTCCCCACGAATCGTAAGCGGACATGACCTGCCCGCGGGAAAAGTTGCGGTCGAAGCTTGCTGGCTTCCTCTCACGCCGGAACACGGCTTCCCATCGCTGCTTGCGGCATCCAGACGCAGGGCGCTCCCCCTCCGTCTGCTCCCGATGATGCGGGACGCCCTTTCAGCTACACTTCCTTTCTGAATCAGAGATTAAAAAACAGAAGGCCGCACCAAGCGGAGCCTTCTGTCGGCGATAAACCAATCGGCAAAAACTCCCTACGGTGGCATGATCCACATCAGGTGGAGGGTCGAAGCCATTGCTTCCTCTCAGCCGTTGACGGCTCCCCTGTTTTCCCGATGATCATAGCACGTGGTGCAAAATTTGTCAAGGGGAATCAAAATCACTTGCTTTTTTTTGCGCTTGGGTGTATAGTACATGTATAAATTGAATCGCTGGGGGAGTCTGTTTATGCGCAGGCTGAGAGGAGACGGCAGAGTCTCGACCCTTTAACCTGATGTGGATCATGCCAACGTAGGGAATGCCTTGATATGCAGACATGCCTGTCATTGGCGTGGCTGCATTTTTATGCAAATCGAGACGGGAGGAATCGGGGATGAAGCTGAAAGCCGAGGATATGCGCCTCTATGCTGTAACGGCCAGAATTCGGGCGAATGGAGACGATGAACTGTTGGCCCAGGTGGCTCAGGCCATCGATGGTGGGGCGCATATCGTGCAGCTCCGGGAAAAGGGGAGGGATGATGAATCCCTGCTGATCCTGGCGGAGCGGTTTGCCCGGCTGTGTCGGGAAAAGGGAGCCATCAGCATTATTAATGACCGGGCGGATATCGCCGTGGCGGCGAATGCGGATGGCGTTCATGTGGGGCAGGAGGATCTGCAGGCGGAGCGGGCCCGTCAAATTCTTGGCCCGAATCGCATTCTGGGGGTTTCTGCCCACAATGTGGATGAAGCCCTGCGGGCGCAGGCCGCGGGAGCGGATTATCTTGGCGTAGGCGCCGCTTTTGTTACCGGAACCAAGACGGACGCAAAGCCTATCGATCACGAGCTCTACCGCCGGATTACCCATGCGGTGGATATTCCCGTGGTGGCTATTGGAGGCATAAACGGTGAAAATATCGGCGAACTTTCCGGAAGTGGGCTTTCAGGAGTTGCTGTGGTATCCGCCATATTCGGTGCGGAGGACGTGACAGCTGCTGCAAGAACGCTGCGGGCCTGCTCGGAAGAGATCTGCAATTGAGTCGGTAAGGCGGATTCCGCCTTCCTGCGGCGCATTGGGGGCACCACCTTGCGTCGCAATAGAAAATCAAGGCTGTTTGCGAAAGGAGTAATGAAGAATGAAAACAGCATTGACAATCGCAGGGAGCGATTCCTGCGGAGGCGCTGGCATCCAGGCGGACATCAAGACCATGACCCTCAACGGTGTTTATGCCATGAGCGCTGTTACGGCGCTGACGGCGCAAAACACCCTGGGAGTTACAGACATCCTGGAATCCACGCCCCAGTTTCTTGCGGCGCAGATTGACGCCGTATTCACGGATATCTTCCCGGATGCGGTGAAGATCGGCATGGTTTCTTCGGCGGAACTGATACGCGTGATTGCTGAACGGCTGCGCCATTATGGGGCGCGCCACGTGGTGGTGGACCCGGTTATGGTAGCGACTTCCGGCTCCCGCCTGCTCAGAAGTGATGCGCTGGATGCGCTGGAACGGGAATTGCTGCCACTGGCGGAAGTCATTACGCCCAACGTACCTGAAGCGCAGTTGCTGTCCGGGATGGAAATTCATAATTCCGAGGATATGATTCGGGCGGCGCAGAGTATTTCCCAGCGCTGCGGCGCTGCCGTATTGCTCAAGGGCGGCCATTCCCTCAACGATGCGAATGATTATCTGTGGGAAAAGAGCGCCGGAAGGTGGTTTGTCGGAGAGCGAATCCACAATTCCAACACCCATGGCACGGGTTGTACGCTTTCCAGCGCCATTGCAGCCAATCTCGCCAAGGGGTTTGGCCTTCCGGAGGCGGTAGATCGGGCCAAGCAATATATTTCCGGCGCATTGGCGGCGCAATTGGATCTGGGTCATGGCTCCGGGCCCATGGATCATGCCTTTGATCTGAAACCTGCGTACCGAGAGGAGGCCCAGGCATGAAGCGCACCTCCAATTTTCAAAACGGACTGATCTGGTTTGGCGCAGGTGTGTCCATTGCGGAGATCCTCACCGGCACATATTTTGCGCCCCTGGGCATGCAAAGAGGGCTGCTGGCAATTTTGCTGGGCCATCTCATCGGCTGCGTGTTGCTGTTTTTAGCGGGGTATATTGGCGCCCGCACTCGGCGAAGCGCCATGGAAACAGTCAAAATGAGTTTCGGGCAGAAGGGTAGTTTGCTCTTTGCTCTTTTAAATGTCCTGCAACTGGTTGGATGGACGGCCATTATGATCTATGACGGCGCACTGGCCAGCAATGAAATATTCAACACGGGACACTGGCTTTGGGCGCTGGTGATTGGCGTGCTGATTGTTCTTTGGATTCTGGTGGGTATTACCAATCTGGGAACGATTAACAAGATCACCATGGCGGCGCTGTTTATCCTTACGCTGATTCTCTGCAAGGTTATTTTTATTGATGGAAATGCCGTCTCCCAGGCGGCGGCTGAAGCCATGACGTTCGGCGCGGCGGTGGAACTGGCCGTGGCCATGCCCCTGTCCTGGCTGCCGCTGATCAGCGATTACACCCGGGAAGCGGAACATCCCTTTGGAGCCACGCTCACCAGCACCATCAGTTACGGCGTGGTATCCTGCTGGATGTATGTTATCGGCATGGGCGCGGCCATCTATACCGGAGAGAGCGATATTGCGGTCATCATGGTTCGGGCTGGCTTGGGTGTAGCCGCGCTGTTCATACTGGTGCTCTCCACCGTCACGACCACTTTTCTGGATGCCTATTCTGCTGGAATTTCTTCCGAAACCCTGTGCGGCAAAATTCGGGGAAAGTGGGCGGCGCTTGTGGTTACAGTGGTGGGAACGATCTGCGCAATGGCCTTCCCCATGGACGACATCACCGGTTTTTTGTATCTGATAGGATCTGTGTTTGCGCCGATGATTGCCATACAAATTGCAGACTGCTTTATTCTGAGGCGGGATCGCACGGATACAGCATTTGATTTGCGCAACCTCGTGATCTGGGCGGTGGGCTTTATCCTGTATCGAGCGCTGATGAGCGTGGACATTCCGGTGGGTTGCACTCTGCCCGACATGGTGCTGGTTATGTTGCTGTGCATTCTGGTTGAAAAATTTTCCCCGGCGAAGCGCAGCCAAGGCAGCGGCATATGACACAGGGAAGTTTCCTCGAGTAACCGAATGGCTTTGCGGCATGGATAGCGCCGGGCATGCTGCCCTTCATTAAAAAATGATGAAAGAATGCTTGAACGTTTATTGAAATTTTGCTATAATAAACGCAAGGAGAAGGGAGGAATGAATAATGAGGCGGTTTTCCCTGTTCATTGTGGCTTTGCTGTTGGTGAGCATATTGGGCTGTGCTTCCGCGGAATTTATGGAAGATCCGGTTGCGGCGGCAGCTTTTGAGAGCCGGGTAGGTGGCTTTTATGATCCGTCTGATTGTTTCATCAGGGCTCGGTATCTCATCGAATTGCCCGAGGATACTTCTCAGGTGCACGAGCAGATCCTGGAAGCCTATGAAGGATGCGAGGAAATACAGCTGATTGAATTTGGCGTGCCGGATATCGGAGGGATAGTCACCAGTGTGTTTGCCTGTGTGGGAACCTGTTCGGACGGCGAATTGAAAAACTTGCTTACCCCCATGGAATTGCTGGGACGGATCTATGACGAAAGTGCATTTGACCATCTGAGCATTACGCCTGTGGCGCCGGAAGCGGATTGATAAAATGCAAAAAGTTTTTCAAAATTGCTGAATCTGCTTGACAAGCCTTGCTGTTTTCGGTATACTGTTCACAATTACATCAAAAGCGATGATGGAGAGGACAGGGGAATTCCGGTCTTCAGAGAAGTGGCGGTGGGTGCGAGCCACGGGATGCGGATCTCTTCGTTTGTAGCTCCTGAGCTGGGAGGAAGAAAGCGTTGGCAAGTAGAACCTCCTCGTGATTGCTGCGTGAACGCATAGGGCTTGTTGGAGCCCAAGAGGGGCGGTTGTGAGGCCGCAATTTGAGTGGTACCGCGGGCAAGTATTGTTTGATACGCTCGTCTCAAAGCAAAATGTCTTTGGGGCGGGCGTTTTTGTTCGCTCCAGCGATCAGGAGGTAAGAATATGGCTCAGATCACCGGATTGAATTTCAAAATTCAGGAAATGGCCCACCGAATTCGGGAACTGCGGGAAATCGAAGGGTATACCATTGCTGAAATGGCGGCAAAGACCGATATCACGCCGGAAGAGTATCTGGATTGTGAATCGGGAAGATCGGATTTGGCATTTGCCTTCATTTATCGCTGCGCACTGGCCTTCGGCGTGGATGTAACGGATATTATTCAGGGATCAAGCCCCAAATTGCAGTCCTTTACGGTGACCCGCAGGGGGGAAGGGCAGCGGATTGAAGAAGCCCATGGTATGGTCTATTATAACCTGGCGGCCTCCTTCCGCAATCGAATTTCTGAACCCCTCTATGTGGAAGTGGCCTATAACCGGGACGCGGAATTTGCAGATATAGAACTGACCACGCACGATGGGCAGGAATGCGATATTGTCATTAAGGGGCATTTAAAGGTACAGGTGGGCGAGCACAGCGTAGTGCTGGGCGAGGGCGATTCTATCTATTATGACAGCCGCTCGCCCCATGGGATGGTCGCCGTAGGCGGGGAAGACTGTCAGTTCTATGCCATTGTGCTCAATCCATCCGGAGAACCCGTGCCGGAATTGACGCCCAGCTACAGCCTGCAAGATGACCGGGGAATTGCCCGTGACTCCGCAGAGGATCAGCGGATCTGGCATCGGTTTATCGATGTGCAGACCGATGAAAATGGCACGCCTACCTCCATTCAGTTTAAGAACCATGAGCGCTTCAATTTTGCTTTTGATCTTGTGGATGCCGTGGCGGAGCGGGAACCGGAGAAGCTGGCCATGCTGCACGTTTCCAGAGATAAAACCGAGCGGAGGCTTACTTTCCGGGATATGAAGCGCGCCTCCAACCAGTGCGCCAACTACTTCAAGTCCCTGGGGATTCAGAAGGGGGACCGGGTTTTGCTGGTGCTCAAGAGGCACTATCAGTTCTGGTATGCCATGCTCGGCCTCAATAAACTGGGAGCCATTGCCATTCCGGCTACGAATCAGTTGCAGCAGCATGATTTTGAATATCGCTTTCAGGCGGCTGGTGTAAGCGCCGTCATTTGCACCGCGGATGGCGATACGGCGCATCAGGTGGATCTGGCAACGGCCACTTATTCGGGCCTGAAGCACAAATTGATCGTCAACGGCAAGCGAGAGGGCTGGCGCAGCTTTGATGAGGAATACACGCTCTATTCCTCCCACTACGAGCGCCGGGAAGATGCTCCGGGTGGAGACGATTTGATGCTGATGTTCTTCACCTCCGGAACCTCCGGCTATCCCAAGATTGCCGCGCACAACTATAAATATGCGCTGGGACACTTCCATACGGCCAAATACTGGCATTGCGCGGATCCCAACGGCCTGCACTTTACCATTTCCGATACAGGTTGGGCCAAGGCCATGTGGGGCAAGCTGTATGGCCAATGGCTCTGCGAAGCGGCCACCTTTGTCTACGATTTTGACCGTTTCGATGCGGCGGACATTCTGCCCATGTTTGCTCGCTATCACATCACCAGTTTCTGCGCGCCGCCGACAATGTTGCGGATGATGATTAAACAGGATATTTCCAAGTATGATTTTTCCTCCGTTCACCACATGACCACGGCGGGCGAAGCTCTGAACCCGGAGGTCTATCGCCAGTTTGAAAAGGCGACGGGCCTGCAAATCTACGAAGGGTTTGGCCAATCGGAGAGCACCATGATCATCGGCAATCTGGTGGGCGCGCCACATAAAATTGGGTCCATGGGAAAACCTGCGCCCATCTATGATGTGGACATCGTGGATGCCCAGGGCCGGAGCGTGGGCGTGGGCGAAACGGGCGAGATTGTGGTGCGCGTGGATAAGGGCGTTCCTTGTGGACTCTTCACCGGCTATTATGGCGATCCCGAGCGCACGCGGGAAGTCTGGCACGATGGGTGCTACCATACTGGCGACGAGGCGTGGAGGGATGAGGACGGATTCTATTGGTATGTGGGCCGCGTGGATGACGTCATCAAGTCTTCCGGCTATCGGATCGGGCCATTTGAAATCGAAAGTGTCATTATGGAATTGCCCTATGTTCTGGAGTGCGGCGTGTCTGCGGAGCCCGATGAGGTGCGCGGACAGGTGGTCAAGGCCAGCGTGGTTCTCACACAGGGCACGCCTCCGGATGAGGATCTGAAAAAGGAAATTCAGAATTATGTCAAGGAGCATACCGCGCCCTATAAGTATCCGCGCATCGTCGTGTTCCGTGACAGCCTTCCCAAGACTACCAGTGGGAAAATTCAGAGGAACAAGCTGTAAAAATCAAGCATTCGAATGTGTGCCCGGATGGCGCAAGCCATCCGGGCGCTTTCTTTTTGTGCGCTGAGCAGAAGGCGATAAAACCCTGGCTGAATTGGGGGACAAAAAGGCTTGGGGTAGGGCCTCTGGCGCGGGGGATGTCACGCAGATACTGTGGTGGAGCATGAAAATGCGAACAAAGGATACATCCGGAATCAACCGCAAGGCGCTATCAGGGACGATCAAAATCAGCAAGAAAGAACGCATTGACCCGTTTGCGGATGCGCGGGAGAAGAAAGGCAGGTAAAAGCAGCCCCAGAGTAGGGGCTGCCTGTAAAAATGTGGCGCTTATTGAACTGTGCGGCGGCCTTCTCCACAGGGCCGCCGCAAGCGTTGAGCCCTTGTCAGGGCTCGTCCAAACCATCCGTTCAGCGGGCAGTTCCAATTCAAATCTGCGCTCAGCGATGAAGGCGCGACAGCTTTACCGGAGGCGATGGAGCAATGAAAAGCATCCTACTCGCGAGGGAGAATTAAGCCGCAGGGAGTGTTTACATCTTCATAAAAGCAGTTTTCGGCAATGCTCTGGTAGAGCCGGAAGCCGCCGGAGAAATTGAAGCAATCGTGGCCCGTTTGTTGGAGAATCCGGCAGGCCAAATAACTTCTCAGGCCGCTTTGGCACATGACGTAAATCTCTTTCCCCGTGGGAATTTCGTCCAATCTCCCACGCAAATCGTCCAGGGGAATGTTGATAAATCCATCGGCGTGACCTGAAGCATATTCCGCTGGCGTTCGGACATCCAGCAGCATGACGTCATCTCGTTCCCGGAGGGCGGCCAAATCCTCATAATGGAACTGCCTGACTTTCCCCTTCAACAGGTTTTCCGCCATATAGCCCGCCATGTTGACCGGGTCCTTGGCGGATGAATACGGGGGAGCGTAGGCCAGGTCCAGCTCGGTGAGTTCGGTGACTTTCATGCCGGCTTGCATGGCGGTGGAAATTACGTCTATGCGCTTGTCCACGCCGTCAAAGCCGACGATCTGGGCGCCCAGAATGCGCTGGGAAGCCCTTTCAAAGAGCAATTTGAGGGTCATGGATTTGCCTCCCGGGTAGTAGGAGGCATGGCTGGCGGGAGAGAGTACGAGTTTTTCATAGTCAATCCCGGAAGAACGTGCCGTTCGCTCATTAATACCGGTAGCCGCGGCAGTTAAATCAAAGATTTTTACAATGAACGGCGCGTAGGAGCCGCGGTAGGCGACCTGTCCGCCACAGATGTTGTCAGCGGCAATTCGCCCCTGCTTGTTGGCCGGGCCGGCCAGAGAAATCAGGCCCATTTCACCGGTAACCCCATGGCGGATTTGCACTGCATCGCCCACGGCATAGATATCTGCATCAGAGGTGCGCAAATATGGATCCACGACGATGCTGCCGCGAACACCCAATTCTAGGCCCGCCTGTTGAGCCAGAGTAGTTTCCGGGCTCACGCCAATGGCGAGAATCACCAGCTGCGCGCTCAAGCTTGGGCCGCCTTCGATGTGTGTCAAAATATGGTTATCCCGGGTTTCAAAGCCTGTTACGGAACTGTTGAGCTTCAGATGGATGCCCTTGGCGCGCAATTTGGCGTGAACGAAGGAAGCCATATCTTCGTCCAGGGGCGTCAGCAGCTGCTTCTGTCGCTGAACGATGGTCACATCAATTCCCATCTTGTGCAGATTTTCCGCCATCTCCAGGCCAATAAAACCACCTCCGGCAATAACTGCCTGGCGGGGTTTTTCCCGTTCCACAAATTTGCGAATGCGCAGAGTATCCTCCACAGTGCGCAATGTAAACAGACGTTCTGAATCCAAACCGGGCATAGAGGGCCGCACAGGTTGAGCGCCCGGAGAGAGCAGCAGCTTATCGTAAGTTTCATCAAATTCTACGCCGCTATCCAGATTGCGGACGTGCACCGACTTGTGCTGGCGATCAATGGCCGTAACCAGGTGGCGCACGTAAACGTCGATGTTAAAGCGGCGTTTGAAACTGCCGGGCGTTTGCAGCGTCAGTTGGTGGGGATTTTCAATGACGCCGCCAATGTAGTAGGGCAGTCCGCAATTCGCATAGGATATGTGGCCTGAACGTTCAAAAATCAGGATTTGCGCTGTTTCATCCAACCTGCGAATGCGCGCTGCCGCGCTCGCGCCACCTGCCACGCCCCCGACGATGATTACCTTCATGTTTTTCCCTCCGTATTTTGCTGTATAGATATGCGCAATGCTCGATCGCTTGCTGAATTGCCGACGCCCGCGAGACATTTTCCATGCCGGTATCTGTGTGGATTCTTTTGAAAATTTATCCGCCCGCCGCCGGAAATGTGGACAATTACATGTTCCGGCGGCAAACAGGGATTTTGCAATCAGCGTGGGTCTATCTGTCGATGGATTTGACTGCCTGCACGGATGCGGGACAGCATTCGCTTAGAAATTAAGATACCGGAATTGGAACTTACAGCATTTCCAGAATCTGCTGCTTTGGCCTGGCGCCCATGGAACGGTTGATCACCTTGCCGTCCTTGAAAACCATCAGGGTAGGGATGCTCATGACCTGGTAGGCCGCGGCCAGTTCAGGCTGTTCATCCACATTAATTTTGACCACTTTGATGTCGCTGCGCTCGCGGGCAATTTCATCTACAATGGGGGAGACCATCCGGCAGGGACCGCACCAACTGGCCCAGAAATCAACCAGAACTTTTTGACGGCTGTTTAATACTTCCTCTTGGAAATCCTTTATAGTGATATTCATGGTAGACATTGTATTTCCTCCTTAGCTTCCGAAAGTTTCTTCGGTTGATGGATATAGTATAGCGCGGCGCGCCCAGAATTTCCGTGATGTTGTCACATAAAAATAAGCGCCGGAACGTATTCCGGCGCCGTGGTCAATGGGCAAACTGACTGTTATAAAGTTCTGCATAGAATCCCTTTTCTTTAAGCAACTGCTCGTGAGTTCCCTTTTCAACAATCTTGCCCTCTCTGAGCACCAGAATGATATCGGCATTTTCAATGGTGCTCAGCCTGTGCGCGACGATAAAGCTGGTTCGTCCGCGCATCATTTCTGCAAAGGCATTCTGAATTTTCATTTCGGTGCGAGTGTCGATGGAAGAGGTGGCTTCATCCAGAATCAGCATGGGAGGAAGCGCGAGCATTGCTCTGGCAATGCACAATAATTGTTTCTGCCCCTCGGAAAGCCCACCGCCGTCCTCGCCAATGAGTGTGTCATAATCCTTGGGCATTCGCCGGATGAAGCTGTGAGCGTGGGCAGCCTTTGCGGCGGAAATAATTTCTTCCATGGTGGCATCCGGCTTGGCCAGGGCGATGTTTTCGCGAATAGTGCCGGTTTTAAGCCAGGTGTCTTGTAAGACCATGCCGAAGTTGCGGCGCAGGCTTCGGCGCGTGATCATGCGCACGTCACGTCCGCTTACGCTGATGCTGCCCGTGTTTACGTCATAAAAGCGCATCAAGAGATTGATGATGGTGGTCTTTCCACAGCCGGTGGGGCCGACAATGGCTACGCGCTCACCGGGAGATACGGAAAGATTCAGATGTTCAATCAAATGCTGTTCAGGCTTGTAGCTGAAGTTTACATCGTCCAGCCGTACATGGCCATCTGCACGGATCAAATCGTATGCGTCTTCGGGGTCGGGTTCCTCTGCGGGCACGTCCATCAGTTCAAAGATTCGCGCCGCGCAGGCAATGGCGTTTTGCAGTTCTGTGACCACGCCGGATATTTCATTGAAGGGCTTGGTATATTGGTTTGCGTAGGTCAGAAAGCAGCTGATCTGGCCGACGCTCATAAAGCCCGTTATGGCGGACAACGCGCCAAAGATGGCTACACCCGCGTAGACCAGAGAATTGACAAAGCGCGTGCAGGGATTGGTCAGCGAGGAAAAGAAAATGGCGCGCAGCGAATATTTTTCCAGGCGACCGTTAATTTCATCAAATTTATTGATGCAGGCTTTTTCCTGACCAAAGGCCTGTACAACTTTTTCGCCGCTGATGATTTCGCTGATCAGTGCGGTCTGTTCTCCGCGGGTAGTGGTTTGCAGTTGAAACATTTTATACGTGCGTCGGGCAATGAACGCGGCGACAAACAGCGAAATCGGCGTGACCAAAACCACAACTACAGTTGTACCCATGCTGATTTGCAACATGAACAGCAGGGTTCCCAGAATGGTCAAAACTCCGGTAAAGAGCTGCGTAAAGCCCATCAGCAGTCCATCGGCAAAGGTGTCCACATCTGCAACGATTCTGCTGACGATATCCCCCGAGGGATGCGCGTCCAGATAGCTCAGGGGAAGCTTTTGCAAATGGGCGAAGGCATCCCTGCGGATATCCTGTACCGTATAAAAGGTAATGCGGTTGTTGCACAACGCCATGATCCACTGGGCCACGGCAGTGAGCAGGATCACTATGGCCATGCGGGTAAGGATTTGGAGGAGCGCGTCAAAATTCACCTGCCCCGGGCCGAGAAGTAGATCCACAACCTGACCGGTAAGCACCGGCAAGTAGAGGGTCAGGCCCACCGAAATCAATGCAAAGCTAAGGGAAAGCAAAATTTGCGCACGGGCGTGGGATGTGTATTTTAATACCCGTTTCAGCGTCGCTGCACGCTTGATTTTTGTATCGCTCATGCCTACGCCTCCCTGCGAAACTGGGAATCAAAGATTTCCCGATAGACTTTGCAATTGGAAAGAAGTTCTTCGTGTGTGCCCATGCCAACCACGCGACCATCCTCCATGACGAGAATCAAATCGGCAAATCGCACGGAAGCGGCCCGCTGGGAAACGATGAACACCGTGGGCCGGTAATCCAACTGACGGATGGACATTCGCAGCCGCGCATCGGTGGCAAAATCCAGGGCCGAGGCGCTGTCGTCCAGAATCAGAATCTCCGGCCTTCTCACCAGGGCGCGGGCGATGGTTAAGCGCTGGCGCTGACCTCCGGAGAGGTTGCGTCCCGACTGTTCGATCATTGCGTCCAAGCCGCCCTTTGCGCGGACCACATCCTCGGCCTGAGCGGTTCGAATGGCTTCCCACAGCTGATCGTCATTGGCTTCAGGATTTCCCCATAGAAGGTTTTCCCGCAGCGTGCCTGCAAATAACAGCGCCTTCTGAGGGACGATGCCTATGCGCTTGCGCAGATCGGAAAGATCCTGCTGCCGCACGTCTACGCCGTCTACGCATACATTGCCCGAACTAACGTCATAAAAGCGGGGAATGAGATTGACCAGCGTGCTTTTTCCTGAACCCGTGCCGCCGATGATGCCGATCATTTGGCCGCGGCGCGCAGTAAAGTGAACGTCGGAGATGGACTCATCCGCATTTTCATGATACTTGACGTTGACGTGATTGAATTCTACACAGCCGGATTCAGCTGCGCCGGGCGTCAATGCCTGCGCGGGGGTGCTCAGGCTCGGGCGGATGGACAGCACGCCGGCGATGCGCTTTCCACAGGCGGCGGCCTTGGTGACGGTGATGATCAGGTTGGCCAGCTTGATCAGTTCAATTAAAATTTGCCCCATGTAATTAACCAGCGCCACGACTTCGCCCTGACTGAGATTGCCCGCATCCACCTGAAGGGCGCCGGTGTATAATAGAGCGACCAGGGCGATATTGATGGCAACGTAGGTCAAGGGATTCATCAGAGCGCTGATGCGGCCAGCGACGCTCTGCATCCGGGTCAAAAGGCGGTGACTTTTGTTGAATTCGTCGATTTCCGCTTCCTCGTGCCCAAAGGCCCGCAGGACTCTTACGCCGCTGAGATTTTCACGGGTTTTGAGCAGAACGCCGTCCAACTGTTCCTGCGTTCTGCGGTACATGGGCATGGTTATGAGCATGATGCCAAACACAATGACGGCCAGCACTGGGATGACGATGGCGAATACCGTGGCGCTGCGCACGTCGATGGTGAACGCCATGGCCATTGCGCCAAAGACAATGAAGGGGGAGCGCAAGAACAGGCGCAAACCCAGATTGACGCCATTTTGCAGCTGATTGATATCACTGGTCATTCGTGTCATCAGGGTTGCTCCGCCAAGGCGGTCCAGATCAGAAAAGCTCAGGCGCTGTATGTGGGCAAACAACCCTTTGCGCAGTTTCGTAGCCAGGCCAACGGCAGCTTTTGCGGCAAAGTATTGCGCGGTGACTGAACTGACCAATCCCACAAGGCCCAATCCCACCAGAACCAACCCCATGCGGATGATGTAATCCGCGTCTCCGGATGGAATCCCCTTGTCGATGATGGACGCAATAACGAAGGGAACCACAAGTTCAAAACTTGCTTCCAGCAATTTGAACAGCGGCCCCAGCAGGCTTTCCAGCCAATAGCTTTTAAGATAAGACAGGATCTTTCTCATAACAAACCACCTTGTTTGAGCAAAACGAATTGTAAGTCCATTGGATATTTTATCATATAATTTGAATATATACAAGAGCGTATACATTTTCTGTGAATACTTTACTTTATATGCGGCATGGGCTATAATTATATAAATGATGGAAAGGAAAAAGTGAGCAAATGCATATTTTAATTGCCAATGATGATG
Organism: Clostridiales bacterium; assembly: GCA_019419995.1. Lineage (GTDB taxonomy): Bacteria > Bacillota > Clostridia > Christensenellales > Aristaeellaceae > SFTH01. The sequence goes on from JAHZHZ010000021.1 coordinate 15,846, forward strand.
GGATTTTTTCCAAAGGAATTCAAGCGTTGACAAAAGCGGCCATGCAGGCCGGGCATCGGGTAACGGTGTATGCTCCGCACACCCAGCGAAGCGGTGCGAGCCATTCCATCAACTTGAGCGGGTATGTCAAAGTGGAGCCCGTGGATTACGGCATGGATGGAGTAAAGGCCCATGCAGTTTATGGAACGCCTGCCGATTGCGTGCGCCTGGGGCTGTATCTGATGCGCAACGATCCGCCGGACTGCGTGGTCACGGGCATCAACAACGGATCGAACCGTGGGGCAGAAATCGTCTATTCCGGAACGGTGGCGGCCGCCATGGAAGGTGCTTTGTGTGGAGTGCCCTCCATGGCCGTATCCCTGTGCTCGGATTTGGATAGAGACTATGAGGATGCGGCAAAATTGGGTATACAAACGGCTCAGTGGGCAATGCAGTTTCCGCTGCCGAGAGGGGAAATCTATAACCTCAACGTTCCCTATGGCGTAAAGATCAAGGGCATTCGTTGGGCCACCATTTCCAATGAGTTCGTAGGGGAACCGGCCTATATTGGGTCTGCGGAGGAGGGCTATCGCGTTGTGGAAGGGGTCGGAATTTTGCCGGAGACGGACGAGAATTCCGATAAGATGCTCAACCTTGCGGGCTATGCTTCCCTGTCCATCATCAGCTGGAATATGCTTGCTCAGACGCCTGTGCCGGATCTTGCCGGTTTAAATCGGCTGTTTTGCGAGGGGTAAATATGTCCATTGAAATTGAGCGAAAATATTTGATTCGCATGCCGGATGAAGGCGTGCTGTCCTCCATGCCCGGCTGTCAACTGTGGGAAATTGAACAGACGTATCTGACGGACGGACCACAGGGGGAGACGCGAAGGGTTCGCAAGGTACGATGCGAGGGACGGGAGACCCTTTATCGGACGGAAAAACACCGCATCAGCGCTATGGCCAATGTGGAAGATGAAAGCGAAATCACCGCGCAGGAATACGCTTCTCTGCTGCTTCAGGCAGATCCTTCTCTTCAGACCATTTACAAACGTCGTTATCGCATCCCTTATCTGGGACAGATGTTGGAAATTGATATCTATACATTTTGGAAAGATCAGGCGACGTTGGAGGTGGAACTTGCAGACGAAGAGCAGCGGGTGGTTTTGCCGGATTATGTGAAAGTGATCCGGGAAGTGACCCAGGAGCATGCTTACAAAAACCGATATCTTGCTGAACATGTTCCGACAGAGGAGCTGAATTAATGAATTTTCAGATGGCGCTTGTGCCTGAAGCGCTGCGCGATTTTTTTGCCAGCCGCGGAAAAATCGCGCTGGCCTTTTCCGGGGGTAGCGATTCTGCCTATCTGTACTATGCGGCCCGGGCGTGCGGAGCGGACGTGGTGGCCTTTTATGTACACAGTTGTTTTCAACCTGAATTTGAACTGCGGGATGCTTGCAGACTTGCCCGAGAACTGGGAGGAGAATTTCGGGTGCTGGAAGTGGATGTCCTGAAAGAGAGCGCGGTGCGGGAAAATGCGCCCCAGAGGTGCTATTACTGTAAAAAGCGGATCTTTTCCGCCATATTGGGCGCTGCCGCGTCGGCGGAGTGCGCCTGCGTAATAGACGGGACCAATGCTTCCGACGATGCCGGAGACCGGCCGGGAATGCGCGCTCTGAGGGAATTAGAGGTGGAATCTCCTCTGCGGATGTGTGGAATCACCAAATCCCAGTTGCGCACGCTTTCCCGACAGGCAGGTTTATTCACTTGGGATAAACCCGCCTATGCGTGTCTCGCCACCCGCATTCCCACGGGGACGCCCATTGTGGAACAGGAATTGCGGAAGGTGGAACAGGCGGAATGCGCCCTGTCTCAATTGGGGTTTTCCGATTTTCGCGTTCGACGCACCGAGCGAGGATGTAGACTGGAATTGTTACAGCGGCAGATGCCGCTCTTGCTGGAACGGCGGGAAGAGGTGCTTGCAGCTCTGGAGGGACAGTATGAGGAAATAACGCTGGATCTGCGGCCGAGAAAGGGGCTGGAACTGTGAACAGGCAGGATTGGCTCAACGATCTGCGCAAGGTGGCGCAGGGCAGCCTGAGTCCGGAAGAGATGCTGGCTAAAATCAAGCAGGCGCCCTTTGAAGATATTGGAATTGCCAATATCGACTATCACAGGAGCGTACGGCAGGGAGCGGGAGAGGTCATTTACGGAAAGAGCAAGACGCCCGATCAGATTTTTCGAATTTGCGAGGCAATGCTGAAGCACGGCGAGGAAAATATTCTCATCACCCGCATGCATTCCGAAGCGGCAAAGCTATTGCATGAGAATAATGTGGAGTTATTCTATGATCGCGTCAGCCAGATTGGCATCGTCAAGCGGCGGCCCAAGCCGCTCAGGGGTTGCGTGGTGGTAGCCAGCGCCGGGACCAGCGACCTGCCCGTTTGTGAAGAAGCGGCGCTCACTTGCGAAAACTATGGCAGCAGGGTGGAACGGCTGTACGATGTGGGCGTTTCGGGCATTCATCGCCTGCTCAGCCGGATGGATGTTCTATCCAGGGCGCGCGTAGTTGTGGCCGTGGCCGGTATGGAGGGGGCCCTGGCCAGTGTGATTGGAGGCCTGGTGGATTGTCCGGTGATTGCCGTACCCACCAGCGTGGGATATGGCGCGAGCTTTCAGGGAGTGGCAGCGCTGCTCTCGATGCTCAATTCCTGTGCGAGTGGATTGAGCGTAGTCAATATCGACAACGGATTTGGCGCCGGCTATCTGGCCAATATGATCAATCAAATGGAGAGCATCAGGGAATGAATACGCTATTTATTCAATGCAACATGGGTGCAGCGGGGGATATGTTGACGGCAGCGCTGCTGGAGCTTGTATCTGACCCCGAGCAGTTTCTTTCCGCAATGAATGCTGCGGGGATTCCCGGCATGCACATGGTCAGACAGGAAAAAGTCAGCTGTGGTTTGAAAGGCAGTCATATTTCCGTCAGCATCTATGGCGAGGAAGAAATAAGTGACGATGTAAGGGAAGCCCGTGAACCGGCGCATGGCCATGAACATCATCACCTCCACGGGGAAAGCGGTGAAGGCGCGGCGGACGCTGTCCGGCATGTTCACGCGGATCTGGCGGGAGTGAGGGAACTGATTGACAGCTTGAACCTTCCAGACCAGGTAAAGGTGGATGCTGCGGGCGTCTATGCTTTGATTGCCGATGCGGAAGCTCATGCCCATGGCTGTGAGGTGGCTCACGTACACTTTCATGAATTGGGCATGCTGGACGCCGTGACGGATGTGTGCGCCGTATGTCTGCTGATGTACCTGCTCAAGCCGGATCGCGTGGTGGTTTCACCCATCTGTACGGGATTTGGCGAGGTGCGCTGCATGCACGGCATTGTGCCCGTGCCTGCGCCGGCTACGGCTTACCTGCTCAGGGATATGCCGGCCTACGGAGGTAGAATTCGCGCAGAATTGCTTACGCCTACGGGTGCAGCCCTCTTGAAATACTTTGCCCATGAGTTTGGACAGATGCCCGCAATGCAGGTAAAAGGCGTGGGCTGCGGCATGGGAACGAAGGAGTTTGAAGTTGCCAACTGTATCCGGGCCTTCTGGGGGACGGAGTTTCAGAAAGCTGACGGGGAAGAGCGGGAAGCAGTGGTAGAATTGTGCTGCAATCTGGACGATATGACGGGCGAGGCGATTGCCTTTGCGATGGAAAAGTTGATGTCCGAAGGAGCGCTGGACGTTTATTCAACCCCCATTCAGATGAAAAAGGGTCGTCCGGGCATTTGTCTGAGCTGCCTTTGCCATCCTCAGGATACCTGCCGCATGGAAGATTTGATGCTTCAACACACGACGACGCTTGGTGTGCGCCGCGCCGTCATGGACCGGCGCATCGTATCCCGCAAAAGCCGGTATGTTTCCACACCTTATGGACAGATCTCAATGAAATTCGCCGAGTGTGGAGATGTTGTGCGCTATAAGCCGGAGTATGAGGATGCCGCCCGGGCAGCTCGAGAAAATCGCGTCTCACTGTTGGAGGTACTTGACGCAGCGCGGCGGGCTGTGAAAGAGTGAGGGCGCGATCGAGCTTACAGGATTTTTCAGAAATCAAACGGAAAAGTTTTTGGTTTTTAAAAGAAAATTTCCTTGACGGCGCACAAAAACCGTGATATCATTCTAGGCATATAGCGTAGGAGGTTTCAAAAATGCGCAGGAACTGTTGTTGTCAATTGAATACCCGGATGCGTTGTTGGGTATGTTTCAACAGCTCTTGTCGTTTTGTGTTATAGGGCTTTGAAAATACATATCCTTGTCCGGGTTCAACAAAATTTGTTGACCCGGACTTTTTTTATTCAAAGCCTGGAAGCGATTTTCCGTCAATGAGCGGGATTCTCATTGGAACAGATCAGGAGGGCGAGGCATATGTCTAATTATTTTAAAGGGGTTTGGGAATTGATCGGGAACACGCCGCTGGTAGAACTGACGCATATTGAAGCAGAACTGGGCCTGGAGGCGACGCTGCTGGCAAAGCTGGAATATCTTAACCCAGCGGGCAGCGTAAAGGACAGGGTGGCAAAGGCGATGATTGAAGACGCGGAGGAGCGGGGAATTCTGCGACCAGGTTCCGTGATTATCGAGCCCACCTCCGGGAATACGGGCATTGGATTGGCGTCGATTGCTGCGGCAAGGGGATATCGACTCATTCTCACCATGCCTGAGACGATGAGCCAGGAGCGCAGGAACCTGCTGATGGCCTATGGCGCGGAGTTGGTGCTCACGGATGGTTCGCGGGGAATGCAGGGGGCCATTGAGCGGGCCAGAGAACTGGCACAGAAGATTCCGAACAGCTTTATTCCGGATCAGTTTTCCAATCCGGCCAACCCGGCTGCCCATCGCGCCACCACCGGACCGGAAATCTGGCGGGACACCCAGGGAAAGGTGGATATCTTTATCGCAGGTGTGGGCACGGGTGGAACCATCAGTGGCACGGGCGAATATTTGAAGGAAAGGAATCCTCGGGTGAAGATTGTGGCGCTGGAACCGGCTACTTCTGCGGTGCTCTCTGGCGGCCAGGCCGGACCCCATGAACTTCAGGGAATAGGAGCAGGTTTCGTGCCTGAGGCCCTCAATACGCAGATTTACGATGAAATTTTCCGCGCAGAGGCTGCTGATGCCTATGCTGCGGCAAGGATGCTGGCCCAAAAGGAGGGCATGTTGGTGGGAATAACCTCCGGGGCTGCGCTGCATGGAGCAATTGAATTGGCAAAACGCCCTGAAAACCGGGGAAAAATGATCGTGGCCCTGTTGCCTGATTCCGGCGATAGATATTATTCTACACCGCTGTTTATACAGGAAAAATGAAAAAGCTTGTGCGGAAAACTAAAAATGAATTGAATGGGGCAGGTGAACGGAATGGAGCAGATTACAGAATTAAAGATTGAGGAACTGGTTCGAGACCTCATGGGTGAAAATGGCCGAGGCAGGGCCATCGGAAAGATCAATTTCTTTCACGATTTGGATAAACGGGCCATCGTGGATATATTGAACAAGCTGCAAATGATGATCTTTCCGGAGTACTTTCGAAATGAACATTATCGGGTATATACGGCGAAAAATTTTTTAACTGTTTTGACGGAAGATGTGTTGTATAACCTGAGCAAACAGATTGCCGTGATTCTCAAGTATGAGCGGCAGTTTGACGAATCCCAAAGTGAGGAAGCGCGGGTCCAGGCCCGGGAGATTGCGCTTCGCTTTCTGGGAACCATATCGCGCATTCGCGAATATACGGACACAGATATTCAGGCAGCTTATGAAGGCGATCCGGCGGCCTACAATAAGGACGAGATTATTTTCTGCTATCCGGGCCTGTATGCCATATTGGTGCACCGCATTGCCCATGAGCTGCATTGTCTGGATGTGCCGCTGATTCCCCGCATCATGGCGGAACATGCGCACAGCGTAACGGGAGTGGATATTCATCCTGGAGCTAAAATAGGAAAGTACTTTTTCATAGACCATGGGACAGGAATCGTCATTGGCGAAACCACCATTATTGGGGATCATGTGAAAATCTATCAGGGTGTAACGCTGGGAGCTCTGTCCACCCGGGGTGGGCAGGCACTTAAAAATGTGCGCAGGCATCCTACCATTGAAGACAATGTGACGATCTATTCGGGCGCTTCCATATTGGGAGGCGACACAGTGATCGGAAGGGATGCCGTGGTGGGAGGCAATGTATTTATCACGAAATCCGTGCCCGCGGGAGCTACAGTCAATTTGAAGAATCAGGAATTGATCTACCGATTTCCACCTTGCGGAAGAAACAAATGCTGCAAAGAGGGCGGATGCTCTTAAAAAGTTTTATCGATCCTTATTTTCGGCCGAGGCGCATATGCATTTCGGCCGATTTTTAATTTCTATTTTCAGTTGCTCATTTCAACGCACCGGTGCTTGATTGTTGGGAAGTTTGTGCTATAATGTCTCGGAAATGGCGCACAGGAAGTGCAAGGCTCATATGCGCTGTGAAAATGGCTTCCGCCAACGGAGGGGGAGAAGGCAAAATGCTGAAAATTGAAAACTTGACCAAGACATACAAGGGCGGCAAGCGCGCCGTGAATGGTCTGAATCTGCACGTGGCGCCGGGAGATATCTATGGCTTTATCGGCCACAATGGCGCGGGAAAAACCACCACGCTAAAGTGTGTGGCGGGAATTTTGAACTTTGATGAGGGAAACATTTTTGTGGATGGGCATTCCATATCGGAAGAACCCATGCTTTGCAAGCAACGCATGGCATACATCCCTGACAATCCGGATTTGTATGAGTATTTGACGGGAATTCAGTATCTGAACTTTGTTTCAGACATCTACCAGGTCAACGCTGCTCAGCGCAACGAAGGGTATGAAAAGTATGGGGAGCTCTTTGAACTGACGCCTGCCCTGGGGGATTTGATTTCCAGCTATTCTCATGGTATGAAGCAAAAACTGGCGCTGATGGCGGCCCTGTGTCATGCGCCGAGGCTGTTGGTGCTGGATGAGCCTTTCGTAGGGCTTGATCCGAAGGCGGCGCTCATGCTGAAAAACAGCATGCACGAACTCTGCGCGCAGGGCGGAGCCATCTTCTTTTCCACCCACGTGTTGGATGTGGCGGAGAAGCTATGCAACAAGGTGGCCATCATTAAAAACGGAGAACTGGTGGTATCTGGTCCCACGGCGGAACTGACCCAGGGCGAATCGCTGGAATCGCTGTTTATGGAGGTGGTGGAGCATGTTCAGGCAGATTAAATTGCTGACGGCTCTGCAAATTAAAAATATCTTCGGCATCAACGAGGCGCTGCACAGCCGGGACGCGAAGCGCAGGCGCCAGCTGTTGGGAATGGCGGTGCTCTTTGCGTTCGTTGGGCTGGTCATATGTTTTTACGTGGCTTTGCTGAGCTATGGCCTGATCTATATCCAAATGGGCCAATTGGTTCCCGCACTGCTGGCCGTGGTCGTTTCAGTGGTCATTCTGTGTTTTACCACGCTGCGTGCCGGTCCGGTGATTTATGATTTGGCCAGCTATGATCGGCTGATAGCCATGCCGATAAGGCCCACGGCCATTGTGGTGAGCCGCTTTCTCACAATGTATGGCGCGGATGCCGGCCTTGCGCTGCTGGTGCTGCTGCCCGGCACCGTGGTCTATGGGCTGATGCTCCATCCCTCGGCGGCCTTTTATCCCCTAATGCTTTTGGGGGCGCTGGTTTTGCCGCTGATTCCCATGGCCTTGGCATTGCTATTGGGGGGATTGATTTATTTCATCTCTGCCCGGCTGCGCTGGCGAAACCTTGCGGTCATGGTTTTATCCATGCTGGCGCTCATGGCAATCATGGTGGGTTCCATTCTGCTATCGGGAACCAAGTCCATGGACGTGAATCAGATGGCCAATATTACGGCCGGGGTGTCCGAGACACTGTGCGGCATTTTCCCACCAGCCGCTTGGTTTGCGGCAGGGGTGACCGAGGGAGCCTATTTGCAGTATTTAGCGCTCGTGCTGGTTTCTTTGGCGGTTTTTGCGTTGGTCGCGTGGATACTCGGTCAGAAGTTTCAAAAAATATGTGCATTGCTTACGGCTCGGGCTGGCCGTGGAAACTATGCGCTCAAAATGCAGGAGGAAAATAAGAGGAGTACTGCATTGTTCCGAAGGGAAATTCGGCGCTATTTTGCTTCTCCCGTGTATGTACTCAATACGCTCAGCGGTGGAATAATGGGTGTGCTGCTCTGTGTGGGCCTGTTGGTTGCCGGCGAGCGGATCGCGGCGGAGAGCTTCAATCTGCCGTGGGCGTCGTTTGCGAATTATGCGCCGCTCTTGCTGGCCTTTATGCTGGTGATTTCTCCGAGCACCAGCTGCGCAATTTCCATGGAGGGAAAACAGTTCTGGATGATCTGTAGCCTGCCGGTGAGATCGTCAGAAATCTATTGGGCGAAGATAAAAGTGCAGTTGTGCGTCGGACTGCCCTGCTGGGTCGTTTGCGAAGCAATGCTGATGATCGCGCTCAACCCCTCGGGAGTGCAGCTGGTGTGGATGATTCTGGCGCCGCTGGGATATCTTTTCTTTGGCGCGGTTTTAGGCTTGTGGATGAATTTGAAAATGCCAATGCTCCACTGGGAGAGCGAACGTCAGCCTGTCAAACAGAGCAGGGCTGTAAGCTTTATGGTGCTTGCGGGCTTTGCCAGCATTTTATTGGTGGGGGCAGTGATGTATTTTATTCCGGATGGGCTGATGCTGCCGCTGCAGGTCCTGGTCATCTGTGGGCTTTGGGCAGCTACGTGGCTATTTTGGCGGAGCTGTCTGCGCATACCGTTGAATGAGATCGATGGGTAAGCCCCCTGGACTTTGTATAGTTATATTGAGAAAGGATTAAGTTCATTTAAATCTCTTTGCTTCCACCTATATTTGTTGTATAATATGTTTATCAGCAGGAGCCGTGCCCAGTGGGAAAATGGGGCGTGCGTCCGTGCAGATTGCAAGGAGGTCAAAAGCGTGATTGTATCAAAGAGGAAGCCCGTTGAAGAAGTGCTTGCCATGCTCAAGGGCGTGAAGCGGGTCGCGATTTGCGGCTGCCATGAGTGTGCGTTGGCCTGTAAGGTCGGCGGTGACGATGAAGTTGCGGAGTGGAAGCAGTTGCTTGAATCTAAGGGCTTTGTGGTCACCGGAACAGCGATGCCCACGGAGAGCTGTCTGAACTTCCATGTTCGCAAAGCCGCCAAGGAATTGATGAAGGGTCAGCCTGAAGCTGTGCTCTCTCTGGCCTGTGGATCCGGCATTCAGACGGTTGCGCAGCAGATGAAGGGCATTCCTGTGTATCCCGGCAGCAATACCATGTTTATCGGTCAGGTGGAGCGTGTGGGACATTTCAATGAAATGTGCCGCATGTGTGGCGACTGCGTGTTGGGCCGGACGGGCGCCATTTGTCCTGTGACAAAGTGCGCAAAATCTCTGGTCAATGGGCCCTGCGGTGGCGCAAAGAATGGCAAATGCGAAGTGAATCCTGAGAATGACTGCGCATGGATCATGATTTACAACAAGCTCAAGGATCTGAATCAACTGGACAAGCTGAGCGAGACCATTGAGGATAAGGATTACGACGGCAAGAGCTGGCCGCGCACGGTAGATTTGAGGGAGGTACAGTAAATGAGCGTACTTGGACAGGCCCTTGAAAACGGGATATTTGGTGTAACTGCGGAAATGGCGCCGCCCAAGGGCTGTGATTTTTCTGAGGAAATGAAGGTTGCGGAATGCCTGAAGGGCATTGTGCATGGCGTAAACGTTACGGATATGCAGTCCGCCTCCCTGAAGGCCAGTTCTCTGGGATTTTGCATTGCTTTGAAGCAACATGGACTGGAGCCCATCATTCAGATGACTGGCCGGGATCGTTCACGGATGGCGATTATGGGAGATATGCTCTCTGCGGCAGCCTTTGGCATTGATACGATGTTGGCGCTGACGGGCGATCATACCAGCGTAGGCGATTGCAAAGCCTCCAAGCCGGTATTTGATCTGGATTCTGTGGGCATTTTGAAGATGCTTTCCAAGATGGAGGCCACGGGCAAGGACTGTGGCGGCAATGACTTGAGCTCTACGCCTCATTTTTACAAGGGCGCGGCCGTGACGCCGGTATATGAGCCCATTTTCCTTCAGATCAATAAGCTGAAGAAGAAAGTGGATGCGGGCGCCAAGTATGTGCAGACCCAGGGCATTTTTACGGTGGAAGCGCTGGAAACCTTCATGAATGAGGTGGAGAAGGCCAACATTAAGGTGCACGTGATGGCGGGAATCATTCCGCTGAAGGCAGCGGGCATGGCAAAGTACATGAATGAAAATGTTCCCGGAATCGCCGTGCCGGACGATCAGATCGCTCGCCTGGCCGCGGCAGCCGCCGAAGGCAAGGAAAAGGGCGTTAAAGGTTTGCCGGCACAGGTGGGTGTGGAAATGGCAGCAGCCCTCTGCAAGGAAATCAAGGAGCGCAAGCTCTGCGACGGCATTCATCTGATGACCATCGGAGCAGAGGCAAAGATTCCGACGATTCTGGAAAAGGCAGGAATTTCCATCGCCTGAAATTGATTTTCTATTCACTGATCCCCGCGCATGGAGCAAAGCGCGGGGATTTTTGTCCGTCGATCAGAGCCTTCAGGCATCGATTGAGCAAGAGCCGCGATCACTGGAAATCATGAACTGTACGAGTACTTTGGGGGAGTTGGGCAAAGCTGGTAACTGCCCAGAGAACCAATGGCCGTATCCGGTGTACCGCCGTCCATTAAAAAGCGTACAATGCTGCGGCCGTCAATGATGCCTGAAGGGATTCCATTGACCGTCAGCAGAAACCAGTCTCTCTCCCTGGGGCGCAACAACTTTAATGCGCTGTGGGCGCTGGTAGATGCGTCCAATTGATAGAAGCGTGCGGGGCAGGGATTTTGATCCGCTGCCAGCGTTTCATCCATTCGTCGCAAACGGGAAATGCCCAGGGCAGCTCGTTCGTCCCTTTCAGAAGCGATAATAAAGATAGCGGCCAGCAGAAGGGTCAGATTCCATTTTCCATATTGAATCCCGCCCCACAGGGTTCCCACAAGCAGTGCGGCCGCCAGCAGGCGGCCCAACAACCGGCAGATATAGAAGGAACGTACTTCGCCCAGGGGGCGCTGAAGTAGGGCATAGAGCAAACGTCCGCCATCCAGTGGCAAGGCTGGCAACAGGTTAAAGAGCATTAAGACGATGTGGGGTTGTATCCATGAGGATGCCCGCGCAGAAGCGATTATGTGCCACTGCGCGAGGGCGGCTATCAATATGGTACACACTAGATTGATCAGAGGCCCGGCAACTGCTACGGCTGCCAACTGGCCGGAGGTAAGGCCATAGGGGTTTTCAATGCGTGCGCTTCCGCCAAAGGGCATGAGGCGAATTTCAGATATTTCCACATGGGCAAGCCTGGCGGCCACAAGATGTCCCAGCTCATGAAGCGTAAGAGCCAGCATCAGTGGTCCGATGGCTCCTCGCATTCCCAGACGCATGGCCAATAATGGCATGATCAGCGCCAATAAGGGGAGCGCGAACTGGACGCCCAGAAGCCGAAAACGAATCACAGGCCCATCATCTCCGTGGGATCGCAGTTCTCGCCATTTTGGCGAAGTTCAAAATAGACGCTGTCTGCGCTGGTGCCTATCACGCCGCCCTGCAGCACCTGGTCGCCGGTTTCGAGAAAAACCTGTGCGATATTTGCCGTCACACTTTCCCGACCATCACCATGGTCGATCAAAACCCCAAAGCTCCCATCGGATAGGGGGCTTACAGCAGCGATGGTGCCATCGGCGACGGCGCAGACGGAAGAACCTGGATCTGTAGAAAACATCAGCCAGCTTTGCGTAGCGCTGTACGGGTGGGTCAGTTCCCCCTGCACAGGGCGCTGAAGTTCGTGATCCCCGGAAAGGTTAAAAAATACCAGCGCTGACTCCGGCATCAATTTCTGCACAAAGGAGAGCTGACCCAGGGTATCGTCCAGATCGACTTTCATGGTCAGCGCTTGCTCAATTCCTTGAGAGGCCTTGATGGCCCAAGGTTGCTGGATGTTCCCCAGGGCAAGGATGCCCAGAAGAATTGCGCAGGCAAGGAAACTGTTTCTCAAAAGGCGTTCCTGGAAAGTCAATCTCGTCTTGATGCGTATTTTTCTTGTAGAGCGCACGGTTTTTGTGCTCTGTGTGCCTTCCGACGTGGGTGCATTGGCCGTGTGGATTAAAAGTTTTAAATTCTCTGAAGCCATAGAAAATCCCTCCTGTCTCGAAAGCTTATGCGGACAAGAGGGATTTTTGAATAAGGAATCAAAGTTTACGCGTTCTGGTGATGTTTACACGGCGATGGCTTTCCTTTTTCTTGGAACGCATGATGACGTTTTCAGCCAGGCCGATGGCCATCATGTTGGTGAGCATGTTGGAGCCTCCATAGCTCATGAAGGGCAGGGGAATGCCTGTGACGGGTAGCAGACCGATAACCATGCAGATATTTTCTACCACGTGGAAGATCAGCATCGCCAGTACACCGATGATGATATAGGAACCAAAGGGATCATCAATTTTAAAGCTCTGATAGATCAGTCTGGCAAAGAGCAGTGCGTAAGCCAGCACCAGCGCGCAGGTGCCCACCAAACCAAAGGACTCGCCCACTACGGCAAAGATGAAATCGGTGTGGTCATCGGAGATATAGCCCAGCGAGGCGAAACTACCCGGGGAAATCAGACCTTTTCCGAACAGGCCGCCCGATCCCAAGGCAATTTGGCCGTTGATTACCTGTCGCGCTTCATCAGGATAGGATTCAGGATCCAGCCAGATGAGGATTCGGGTCAGGCGAAAACTATCCGATGCCGAATTGTTCATAAAATACCATACGGGAATCAGTACCAGTATGCCACAGGCCAACACGCTGAGAATGAATTTGTAATTGGTGCCTGAAACCCACACGAACACACAAAATACGGCCAGATAGACCAGTGCTGTGCCAACGTCAGGCTGAGCCACAATCAAAATCAGCGGTAGAGCCATGTACAGCACCAGTGGAAGGATATCCCGCATATTCATGACCGGTTTGACGCGGGCGGAGAATGCGCGGGCAAAGGCAATGATGATAATTACCTTGCCAAGTTCCGAGGGCTGGAAACCGCGGTCATTGCCCCAATTGAAGAAGGCGGACATGTTGCCACGCCCCTTTTCTACGCCCAACACCAGCAGCAGCATGATCAAGTTTGCGGCATACAGAATGTTAGCGTATTTGCCATAGAGTTCGTAGCTGAAATAGATGATGACGAACATGGCAGCGATACCCGCCAGGATCCATAACAGCTGTAGACGGGGATAGGTGAGGGATTGAGTGCTCAGCATGTCCATAATCGTTGCGGGTTTTTCCGTAACTTCTGAACTGGTGGCACTGAAGATGGTGACTACGCCGAAGAGCGATATTCCGATGACGATGAGAAACAGCGGCCAGTCAAAATAGCGCATGAGACTTCGGTCAAACCTGTTTTCACGCAGTCCCTTAAAGAACGCAATAATTCTTGAGAACATGAGTTGCTCCTTTGAAGATCAGCACAGATTCAGTTGGCAATGCTGAAATCGAGGCCTACCTGCGTGTTTTCCGTGCTGCCAAGGTTATCCAGATAGTAAGTAATGGTGTCAATGACTGCCTGGGAGACGTAACCGGCTGAATATCCGTTTTGTACGTAGCAGACCACCACGATCTTGGGATCATCCTGGGGTGCGTAAGCCACCATCCAGGCGTTGTTTTCTACGTCCAATTCGGTTCTCTGAGATGTACCGGTTTTTGCGGAGATCTTGTATTTAGATTCCTTGAAGTATTTACTGGCGGTACCGCCGCTCTCTTCGTCAGTAACTTCCGACATGCCTTCCTGGATCAGTTCGTAATACTTGGGATCCGTGTCGATCTGGTTGGCAACAACGGGTTGTTTTTCTAGAATGACTTCGCCGTCCGCGGAAATAATTTTATCAACGATTTGGGCGTCGTACACCGTGCCTCCGTTACAGATGGCGGAAACGTACCGGGCTACGGCGACGGGGGTTACCTGCGTAATGGACTGACCGATAGCATCCATGATGGTTTCATTTTCTACCCAGAAGATGTCGTTTAAGTAAGAGGTGACCTCGTTGCCCAGATAATTGTTGGTGATATAGCTCTTGGGCAGGCCCAGATCATATTGGAGTACATCCTGAATGGGCTTAATCCACTCGCTCTTGCTGCTGTAGGAAACGGCAATTTTCATCAGAGAGAGAATCACTTCATTTTTTAATTCTTCACTGACTTCCATGTTGCGTTCCGCGGCAATTTCATCGATCATTTCTTTCAGAGAGTTGTAGGTAATGAGCGGCTTTGCCGTTTGCTGTTGATCGACGGGCAAATCGGGATCATACAGCATGTCCTGATTTCCCACGATGGATGTGGATTCTCCCGGCAATTCAATATTGGTTTTGGAAGTCAGGCCAAGGGCGGCTGCCCACTGATACAGGCGGGTGACTCCCAGCTTATAGCCGATGGTGTAAAAGAAGTAGTTGCAGGAGTTCTTGATGGCGGCCACAACCGTCTGATTTTGCTGATGCTTCCAACGCTCCTCGTTGCTGATCCAGCATTTGGCAGGATTGGTTTTATTGGTTTCAACAAAGGCGCCGGCGTCGTTGATAATGCTGTTTTCATCAATGACGTGTTCAGAGAGAGCGGCAAGCGCCGTGCAGAGCTTAAAGATAGAACCTGGCGCGTCGCGGGTGGAAATGGCTCGATTATACAGGGGATCGTTGGCATTGAGCAATTCATTCCACATGGCATTGTTGACCTGGCCGCCGTTAAACATGGAGAGATCATAGTCCGGATAACTCACCATACCCAATACTTTGCCCGTATTGGGGTCCATGGCGACCATGGCGCCGGATTCTGCCAAGCTGATTTCCCAATCGTTTTCTTCATATTTCTGCAGGATTTCCTCGTTCACATCCTGCCAGTATTCACGTTTCATCTGTTCTTCCTGAACAGCATGAATTTCTTCTATGCGCTCGATCAGCGTCTCGCGCATGACCTTTTGCAGGCCTATATCAATGGTTAAGACCACGGAGTTGCCATCGGTGGGGGCCACATAATTCAGGTCCCGAACCACCTTGCCGCGGGTATTGACTTCCACTTCGCGGCTGCCCTGGCGATAGGAAATGTAGGGGGAAAGCTGATCTTCCAGGGAATATTCCACGCCGGCGGCGCCGATAAAGGCGTCGTTGGGATAGCCCTGGCTTTGATACGTTTCCAACTGAGAAGCGGAAATTTTGCTGATGTAACCGGTGATATGGCAGGCCGTGGTTCCCTGGGGATAGACGCGGGTTGAACTTTCTGTGATATCTATGCCATCCAATTCCATGGACCGGGACTCAATTTCAGATACGGTCTCAAAGCCCACATTATAGGCGATGGTGACGGGCATGGAATTAAAGGCATTCATTCGTGATTCCTGCCACAGAGCCAGTACCTTTACCGTCGTATCTTCATCCAAATCGTCGGGAATGCAATATTTTTCCAACAGAGTAGGATACAAAAGCTCTTCTTCCACGTTGCTCATGTAAAAATTCGTGCGCCATTGACGCTCTCGGGAAGCCTCGACAGCTTCTGAACTGGAACCTGAATCAAAATGCCAAACGCCGTTTTCATCTTTCTTCATCCAGAAGTCATTGACGGTGGTCTTGCCGTTGGATTCAATCAGGCGGATCACATCAATGAGAACTTGGGTATATGCGGCGCGGTCTTCTTCACTGGATTTCGTCGGGTCGCGGTAGAAAGTTACGTTCCAGCTGGTTTCATCGTAGGCCAGCGGAACCATGTTGGTATCGTAAATAGTTCCGCGCTTGCCGTAGGTAGTCACCGTTTTGGTGGAACGGGTTTCAGCGCGGCTCTCATAGGTTTCAGAATTCTTCATGATCATGGTATTCAAGCGGACAAACACAGCCACAAATACCAGAACCAGAATGCCGGAGAGCATCAACAGTCGATTTTTGTAGGGCTTCAAAACTTTTTCACCTCCCGGGTATTGAATGTTTTACGGTTTTGCATATTGCGCTTAAAGTATAGTCTGTGGAACAGGGGATAAAACAGCATGCACAGCGCTGTTACCAATGCGACGCGCAGCACAAGATCACCGACATAACTCCATTTAAAGAGCGCGGTGGAAAAGTATTGAATGATCATCATGACGACTTCATGAATCAAAAGCAATACGCTGATCCAGATGGTGCGCACGCACAGCAGCTGAAAGCGCTCTCGCGACGGGGTGCTCCGGGTAATTTCGGGCTGCTGGTCCAGAAGAAAGCCGATCAGGTAGCCGATGATGATATAGGGGAAGAGCTTCATGCCCAGTGTACCTGCGCTGATATCCAGCAATAACCCCGCAGCCAGTCCGTAAATCATGCCGCTGATTCGGCCCAGCTGTATCCCAATGAGAATGACCAGTACCAGGGATAGCGGGACCAAGAAACGGCCATAGAGCAGTAGCGGCAGGATCGCCGTATCCAACAGCACGCTGAAAACCAGAATCAGCGCAAGTACAATTCGTTTTAACAAGCGGGGAACCTCCCATTCGGGTACTGATTTTTAACCGTTATCCGAAGCCCAAGTATCCTCAATCAGATTGCCAACGGGCATCTGTGCGCCGGAAGTGTCGCCAGAGGAGGGCATGACTGTGGGCCGACTCCAGTAGTTTGTTTCACTGGTGGGTTCGGGCGTGGCCGTGGCATTGGGCGCCGGGGTTGCCTCGGTCTGATAGGCCACGGTGGGTGTGGCGATAGAGGGCAGAATGTCATCATCGTCTGTCTCAATGACGGTGCGCAGGATAAATACATTTTCGATGCGCTGAAAGTCTACAGAGGGATTGACGATGGCATAAGTACCTTCCGTACCGGCATCCAGGCTTACCGCTGTAACGGTTCCTACTTTCAAGCCCTTGGGATAAACGGAATCCATGCCGGAAGTCACCACGATATCTCCGGGAGTAATGCTATTGACGTTGGGCAGGTAGTAGACATAACATTCCGCCTGGCTGTCCGAATCGGATATCTGTCCACGCATCACACCGTTATCACGGGTTCGTTGCATCAGGCAGGCTACTCGGCTCCGGGTATCGATGATGGTGATGATCTTTGCGTAATTCAGTCCCACCTCATAAACTCGGCCAATCAGGCCATCGCCGTTGACGACAGCCATACCTACGCTCACACCATGATTGGTGCCGCGGTTTACCGAAAAGGTTTTGAACCACGGACCGGCATCCCGGGCAATAACCTTGGCATAGATGGGGTCCAAAGATTCATAAGTGGATTTTGCATCCAGCAGTTCCTGGAGGCTCTCATTTTCAGAAATGGCTTCCTGAGCGCCCATCAGTTCCATTCGAAGCTGTTCATTTTCAAAGGAAAGCTGGGTATATTCCTCTTGAAGCGTGTTGTAGTTGCGCCAGGTAGTGGTAAAGTTCTTGATTTTGCCCGTGACGGAACTTACGGCGTTCTGTACCGGCGAAATCAGGGTGCCGACTGCGTTTTCAAATATGGAAATCTGGCCGCTGTTGCGCGATAGCAGCAGAAATATGGTCACAGCAACCACGGCAAAGCCAAGCAGGGAAAGTAGAATTCGGCGCAAACGGTTGCGCTTGGATTTTTGAACGCCAGCGTTTTTTCGGGTGGAATAACGCTTGCTGTTGGTCGTCTTCTTATTTGCCATGTGTCATGCTCCTTGCGATTGGATTACGAAAATCAAACTTCCAACAGGCAACCGGTAGCAGCCAGTTTTTGCGCGATTTTGTCATCGGAAGCTGCAATACACGCACCTAACGCCACTTCATCCTGAGGATTATCTCCCATATTAACCGGCAGCTTTAAGAGGGCAGACATGCGCTCACGCAGCCCTTCCAAAAGCGCGCCGCCGCCAGATAGATGAATGCCGTGGGTAAGAATGTCTTCCGCAAGCTCCGCAGGCGTATTTTCAAACGCTTCGCGTATGGTCTCCAGAAGGTTATCCAGAGGGGGGAGTATGGCCCGCTGGATGTCTAATGCGTTGATTTGCGCGGTGGCGGGACGGCCGGTACGGGAATCCCTCCCGCGAAGAGTGACGTTCTCCAACTTGTTCATGGGAATTTCCAGAGCGGTTCCTAAATCAATTTTCAGATCTTCCGCCGTGCGCTGGCCAATAATCAGATTCTTTTCCCGGCGCACATAGCGCATGATGGATTCATCCATGGTCAAACTGCCTGTGCGGGTACAGCGGGCAGCTACGATGCCATTCATGGAAAGCACAGCCACCTCGGTTGTAGATCCACCGATGAGCACCACCATGATTCCCCGGGCCTCTTCAATGGACAATCCGGCGCCCAATGCGGCAGCGATGGAACCGCGGATCAGGGCAGCGCGCCGGGCGCCTGCTGCGCGAACGGCGGATTCCGCTGCGGCGTGCTCCACGCGTGTTGCCCCGGTGGACATGGACACCACCAGGCGATTCTTTTCAAGAGCCCTGCGCTTGCCGAGAGCTTTTTCAGAGAGCGCTTTAATCAGCAATGTGGCCAGTTCCACATCAGCAATTGCTCCATCCATCACCGGAGAGAGCAAAGATACGTCCTTGGGCGTGCGCCCCAGCATTTGGCGTGCATCCCTGCCCACGCCGAGCACATCCTCCGAATCATTGCGCATGGTCAGTACATAGCTGGGTTCACGAAGCACAATTCCTTCATTTTCCAAGCAAATGGTTACATTGGCGGAACCCAAATCCAGACCTACGCCGCCCGTGGAAAACACGCCCATATAGTCAAACCTCCGTTTATTCCTTGGTAAAGTCATCCAGCATTGTGCGGATGTCATCAACTGGGAATCCCATTACGTTTTCAAAGGAGCCGTCTAAGCTGCTGACAAAAGCACCAGCGCCGCCCTGTATTCCATAGGCGCCTGCCTTATCCATGGGTTCTCCCGTGCGGATGTAGCTCCAAATTTCATCTTCAGACAGGGTGCGGAAACATACACCGGTGCGAATGACCTTCGTTAGCATTCGCTGATTGGAGGCATCCATCAAAGTGACGCCGGTAAATACCTCATGGGTTTGCCCCGAAAGCATTCGAAGCATCCGATGAGCGTCGTCTTCATCGCAAGGTTTCCCCAGCGCCTGGCCCTCAAAGGAGACCAGCGTATCAGAGGCAATAACGATGCCGCTGTCAATTTGACGGACAGCAGCGGCAGCTTTGCGCTGAGAGAGAATTGCCACGGCTTCCCTGGCTGGCGCCTGAATGTGTTCGTCCACATCAGGAACCAGGATTTCAAATTGATAGCCCATGGAACTTAATAATTCCCGGCGCCTTGGAGAACCGGATGCTAATATCAAGCGAAAATGTTGTTCGGTCGTTTCCTTCATCGATAAATCTCCAGTATACATAATTCTAGCCAACCTATATTATAGCACACATGTGTTTAATTTCATAGGCTTTCGGCCCTTCTTGCTGATTTTGTCACGAACATATTACAGAATATGCAAAAAACGAGCCTTCGCTCATTTTTTGAGAGCGAAGGCTGCAATAAGTGTTTAATTCAGGCTGGAGTATCTTTTGTTTCGTTATAGATTTGAAGCGCTGTATCCAGAATTTCACGATCACAGTCGTGGGTGAGCATTTGCCGCGCTTTTTCAATGGGATAATATCCGCCGTTTAGAAATCCCTGATCAAAGGAAATGTGATAATTGGGGTCATCGGCAATCATGGCAAACCATTGGATGCGGTTGCTCACATCTTTGCCACGGCTCTCAGAATAAAAATCGTATCGCGTATTTCCGGCGATCCCTACAATTCGAGCATGAATTCCCGCTTCATCCTCCACACGCCACAGGGCTACATCGTTGGAACGATTGCGATTGCGAATAACTCCCTTCGGCATCACCCATTCGCCCCGGTCACTCATTAAAAGAAAGACCTGTTCATTAAAAAATACAACGCCGCCTGCACAGCTGCGAATCGCACTGGCCATATTTATAAACACCTTCTTCCTTTGGGAATCAAATTTATGATAACATAGTTTTATGAATTATACAATAACAAACTGATGGAAATTGGCACTCCCACAATTGACGATGGACAGACCGGAAGATTAATGATAAAATAAAATTAGGAGGAGGTGCAAAACCATGATAGATACTTTAAAAGAGTGGGTGCAGAAGGCGAAGCGCATTGTATTTTTCGGGGGCGCCGGCGTATCCACTGAGAGTGGAATTCCAGATTTTCGTGGGGTAGATGGTTTGTATCATCAGAAATATGCCTATCCTCCGGAGACCATTTTGAGCCATGATTTTTTTCTACACAATCCTGAGGAGTTTTTTCGCTTTTATAGAGATAAAATGCTTGTCAGCGGCGTAAAACCCAATGCGGCCCACTTCAAATTGGCCCAGTGGGAACGCGAAGAAAAGCTCCTGGCTGTGGTCACCCAAAATATAGACGGCCTCCATCAGGCGGCGGGTTCCCGAAAGGTATTTGAACTGCACGGAAGTGTGTTGCGAAATCATTGCTTGAAATGCGGAAAGTTTTATGATGATAATTACATTCGTCAGGGAAAAGGCTTGCCCCGTTGCACCTGCGGTGGGCTCATTAAACCGGATGTGGTGTTGTATGGGGAAAATCTGGATCAAAATTGCATGATGGGCGCGCTGGATGCCATTTCCAATGCGGATTTGCTCATTATTGGCGGTACGTCCCTGAGCGTTTATCCGGCAGCTGGGCTGATTGACAGCTACCGGGGCGAGCATCTGGTGCTGGTAAATAAGACCCGAACGCCCAAAGATGAATGGGCGGATCTGGTCTTTCACGAGCCCATCGGCGAGCTGTTTAGCCAGCTGCCCTAGAGTATGGGAGAGCGCATTTATGGCTTTGCACCCGTTTGGCGGCGGGATGCGCGCCTGTTGATTTTGGGTTCCATGCCCAGCGTTGCTTCCCTGAGGGAGAGCTTTTATTACGCGCACCCCAGAAATTGTTTTTGGCCCATGCTGGCGCAGATTTTGCAGGAAGAACCACCGGCGAGCATCGAAGAGAAAAAGGACATGCTCGTTCGACACCGGATTGCCCTGTGGGATACGGCGGCCAGCTGCGAACGGGAAGGATCTTTGGATAGCGCCATGCGCGATGTAAAAGCCAACGATTTTCATATGCTGTTTCAGAACTGCCCCGAGATTCGTCACTTACTCTTTAATGGCGGAACGGCGTATCAACTCTATTGCCGCTTGGTAGCCAAAGGTGATGCACGATTTACTTATTGGCGCCTGCCGTCTACCAGTCCGGCGTATACCCTTAAATATGAAGAAAAGAGAGCCGCTTGGGCTCGAGCGTTAAAGGAGGCATTGAATTATGAATCCCTGTGATATCATACGGAAAAAGCGTTTTGGTGGAGAATTAAGCGAGAAGGAAATTCGTGCCTTTGTAGACGGCGTAGTGGACGGCAGCTTTGCGGATTATCAGATTTCTGCATTGCTGATGGCAATTTGTATCAATGGCATGACGGATCGGGAAACGCTGGCACTGACGCTGGCCATGGCGAAATCAGGTGAAACACTCGATCTATCCTGCATACCGGGTGTGAAGGCGGATAAACATTCCACGGGTGGAGTGGGCGACACCACTTCGTTGATTCTGGTGCCCCTGGTGGCTGCCTGCGGTGTGAAAATGGCCAAGATGTCCGGAAGGGGACTGGGATTTACCGGGGGAACCCTGGATAAAATGGAAGCGATCCCCGGCATGCGCGTGGATCTGGATGTGGACAGCTTTAAACATCAGGTGGAGGAGATCGGCTGCGCCATTATTGGACAGACGGCAGAGCTCGCTCCTGCGGATAAGGTGCTCTATGCCCTGCGGGATGTGACGGCCACGGTGGATTGCCTGCCCCTGGTGGTTTCCTCCATACTTTCCAAGAAGTTGGCGGCGGGCTGCGATGTGGTGGTGTTGGATACCAAGTGTGGTTCCGGGGCCATTATGGACACCCTGGAAAAATCCCGCAAACTGGCGGAAATGATGGTGCGCATTGGGAATTTAAGCGGGAAACGCTTTTCGGCGCTGCTGACAGATATGGATCAGCCGCTGGGCAATTACATAGGCAATGCGTTGGAAGTAGAAGAGGCGATAGATATTCTGGCGGGTCGCACAGAAGGCGCTTTAAAGGAAGTTTCTCTGACGTTAGGAGCCCATATTCTGCGCAATGCCGGCACGGTGCAGAGCGTGGAAGAGGGGAAGCGCATGCTTGAGGAGAAAATCCAAAGCGGAGAAGGATTAAGAAAATTTGCGCAGATGATTGAAGCTCAGGGCGGAAATCCTCGGGTTTGTGAAGATACAGGCCTTTTGCCCAAGGCGCGCATCAAAATAGAAGTCAAGGCCGATGCAGATGGATATGTAGAGCGCATGGTTACCAGCGATATTGGTAATGCCGCCAAATTGTTAGGCGCAGGCCGCGAACACAAGACCGATGTGCTGGATCTTTCAGTGGGGATAGTCATGCACAAGCGCGTTGGAGATGCGGTGCATAGGGGCGAGACGATTTGCACTTTGCATGCGGGGGATAAATCGGATCGAATCGCGGCGTATAATTTGATAAAACGCTCCATAAAGATCTCGGAAGAAAAACCCGAAGAAAGGCCGCTTATCTTGGCGGTGATTGAGTGATTGAACATGAATCTGGGAAAACGGATTAATGGCGTGTTGCGTCGCGGGGGAATATTCCGAAGTGCCGATGGAGGTATGCGCCTAATCTGGCTGTGGCTATTGGGATTCGCACTGTATTACCTATGGATTTTCGTCTCCCAATGGGCGTTTGCCCATCTCTTTGGGCAGATATACCAGCGGGCTATGGGCTTGAGCTATGGGGAGTTTCTACAGGTGCCGGATTGGTCCATGGCCGCGGCCTATGGTTATCAATCCCTCTTCAGTATCATAGAAAATGTGGGCACGCTGCTGATTTTTTTAGGGCTGACAAAGTATGTGCTGCATCTGACGCTGCGAAATCAATTTAGCATTGCGCGCATGCTTAAATGGACGGTGCTGGGGAGCTTGGCAGCAGTGGCAGGAGTGCTCATATGTCTGATGGTAGATTCGCTTCGGCTGGAACTTCCTCTGAGCGAACCTCGCTTTGCCTGGAATATTGTCATTGCTTTGCCGGTATGCTTTTTATCCACACTGGCAGGAGAAGTTTTTATGCTGCTGTATCTTTATGAGTCCGCGCAAAAAAGGCTTCAAAGAATCCCAAGCATTGTATTGTTGATCATCGTGGAGTTTTTGGCCGAGGGGAGTTGGCGTCTGAGCTGGATTGGCATGATCAATGCCATTTTGCAATTGTTCATTTGTTGTCTGCTCTATGACCGCTATGGCCTGGCAGCGCCCACGGGACTCTGGTTCGGCTGGAGTTTTATATTCAATGCGGTGTTCACCCTGAGCGCGGGTGGACTTTGGACGGTATACCATGTATCCGATCTCTGGCTTACTGGTGGCAACCATGGTTTGTTTAACGGTGCATGGGCTACAGCAGTGCTGATTGGAATAGGAATTTATCTGACAAAATTTGCAAAATGTACGCTGTTGGGGAAGATAGCCAAGGCTTCCCGGAATTAAAAAGCATACAGCAGCCGGCGCCCCTGTTCAAACGAGCAAGGCGCCGGCTGCTGTATGCTTTAAACGAATTTTGAGCGACGACGCCGGTGGGCAAACCGTCTAGTGAAATAAAAACGGCTTAACGGTTCTTTGCACACAGAACCCGATGCACGGGAATGTCATACGCCTCTACCTCCAGATGGTCGAAGAGCTGGAAGGGATAGCACAGCGCCACCAGCTGATGCGCCCGATGTACCTCAAGATAGCGATCATAAAAGCCACCGCCATAACCGACTCGATGGCCTGAATGGTCGAAAGCCAGGCCGGGCATTAAGATTAATGCTTCTTCATCATCCGCTTCGGGAGAATCAAAAACAGGCTCCGGTATGCCATATGCTCCGGGCGCGACCATGGAAAAGTCATCCAACCAGAGAAATTTCATTTCTTTTCCATAAACCTTTGGCACGGCAACGCGCTTGCCCTGGGAGCGAGCATGTTCAAGGATCGGCCAGGTACGGACCTCCTGATTATAGGGAAGGTAGCCATATATCGAGCGAGCAGCGCTGTATTCGGGAGTCTGGTAGAGTTGCATGGCCAGATCACGGCTGTAGTTTTCAATTTCTTCCATCGACATCGCCCGCTTCAAGCGGGAAATGTCTCCGCGCAGCATCTTCTTATTCAACAAGAAACTCACCTCATAAAAATGGGAGAGGCACTGCCTCTCCCATTAGATTGTAGTGAAATTACATCAACGGCTCCATGTTGAGAACGGGATGGCCCTTTTCCGTGAGGAAAGCATAGAGCTCTTCCATATCCTCGGTGATGGTCTCATCGGCAATCATGTCGGTGAAATTATCGATGCCGTACAGTTCCTTGGCGGTCTCATTCAGGTTATCCGCCACCTGCTCCTTCAGAGCCTTCGGCAGCCAGACGATGCGGCCCGGGCCGCCCTCAGCCTTCATAAACTTCTTGGAAGAAATGAAGTGTTTGCCGTGTCCCATGAAGCCGGGCGTCTGAACGCCGCCGCCGGTCATGGAAGCCATTTCGGAGAAGCTCATTCCCAGAGGCGTCATTCCCGCGTGCTCACGGTTGACGATGACCACACCATTGGACATGGGCTCGATGCCGCAGATGCACTCGAAGCAGCCGCAGCTGGTCATGGGATCTTCCATGATGGAGTACAGGGTTACGTGCTCCAGAGCGCCGTGAGAATACTTGTTTACGGCCTCGTCCACGTCTTCATACCGTCCGACAATTTCGTCGATGGGACGGGTCTTGGGCACGATCTGGCAGGGCCCCTGAGGATCCAGCTCGTTGGTAG
>JAHZHZ010000021.1:40800-41761 GCA_019419995.1 Clostridiales bacterium
CTTGGCGTCGAGCCACGAAACCGCGCCGCACAGGCCCAGACGTTCCGGCGTGACGATGCACACGTGAGAGGGGGAGAAGGCCTGGCAGAGGATGCAGGTGTAGAATACATCCACGGATTCATCTGTGAGGGTCTTGAGGCGCTCATCGCGCTTATCAAAGGTGTGGTTACCTTCGGCGCGCAGCTCCTTAACCTTCTCGGGATCCGTATAGATGCGAACCTGGCACTTATCCACCACAGCTTCAAAGTCGCTCTTGATCTTGGCGTAGAGGACTTCGCCAAGGTGGCGGGCACGGAAGCCGGCGTCAAAGGCCGCCTTGCTCACGCGGATGCGGATCATGTCGCGCTGACCGGTGTGCATGACACCCTCGATGCAGTTCAGCCAGGAGTGGAACTTACGCTCCATGACGCCTTCGAAGTCGGTCTGCATGTTCTTGCCGGCTACATCGACGATGTAGGCGATCGGAATCTTGGAGCCGAACTCAAAGGCATCGAAGTCCGGGCCCTCTACGGTAATGAGGTGATCCTCGATATCGTGGGCTTCCTTGGTCTGCACCAGCTCGATGCAATCCACGCGGGAACCATCCATTTCGATCTGCATGTCCTTGCGGCGGATGATTTCGCCCTCAAAGGCAGAGGAGAAGGATACGGGAATATCAATATTGGTAATCTTGATCTTGATGTCGCGGGCTTCCAGAGAAGTCTCAATCCAATCCTTGGTATTGGTATTGATGATCAGGGACTTGGGAACCGCCCACATATCGTTGGTATCGTTGGTGATGACCGGGAAGCCCATCTTGATGGCGCCGGCGCCGCAGGCTACGGTGATATCATCCACCGGAGCATAGGCGTTAACAAAGGCGAAGATGCGCTGGAAGGTGTACTCGTGGAAAGCCTTTGCATCGCCCGGCTCGGTGGCGCCGAAGATCATGGTGGCGCGGGTAACCAGAGAGATGACGTGG
>JAHZHZ010000022.1 GCA_019419995.1 Clostridiales bacterium
GGCACCCCTCCCGTCAGATACCTACCCTGTGTAGTCCCTTGTAAACTGTACTTTCCCACAATTACAGTATCCAAGAGTAATGAATATCTTTCCCATCGCCTGAAAATCATAAACTGTGGCTATATTTTCCCCAGTTCCATAAATTGCACTCCACCCACGGACCATAAGCTTTCCCCTTAAGGAAATATTCTACAATAAGCTTTATTACATGGTTTCATCCTCTCCAGCCCACAGGATGAATCAAGTGGTCATCCCTGGGATTGATGGCATTGAGATCTCCATCTACCAACAGACTCGCACGGGAAATGGCATAATGACCAAAGCGGCGTCGAA
This sequence comes from Clostridiales bacterium, assembly GCA_019419995.1. Classification (GTDB taxonomy): domain Bacteria; phylum Bacillota; class Clostridia; order Christensenellales; family Aristaeellaceae; genus SFTH01. The sequence continues at coordinate 334 of JAHZHZ010000022.1, forward strand.
TGTCCTGTACTGCCTCTTCCAGTTCGTATCGGCGCATCCGCTCCTCATCAGGGAACATACTCAGTTGTTGATTGCCGTACAGAGCCCTCAGGCCGGATACGCTCACCCCAAGGCTGCGAATAGGGCGTTCCCAAAGGTATCGCTCCCCAAAGAGCAGCTGGGCTTGAGTGGCAATCTCGCAAGACAGTGCTGTAGCACGCTTAAGTTTTCTCTGGCAACAAAACCCGCTCAGTTCGCAATCCCGCACGTATAGTGTCACCACATCGCCCTGTAGGTCCTGTGCCCGAAGGCGCTCAGCCACACTTTCTGAAAGCAATAGCAATACCAGGTGAACATCCATATCGCATTTTAAATCCCTGGGGGTAGTAATACTATTTCCCACAGATTTTACCATTGCAGATTCCCCCGCGGCCAATACGGGAGAATGATCGTTTCCCCGTGCAAAATTCCAGATCATTTCTCCATTTTTCCCCATGGCAAACCGCAGGATTTCCACATCGCAATTGGCCAAATCTCCAATTGTACATATATTCCGCTTGCGCAATTTGCGACAGGTAGCCGGCCCCACATACAATAATTCCTCCACCGGCAGGGGCCACACCTTCTGGCGGAAATTCTGGGGCGTAATCACCGTGGTAGCGTCTGGTTTTTTCATATCGCTCCCCAATTTGGCAAAGACTTTGTTAAAAGATACACCCACTGACAGAGTAAGCCCTAACTCTTCCCGCGCCTGCCGCCGCAATTCATCGGCGATTTGTATTCCACTCTTTCGGTGTCCGGTAACATCCAGCCAAGCCTCATCTAAGCCAAATGGCTCAATAAAATCCGTGTATCTGGCATAAATTTCCCGCATCATGCCGGCGAACCGCACATATTTACTAAAGTCTGCCGGCAGTACCCTCAGCTCGGGGCACTTCATTTTTGCCTGCCAGATAGCCTCACCCGTCTGAACCCCCATTCCCTTTGCCAACTGGTTTTTGGCCAGGACAATTCCATGCCGAGCTTCCGGATCCCCACATACCGCCATGGGGACCTTCTTCAATTCTGGATTATAGGTGCATTCGACACTCGCATAAAAATTGTTCAAATCACTGTGCAATACGGTTCGCACCGCCATCCCCCCAGTATTTTATACATAAAGAACATATGTTCGATTATATACATTATAGCACATATGTTCGATTTTGCAATCGAACACCGCATTAAATAGGCCGGGCACCTTTGTGGCGGAATTCCTACTTGCCCCGTCGAAAAAACGATGTTATAATGAAATATAGTGGCATTGATGAACGGGAGGAGCAATCATGGAACCCAGAAAATCCGGAAATATACTGGAGCGTCATGAGGGAAATAGCGCTCAGGGATATTTTCTTTTGACAGATGTCCGGGCAGGGCTAAAGCGCCTTTTGGAAACCCATGCGGGTCAGATCAAGCTCATCTACTTAGATCCTCCCTTTCAAACCGGAGATAAATTCGTCATGCGGGTGCGCGTAGGTGCGGAAGAATGGAAGAGCAACCGTGGTTCCCTGGAATTGGAAACTTTTTACGATCTGCTGAACCGAGATGTGTTTCTGGATCTGATGCGGGAAGTGCTCACCGATTGTCGGATGCTTCTGCGCATGGATGGCATGATTTTTCTACACATCGACTACCGCACGCATCCCTACCTGCGTCTGATGATGGACGAAATCTTTGGTGAAGAGAACTTTCTCAACGAAATCATATGGGTCTACCAATCCGGTGGGCGTTCCCTACGCCACTTTAGTCGCAAGCATGATGTGATACTCTTTTACCGCAAAAGTGCCCAATATGATTTTAACGTAGAAGAAGTGATGGCTCCTCCCGCAGAGCCGCGAAATAATCACATGCGTCGCCACGTGGATCCCGATGGACGCGTCTATCGCTCTATACGCACCAATGGACGGGTTTATACCTATTACGATGACGATCCAGTGGCCCCCACGGATGTATGGAATGATCTTTCACATCTCCAGCAGCGAGACCCGGAGCGCACGGGCTACGACACTCAGAAACCCCTCTCCCTGTTGGAACGTATAGTCAAGTGCGGTTCCCGTGCAGGAGAAACCGTGTTGGATCCCTTTGCGGGTAGCGGCACAACCCTGGAAGCTGCACGTCGCTGCGGGCGCAACTTCATCGGCATCGATCGCTGTCCGCTCACTTTAAACATTGCCCGTCGGCGTTTGGATGGCGCTGAATATGTTTTGGAATATCCTCCCTTTGAAGGGAATCCCGTCTGTCAGGTTTCCGTGGCGCCGGGAGTTGGCTTTTACCACGTGACCCTGGAACAGTTTGTCCTGGAAGCAGGGCTTTTAAAACGTGAAGTTGCAGATCTCGACGGCGTGGATAATTGGAGTGCGGGCTACCTGCGGGCTGGCGAATACCTGGCTATGGCACAAAGCCTTCGCACAAAGCGAACCCCCATGCTGGAAACTACTTTGAATGTGCCGGTCTATTCGGGTCAGCTGGCCATCTGCGTCAGCGATATAACCGGACGAAGTTTCTGCTATGAAATTTCACTGGAAGAAAAATCCGCATTTAACATTCCCCCCAGGAGCTGAATTGATATGCATTTAACAATCGGGTAATATAATGATGGATGTTATGGGAGGCGGTTGATTTGCTGCTCAACGTGGGAGATCTCGTAAAGATGCGCAAGACGCATCCCTGCGGGGGCGATCTGTGGACGATTACTTTTGTGGGCGCAGATATAAAAATGCGCTGCGAAAAGTGTGGGCGCGTCGTCATGCTGGACAGATCTACCTTTGAAAAGCGGGTTAAAAAAGTCATGTTATCCGCTTCGGAAACGGCTGAATGAACAAATTTTTGCGCCGCAACGGGCGCTTAATCCTGCTACTGGCCCTCTTCGCGCTGTTCTGCCTCGCGATAGAGCACTATATTGTGCACGCGGTACAGGTCAACGGCAGCTCCATGGTGGATACCCTGAGAGATGGCGATATCGTATTGGTGACACGCCTGGATTATCGCCTGGGCAAAAAACCTTCCAGGGGCGAAATTGTGGAATGCAGCTTTCCTGGTCGCAGTGGGACCTATATTAAACGTGTAATTGGCTTGCCTGGAGAACAGGTGGAAATTCGCGACAGCCGTCTCTATATTGACGGGGTCGTTCTCTCTGAGCCCTATGCCACCGGATCTTCAGAGGATTACCAGGTGCAATTGGGTGTGGATGAATATCTGGTATTGGGTGACAATCGCTCCGAAAGCTATGACAGCCGCGCCAGCGATATGGGTCTATTGCACTCAGAAAACTTTTTGGGACGTGTGCGAATGATCTTATGGCCTCTGCGCAAACTAAACTGAAAGAATCGAGGTACGTTCTAATGGAAGAAAACAACAACCGGAATACGGAACAGGTCAACGAAGATAATCCGAACACCGCTGAGTTTCAGTCGGATTCACAGACGGCAGAGGAAGCTCCGAAAGACGCCACCCAGGGCAGCGCAGAAAAAAGCAAGAGCAATTGGAAAAAAGAAGCGCGGGAATGGATTGTTTCCATTGCGGCAGCTCTGTTGGTGGTTTTTATCATCCGCAACTTTCTCTTCCAGATTATCCGTGTAGACGGAGAGTCCATGAATGATACCCTTTTAAATAACGAGCGCCTGTTTGTAACCGTATTGGATGTACGTCTTAACGGCGCAGATCGTGGCGACGTGGTAATCTGCCACTATCCCGACCGTGGTCGGACAAATTTTGTTAAGCGCGTGGTGGCTGTCCCTGGGGATATCGTGTACCGGGAAATGGGCGTAACTCACGTGGTATATGAAGTGGAAAATGAAGATGGCAGCATAGAAAAGGTTGATGAAATGCTGGATCCCCGCGCCGTGCTCTACTTCATGGCAACAGCTGAGGATGACTATGGCCCCTATGTGCTGGGCGAAGATGAGTATTTTGTGGTAGGCGACAACCGCTACAACAGTCATGACTCTCGAGATTGGAACGATAGAAACCCCGAAGGCGATGTGGGCCCAATCACAGAGGATATGCTGGTGGGGCATGTGCGCAACGTCATCTGGCCGTTAGATAAAATCCGAACGGTAGAATAATAAATAAAAAGGAGAGCGAAATGAACAGAAAGCATAAAAAGCTGATTCGGCTGCTTGCCGTATTGTTGGCCGTGCTTCTGATTCTTGGCACAGTAGTCTCCGTCATACTTGGTTATGCTTATGGAGAGGAAGCTTTATCCGTCGGAAACAACCGACAAATTTTGACAATGGAATATCTGGAAGAAGAACAAGCGCTGCGCATGTCGCAGCGCCTTGTGTATACAAATACATCTTCCAAAGATCTGGATCGGGTAATTTTCTATGCATCGGCTAATCTGTTCCGCCGTAAAAGCACGCTCCCCTATGAGGGAGAGATACTCAACGACGCCTTTCCCGATGGATATCTTCCGGGCGGAATTGAACTTTCAACTGTCCGCGTAAACGGCAATGAGGTAGACTGGGGTTATCAGGGCGAAGGAGAAAATTATCTGCGGGTATCCTGTGAATTGTCCCCCGGCGAACAGTGTGCCTTCGAATTTGACTACTATCTGCTACTGACGGAAAACGAAGCTTTTTCAGGCGTATCGTCAGAAGGATGGCAGTTGAGCAATTTTTATTTTACGCCCGCATCCCTGAATGAAACCGGCGAATTCATCCTCAATTCGCCGCTGAGTTGGACCAGATATATAGATACTCCGGCTGCCGATTTTGAAGCCCACATTATCCTCCCGGACACCTATTTATTGGCCGCCACGGGCACGGAAAGCCGCTCCGAAGCCAGCAATCACCAGATAAGCTGGAACATCAGTGCAAAAAATGTTCACGACTTTAGTCTGGCTTTCGGGCGGAGATATCGGGAAAGTCTTGTGGAAACCGATTCCGGCATACAATTGCGCTGTCTGACCAACGTGCGTGGAGCGGAAAAGAATGTTTTGCAACTGGCGTTAGAGGCAGTGGAAATTTGTGAAAGCTGGTGGGGCCCCCTGCCATTTGATCAGTTAGATTTTGTGCAAACCGGCTGTGCCACGGCAGCTCTCAATCATTCCGCCTGCCTCTGGCTATCCGAGGATCTGCTTTCAAAGAATTCTGAGGAACTGGGGCAAGCCATTCGGCGTTTTATCGCCCAGCAGTATTTTGGCTTCAGCGCCTACTCCCATCCTTCGTCAGACGCATGGCTGTCGGATTCCATTTGCGAATATCTGAGCTATCTGATGTTGGAGGAAACGGGCGGTTATGAAACTTACATCGCCGCTCTAAATAAAAATGTGGTGCCTTCCCTGCAAATGACCATTCCCGGCGGTTTAAATGTCGCCAGTGAAGCTTCTCTCTTTACGCCGGAAGAATACAAAATTGTGGTTCTAGACCGGGGCGCCGCCGTATTCCATGAGCTATATACGGCCATGGGGCGAGAAGATTTATTGAAAGGTTTGTCTCTGTTCTACCAAAAGGGAAAGAGTGTAGACGTACTGAGCGAAATGGATCTGGTGGAAGCTTTGGATGCCGCCAGCGGCAAAAGCTGGGAAGCCTTTCTCACAGATTGGGTCTTTAACATCGGGGACTATGTAAATCAAAGCATTGACTGGCTCAGTTAAACTAAGCCCACCGGCTAAACCGGTGGTCGGGCGATTGACAAAGGGATGGAAGAACCGTTTTGCAAAATTGTTTTTCATAGAATGTATGTCTCAACCTGTGAGCTCGTCAGCACGCAAACCATCGGCATGGCCGATGGTTTTTTTATACCTTTCTCAGAAGCCCCAATTCTTATTTACCCACTTCCAAACAGCGATGACTATTTCCGATTCGGCTTTCTTTTCATCGCGAGCAATTTCAGGTAATCATCAAATTCAGCCGTGTTGGTCGGTTCAAACATTACCCATTTTCCATCATGATAGGTTTTTGCCTGATCATATTGCTTACAAATGGCCTCAGAAAGGATACGCCTCATATCTTCAAATTTTCTTCTCTCTGCTTTTCCAAAGATAATCATAAAACCAATGCAACTGCTTTTTGCATATAAGCAGCAAAGGGTTTTCCCTCCCCGGCAATATTTATACTCGTAAGTCCAATTTTTGCCACCCGCATTCCACAATCGTTCCATATCATATTTTTCATCAATTGCTGCGCATAGCGCTTGCCATACTTTGAACAAAGGTTGTCCAAGCAATTCGATTATAGCTGATTGACCAGGCGCGTTTTCTAGCATTGCATTTCCTCTCCAAACCACATTTTCGTTCCATTTCTTTTATTCTACCACAATCCTGAAAACAGGGAAATATCCTGTTGGATATACGCACTGATGGTTCAAAAAGTATGCTCCCAGAATGTCCTATCACTGCATGGTACCTTAAAAAACGAATATTTGAAAGGCATTAGCTTTGCAGGGCCCCTTTCTCCCATCTCAACCCATGTGCGGCTCAGGCATTCTATCGTCCGTCACTTCCCCGTGTCCTAATCAAAATCGAGAAATTGGTTCAATAAAAAACGGGAGAACTTTCTTTTGAAAGTTCTCCCGCAATACAATAATTTTAGAATGTATCCGTATAATAGCGCACATTTGCATTTTGGATCCAACCAACCACAACCGCGTTATATTGGCTGCTCTTCATTTCTTCCAGATACGTCTCCATCAACGAATCCCGGACTTCTTCATAAGGCACTGCTCCGGCGGGCACATCCGCTGCATATCTCAATATGCAGATTCCACCATCCGTGCGCACCAGACCAGATACATCGCCGATATTTTGTAAAGCCATGGCAGCCTGCAAAAAGCTCTGACTATAACTGGTACTCTGGGCGGAAACGTACTCTCCTTCCGTATTTGTGGCGCCATTCTCCACCATCAGCTGCACAAAATCTTCGCCCCCATTAACCCGATCCAGCATCTGCTGCGCTGCCGGTACAAGCGTTTCATAAAGGGCGTCCAATTTGGACTGGGCTTCGCTGTCTCCCTGGGCCAGTTCCGCCTGCAAGGTCAGATATTCCACGCCTTGCTCATCGCTGAAGGGGATCAAAATAGACTGGATACGGCGCACACCTTCAGGATTCCAAACCATAGTCCGACCGGCGTTTGCTTCCACTTCATAGACACTGTAATCTGCAGAATACGTCAGCTCCGCACTGGCCAGCTGGGTTTCATAGAATTCACGCATCTGCGCGTCGTCAATCGTCATATCCTTAGTAACTGCCTCATACAGACGTTTTTTCCAAGCGTCCTGCTGAGCAGATTGAAGCATACTCTCATAGGAATATCCATTGGCATTCAGGTAATCAATGGTTTCCTGGCGCACTTCTTCTTCGGACTTTCCCTCTTCATAGCGGAATTCCATGTAATATTCAAGATTACTTTCATACTCCTGACGCACCTGTTCTTCCAGCTGCGCCTGTTCTTCCGCAGTGGTCTCATATACGCCTAATTCCCGCGCTTTATTTTCCAAAATTTTATTTTCAACCAAGCCATCCAGCGTATCCAGCTTGGCATCTTCTTCGTAATCTTCCTCGCTTCGCCCCATCAGTTCATAATATGCGGCCACCCGAGCATATTCCGCGGCTGCTTCCCCCGCAGTCACCACGCCTCCATCAAATTCTGCGGCAATGGCATCCGGATCTGCAACATCCACAGCGGGCAATTCTTCTTCAACTTTTTCACTTGCACTTTTCATCTGCTGAACTTCATCATTAAGCTTTGAAATGCGCACCTGCCCTGTAATTGCCCACACACCCATGCCCACACAGAGCACAGCCAGGACCAGACACAGCACCGTCAACCGTTTGATTTTCATCTCTTCACCTCCATTGGTACTGCAATAATTATAGCACAGAATTGCTTCTGTGCTAACGGACATTGTACGATGTCATCGAATTGTTCGTTTTAAATACCATTTGGCCCTTCATGCCATCTTTTCGCCCACAAGCATACAGAGATAGGCGGCCGCCGCGTCGTAGCGAGCATCGTGGGCATGATCGCCACCCCCGTACCACTTTTTACATTTCCGGGCGATAAATTCCTGGGAGAGTCCAAAGTGCTGGCAGAGTTCTTCCAACTTCGGCGGCTTGAGCACCTTAGGATTCTGCTTCAATGGGATGTGTGCCTCCTCAGTATAGTGCCGCAACGTGCAAAAGATGGGATAGTCGGGAAATTTTACGCCAATACGGTTAAACTCGCTGCGTATATAGCGCAGATCTCCACTCACATCATGCCCAATGACCAATTTACAATCCTGAAAATCCCGATATACTTCATCCGCATGATAGGCAAAAACATCCCCGCCAGAGAGCTTCTTAAGCTGGTACACCCCCAGCCCATGCACCTTCCGCGCATAGCGATTAATGCTCTTAGAGGTAAAATAAAAATTTTTTCCCTTTATTTTTCGTCCCTGTATAATGAGGTAGGATAACTGTATAATGCGGCTGGGCCGATTTCCATCCAGCTCCACATCCACCGATATCCACTTATCCGGCTTTTTGAATAATGTTTTTAAGTTGATCACTGATTTATGCTCCGTACCATTTTTTCAATTCTCGTCAGGGCCGCTTCCACCCTGCTGCGCTGCGTAGCCAGGTTGAAGCGGAAAAAGCCACGTCCAGCCTCGCCGTAATCCAACCCGCTGTTGAGAGCGACGCCGGCCTCCTGAACAAGTCTGCGCAGAAATTCCTCATGGGGCAGTCCCACATTTCTGCAATCCAACCACAATAAATAGCTGCCTTCCTGAGGCCTGCATTGAATACAGGGCATCTTCTTGCCAATAAAATCCACGGCAAAATCCCTATTCTCCCGCACATATTCCACCACGGCGTCCATCCATTCATCGCCCTGTTCATAGGCAACTTTCTGGGCAATGGCGCCGAAAATGTTGGGCGTATCCGCATGGGCCTTTTCAATTTCACGGCAGACTCTTTGTCGCAAACTCCCATCCCTTATTATGGCCGAAGATTGACGCAAGCCTGCCAAATTGAAGGATTTGGTAGCCGAGGTGAGCATGACGCAGTTATCTGAATGATCCAAGTCCAAAATGCGGGTATGCTTAATCTCTCCCAGCGCAAAATCCGCATGGATTTCATCGCTGACTATAACACATCCATGCCGGTTGGCTGCATCCACAACCCGTTGCAGCTCCTCCCGACGCCAGACTCGCCCAACCGGATTATGAGGATTGCACAATATCATCATCTTCACGCCCGAACGCATTTCACGTTCCAGCGATTCAAAGTCCATTTCCCAGCCATTGCCCGTTTCCCTCAGAGGATTTTCCACCAGATGGCGATCAAAGAGTTGCACCGCCCGATAAAAGGGACCGTATACCGGCGGCTGAATGAGTATTTTGTCCCCCGGGTTCGTCAAAGCCCGCACACAAAAAAAGATGCTGTCCACAACGCCAGGGCTGTAAAGTATCCAATCCGCATTCACTTCCAGGCCATAGCGCCGGCGCAACCATGCGACTTCAGCTTCTTTTTCTGCCTGTGCGTTCTCCGTATATCCATAAATGGGGTGTTCAGCTCTCTCCTTTAACGCCTGCACAACTGCGGGAACAGTGGGAAAGTCCATATCCGCCACCCACATGGGGAGTAGATCCTTTCGGCCAAAATGCTCCTCCACGCGATCCCACTTTTCGCAATTGGTGCCTCTGCGCTCAATTTCTGCATCCAGATATTGACGATAAAAGCCGTTCATGCCCATACCCCTCACATTTTACTATTTAATTTATTATACGATGAATACTGAAAATATGCAAGTGCCTTACCGGCCTGTAAAATTATGAAAGGCATGAAAAAGCGGCGGTCCCTTCGCATCGGGCCGCCGCTCTTTTTCTTTTTATGCAATTTCCAGTGCGATTTCCATCATCCGGGTAAAAGTATTTTGCCTGTCTTCCGCTGGAAGCGCCTCCCCGGTTACGAGGCTATCTGAAATGGTCAACAGCGCCAGCGCGTTTTTTCCGGCCGCCGCCGCATTGAGATACAAAGCATAGGCCTCCATTTCCACGCACAGCACGCCCAATTTCATTAACTTTGCAGATGCGCTTTCATAACCTCCTTGCTCATAAAAACAATCGCTGGAAAAGATGGGACCCGGAACAATGGGTTGACCAAGCGCCTCGGCGGCTTTTACTGCACGCGTCAACAATTCATAGGAACAACAGGGCGCCAGTGTACCCTCAAAGTGAAACTGATCGCCGTAACGGGACGTGGTGTACGCACTCATTCCCGCTACGATGTCCCTCAATTTTAAGCGCTCGCTCATGGCCCCTGCTGAACCGACCCGAATGATATTTTCCACGCCATAGTAATTGTAGAGTTCGTAGGAATAGATGCCGATGGATGGCATGCCCATGCCGCTGGCCATGACGGAAACTTCTTTTCCCTTGTACGTCCCAGTATATCCCTGAACACCTCGAACATTATTGACCAATCGTGCATCGCTCAAATAGTGTTCCGCAATAAACTTTGAGCGCAGAGGATCTCCCGGCATCAACACGGTTTTCGCAAAATCACCCGCCTTGGCATTGATGTGCGGAGTAGGTATATTGCTCATCTTCATCTACCTCCTGTACATTCGTCGGATTGTATAAAATACTCAAAGTGTCCGGATCCATTTTCTCTGTTCCAAATTAAGCCGAATTTCAGTGGCTGGGATGAAAGGTATCCGACACAAAGGAACAAAAGGCTTCTACCGGCCCAAGATTGTGGGTCTGCATGCGAAGGATCGTTCCCGCCGCTAATAGCGCAACCACGCACGCTCCGGCTACAATAATACTAATCATCATCGCCCTTTGGCTCTTCTTTCGCATTTCTTTTTATCTCTCCGCTTCGGCGCGTGAATTGCATAGAGCCGCGCTGTACTTTCATCCGCTTCCGGATCATTCACCGGCAGCGCAGGCATCAAACCGGTACATTCAGTGGTACTGATTACGTTTTCATTTTCATTAAATGAATCTTCTCTCATAAAACGTCGCCTCCCTTTGGGCAAATTCTGTCCCCGGAGGCACGCCTTTATGCGCCGCTTTCAGCCACATTCAGGCTTTGATCGCCTGTGCGCTGAAAGCCCAGGCGAATCAATTCCTGAATTTCCCAGGGACGCGTTGCCGCATCAGGGTAAAGAATCAACATTTCATGGTATGGTTCCGGATTATCAGGATCCATTTCAATGCACTTCTTCAGCATAGCTGCGGCAGATTCAATTTCATCCGCCTCATAATAGGCCACCATGGCACTGTGCGCGTATTCATAATTCTTGGAGTCCCGTTCCAGCGCACGTTCATAATATCGCGCCGCCTGCAAATCATTGTTCTGTTGATAGGCCTCATAGCCCAGATCCGCATAGGGCTGCGCTTTCCAGGCGAGATTTGCGCTTGCCAGCACCCTTTGACCGTTATTGGAAAACATCCAAACGAAGAAGACTATTGCCAAAATCAGCAAGAGAATCAGGCACACAATTCCCCGAATGTGGCGCTGCACGAAGCTGCCATGTTCTGGTTCCTCAAACTCGAAATCCCGGTCATAATAGGAACCCCTATCGGAGCCCTGATCCAGATCATAATCATCCCCGTCATAATCATCCTCAGCATCCACATCGTCCATGAACATGTTATCCAAGTCCACATCCTTTACGGGGATAAACGCCTGTTTGCGCGGAGCCTCCGGCCGCTTCAATTCCCGAGGCACGCTGCGCTGCACAGGACGCACAGACGCAGGCATCCTCCTTGGAGGAATATCCGCATCCTGGAGCCCAGTGTTACTCTCAGCAGGTGAAGAAATAAATTCCGGCACAACCTCAGGACGCGTCACCGCTTCTTCTGCGCTTGACAATTCAGCCCCGTCCTCCTGCTCAAAACTCAGGGGCACAAAGACTTCCTCCTCTTCCGGCTGGGCTTCGACACAGGATTCACTCTGCGACGCATCAACTTCCTCATCCCGGGATTCCTGCAGTTCTTCCATGCTGTCAAACAGACTTACCGGCCCGTCATTCCGCTGTTCCTTGACGGGAGTTTCCACAGGCTGTTCCAACTGGGCGGGCTGCGCAACTTTCGCCTCCTCATCCTGCTCGGGAATCACCACAGGCGTGCCACAAAAGGGACAAAAGAGCATGTTATCCATAATTTTTTTACCGCATTGCCCGCAATACATGACCTAATCTCCCCCTCTCTCTTTACAGCATGCGCAGTGCTTCAAAATCGGGATCACCGTAAAAGGTTCGTTCCTCTCCCGCGTCCGCGCCCAGAGCCTCCAGCGCAGCGCGCAATTCAATGTAATCCAGATAGCGCAAATCCAATAGATTCAGCATTTCCTTCAAGGGTTCTACTGCCCGCTCATCCCCAAGTTTCCCCAGATAGGACGCCCAGAGCGCCCGCTGTTCCGGTCGGTTGCGCAGCCGATGAATTAAATGCTCATACAGGCGCTCGTCCCCCGGATGATTGCAGCAAATATCCAGTATCAGATCCTGGGCGTACTCAGGCACTTTGTCAAAGCGATCCAGCAGTTGGGAAACCATTTCCCCACCTCGATCCGAAAGGATATCCGCTGCCATATCGCTCAACTCGTTGGCCTGCTCAGCCGTACAAACAAGATCCACCATCAGATCATCTGCCAAACGGCTGTCCATATCCCGAAGCATGCCCAGCGCCTCCGCACGAAGGGATTCGCTCCTTTGAGAATCGGCAAGCAAATTTTTCAACAGCGGCGCGCACTTTTCCCCCATTTCCACGATGCGGCTGTAGAGGGGTTCCGGCAGATTAATATTTGCCTGGTTATACTCTTCCATCAGCGAAATGAGGACCTCCGGCGAATCAAACTGTTGAAAGTAATCCCCCGGACAAGCGCCGTCCAGCCAGTCTGCCTTAAGGGCTATCCATTCCTCCATAATCTGGTTGTAGCTGTCCTCTACTTGCTGTTCCGTCAAGCCCGGGTGAGCTTTAATCCACTTTTGTGCATACTCAAAAAATTTTGCATCAAAGTCAACGATCTTCATTACTCTTGTATCTCCCCACACTGTTCCAGCACCGCTGCCATGTGCCTGGCATAAAACACCATCTTTCGAACGCCGCATTCAAATAACCGGCTCAAGCGCCTTATGGATAACCGCTTGCCGTGCTTCAGGCAATAATTCCATGCCAGAGCCGCTGCCGCCTCGGGAATGTCTACCAGCGGATCACAGCCGCCTGAACGAGCTGACCGATACCTGCGCCACATGACCGCCAACGCAGAAATGGCGCGCACATTCAATTCACTTTCCAATTGATCCGCCGCCAAGCGAACCAGCTGACGCTCCCCCACAGAAAGATCCATCAACAAATCCTCTGGCTCCGGCAGCATTCCATCCTGTGGAATAACATCAGGGGGCATCATCTTTTTTAAATCCGCTCCTCGCCAGTGAAGGCATCGCAGCGCCAGATATTTCACCTGCATGGAAATGTCCATCCTGTACAACAGTTCACGCAGCACACTTTCCGACTCGGCGTCTCCTGCTGAGGCGATGACCATTACCGCCACCCGGCCGCAGGCTTCTTCGTCAGTGCCAGCCGCCCATACCAGCATCCGGCGAAATTCCCTATCCTCTCGCCAACGCGCAACAGCCTGTTCCAATCCGCCTTTCATCCCCTCTGCAATGAATACGACTCTGCGTCGATATTCATCCGCGGGCACCTGATATACAAGCTCGGGGGCAATCTCCCCAAGCCTGCCTGATACGGCCATCTCGTGATAGTAACCTGCAATACTGTCCTCCGGATCAATGCGCAATATGCGCAGCCAGAACGGCTCCACCTGCGCATCCGGAGCTCCTGAATTGTGGAGGGATACTGCACGCAAATGCAGCAGTTCCCTGGAATAGGGCGCTTCTCTGAGCGCACGCTTCAGCGCCTCTCCCGCCTCAGAATACATTCCAAGTTCGCACAGAACGAAGATCAGCAGCCGCAATTTGGCTTCCTCGGGCCGCAGATCAATGGCCCGCTTGATTAGCATTCTCGCTTGTTCACTCATGCCACGCATATTGTATACCTGCGCAGCCAGGCACAGAGCTCTCACGCTCTTAGAACCCGTGCGAACCGCCTCTTGCGCCTCCCTCATTGCGCCCTCGCCATCCCCGGTCAGCTGTAGAGCCATGGCATAAAGGGCCCGCACACCGGGTTGCCGAGGAATATATGACAGACTTCTCTGAAAAAGCCGGCAGGCGCCCTCGGGATTGTTATCCCGCATGGCCTCGCAGGCCCGCTCAGCGATGCGCACCGCACGGCCCACCCGGCGATTGGACGGCCTTCCCGCGAATTCGTACAGATCCAGTTCATAGCTGAAACCCATCACATCTTCGCGATCGCGTTCTTCCTCGCTGGCATACCTTTTAAATAAATTCAGCGCACGCCGTGCAGCTTCCGTCTCCCGCCTGCCGAATTGGTTCAACGCCAACCCGTAGTAACACTCCGCAGGAGCGTCGTTTCCGGCAATCATATCCAACAAGATGCGATTGGACTGCTCATGATATCCCATTTCGCAGTACATTTCTGCCAGATCCAGCTGGTATTCCTGATTATCCGGCGAATGTTCCACCGCATGGCGCATCAATTCCAGCGCGTCCACCGGATTATTATCCCGCAAATTTTTCAGCGCCCGGTGGTGCACGTATGCCGCACTCCGGTCAAAGGGAACTACCTTGGGATTATGCTTCATTAACCCTCCCGAATCATCGCCGCTTCCATCAGCGTTTTAAGTTCATCCGCGGTAAATTGATAGCGCTTAAGACAAAAATGGCAATCCACCTGCGCCCCCTGCTGTGTTTCAATCATGTCCCTCAATTCCTCGGAGCCCAGGCTAACAAGCATGCGCTCAATGCGCTCTCTGCTGCAATCGCAGCGGTAGACGGGCACGCGCTTTTCCAAAATCCGAGGTTCAAGGTGCATCAGCAGCTGATTCACCGCTCCTTCCAAATGGTATTCCTTCATCGTGCCGGAAATATCCATGAACATGCTGGCACTGTTCTCCACGGATGCAATGGCCGCCTCCGTGGCGTTAGGCATCATCTGCACAATCAATCCGCCTGCGGCCTCAACGTGATGATCATCCACCAACACGCCGAGGGAAACCAGCGATGGAGTCTGTTCAGAAGCAGTAAAGTACATGGCAAAGTCCTCGGCAATCTCACCTGAGACCAGATTGACCTGCCCCACATAGGGTTCCCGCATGCCCAAATCCTTGATGACCGTCATCCTGCCATTTTTTCCTACGGCCGCTCCTACCGGCAATTTCTTTCCCGTGCGCGGCAAATCCACATCCGGAAAGTCCACATACCCCTTGACGCTCAGATCTCCATGGCCCACTGCCAACACCGTGCCAATGGGGCCGCCGCCCTTAATCTGCACGCTCACGGACTCATGGTCGCCCTTGAGCATGCTGGCCATCATGGCCGTTGCCGTAATCGTACGCCCCAGCGCAGCCGTCGCAATCCGAGAAAGCCGGTGCGTATCCATGGCCTGCTGTACCAGATTTGTGCTTTCTATCAAAATTGCCCGAGCCTGACCGTCCATCAGAGAAATATGATAAATACCATCCCGGTTTCGCATCTCCATTTTCACGTGCCTCCAACCATTCTATTCACGAATCGCGCAAAAGTGCACACGCAATTCCTCGGGTGTAGGCGCTTCAAAGCGCCGATCTCCCCAAACGTCAATCTGTCCAAAGCCGCATTCTGTCAATAATGCGCTCAAATGCTCCACTTCATGTGCCCGCTGGCGATGTACTTCGCACACCCTCCTGTACAGCCCGTTAGGCTGCCGAAGAAAGAATGTGATATCCATCCTCACCACATCCCCCTCCAGCGCATTTTGCCAGAGATATGCGACTTCCTCTCGCTCCTCGCCGAAAAACGCATCGCCCAGGACGTGGCGCAATTTATACGCAGAAGAAATATCAAAGGCCAGCGCCCCGCCGGGGCGCAGCTGTCTGTGAGCGGCACGGAAAAATGCCCTGAGCTGATTATCGCCGGTGAGATAATTTACCCCGTCGCATGCGCAAAGGATGGCATCTACCGCTCTGGGCAATTCCAATTTACACATATCCTGGCACACAAAGGGGATCTGCATGCCGCTTTGACGGGCTTTTTCCGCAGCGAGTTCCAGCATTTCCCGGGAAATGTCCACGCCGGTCACTTGAATTCCCCGACGCGCCAGGGGCAGTGTAAGCCCGCCCGTTCCGCAGGCGCAATCGCAAACCCTTTTCGGACTGATACCGGCCCGCAAAAGCAGCTGCAAATAGAATTCCGCCCAAGCCGGATAGTCAAAATCATCCATCAGCTGATCATAAACCCGGGCAAATCCCTCATATGCTTCCATCTTGCATCCCCACATATTCCCAATTTTCCAGTTTTTATTTTACCATATTTTTCAACGCTTTGACAAGCGCACAATGCGGCTTTCCAATGACAAATACTCGTAACCAAATTCTAACCCCAGAGGCTTGCTTTTAACCGGGCAAACTGCTATATTGTGCGAGGAAAGCTCAAAACTGGAGAGGAATTTACATGAGATACAAACTTGCCATTTTTGATTTGGACGGTACAGTACTGGACACACTGAATGATCTGGCCAATGCCGTCAACGCAGCTATGGATCTTCACGGCTACCCACGGCACAGTGTGGAAGATGTGCGTCGCTTTGTGGGAAATGGAGTGGCCAAGCTCATTTCCAGAGCCGTCCCAGAGGGCACATCTCAAGCTCAATGCGCCCAGGTGTTGGAAGATTTTAAGGCTTGTTACCGGGCGCACATGGATGATCTCACCCGACCTTATCCGGGAATTCTGGATCTTTTGGCCGCATTAAAGGCCGCTGGCATCCGCATTGGAATCAATTCCAACAAATTTGACGCCGCGCTGCAGGGCTTGTGCGAATTACATTTCCGGGGATTATACGATTATGCCGTCGGTGAATCTGAATCCACTCCCAGAAAACCCGATCCTACGGCTGCCCAAAGAATTATGCAGGCCGCAAATGCCCTACCAGAGCAAACCATTTATATCGGCGACAGCGATGTGGATCTGGCGACGGCGCGCAATGCCCACACGGATGCCGCTTGGGTATCCTGGGGTTTCCGCAAGCGCGAAGAGATGGCAGGCTGTGACATTCCCCATGCCTTTAACAGCGCGGAAGAGTTGAAGCATTTCCTGCTGGAAAAATAATCATCTTTGAATTCTCAGGCTAAAGGGCGAGCCGGCAAAAAACCAGTTCCCATCATAATAAAACAGAAAAAGAATCAATCTTCATTCAACCATTTTCATGCTCATAACTACAATAGGCGGGGCCAGGCTCTTGAAAATTGAGCCCGGCCCCACCTATTTGCGTTGGTTAAAGCAATCCATATTTTTTGTTTGAAATAACTATTCCTGAGTTTCCGTTTCAAATCGATAGCCCACGCCCCAGACGGTTCGAATATCCCAGCCGTTCCCCGGCGCACAGAGTTTTGCTCGAATGCGCTTAATATGACTATCCACGGCCCGAGTATCTCCCAGGTAGTCGTAGCCCCAGATGCTTTGCAGCAGATGCTCCCGGCTGAAAACCATGCCCGGATTGCTGGCCAGCGTCCATAGGATTTCAATCTCCTTCGGCGTACAGGCAACCGCCTTTCCGCCAAGCTTGACCACATAGGCATTCATGTCGATATCCAAATTTGCCACCACCAGATGCGTCGTGCGGCTCGTCTCTCCCGTATCATGCAATCTACGCAATACCGCTTTGATCCGAGCCACCACTTCCCTCGGGCTGAAAGGCTTGGTGATATAATCATCGGCTCCCAGTTCGAGGCCCAGCAACCGGTCGAATTCCTCCGACTTTGCGCTGAGCATAATGATGGGGATATTGGATTCCTTCCGGATTTCCCGGCAAACCATGAACCCGTCCTGTTTGGGCATCATGATGTCCAGCACCACGATGTCCGGGCGCGACCGCTTTACAATTTCCAACGCCTCTTCCCCGTCATAAGCGGAGAGCATTTGATATTCCTCCCTGCGAAAATGTACGCCGAGCGCTTCATGCACGTTCGTATCATCGTCCGCCACGAGTATTCTATATCCACTTCGGCTTCTTTCCATGCGATCGCCTCCCTTCTGTTCACTCTTACACTAACAGAAATGTTTGTCGGAACTGTGTCAAAGTCTTTGACAAGCTTTCAACACTCTTCCGCCGCAAGTATATCATGCCTCCATTAAAAAAAGCAAGCGGCGGAAAAAAATGCCAACAAAAAATTGCCTTGCAATAAAGCTGTCGTGTGCGCACAGACTAACGCTGTCGAAACAAAAATATGGAGGCGCGTTTCATGCGCAAAATTCGCAACTTAATCGGCATGCCAGTCATTTGTAACCGCCAGAAAATCGGCCGCTTAATGCAGGCGGCACTATCCAAAGATCTCAGGCGTATGGAAGGTATTTGGGTAGACAGCGGTCTAAAAGGCACGCGCTACATTCCCTCCGAGCAATTGAGCATGATTGGCGAGATGGCCGTCATGGCTGACAGCATGGGAAAACGCAGAAAATGCGTATCTGAACCCATTCTGCGCCGTGCGGTCTCCACCAGCGGACGCCGCATGGGTGCAATCGTCGGCGCAGAAGTGGATGAAATATCCTTTCTAGTCCAGGCTTTAGAGCTAACTGAAGGAATTTGGGAAGATTTGATTGACGGGCGGCTACGAATTGAACACTACAGCACCGGTTTAAATGGCGAAGTCATTGTTTTGGATTCGACGCAGGAAACAGAAAGGGAGGTATCCGAATATGAAGCACGGCATGATTAAGGGATTGATGACCGGTATGATCGTCGGTGGCGCTGCCGCAACGATGTTTGGCGTGATGAATTGGCAAACGGAGCGCCGTTGGAACCAGCAACTTCGCAAGGGCGGCCGCTGGATCTCACAGAAGACAGACGAAATCACCAAGAAATTCTAAACCTTAAAGTCCTGTGCGCATCTGCGCACAGGACAATTCCACGCATCCGGGGGGTAGTCGCTTGCAGCTTTTTCAATCGCATGCCCGAACAAGCTTATTTCGGCTTTTGTTCGTTCTGGGGCTCCTGTTGGCAGTTTTCTTGATTTGGGGACGTCTGGTTCTGGATCTGGTTGGACTGATCTTTGGAAGCGCCACATTTGCTTTCCTGCTTCTTCCCCTCTGCCGTTTTTTGGAAAAAAAGTTGTCCAGATCCTTGTCGGCAATCGCTTCACTGGTACTATCCGGCGGTGTACTTCTGGGCTTGATTTCTCTGCTGCTTCCCGCGCTTTCTCGCCAGATTTCCTCACTATCCACACTTGTGCCCGAAGCTTTTGAACGAATCGGCGCACTATGGGACGGACTGTCGGCCAGTTTGCAGAATCGTCTTCCCGGTTTGCAGTTGCCGGAATTGCAATTCTCCACTCCCCAAAATGGCATCACAGACTTTGCCATTAATGCCGTCAACTATCTGGGGAACATTACGGAAAAGATCTATCGCCTGACTCTCATGGTGGTATTGAGTTACTTTTTACTCAATGAACGGGAAAAAATTCAGCTTCGCCTGGAATTGTTGGCGCCTGCGTCGATTCGGACGCTGTGCATTCGTGCTGGTAACGCGCTCTCCCGGGAATTGAGGCTATATCTGCGTGGACAAATGACCATAGCGCTGGCTGTTGGCGCCCTGTCAGGGATATTGCTGACACTCATCGGCATCCCCGGCGCCGCATTAATGGGAATATTTGTGGGGATATTCAACGTCATTCCCTACTTTGGCCCCATTCTGGGCGGTGTTCCCGCTATGATTATGGCGCTGAGTGTCAGTTGGCAAAAGGCTTTATTCTGTCTCGCTTCCCTCTTTCTCGTTCAACAAATTGACGGCCTCGTCATATCGCCCCGGGTCATGGGAAATATTACCGGCTTCTCTCCCGCAGTTGTTCTGCTCGCACTGTTTATCGGCGGACGCATGGGCAGTATTTTGGGCATGCTTCTCGCCCTTCCGGCATTGATGGTCATCCGAACAATATATAGAATTTATGTTCAGCGCCACGAAAAGAATTGAATTTTGTCCAAGTCTGTGCTATAATAGATTTGCTTATGTATATAAGCAGGTAATGAAAGGCGGTGCGCTATGAACAATCGATTGGGCGAAACCCAAAATTTTCGTTTGCCCGTGAATGCGCCTGAGTCCGCCGCGGAAATTATTGAGCTTGTGTATCAGGCGCTAAAGGCCAAAGGTCACGATCCCATTTTGCAGCTTGTCGGCTACATTATCTCCGGAGATCCGACCTACATAACCAGCTACAACAACGCACGTTCCCTAATTCGCAGATTGGAGAGGGATGAGTTGTTGGAGGAGTTTGTGCGCTTCTACGTTGTAGAGCACGACAAAAAATAAATGCAGCGCGTTCAACTGGGTTCTTCGGGTCTGAGTGTTTCCAAGCTCTGTTTTGGAACACTGACCATGTCTCCCCTGCAAAAGAACATGACTCCCCAGGAGGGCGCCCGCTTGTTGGTTTACGCCTACGAACGCGGCATAAATTTTCTGGATACGGCTGATCTATATGAGACCTATCCCCATATTCGTCTGGCTCTGAGAGATGCACCGGGCTATGTCGTCAGTACAAAAGCTTATTGTTACGATCGCAAGACGGCGCAGGCCGCGTTGGAACGCGCATTTCGTGGCCTAGGCAGAGACTATGTAGACCTCTTCATGCTGCACGAACAGGAATCTCTATATACCCTGCGCGGCCATGAGGAGGCGCTTCTCTTTTTGGAAAGGCAACGGGAACTGGGGCATATTGGTGCGGTGGGCGTCAGCACTCACTACGCCGGGTGCGTGCGCGCATGCACTCGTTTCCCCATGGTTCGGGTTATCCATCCCCTCATTAATGTGGAGGGCATCGGCATTCAGGATGGTAGCCGCCAGGATATGGAGTCTTCCATTTCTCACGCCCGGGAGCATGGAATAGGCATATTTGCCATGAAGCCCCTGGGGGGTGGACACTTGATCGGTGCCAGTGAAACAGCCATGGAATATGTTCTGCGCTCTCCCCTTCTGGACAGCATTGCCATAGGCATGCAGAGCATCGAAGAAATTGACGCGAATGTAGCCATAGCAGAGCAATGGACGGATGCGGCAATGCGCATGGCCCAATTGCGCCATCGTCAACGGCATGTAATGGTACATGATTATTGCGAAGGTTGCGGTCGCTGCGCACAGCGCTGTAGACAACAGGCCATTTCCATCATAAATGGCCGTGCGCAGATCAATGAAGCCAAATGTGTTTTCTGTGGTTACTGTGCACGCGTTTGCCCTCAGTTTTGCATTAAGGTGGTGTAGATGTGCGCATAATTTGTCTGGATGTGGGCGAAAGGCGCATTGGAGTTGCCGTATCCGATCCGCTAGATCTCACAGCTCAGGGGGTAGAAACCATCTCCAGTAGAGGATTGGAACGGGATGTCAATCGAATAGATGCGCTCTGCCATGAATATGAAACGACGCACATCCTCTGTGGTCTCCCTCTAAACATGGACGGCAGTGAGGGCTTTCAAGCACGCAGGGTCAAGGAATTGGCTCAGCAATTGATCGCTCTGGGCTACGAGGTGCGCTATCAGGATGAACGTCTAACCACTAAACTGGCCACCAGCGTCTTATTGGAAGCAGATGTTCGTCGGGACAAGCGCAAGCAGTTTGTGGATAAATTGGCGGCAACCTATATTCTTCAATCCTATTTGGATGCAGGCGGATGGAAGGAAGCTTCTGAATCCCCTCTCAAAAAAAGTGTATTTCAAAGTGAGGTTTGGCATATGAATGAGAATCGCATGAATGGGCAGGACATGGAACTGGATCCGGAAAGCATCGTTGAATTGGTAGATGATGAAGGCAATGAAGTGCGTTTTGAGCATCTGATGACTCTGGAGCACAAAGGAAGCGTATATATTTGTCTGGCCCCAGTGGAGCCCATGGAGGACGTGGAAGAAGATGAGCTGGTCATCATGCGCATTGAGCAAGATGCAGATGGAAACGACTTCTATTCCACCATAGATTCTGAAGAAGAGCTCAACGAGGTGTTTGAAAAATATCTGGAGATTGCGGAAGCAGACGATGAAGAATGATTATGCAAGGGATGGCGTGAAAGGTTTGCGCCATCCTTTGTTTTAATTTCACATTCAATTTTGTTTTTTCTCAATATTGCCCAAAAAAACCGACAATAAATCCCACAAAAAAAGCTTGATTTTTCTTCAGAAATCAGATATAATATTCCAGTACCTTGACGTGACAACAGTTCGTCGGTTGATGGATACTCTGAATGGACTTTGTTGGATGTCGAGTGGGTAAATTAAATGTGCCGGTGTGATGGAATGGCAGACGTGTCGCACTCAAAATGCGATGGAGAGATCCGTGTCGGTTCGAGTCCGACCACCGGCACCAGATTCCCTACCAGGATTTGATACAATTCTGGTAGGGATTTTTTTGTCTCGTGGGAGGAATGGAAGGACTCGTGGCGTTTTATGGAATAAATACTTACCACGGTATGCCACTCACTTACTTGACCATGAACCCCTTGGCCTTCGATGAGATGGCCCATCAAAACAAGCTGCACTTCTTTGATCGGCAGCGCCACTCGACAAAGGCAAAATTCAGCGGCACGATGTACCCCTGCTCCACAACCTTTAAGATGGCATTGTGAAAATCTTTGACAATGCCGGAATTCCCATGGTAGAATTCAAGTACGGTGCATGGTGCAGGACGATGAGTACGACTGTCACCCTTGGCCTATACATTGGGCAAGCAGGTGTTACTGCGCTTTTACCGGGTTCGGGCATTGCTCATAATATAGCATCAACGGTTCAAGGAGGGAAGATTGATTGGCAGGCTGAAGCATTTAAAACGGTAGCGGGTGTTGTAATTGACATCGGGGTAGGAAAGGCATTAAGTAAGACAGAGAGCTTCGTGGACAATAAAATCATTCCTAAAAACTATTCAACATACAAGCATACCTTGTCTACCCGTTATCCTAATATTACTCGCGACGAAGTTTATAGCAGAATGCGTTTCCGCGGAACTGTTGCGAGAGGTATTAATGCTTGCACCCGATTCTCCGTTTATAGCGTGCGCGCGGCGTTGCCAGTCTGAATAAAATGATGTATACGCTGGATGGATTGTGGTATAATGTATTTTTTTTCGATGTAATTGCATTTATAGCTGGTATATTCTGTATCATCTTCGGATTGTTTCGGATCTTTAAACGAAAAATAGATTTCGAAGCAATAGGTACGTTAGTAGTGGGGGTCCTTGGCCTTTTTATGATCGTTCATAAGGGAATTCAGGATATTCGCAGCATTCAACAGAGAGATTTTATAAAAGTACAGGGCGTATTTGAATATTATAACAGAGAGCCGAGAGCAGCGCCTTTCACAGCGGGGTATGTTTTTTCAACAGGAGAGCCCTGGAAACAAACTTATTATCTTGACTCGTTTACGTTGAGAAAGCATTTAGGCGCTGGTTTTGAGTTTTCCAAAGGTTCCAAATATGAGCTTATATACGATTCGTCGTCCAAAATACTCGTCGGGGTCAAAAGTATCGACGATGATTCAGCCGAAAAATGACGAGAAATATAGATAAATCGAGTTTTTAAAATTATGCCAAACGAATCAAACTGTCCAGCCCCCGCACTTCAGAGGCTTCTTGTTCCACGCCAAGAAGCCTCCCCCATTTTCCCCCGGGGTAAAAAACGGTGGTTTTTCCCTCCGAATTTTACCCCCCTCTCCCTTTTCGCCGGATTGGTTCACTTTCTGCTAAGGGAGCCAGATACATTTTAATTTGGAGGAATTATGAAAAATCGAGTTATTTGCCTTTTTGATAGCGAAGAAAATCATGACAGCGTTGCATGGGGAATTGAGATCTACAACCAAGCATGGAACGACGAATAGATTGATGAATAAGATGGAGAAATGATATGCGTATTCGGAGTATTTCAATGGCGGTGCTCATTATACTGATATGTTTATCGCTGGCAGCTTGTTCGTTTCCGATTACGAAAGCCGGAGCCAGAGCAAGGGCGAATTCAGACTTTACTGAAAACAAAGAAGCTTTTGCGCAAGTTGTGAATGCTGCAAATCTTCATGGCAACATCCTGTCGGCAACGCTTGGAATTGGCACCATCCGAGAAATCGTGGTTCCTGATGAACTGGCTGCGACGGGCATCAATGCCATCTATGCAGACGCCAACGATCGGATGATTTATTTTGAATATGCGGAACCGATTATGTGGACTACCGCCTTTGGAATCTTATATGCAGCGGACGACCCCAGCCTCCCCGAATGGTATCGCCTGGAGCCCATCGAAGATCACTGGTATTTTTATCGCATTGTATCCTGAGCATTGCCCAGCCACGCGAATAGGTGAGTTTGCCTTTAGCTTGTTCACGAAACCTTTTGGTGAGTTCCTTGATCGTGAGCTGTTTGGTGGAACCAAAATGCAACCCCGGCATTATTTACAGAAGGTAGGTAGGACTGTAACTCGTACGTATGCTAAGTGTACAGTAAGAGCACTTAGACCTATAAGAATAGGCTTCGAAAAATTATTGATACGATTGTCGATGCAATTACAACTTATATTTCGGAAGCGTTTCCGACCTAGTAAGGAGATTTGAATGGGTAATTTAATGAATCTGGCATGGACAACTTCTTTTGGCGCAATTGTATTAGGGGCGATCTGTCTTATAGCCTATGCAATAAGTTGTTTTAGGAAAAAAACTCTGGAGCGAACAAAAACATTCGTGGTAATTGTGGTGATCGCCTATTT
>JAHZHZ010000023.1 GCA_019419995.1 Clostridiales bacterium
GCGGAATGGGTCATGCCGGAGCAGCCGATGGTTTCCACCAGCGCTTCTTCGATGACGCCCTTCTTCACATTCAGGGTCAGTTTGCAGGCGCCCTGCTGGGGAGCGCACCAGCCAATGCCGTGAGTCAGGCCGGAAATATCCGTGATTTCCTTGGCCTGCACCCATTTACCCTCCTCCGGGATCGGTGCCGGGCCATGGTTCGGGCCCTTGGCAACGCATACCATTTCCTCAACTTCGCGAGAATATTGCATGGTTCTTCCTCCTTTTTCCTCGCCCGGAAACCGGGCACAATGCGCAAAATGCGCTTATTAGCATACCATATCGTATTATAGCACAAATATCGTATTTTGTAGAGTTATTTTTCGATAAAATAGCGCTCGCAGCCCCAAAAATCATGAATTATCGCGTCAATTCGAGGGTTGGACTGCAACACATCCCTGGGTACCGTACGATCAATGACGATGATTCTGCCCGCGCCGGCACGAATTGCCGCCTCTATTCCGGCCAGAGAATCCTCGGCAATGACGCAAACTTCTGCGCTAACCCCCATTCGTCTGGCTGCTTCAAGATAAAAGTCAGGAGCGGGCTTGCTGGCCAATATTCCTTCGTCATAGACGATATCATCCAAGGAAAGCCAGCGATTTAAGCCAAGTTCTTGCAAATAGAACTCTACATTGCCAATCATGGAAGCCGTGGCTACGGAAAATGGAATTCCATGTTCCCGGAGCTGATCAAACAATTCCGGAGCGCCATCCATCAGGTGAAAGTTCTGCGCATCCGCTCTGGCAATAGCGCGGTATTCCGCTTCCTTTTCCCGGGAAAAGTTAAAGATTTCAGCATCGCTGTACCGATCTCCAAGGAAGTTACGAAAAATCGCGGAATTATTCGGCCCAATAAAGTTTTTTTGAACCTGCTCTATGGTCATATCCAGCGAAAAGCGTTTTTTCATGTATCGTTGCCAGGATATCAAGTGATACCGAGTATCATCAAAGAGTGTTCCATTGAAATCAAAAATAGCTGCTTGCATTGTTCCATTCTCTCCTCATTAACGCCGGGTAAGATCGGCAAAGTTTGCGCCAATATAGGACGCCAGAGATTCCGGATTGAGGATCACCTGTACCCCGCGCATCCCGGCGCTGACGTAGATGTAGTCAAACAAAACGGCTGTTTCATCCATCGTCGTAGGGAACTTTTTCTTCATGCCCACAGGGGAACAGCCCCCGCGTACATAACCTGTCAGCGGCAGCAGCTCTTTCACATGGATTAGTTCAATCTTCTTTTCCCCCGCCGCCTGCGCGCATTTTTTTAAGTCCAGTTCCTCCGCAACGGGAATGCAGAATACGTGTGGGCCGTGTTTTTCGCCCCTGGCCACCAGTGTTTTAAACATACAATCCGGGTCAATGCCCAACTGTTCAGCGGCGTGAACGCCACTAAGATCATTTTCATCCGCTTCATATTCAGCGGTTTGAAAGGGTATCCCCGCTTGCTTCAGCAGACGCATGACATTTGTAATGGTCATTCTTTTCCCTCCCGGGCTTGATAAAAGACCTTCATCAATGTAAGGCCATGAGCTGGTGCAGTGATTCCTAAATCCAGGCGGCTTTTGCTGCACATGGCACGCTTAAATGCGCCGCTCTCCAATTTACCACTGCCCACGCCAATCAGCGTGCCTGCAATGATGCGCACCATATTGTATAAAAATCCGTTTCCTTCCACTGTCAGGACCAGTTCATGTCCGTTTTGTTTCAAATCCACCCTGTAAATGGTGCGCACCGTGTCGCGCACGGTAGATCCACTGGCTGCAAATGCGGCAAAATCATGCGTTCCCACCAAAGTAGCCGCCTCTATCCGCATCTTTTCCACATCCAGAGGATAAATGACGTGGGCATGGGTACGCCGGTTCAAAGCACTGGAATGAGGGGCCGCCCAGATCAGATATCGATACTCCTTGCCCTTCCCCGAAAAACGCGAATGAAAGTCCATGGACACTTCTTCCGATTCCACTACGCGAATATCCGGTGGCAGGAGCGTATTGAGGGCAAAACTAAATTTTTCTGCCGGAATACGGGACTGCGTGTCGAAGTGGGCAGATTGGCCAAGCGCGTGTACTCCTGCATCCGTCCGGCTTGCCCCGGATACACAAACGTTCTCACCGGTAAGTTTCTCAACAGCCCGCTCCAATCGCTCCTGAACCGTCATGGCATTGGATTGGCGCTGCCAACCGGCGTAGTCTGTTCCGTCATATTCCACAATCAGATGAATTCTTCGCATGGAGCCTCCACTATAATACGCTCGTTCCATTTAAAACGAACATCACTCCATACATGGCGGTAATTACGCCCGCAGAAGCGCCGTCGCGCCAGTTAAAGTGCAGTTGTTTCATCTTCGTGCGTCCCTTGCCGCCCCGATAGCACCGAGCTTCCATGGCCATGGCCAATTCATCGGCCCGGCGAAATGCGCTGACGAAGAGCGGTACCAACAATGGGATCATCGCCTTCGCCCTGGCAATCAGTTTACCACTCTCAAAATCTGCTCCCCGAGCCATCTGAGCCCGCCGGATTTTTTCTGTTTCTTCCATCAATGTTGGAATAAATCGAAGCGCTATAGACATCATCATGGAAATCTCATGAGCCGGGAAGCCGATTTTTTCCAGAGGACGCATCAGACTTTCCAGCCCATCGGTGAGGGAAATTGGCGAAGTGGTGAGCGTTAATATCTGCGAACATAATACCAATAGAATCAGGCGCACAGCCATAAACAACGCTGTCTTAAGTCCACCCGAAGTAATGCTGATAAAACCCAGGCGAACCAGTTCCTCCCCATCTTTCATCAAGAACAGGTTTAAAAAGAAGGTAAGGCCGATAATAACCAGCAGCGGTTTGAGCCCCTTGATCATGTATTTTAGCCCAATGCGCGTAGAAAACGCGCACCAGAGGATAAACAGAAAGATCATCCCAAACCCCACAAAACTTTTGGTGAGAAAAACAAGTATGATTAGCGCTACAGTGAGGATCAGCTTCGTTCGCGGATCCAAGCGGTACAAAAAGGAGTCTCCTGGGAAAAATTGGCCGATGGTCACATTATTGAGCATCCCTGCACACATCCTTTCCCCTGAGATTGTTTAAAATGGCAACCGCCACATCCTCGCGACTATAGATTCCTTCGGGCATGTCGAACCCCTTTTTGCGCAGTTCCGCCGCCAGGCGGGCGCACTCGGGTACGTCTAAGCCAATTTTCTGCAATTCTTCCCCATGCCGAAATACCTGCGAAGGCGTGCCCTCAAAGGCAATTCGGCCATGCTCCAGCACATACAGTCTGGAACAGTACTTGCCCACATCATCCATGGAATGGGAAACCATGACCACTGTCACACCACTTTGATGGATGCCTCGGATCAATTCCAGCATGCTGCGCCGTCCTGCTGGGTCCAATCCGGCAGCGGGTTCGTCCAGTACCAATATACTGGGATTCATTGCCAGCACACCGGCGATAGCCACCCTGCGCTTCTGACCTCCGGAGAGATTAAAGGGGGAAGCATCCCTCAACGAGCTGTCCAAACCCACCAGTTCCATGGCCGAGCGCACTCTGCGGCGCACTTCGTCCACATCCAGTTTTAAATTTTCCGGGCCAAAGGCAATATCTTTTCCTACAGTCTCCTCGAACAGCTGGTATTCCGGATATTGAAACACCAAGCCTACTTCCCGCCGGATCTCAGAGAGCTTTGTTTCTTTTGCACCTAAATCCTGACCGTTGACAAACACATGCCCGGGAGCACTCTTTTCCAAAGCATTAAAATGAGAAACCAGCGTGGATTTGCCACTTCCCGTATGGCCAATGATCCCAATAAATTCCCCGTCATCGATGTGCAGATTAATATCCTTCAGGGCCACCGATTCAAAGGGAGAATTGGGCATATAAATGTGGGTGAGATTTTTTACTTCAATCGGCACAGTTCCACCACCATTTCATCCACAGTCAAGATATCTTCCGGGAGGGCAATGCCTTCCCTCCTGAGCCTGTGGGCCAGTTTCATCATCTGAGGAACATCCAAACCCAATTCCAGCACTTCATCCACTCTGGAAAAGACCGCTCTGGGTTCACCTTGCATTTCGATTTTTCCATGATCCATGACGACAACCCTGTCTGCTTTCACAGCCTCTTCCATAAAGTGGGTAATCCACACCACGGTGATACCCTCCTCCTGGTTGATCCGGCGGGCCAGCGAAAATACATCTCTTCTGCCTATTGGGTCCAGCATTGCCGTGGATTCATCAAAGACAATGACCTTTGGCCGCATAGCCAGGACGCCGGCAATGGCAATGCGTTGTTTCTGTCCACCGGAGAGCATGGATGGCGAGCTCAAGGCGCGATCCTTCATACCCACCTCTGTGAGGGCTTCATCCACTCTCGCACGGATTTCTTTACTGGGAACGCCTCGATTTTCCAGGCCAAACGCACAATCTTCCTCCACCACGGTGGCAACGATCTGATTGTCGGGATTTTGAAACACCATTCCGCAGATTTCCCGCAGCGCGTAGGCATCCTCTTCCGAGGCTATGACACCACCCACCTCTACCGTTCCCGAGGAAGGCAGCAAAAGCGCATTGAGCAACCGTGCCATAGTGGATTTTCCACTTCCATTGCGGCCCAGCACCGCCACAAATTCACCACGTTTCACTTCCAGATCCACGTGGTCGACTGCCGGACTTTTTGCATCTTCATATTTAAATACGACATCTTTCAGCCGAATCATAATATCTTTCATGTAAGCGCCTCCGTTGCAATATTATACCATTCATTCGTTAAGTAAATCACGCATTCTGTTTAGATTTCCATGTAATCCGTACCAAAATGCCCTGATTTTGAAAATAATTGTGTGTGAACCAGAAAACTAACTTTTATTTCCGAGTTTTATGTGCTAAAATATAGGCACAATCTTGATTAAGGAGTGAACCGCTATGAATCTGAACAAAATGACCGTTGAAGATATCCAGGTTTCCGGCAAAAAGGTACTGGTCCGCTGTGACTTTAATGTGCCGCTGGATGCTGATCTGAATATTACCGACGAGACGCGTATCAATGCAGCCCTGCCGACCATCAAGTATCTTCTGGATCACAAGGCGGCCGTCATTCTTTGCTCTCACCTGGGACGTCCCAAGGGAGAATTCAATATGAAGTTTTCTCTGGCACCAGTGGCCAAGCGTCTGAGTGAAAAGCTGGGCTTTGAAGTCAAGCTGGCCAAAGACGTAATCGGCCCCGATGCCAAAAAGCTGGCAGCTGAGGTAGAACCCGGAAAAGCCATCCTTCTTGAAAACGTGCGCTTCCATGCGGAAGAAGAAAAGAACGACCCTGCCTTTGCCAAGGAACTGGCTTCCATGGCGGAAATCTATGTTTCTGATGCCTTTGGCACCGTGCATCGCGCCCATGCCTCTACCGCCGGCGTCGCAGATTATCTGCCCGCAGTGGCTGGTTTCCTGATCGGCAAGGAGCTGGAATTCCTGGGCAATGCGGTGGAAAACCCTGTTCGCCCCTTCGTGGCCATTCTTGGCGGCGCAAAGGTTAAGGACAAGATCGGCGTGATCAAGAGCCTGCTGAACAAGGTGGACACTCTGGTGATCGGCGGTGGCATGAGCTATACCTTCCAGGTCGCCATGGGCGGTAAAGTAGGCCGTTCCCTGCTGGACGAGGAGCGCGTAGGCCTTGCTAAGGAACTGATCGAGCTGGCAGAAAAGAAGGGTGTAAAGATGCTGCTGCCCGTGGATAACGTCTGCGGCGATTCTTTCTCCAATGACTGCGAGCGCATCACCGCGCATTCCCGCAATATCCCCGATAACTTTGAAGGCATGGATATCGGGCCGGAGACAGTAGCATTGTTTACGGAAGAAATTAAAAAGGCTCGCACCATCGTGTGGAACGGACCCATGGGTTGCTTTGAGATGCCCAATTTTGCCAAGGGTACCCTGGCCATCGCTCAGGCCATGGCAGAATCCAGCGCCATTACCATCATCGGCGGTGGTGACTCCGCAGCAGCCGTTACGCAGATGGGCCTTGCCGACAAGATGAGCCACATCTCTACCGGTGGCGGTGCTTCTCTCGAATTCCTGGAGGGCAAGGAACTGCCCGGTGTCGTATGCCTGATGGATCGTGTCATTCCTGAGCGCCGTCCCATCATCGCCGGCAACTGGAAGATGAATAAAACTCCCGAAGAAGCCGCCAAATTGGTGACGGATCTGATTCCCCTTGTAAAGAATGCCAAGTGCGACGTTGTGGTTTGCACGCCCGCAGTGTGCTTCTCCGCAGTCAAGCCCATCATTGAGGGTACCAACATCAAGCTTGGCGCTCAGAACGTGCACTTCAAGGAGTCCGGCGCCTACACCGGTGAATTGAGCGCCGACATGCTCAAGGCCGCCGGTTGCGAATATGTAATCATCGGTCACTCTGAGCGCCGTCAGTACTTTGGCGAAACCGATAAGACCGTCAATCTGCGCACCATCGCCGCTGTGAAAGCGGGCCTGAAGCCCATCGTCTGCGTGGGTGAGATGAAAGATGAGCGCGAGGCCGGCTATACCGATATGATCGTCACTTATCAGACCCAGATGGCTCTGCATGGCCTGCACGGCGCTGAGCTCGACAACGTTGTCATCGCCTATGAACCCGTTTGGGCCATTGGCACAGGTCTGACTGCCACTGACGAAGAAGCCAACCGCACTATCGGTGTGATTCGCAAGGCTATTGAGCAGAAATTTGGCCGCAACATTGCCGAAAAGATGCGCATTCAGTACGGCGGAAGCATGAAGGGTTCCAATGTCAAGGGCCTGATGGCGCAGCCGGAAATCGACGGCGGCCTGATCGGCGGCGCTTCTCTGGAAGCTGCGAAGTTCGCTGAGGTGGTGAACTACTAATGGCCACCACTGCACTGCTCATTCTGGATGGATTTGGGATCGGATCAAACGATCCCAAATCCAATGCCATTCTTGCTCAGGGCACGCCCAATATTGATGCTCTGAAGGAAAAGTATTCTGTAACCTCCATTGGTGCGTCTGGGTTGGACGTAGGTCTTCCAGATGGCCAAATGGGCAACAGCGAAGTGGGCCACACCAATATTGGTGCCGGTCGCGTGGTCTATCAAATGTTGGTCAAGATCACAAAGGACATCCAGGACGGAGTTTTCTTTGAGAATAAAGCTCTCCTATCCGCCATGGAAAATTGCAAGGCCCACAACTCTGCGCTGCATTTGATCGGCCTGGTTTCCCCGGGCGGCGTGCACTCCCATACGGATCATCTCTATGGTCTGCTGGAAATGGCTAAGCGTCATGGACTGACCAAAGTGTATGTACATGCACTCTTGGATGGACGCGATGTTCCGCCGGATTCCGGATGGGAATACGTGCAGCAATTGGTGGAAAAAATGCATGAGCTGGGTATCGGCAAGATTGCCACGGTCATGGGCCGGCTCTATGCCATGGATCGTGACTTCGCATGGGAGCGCGTAGAAAAGGCCTATAATGCCATGGTTTGTGCGGAAGGCATTCGTGCGACAGATCCTGTCAAAGCGATTCGGGATTCCTATCAGGTTGTGGACGAGACGGGCAAACATCTTACCGATGAATTTGTGCTGCCTACTGTGATTGACGAAGAAGGCACGATTCAAGCCAACGATTCCGTCGTCTTTTTCAATTTCCGTCCCGACCGTGCCCGTGAAATCACCCGTGCCTTTGTAGATCCGGATTTTACCGGGTTTGAACGCAAACACGGATTTTTCCCGCTGAACTACGTTTGCATGACCCAATATGATGCCACGATGCCCAACGTGTCCATCGCCTATCCTCCGGAATCTCTCTCCATGACCATGGGCGAGTATCTCTCCAAGTGCGGGAAAACGCAGTTACGTATCGCCGAAACGCAGAAATATGCTCATGTTACCTTCTTTTTTAATGGCGGTGAGGAGCGGGTCTTCCCCGGCGAGGATCGCATTTTGGTGCCTTCCCCCTCTTCTGAGGAAGTACCGACTTTTGATCTGAAACCGGAAATGAGCGCTTATGAGGTGACCGATGCTGTGCTCCCCTGTATCAATGAGGACAAGTATGATGTGATCATCCTCAACTATGCCAATTGCGACATGGTAGGTCATACCGGTGTCATGGAAGCTGCCAAGAAAGCAGTAAAGACGGTAGATGAATGTGTAGGCAAGGTTGTTGACGCTATTATAGCCAAAGGCGGGAAGTGCATCGTAACCGCCGACCACGGCAACGCAGATCAAATGCTGGACCCCGTACACGGTGGCCCCTTTACCGCACATACCACCAATCCGGTTCCTGTAATCGTCATTGATCCCGAAAAGCCCAAGCAAAAGCTAAGGTCTGGAGGTCGCCTGTGCGATCTGTGTCCCACCATGCTTGAAATGATGGGACTGCCTCAGCCCAAGGAAATGACGGGCGAATCCCTTATCGAGAAATAATCCAGGTTTTAACTTCTGGCAGGAAGCATTCATGTGCTTCCTGCCTTTGTATTTTCTGGACGATTTATTTGCGTTTTGTGTAAATTTTATACTTGATTTTGCCAGATCTGGCATATATAATTAAAGTAAGGATAATTGTTGGAAGGGAGTTAGCCTATATGAATATTACCATACGAAAGTGTATGATTTCTGATGCGGCAAATATACGCACTTTGAGCAAAGTTGCTTTGGGTTTTGATTATCCCGAAGACAAGTTTGAAGAAAATATACGGCGTCTGATGGCTACGGGAAGCAATATTATTTTTGTAGCCGAAAATAACAACCGCTTTCTCGGTTACGCGCATGCCTGCGATTTTGATGTAATCTATGGACCTCCTCTGAAAGTACTGCGAGCCATTGCCGTAGTTGAAAAATACAGGCGCTATGGAGCAGCGTCTAAGTTGATGGAAGCTGTGGAGGATTGGGCAAAGAAAACGGGTGCAGAGGGCATTAGAATCTATGGCGGAAGTGAACGCACCTCTGCTAATGCCTTTTACAAAGCGTTCGGTTATGAATTTGTCAAGCCCGAATCGAAATTTATGAAAGATTTTAAATAGAATTTGGGGAATGAGATGAATCTCGCGTGCGTTACGATCACGCATAGAAAGAATTCCTGCTGCACACAGGCCGCAGGAATTCTTTCTATTGGACAAATAGAAGGGTATACGTACATTTAAAATTATAGATCAATTCACGAATTGCCGCCGACGCTTTCGTCCGCCAGCAACTCATCCAACTTGTCCAGCAATGCATCCCTTCCCGTTAAATCTTCGGAGGAGTAAACCAAAATCTCCCATGGCTGTACAACCAACGTGCGACAAATTACGGGAATGGAACGGCTTCGCTGTGCCTTGGACAGTTTATCTGCCTTGGTGGCAATAACAGTAAAGGGAATCTGATAGTGTCGCAGATACTCCGTCATCATTTGATCCTCACGAGTAGGCGCATGGCGAATATCTACCAGATGAAACACGTGTTTTAAATTCTGAGAACCTACCAGATAACCCTCAATCATTTTAGCCCACTTTTCCTGTTCCCCCTTGGAGGCTCGGGCAAAACCATAGCCGGGTAAATCTACCAGAAAAAAGGAATCATTAATGGAATAGTAGTTGATCAACCGTGTCTTTCCAGGCTCCGAAGACGTTCGTGCCAATTTGGAATTGCGCGCCAGGCTGTTAATCATCGAGGACTTCCCCACATTTGATTTTCCAGCCATGGCAATCTCAGGCAATCCCTGTTGAGGAAAAGCAGTAAATTCACTTTGAGAAAGCAGGAATTTCGCTTTTTTAATGATCATATTGCCAACCTCATTTGATTCGAATGGGAAAACGCGATTTGCAACGCCTCATTTACATGATCAATCAAAGTTACATCCAGTTTTTCCAGAATTCCGCTATCAATTTCCTCCAAGTCCTTCTCGTTTTCCCGAGGCAAAAGTATGTGGGTGATCCCCATGCGATAGGCAGCCAACAGCTTCTCACGAACGCCACCAATGGGTAATACGCGTCCGTGAAGCGTTACCTCACCAGTCATCGCCAAGTCACTTCGAGCACTCTTACCCGTAATGGCGCTCATGACTGCACAGCACAAAGCAACTCCTGCCGACGGACCATCCTTAGGCACGGCGCCCTCGGGAACATGAATGTGCAGATCATGTTTCTCAAAATATTCAGGCGCAATATCATAGTCGGCTGCGCGCACACGGACGATGGTCTTGGCAATTTTTGCAGATTCCTGCATCACTTCGCCCAATTTTCCTGTGATTTCCAAGATGCCTTTTCCGTCCATCGAGACGGCTTCCACGGGCATCACTTCGCCTCCGACGCTCGTCCATGCCAATCCATTTACCACGCCAATTTCAGCTTTCCCAGCCACAGGTTGACGCAGATAACGCTGAGGTCCAAGATAAGTTTTCAAATCCTGGGAGCGCAGCGTCACCACTTTGCGCTCTGGATTTTCCATCAGATTTAACGCAGCTTTGCGGCA
Organism: Clostridiales bacterium; assembly: GCA_019419995.1. Lineage (GTDB taxonomy): Bacteria > Bacillota > Clostridia > Christensenellales > Aristaeellaceae > SFTH01. The sequence goes on from JAHZHZ010000023.1 coordinate 10,484, forward strand.
CAAGCGCGCAATGTTTCGCTCCAACATGCGCACGCCCGCCTCACGGGTATAACCATCAACCAAATCCAACATGGTTTTTTCCGATATCCGAAGCTGGTTCTTCTTGAGCCCGTGCGCATCCGTCTGCTTGGGCAGCAGGTATCGGCGTGCAATCTTGCACTTTTCTTCCTGCGTATAGCTACTGACTTCGATGACCTCCATTCGATCCAGCAAAGCGCGATCGATTGGCTCCGTGGCATTTGCCGTGGTAATAAAGAGCACATCCGACAAGTCAAAGGGCGCCTCCAGATAGTGATCTCTGAAATTTGCATTTTGCTCCGGATCCAAGGCTTCTAATAGGGCGGCAGCAGGATCTCCCCGCATATCTCTGGATATCTTGTCTATTTCATCCAACAGAAATACAGGATTCATGCTTCCGCAACGCTGAATAGAACTGATAATCCGGCCTGGCATTGCACCTACATAGGTCTTGCGATGGCCACGGATCTCCGCTTCATCGTGCACACCGCCCAAGGAAAACTGAACGAATTTCCGATTGAGCGCGTTGGCAATGGATTTTGCAATGGAAGTCTTACCCACACCGGGAGGTCCCACAAGGCAAATAATGGGACTTTTCAGCTTTTCAGTGGATTTGCGCACTGCCAGATATTCCAGCAGTCTATCCTTCACTTCTTTTAGGCCATAGTGATCTGCTTCCAAAACCCTGCGGGCACGGGCAAGATCAATTTCAGACTCCTGCTTTACTCCCCAGGGGAGCTCCAGCATGTATTCGACATAATTCTGGCTCACGCTGGATTCAGGCGATTGTGCAGCTGTTCTGGCAAGCCGGCGAAGTTCGCGCTCCACCTTTTCCCGCGCCTCATCCGACATTTTCGAATCTTTGAGCCGGCGGCGATATTCAGCAATTTCCTCGTCCTCGTCATCGCCCAACTCATCCTGAATGGCATGTATCTGCTCCCGCAGATAGTATTCGTGGTTGGCCCGATCCATTGCTTCACGCACACGCTGCTGAATTCGCTCTTCCAAGCGAAGTATGCTCAATTCCTGGCCCAGCAGTTGCACCGTCAGTTCCAGGCGCAGTTTTACATCAAAGCACTCCAAAATTTGCTGTTTGGCGTCGGGTGCGGTGATCAAACCGTTAGCTACAGTATCACAGAGACTGCCTGGAGTGCTTTCCCCCTCCAACGACTGCAAAAATTCGGGCATAGCGTTCCCGCGCTCCTTTGCCAACTGGCGTGCGAGAGTAACAATGGAACGCATATATGCTTTGCTTTCAGCTTCTGAACAAGCATTTTCCTCCTGCTGTTGTGCCAGAGCATAGTTCGCACGGCTATAATTTCCGCAGCTTTCCAGCTCTACAAGAATAGCCCGTTCATCACCATGCAACATCAGGCGAATGGTCTGATCCGGCATAGGCATAATTTGCCGAACGCTTACAACCGTACCCACAGAATAAAGATCTTCCAAGCCTGGATGCTCCACCATGGAATCTCTCTGCGCCACAGCCAGCAATCGATGATCATTATTGATGGCTTCCTGTATTGCCGCAATGGACTTTTCACGTCCTGCATCAAGGGTAATCACGCAGCCTGGGAAAATAGTCAGACCACGCAGCGGTAAAAGAGGTAATTTTTCAAGTTCCTGTTTAAAATTCGGATTCAATGATTCTGTCCTCCAAATAGATGCTGAATCTATTATACATGATACACGTTAATAATCAAAGCCTTATACAGATGAAATTATTGCAATCACGAGCAATTTTGTACAGTTACACCAGTTAAACTCAATTATAAAACTTCTATCCATACGGAAAAAAACATGTGTTTTTAAGAAACTGAAAAAGCAGCTATGCTACCTCTCCTGGCGCATAGCTGCTCTATTCCGCTCTGTTAAAGACGGATGTCCTATTTCACTGTTTCATTCTATCGCAGATTAATCTTCCTGATCGTCTTCCATTTCAAATTCTTCTTCATCAAAATCAGAATTTTCCATGATATCGATCAGCTTTTCTGCCAAAGCTTCATCCACCGGTACAAACTCTTCCATATCTTCGCCTACCGGTACAACTTCCATTACAAATGCTTCCCGGCGATTGTCACATTCTTCGCAGCTGCTTTCCTCGCAAGCATCGCAAGTTCCATCGCTCATTTCCGCTAAAAGCGCATATTCCTTCCCTTCATAAAAGAGATAGTCCAGCACTTCCATGGTAATCTCATTGCCGTTATCGTCTTCAAACACGACAAGATCCTGTTCGTTTTCCATCTGCCGCGCTCCTCAAAAATATTTCAAAACTTCCGTCTTGATGGACACCATTATAGCGTAACTCCATTAAAAAGGCAAGGCAAACCATCTAAAATCAGCTTTTCGAACGAGCAACCTCTTTAAAGGCTATCCGCGTACCATCTGGATACTGTACTACCGTTTTTTCCAGCTGGTCTCTCATCTGTCCGCGGAAAGCACTCAAATAATTTTGACGCAATTTCTGTCGCTCGGATTGTTCCGCTGCAGACAACTCTCGTTCCCGAGAAATCCGGGTGAGTTCATTAATACGTTCAATACTTCTCCGGTCCATATTTCCCTCAATTCATTTGATAGCTGATCTGTACATTTGCCGTTATGCTCACTTGAGCCGCACGAACTGTTGTACCCTGAGATTCACTCGCGGAATCCTTCGCATAATACATAGCGCCACTGCCCGCATTGTTAGTATAATAGTCGGTGCGTATTCCCTCGCTTACCTCGAGAATATCCCCCAACTTATGACCTGTAGCCTCGGCAATGGTCTCCGCTTTCATCTGCGCATCCTTTACAGCCAGTTCTAAAGCCTGCTTTCGTCCCTGGCTATCATCCTGTATGGTGAAGTTGATGGAATCAAAAGTGTTTGCTCCTGCCGCAAATGCAGCATCAATGTAAGTGCCAATATTATCAATATTAGAAGTGGTAATCGTCAGTGAATTATTAATGGAATAGCCCACCATTTTTTCGATTTCTTCAGAATAATCGTAACGTGGTGAAATGTAAATGTAATTGGTGGAAATTCCATCTTCCTCCAACCCAGCCTCAAACAGCGCGTCACAGATATTTGCCACTGCCTCATTGGCTTCTTTCTGAAGCTCGCCCAGATCTTCACCAGAAAGGGTCACACCCAGAGAGGCGCTGGCACGATCCGCCTGCATATACACGGTACCAGACCCCGTGACATTTAATCCAGTGGCGGATGGTTGAATCAAATCTGCTGCCTCCGCAGGTGCTGAGGCATTTTCAGGAGCCTGAGCTTCAGCAAGGGCAGGAGCTCCCACAGGAAGCGGTGCTGTTTCCGCAAACGCTGCACAATTCAATAAAAGAGCGGCAAATAATGCTCCCACTACCAATCGTTTCATTAAAACATTCCTCCTCATTTTGCGATGAACTGAAGAAAGATCACCGCTGTTGTTGTCGTATCTTCCACTGTTTCAGAATCTAATTCAGTGCCGAGGCCTTTAATCGCATTCAAAAAATCCTGCATATTTTCATAAGGGAGTTCGATGCGATAGAGGTTGTCACTGCTGCACGTGCATGTACCACTGTACTCCTGCGATAAGCTTTCGACCGCAGCTACGGAATCTTCCACATTTTCTGTTTCAATTTTCCGGTATGCAGAGTAAGATTTCTGTTCCAGGGAAACCGTTGCCTGTAATTCTTCGTCGCCATCTCTGGCAATCAGCTCTCCCTCGGCAGAGGGCATGGAGCGCAGCGAAACCTGTGACGACACATCGTTCGAATTTTCTTGATGGAATAAGAACGTACTGCCAATAACCAACACCAGAGCCGCTGCCAAGGCCCCCCCATAGCGAACCCAAGCCCGCATCTTTCGATGTTTTGCTTCCGTTCTAATTGCATTGCGCCATGCAGCCTGAGCTTCCAGCGGCACCGCAACCGTCTCTTCCTGCATGCCTTTAAGCATATCTTTTAGGAGTTTTGCAGCCTTTAACTCCTCCGCACATGATTCACAGGAATCCGCATGAATTTCAACTGCATGCATTTCTTCCGGGCTAAGAATCCCGTCAATATAATCATCGAGCACTTCGCTCAATCTTTTACAATCCATGCTTCCTGCCCCCTTTCCCTCATCTGACAATTTAGACGTTCCCCATGTCAAAAAGTTCCGAATTTTCCTTTAGTTTTTCCCTCAATTTTTCCCGCCCTCGACTAATGCGCGATTTAATGGTACCAATATTAATATTCAACGCGTTGGCAATTTCCTCATAACTCATACCTTCAATGTCCCGGAGCACAATCGCAGATCGCATATCTTCCGGCAATTGCCGTATTGCCTCCCGCAGCGCCCTCTGAGACTCACTCCGTATCGCCTGCCGTTCGGGTGAATTGGTATCATCTGACGGAGACCAACCCATATCCAACAAGCTGTCCAAAGAAGTATTCTGACGGTTTTTTCTCTTACGCAACTCGTCCAGGCAGGTATTCATCGTTATGCGATATACCCATGTTGCAAAACTGGATTCTCCTTTAAAGCCGGATATCGCCCGATAGATACGCAACATGGCTTCCTGAAGACAATCCTGAGCATCCTCCCGATTGGCACACATGCGCAGTGCAACAGCATACATCCTTCCCTCATGCTGCTGCATCAGGCAATTAAAGGCAGTGGGATCACCGCTGGTAGCACGCGCAATCAGTTTCCGTTCATTAATCTCCAAGGCCACGCCTCCTTCGCAAATTGATGCTTTGCACTCATCTTCCTATTATACACAAAAAGCGGCATTTTGCAACGCTTCACCAAATTTTCAAATGCCGCAGGACCCGGGCCATGAACCGATGTCTTGCATTCCCATATACCAATCGACTTTCCGATACTGGACGCAATCCGTCTAGTGACGAAGAAAGCGAGAACCGCTGCGAAGTTACAGCTCCGCAGCGGTCAGGGATTAATAGGTCTGCATCTTACTTATTTTCTCTCGACCTATTTTAAGATATTACTCTTGATCTACATTTGGCCTGTCTTTTCACACAGCCAATTTTTTCCTACGATCATTCGCAAATGCTCCATGTGTTTTTCTTCCGGTGGACGCAGGTCTGACAGGGAATACTCCATTCCCAACTGCGCATACTTTCCCATTCCCAAAGTATGGTATGGCAGCAGTTCCAGTTTTTCTGCGCCCAATTCTGCTGCGAAGCGTGCCGTTTGAGCGACATTGGATTCGGAATCATTAAGTCCTGGAATCACCGGCATGCGAAAAATAATCCGCTTTTTTCGTTCTGACAGCTTTCGCGCATTTTCCAAAATGAGTTCATTTCCGGTGCCCGTTAGTTGGCGATGTCGGTTGCAATCCATGTGCTTCAGGTCAAAAAAGAATAATCCTGTATGTTCTATTACCGCCTCGAAAGCCTCCCAGGGCACGCATCCACAAGTTTCCACCGCGGTATGTACACCTTCTGCACAGGCCATTCTCAACAGTGTAGACGCGAAATCTGCTTGAAGAAGCGCCTCGCCGCCTGATAGAGTCAAGCCCCCGCCAGAGCGACGATAAAATGAAAAATCTTTGCGCACTTCTTCCATAATTTCTTCAGCGCTCATACAACGCCCCAGCATTTCCCTGGCCCCAAAGATACAGGCATTCACGCACTTCCCGCAACTGCTACATCTGTCCCAATGCATAGACATTCTGTTATCCAGCATCTCGCAGGCTTTATGATCGCACCACTCCGTACATTTACCGCAATTTACGCATTTTTGTGGCAGAACCCGCAGTTGAGGCAGAGGCCGCAGGCCCTCCGGATTAGCGCACCATCTGCAGCGAAGGGAACAACCCTTAAAAAACACAATGGTTCTTATGCCGTCTCCATCATGCAGATTGTAGCGCTGAATGTTAAACAGCCTGCCTTGAACTGCCGTATTATACTCTCCAAGCAACTTTGATCCTCCTCATACCCGTTGATACTCCGTGCGTAAAATGATTTGCTGCTGGACTTCTGCGCTCAATTCCGTATAGAATGCGCTGTATCCTGCCACACGAACCACCAAATCGCGATAATTCTCAGGATGCTTTTGAGCATCCAACAGGGTTTGCCTGGATACGACATTGAACTGTACCTGCGCACCGTGGATGTCGCAATATCCGCGCAGCATCTGGACAAACTTTCCCAGATCTTCCGCCTTGTCTAAGGCATTTCCTGAAAATTTCTGGTTATAAATCAGCCCCTTCATCAGACGGACGTGATCCACTCTGGCCACAGATTTCATGCTCGCTGTTGGTCCATGACAATCTCTCCCCGCAGAGGGTGATACGCCTTCGGCAAGCGGGGTTTTCTCCAAGCGCCCATCCGGTGTTGCTCCTACCAATGCACCAAAGCCAATATTAGCCGTAATTGCTGTAAGACCTGCGGTAAAACTTCCTCCCCTGGCATTTTTATATTTTTCCAACTCGTCCAGGCAGACATCTACCGCAAAGCGTGCCAGCAGATCCACCTCCTCAATGTCATTCCCGTATTTGGGAACGTCATTTATCAGATGCTGTCTCAGCGCCTCTTTCCCTGCAAAATTTGCTGACAATGCCTCTCTCAGTTCAACGGGATCCAAACTCTTCTCTTCAAATACCAGCTTTTTGATGGCGTATAGACTATCGGCTGCATTGGCAACTCCTACAAGGCCCGGGCAAGTAAAATTATACCTTGCACCCCCGTTGGTAACGTCCCTTCCAGATTGCACACAGCTATCATAAAGAATTGAAACCAGGGGAATGGGCATGATCTGGCGGTTTACCTGATCAATGAGATTATTTTCAATGACGTTGTGGCGGATGAAAAAAGCGGCCTGTTCACGGTATGCTTCCTTAAATGATTCAAAGCTCGCATGTTCTTCCAGGCGACCGGTTTTGGGGCCCACCTGCTTCCCCGTCAGTTGGCAGATACCACCATGTATCGTCAACTCAATGAGCTTGCCCAAAGAAATATATCCGCCGTTCGCACGCATCCACATGTCCACTACGGAGTTTTCTACACAGCCAATGGGCGCATAGTTTCGGGCCTCTTTCAGTGGAATTCCATGAGATACCAACGATTCAATGGCTACATCTTCATTAAAAATGACAGGATGCCCCGTTCCCATTTTCAAATTTTCACACACGGCGCGGAAAAAACGCTCGGAAGTAATGGAAGAAACCCGAACAGAGAAATTGGGTTCATACAGTCTGCAATGCCTGTGCGCATCCAGACACATATACGATAGCGCATTGACCGCTTCCCGTCCATTTTCATCAGTACCACCGATAATGACATTTTCTCCCATGGGAAAGCCCGCAAGTATGCGTGCGGTTGCTAATTTATATAGCTTTACCATTTCCGCAAACTTTAACCAGAAACAGTCCAACACTTCCTGAAGTTTTTCTTTTTCAATTCCCTTCTCCAAATCTGCCAGCAAATAGGGATAGGCAAATTGATCCAGGCGTCCGACCGTCACAGCCGCGCCGTCTGTTTCAATTTGCGCGGCCAACTGAATAAACCACACGCATTGCAGTGCTTCTTGAAAATTGCGTGCCGGAAACTCAGGAACGCGCATGCACACTTTGCTAATCTGCTCCAATTCAAGTCGGCGTTCCAGATTATTTTCCACATCGGCCTGTGCCCGTGCAACTTCACCGTAGCGATGTGCCCAATGGATTACAGCCTCCAGACAAATCTCCGCCGCCTGATAAAACAGATCCTTTTCCATGTTCTCGCTCAGGCTCAGATCCAGCTCAAGGCGCTTTTGCTGGACTTCCCGAATAATGTCGCGAAGGCCACGCCTGAGTATTTTTTCATGGTCCATCAGTACATGTCCCAGGCCCGTATCTTCATGGGCGCTTACAGAAAATACGCCCGCTTCCATACGTACCTTTCGCGTCTGTTCCGGCATTTGCGCAAACAGGCGTTCGTTAAGCGTACGACCATGCCAGTATGGAAAAATTTCCAGCAACTGATGTCTGGTTTGCTCTGAAAGCTCAAATTGGTCGTATTCCCTCGTACTGAGGGTATCCAATTCCTCTTCCAACCACTGAGTGGACATCTCCGGAAAAACGGGGCAACTGCGCCGGCGGGATCCATAATGTCCTACAATCAGTTCATCAGGATAGATCGGACAGGTAATCCCGGAAAGTATTTCCCTGAGACATTGTGCTCGACGGAGCAGCGGCGGAAGTTCTTCTGTTTTTTGGTATACTTGGGTGACAATAACAGCCCGTTCGCTGCACACACTGGGCTTCGCCATAAAAACTGCTTCCCTCAACCGACGGACGCGTTGCGTAGGCTCAAATTCAATAGATTTGATTTCCATACTTTACCTCCAAAGGGCCTCTGCACTCACAGATTTTCGGGAGAATGCGATATATGTACCAACTGCTTCTTTAAAAAAGATTCCTTTGTAGCCAATACTACTCTGGTACTGGCCGTCCCATCTGAAGCCTGAAGCGACGGTTTGCGTCCAGTAACTATACAGTCAAAGAATTCTTGCATTTCACCGAGGAAGGCCTGTTGAAAGCGCTCCCGGAACTCCGCCACACATTCCTGGCGAACGCCGCTGCGATCGTAAATAATTGCCAGATTTTTCTGCGGCACCGGACTAATTCGCAATGTTCCCTCCGTGCCTACAATCTCCGTTTCAATGTGATAGCCGTGAACGGCTGTCCGCCCAGTATGCAGCATGCCCATGGTGCCGTTTTCCAACTCGTACAGCGCACAACCTACTTCCACATCATTGTATTGTGCAAATTCGGGAAACGCATAGTTGCCACCAGTGGCAAACACATTGCTTGCCCGCGACCCCAAAAACCAGTGAATCAAGTCCACGTCATGGACGCCCATGGCCACAAACAGACCGCTGCTGTACTTTTCCATTTCCAGCACTTTGGGAACAGACGAAATAGGATCAATGCCCGTGGCCTTGACCAGATAGGGCGTACCAATGCAGCCTTCTTCAATCTTACGCTTGGCGTAGATATAGGAAGGGTCAAACCTGCGCATAAAGCCCATCATAAATACCTGCTGGGGATGCTGGCGCACAATTTTCTCAATTTCCAGACATTCCTCAACATCTACCCCCATGGGTTTTTCCACAAACACATGTTTGCCCTTTTGGAGCGCACGGATTGCCTGGGGAGCATGAAGCGCCGTAGATGTGACTATGATTACCGCGTCTATCTCTGCCTTATCCAGCATCTCATCATAATTATTGAAAACCGTGCGTACGCCCAATTCACGCTGCGCAAATTCCAATTCGGCAGGAACAATGCTGCATGCGGCTACGATCTCCGCCACAGGAATTTCCCTGGCTATGTTGAGCGCGTGCATGGTCCCCATGCGCCCAAGACCCGCTATTCCAACACGAATTCTTTCCATTCTTTACTGCCTCTCACTTCTCAATTGTTCGTAGCAGAACATACGTCGCTTTCTACTCGCTGCAGCGCAGCCTGAAGCAAAGCGAGTTCAATTTTCGCGCCAGTCCAGATTTCAAAACTGCGCTTTGCCTGGTTTAACGACATTCTGGCACCATTAACCGCCTTCGCGCCATGTTCACGGGCGATCTGCAAAATCGGCGTCTCCCAAGGCGCATATACCACATGATACACTGTTTTACTTTCATTCAGCACGGACACGTCAAAGGTGTGCTGTTTCACGGCATTGGTTGCCATTCCTACGGGAGTGATATCGATAATGAGATCGCTCTGCCGAATTTCACGGTTGAGCGCTTCTTCATCCAGTGCTTTCCAGTCGGCCAAACCCGGATGCCAGTTGTTCATTTGTTCCGCACAAGCGCGTGCTTTATCCGCAGTACGGTTTAACCAGCTTACGTGCTCTGCCTGCTCAGCAACCAGTGCCAGTGACACCGGGCCGGAGACTGCGCCAGCTCCAATAATCGCCACACGCTTCCCCTGCACATTAATTCCACTATCATGCAACGACTGGCGAAAACCATAATAATCCGTATTATATCCAAACATTTTGCCTTCACGGATCGCCACAGTATTGACGGCTCCGAGTTTTTCAGCTTCTTCATCCACTTCATCCAGGTATTCCATGATGGCACGCTTATAAGGCATTGTCACATTAAATCCTACGGCGCCCAAGGCTTTTAAGCCTTCCACAGCCTTCCGCAAATCCTGGGGTTTAAACTCAAAAAGCAAATAGGCATAGTCCAAATGCAGATTTTCTGCAAAGATACTCATGATTACGGGCGTGCGTGCCACGCGATTGGGGTAACCAATAGCCCCGAGAAGACGGGTACCGCTGCTGGTCATGTACCTCTCCCCTTTCACAGTTCTTCTTTTTCAAAAATAACCGTTTTGCCCGTTCTACCGGCCTGCATAATTGCCTCCGCTATACGATTGACGGTATAGGCTTGTTCGGGCAAAACAAGGGGCTGACTGCCATTGATAATTGCGCTGAACCAGCTTCTAAACTCCAGAGCAGGCGCGCTTGTCATCAATTCATTGCGTGGACGCTGATCATCCAACAAAAATCTGTGTGACAGATCCGGTCGAATGGTCACGAGATCTCCATTCTGAACACTGTTCATCACGTAATCAAAGCTTCCATAGCCATAATCACCCTGGATTTGTTCCGCGCCCCCGCGGGTTCCGCACAGCGTAGTCATGGCTTCTCGAGCGTCACGCAGATTCAGGGCATAGGAAGCTTCCACCAGCAGCGTCGCACCATTTCGCATCTTTACAAAACCTATGGCAGAATCTTCCACATTAAATCGCTGTGGATCCCACGGCCCGAATACATTGCCCTCGGGCTGATCCGCCAGTTTATGAAAGACGCTTCCCGAAACGGATTCCACATCATAATTGTTCATAAACCACAATGCCAGATCGATAGCATGAACGCCAATATCCAGCATGGGGCCCCCGCTCTGCCCGGCGCTGAGGAAATTTCCCCAGGTAGGAGCGCGCCGGCGACGAGTTGCGTGGGCTTTTGCGTAATAAATTTCCCCCAGTTCACCAGCATCACAGGCTCTTTTTATGGCCTGCGAATCGTGACGAAAACGATTTTGATAGCTGATTGAAAGCATCTTTCCCGTTTCCTTCTGCACCTTTATCATTTCCCGGGCCGCTTCCAATGTATCGGCGATGGGTTTTTCACACAATACATGCTTTCCAGCCCGCATAGCTGCTATGGAGATTGGCGCATGGGTCATGTTGGGTGTACAAATATGCACCACGTCAATGCGATCATCCGCCAATAGTTCTTCCACCGTATCATAGACTCGAACCTCTGAGCCGTAGCTCTGGGCCAAAGCTTTTGCGCGGCCAGAGTCCATATCCTGCACTGCATGCAGGCGCGCAAGGCCAGAGTTTGCTCGAATGGCAGGAACATGTTTCATTCCCGCTATTCCTCCACAGCCTATAAGAGCCACATTTAAAAGATCAGCCATACCTTTACTCCTCCTACCAAAACAGCATTTGAAATATACAACCACAATAACTGCGCACATTTGCGGGCATATCGCAAATGTACGCAGTTTAGCCCTTATGGAATAAATGTTCCTATCAGATTTGAAGCCAACACAATCAGTACCAGAGCAACTGGATAGGTGGAAGCGTAAGCTGCTGCAACATCATCGGTCCCGGCAACACCAATCAAAGTTCCCAGCGCTGGCGTAGAGGTCATGCCTCCCGTCAAAGAGCCCAGGGTGTTGAGCAGCTGCAACTTAAGAACGCGTTTGGCCAGGACATAACCCACCAGCATTGGTAATACCGTCATAATGACGCCAGCGACAAAGCCATATACAACTAACATGACTCCATGCTCGGACTGTTGAATCTGTGCCACCAATTCCACGCCTCCGCCTACACCTGCGCCCAGCAAGAACAGCATCAATCCGAATTCACGGAAATTGCGAAGGGTTTTTGAAGGCACTTCCAGATTTAAACGTCCCAAATGTCCAAAGTGTCCCAAAATCAGAGCCATGATGAGGGAACCTCCCGTATTGCCCAAGCTAAAGCAGGGGCCTGAAAAGCCTTCGGATGTGAGGGGAATCTGGATTCCGCCTAAAATAATTCCCAATACAACCGCAAGTCCAAATGCGCCGTAGCCAAACTCATCCAGCAGCTCCCCTTTAACGCGGGGGCGATTTGCAGATTGTTCCGGTTTTGCACCGTTAATCAGCGTGCGCTCATAGGTCATATCGCTGTGCAACAGTTTGGGCACAATCTGCACAAACAATACTACACCCACCACGCCAAAGGGATAGGCTATGGCATGGCCCAAAGATACCAGGCCTTCTTCCTGAGCCACTGCCTTGGCTGCGGAAAAAGCCGGCGTAGAAGTCAGAGCACCAGACATGACTCCCGTGCTAAAGGATGATCCAATTCCCGGTATGAGCGCAAAGGCAACCGTCAGTACTGTGCCAATGAAAATGATCACTGCTCCCAACGGGACATATGATTTCACATTCAAGCGAAGATTGCGGAAAAAATTAGGTCCCGCAATGAAACCCACGCTTGTGACAAACAGAATCAGTCCCACCGATTCCAGAAATCCATATTTGCTTACCATCGAATTATCCGCATTATCCACAAAAAACAGTTTCAACAGTGGAATTTTCTGTAGTAGCGGCTGGGTATATAAATATCCAAAGAGCAATGCAACCAAAAATACGCCAGCTGTTCCCAGCGAAAGCCCCTTAACCTTTATACTTCCAAGGGCGTATCCAATAAAGGCGATTAAAAAAGCGCCCATCAAAACTACTGTCGTTTCGTTCATCGACAGCCACTGATCCATCCGGCTCACAACCCTTCTTCAACTTCTCCTTTGTGGCTCAGTCCCGTTCAATGCAGATCCCCGCCTGATTTAGAAGAAGAGGGATTTTTCCCTCCGCGCCG
>JAHZHZ010000024.1 GCA_019419995.1 Clostridiales bacterium
CCTGTGACCCTCTGCTTGTAAGGCAGATGCTCTCCCAGCTGAGCTATGCTCCCTAACCAGTCGCACTCGCGACGACCTCTATATGATATACTATTTTGCCATATTTGTCAAGACCTAAAAACCAATTTTTTGAATTTTTTAGATCAATAAAAGCGAGTTTTTACGCGCTTACCCATTTTTTCCAAACACTTCCCCAATTGGTCGATCAACTGAAATTTTGCCCCGAAGGCAATGGGAAGATTGGGATTCTGATGTGCAGGGTTAATAGCACATCCAACAAAGAATTCCACATCAGAAGCATAATCAAACAGCGCGTTTGCAATCAAAGAAGCTCCGTCATTCACAAGCTTCCACTGGGGTATAAGTTCTTCGCCTTCCAAATACTCCTGTGCATATTCCAAGACTTTGGAGATAGTAACCACTCCCTCCGTCGCCAGATCCACACCTTTGAGATGGTAGAGGGGCGGCAGATCACTCTCTCCATAATCCAGCGACGTTTCCACTTCCGTACCCAAATATCGGGCAGCAATTCTGCTGGTAGAACCTCCACATACGATATGCATTCCTTCAGAAGCAAAAAAGCGACTTACCATACTGTCGTCAAGTTTTTCCATGGACGGCGGTCCAATCATTAGATTTACCTTTTTTCGCCGTCCAATTCGCATCACTGCAAAGGAAGTATCATCCCCCGGCTTGCCTTCATAGAGGCGATTGCATTCCCTAGCCAGCAGCGTAGCCACACCTTTTGCCGTCAGATTGGGAGAATAATGATCCTCCATAAATTCTATGATGCGCTCTCGGCCCCAACCAAAGGGATATTCTCCACCCAGGCCCGCAAAGATTGCACCGTCGCTCATCACCACAATGATGTCGTTTTCCTGAGCCTCAAAGCTGGAAAAATAAATCTTCTTATCTTCAATCATGCGGGTATAGTATTGAAACTCAAAATTCTTTCCGTTTTTCAGTACTACGGTGTGAGGATTATCAAAGCGCGTAAGCTCCACATACTTCTGATCGCGGATTTTGACAATGGTAAATGTAGAATAGTTCACATGCCGCACACTACACTCCGGAAGCGTACGAACAATGGTATCCACACATTCCTCGATGGGCATCCCTCCAACGCTCATCGTCGCCAATATCTGAGACGTGAGCGTTGCCAGAATATTCGCTTTTACACCGCTGCCCAATCCATCTGCCAACACACAGATGGATACGTGATCATCCACGCGAAATTCCACATGATCTCCGCACAGCTGTTCACCGTGCTTAATCAAACACATGGAACCGGTATCCGTGTAGAGTTCATTCATCGCTCTGCACCGCTTCCTTTAGCTTGGTAAGAATCACCTTCGTTTCAGCCGTGGTTTCTCCCAGGATGGAGGCAATGTTCTGCACTACGCGCATCTGTTTGTCAATCAACTGATCCGCCGCTTCCAACGTGCTGTCAATAATCTCATGTGAATGAGATTCCGCCTTCTCCTTCAGATAAGGCAGACACATATCCATCTGAGCCATGTTCCTGCAAATGGCAATCGCCATCTGTCGACAGGTGGAATAACCGCAGCACCCGCAATTCAAAGCCTTTTTGGGCGTATCTTTACCCAGCTTCTTCAATACTGCCTGCACTTCTTCTTCAGTGGGTTTGCAGCGTTGCACAGCCTCTGGCATATGATACCTGCGCAGAGGCAAATCCGTGGTAATGCCAAAATCGTCATTCCCGGAATATTTATTTACCGCTACCGTTCCACGAATGCGGTTCTCATATCGGTTTTTACGAATGGCCGGACCATTGACGCAGCTGCCCTCGCAGGCAGTCATTTCCACAAAGGTTTTTTGCACTCCACCGTGCCGAATTTCGCTCAGGGCGGCAATGCAATCGTTGACTCCGTCAATCGCCACACGATTCCAGCCAGCAATAGGCGTCATGGATTTGACCAGACCGTCCTGACGAGGATATCGCCGAGCGCGCTTACGATCGCCCGGTAAGCGCCGAATATAAACCGGTTCCACGTTGCTGGCATTCATCCATCCTCTCAACTCATAAAAGGTAATGGCATAATCTACGCTCTCCGTCCACGAAGCTTCCCCTTTTTTGGCATAACATGGACCGATAAACACCGTGACCGCATCCGGATACTGCTGTTTAAGCATCTGACAGTGAATTTCCATGGGGCTCTTCACCGGCGCCAGATAGGGCAGAACATCCGGATAATAGCGCTGGATCAGCATCACCACAGAAGTGCAGCAACTGGAAATCAGCACATCCATTTCGTTTTCACGCATGATGCGCTCATATTCTCGGGAGACAATCTCGCCACCCAGCGCAGTCTCCTGCGCGTCGAAAAAGCCCAATTTCATCAATGTTTCGCGCATTCCCTGAATGGAGCCCACCGGAAGATCGGAAATAAAGGACGGCGCGACACTGGCCACAACCTTACGCCCCTCTTCGATCAGGCGGCGAATTTCATCTGTTTGGCTGGATACAAAATCTCCCCTTTGCGGGCAGGTTACCACACATTCTCCACACAAAATGCACTCGCTTTCAACAATTTCGGCTCGGCCGTCGCAATAGCGTATCGCCTTTACCGGGCAATTGCGAATGCATTTATAGCAGTCCCTGCACTCCACATTGTTGAGTCTGATAATCTGATCCATAGGCTTTCTCTCCCCCGTTCAAAGGCGGCTCAGAGCTTTTCAAGAACTTCCTTCTTGAAGAATTCGTCCACTTCCTCGGGCTTGACGGAATACACATTATCTCCAATCATTACGCTGACACCTTCGCCGCATCTGCCCATGCAGAATTTTCCCGAGAGTTCCACCTGAGCCTGGAGCTTGTGCTCCGCCACCAATTCCTGAAAACGATTAACAACCTTCTTGGAACCGCAGAGATGGCAGGTGCTGCCAACGCAAATCATAATTTTCATTTGTTGTACCTCCTTAATATCTTAGAAAATCTAGGTTTCACCCGGCTCAACCAAACAAGATAACAATAAACTGTGCGCAAAGCACCACGGAAACCAACGCGATGGGATACGTTGCCGCATAAGCTGACGCCACATCGTCTGTCTGTGCCACTAAAATGAGAGTGCCCAACGCAGGCGTAGAAGTCATTCCTCCCGTAATGGAGCCCAGATTATTCAACAGCTGCATCTTCAACAGCTTGCTGGCTACCACGAAGCCTACCAGCATGGGGACCAATGTCATCACGGCGCCATATACAAAGAGGATAATCCCCTCCTTGCGAAGAACTTCCAAAAATCCCGCTCCTCCGCTGACCCCTGCGCCAATCAAAAACAACATCAATCCCATCTCGCGGAAAGCCTTCAGGCCATCAATCGGCACGCTTAGATCCAGCGGCCCCAAATGGGCGAAGTGGCCAAACAGCAATCCTACAATTAACGGACCACCCGTAGTTCCCAGCGAAAAGCTGGCACCTCCCGGCAGTGGAACCTCTACGCTGCCCAACAGGATCCCCAACACCACGGCAAACATAAACGGAAAAATTCCCGCCTCATCCATGCGGTATAATTTACCGCTGTAGTGCTTGATCGTGGTGGAATGAGCCATTTCAAACTGGGCGCGCTCCTTTTTCATGTCCACCTTGAGTACCCTGGGTACCAACTGAACAAACAGCACCACACCCACCACGCCGAACGGATAGGCGATGGCATATCCCGTGATAGCCAGATTTTCCAGCTCTCCCGCTGCTCCCTGTGCGGCAGCCAGGCCGGGCGTGCTAGTAAGCGCCCCGGTCAACAAACCTACGGACAGCTCAGCACGAATTCCACCCAATTTTATTACAAGAATACATACTGCCGCTCCGGAAAGAATGATAACCAGGCCCAGCAATATGTAACTGGCCGCATTGTGTTTAAAGTCCCGGAAAAATTTGGGACCAGCAATAAATCCCACTGAACCTACAAAGCAGGCCAAGCCGAAATTACGAACAATGGCTGGAATTTCTACTCCGAAGTGTCCGAAAATCAAGGCCACCAGCAAAACGCCCGCCGTGCCCAATTCTACGCCCTTAATTCGGATTCCGCCAATAAAATAGCCCAACGCAGCAATCAAGAATACCGCAATCAATGTATCCATCTATACTCCGCCTCCACGCATGTCTGATATGGGGATTCAGGGGCATGACTTCTCTTTTCGCCGCCGGAGAGCACATTCCTGCCCGGCGGCGATGAGAACTTAAAATTTTCGGGTATAATCCGGCAGCAGCTTTGGCGAAAGCGCCTGATCCTTCAGGCCCAGTTTCTCCAGCTCCCCAGCATACCTCTTCACGTGTTTCAAACTCAATTGGCCCACCTGCACGCTCGCTGCCTTTCTGGCTGCCTGTTGGCCGGCATTTCGACCAAAGACCACAATATCCAGCAAGCTATTGCCCATCAGACGATTCCGTCCATGAATGCCGCCTACGGCCTCGCCCGCCACAAACAGGTTTTCCACTCCACTCTGCCCATCCACGGTAATCTCAATGCCGCCGTTCTGATAGTGCAGCGTAGGATAGACGAGAATGGGCGTAACGCGCATATCAATTCCAAACTTCTGGTACATGCGCAACATGGCCGGCAGGCGCTTTTCCAGCGTGCCTACTCCATGGATCCGATCGATCATGGGCGTGTCCAGCCAAACAGCCCGCCCGGCGCCGGTATCAACCCCCTTGCCGCGATCAGAGCATTCACGAATTATGGACGCCGCTGCCACATCTCTGGTTTCCAGCGGATGCATGAAACATTCGCCCTCACAATTGATGAGCTTTGCTCCCATGGAACGTACCTTTTCGGTAACGAGCGCGCCATAGATCTGCTTTGGGAAGGCTACACCCGTGGGATGGTATTGTAAGGTATCCTGATACAGCAACTTCGCTCCCGCACGATAGGCCAGCACCAATCCATCTGCCGTGGCACCATAGTGGTTAGAAGTGGGGAATCCCTGATAGTGCATTCTCCCTGCACCGCCGGTAGCCAAAATCACGCACTTCGCCCGTGCAACCAGTACCTCCCCTGTCTCCATATTCAGGAGCACCGCACCCGCGGCACGGCCCTCATTGTCCAGGATCAGCTCGATCGCCGCCGTAAAATCCACCACCGGTATTCCCCGGTTAAGAACTTCATCCCGCAAGGTACGCATAATCTCCGCTCCGGAATAATCTGCCGCAGCATGCATGCGCTTGCGAGAGGTTCCGCCGCCGTGCGTAGTGATCATGGTGCCGTCTTCCGCCTTGTCAAATTCCACTCCCAGGCGGTTCAGCCACTGAATTGCCCCAGGACCATCCATCACCAGTTTTCTCACCAGTTCAGGCCTGTTACAATAATGGCCACCTCCCATGACATCCAGATAGTGTTGGGCAGGAGAATCCCCAGGCTTATCAGCCGCCTGTATTCCACCCTCAGCCATCATGGTATTGGCATCGCCAATGCGCAGCTTGGTAACAATCATGGTCTTTGCGCCTGCCGCATGGGCCTCAATGGCTGCGGAGGAACCCGCACCACCGCCGCCGATGACCAGTACATCCACATCATAATCCACCTGTTGCAGATTGACGTTTAAGTCCAGCACGCGGCTCCTGCCCTCGAGCATTTCATTTAATTCCACGGGACACTTTTCTCCCCGATTCGCTCCCACGCGAATGGTTGTAAAACCGTCGTCCCGATAGTCGGGATGATACTTCTTCAGCAGCGCATCCTTTTCTTCCGCGGTCATGCGTCGGGGTTCAAGGGCAATGTTCCCTTCCCGGGCAGCCTCAACCTTTTTCATGGATGCAAGCATTTCCTCAGTGAAAACCATAGTCCTGCCCCCTTATTTTTCAATATCGCGGTGGTTATAGAGTTCCTTAAGCTCCTCAATGGGCTTGTTCATGATGGCTTCAATTGCCTCGGTGCACAGGCCATCCTCAATTTCCTTTACCCTCTGGGTCAGATGCTTGGATTCAGGCGCAAGGTATTTACCATTGATACGCCTGGCCAGCATGGCCACCTGAGGATGGGAAATCCCTGCTGGACAGCGGGAGGAACAGATGCCGCACATGACGCAGTCAAAGGAAAGCTCCGCGCACTTTTTATAATCGCCCCGCTGGGCATAGGCAATGTACTGCATCACATTCAAGCCCTGAGAGCAGGCATTGGTACAGGCATTACAGCCCACACAAGAATAGATTTCCGGATACAGTTGCATCATGATGCTCTCATCCGTGTTAATCTTTTCCACATCGTAGCCCTCTTTGATCAGCGGAAAGAAGGGCAGCGTAGCCACATACATGCCATCCTGCACTTTTGTGGAACAGGCCAGACAGGCCTTGAGTTCCCGGTCTCCCTTCACGCGGTAAATGGTAGCGCAGGCACCACAAAAGCCGTTGCGGCAACCACAGCCCCGCACCAGCTTATAGCCGGCATATTCCATTGCTTCCATGATTGTCAGATCGGAAGGAACCTCATATTTCTTTCCGTACAGAAAAATATTGACCATATCTGCCATTGTGATCTCCTCCGATTAGTACTCGTTGGGCAGTTCATCCAGCTCATCAAAGCGAAACACTGGACCATCCTTGCAGACATATTTATCACCAATATTACACCTTCCGCACTTTCCAATGCCGCACTTCATGCGCAACTCCATGGTGGTATAAATCTGCTCCCGGCGAAAGCCCAGATGGGTCAGCGCCTGCAAAACAAACTTGATCATAATGGGCGGCCCACACACCAGCACCGTCTTGTTGGGATCAAAGCCCAATTCCTTGACATAGTCCGGCACAAAGGCCACGTGCCCATCCCAGCCCTCCTGAGGCCGGTCGATGGTCAGATGCACGTCCAGATTATTCTCGGGGCGCATCCACTCATTGCGGATTTCCTCGTAATCCAGCAAATCATCCTTGGATCTGGAGCCATAAACCACATCAATCTTACCATAATTCTGCCGCTTGGCCAGGCAGTAATTAATGACTGAATGGAGGGGCGCCAGGCCCACGCCGCCCGCGATAAAGAGCAGATCCTTCCCCTTCAGATCCGTATCTACCGGAAAGGGCTTGCCATAGGGGCCACGAATGGTGATCTGCTGTCCAACATCCATTAAATGCAGCCAACTGGTGAGACAGCCACATTTTTTTATGGAAAATTCCTGATATTCCTTGAGCGTAGGCGATGAGGTAATGGAAAACATGGCTTCGCCCACACCGGGTATGGAGAGCATAGCGCACTGGCCTGGCTCATGCTCAAAGCACTTTCCGCCCTCCAAGCGCTCCACCCGAAAGGTTTTGATATCCGGCGTGTCCGTGCGAATGGAGGTCACCACGCCCAGCATTGGGATCAAATTGTTTGTCATTTCTCCTTCACCCCCAGCGCCTTGATGACCTTGACAATGTTGAGATTCTGCGGACATTTTTCCACGCAGCGTCCACAACCCACACAGGAATAAACTCCTTCATTGTTGGCCGGGAAATAGACCAGCTTATGCATGAACCTCTGACGATATCGCTGCATCTGCGTAGTTCGACTGTTTTCCGCCGCCATCAAGGTAAAGTCAGAATACATGCAGCTGTCCCAGCAGCGATAGCGGGTAACCGCCTTTCCGTTGTCAAAATCCCGGATATCGTAGCACTGGCAGGTTGGACATACAAAAGTGCAAGTTCCGCAACCTAGACAGGCTCTGGAGAGCTCCTCCCAGCGGGGATCCTCAAATTTTTCCATCAGATGTTCCCCGTCAAAGCCCTCCAAATTCAAATGAGCAAAGGGTAAGCGCTGAGTGATTTCCTGGATCTGGCGGCGCTGATCCTCCACTGCAGCGCCATCTGCCTCCTCCAGCGATTCAATCAACGCGGCGCCGCGCTCGCTGTTGGCCTGGAAATATATTTCCTCTCCAACCATCCATGCGGTGACATCGCCGCCGGGTGCAGCAGGATCTATACCAAAGTTCGTGCAAAAACACGCCTCCTCCGGCCGGCTGCAAGCCAGGGTTACCACGCAGCCATGGGCTCTTCGCGCTGCATAAAATTCATCCCTGGGCTCCACCAGAAATACCCTGTCTAATATTTCAAAACTGCGCTCGTCACAAGCACGTACACCGAATACCACAAAATCCTCATCCGCCTTGGGTACCTCGCCGATTTCAATGTGCTTTCCCTGCATGCGGAAGCGCAAAAGATTCTCCACTTGCGGAAAGAACACGTCTTTGGCGGACATGACCGTCTTTAAAACGTCCAAACGCACCTTTGCGTCCGGCTCCCACAGGTCAAAGTTTACCTGACCTGCTCTTTCAATGGGAAGATAGAGCTTCTGACTTTCAGCAATCTTCCGGAAGAAGCCCTCTAGGGCATTTATGGAGAGCTTTTTCACTGGCGGCTCCCTCCCCTCTG
Organism: Clostridiales bacterium; assembly: GCA_019419995.1. Taxonomy (GTDB): domain Bacteria; phylum Bacillota; class Clostridia; order Christensenellales; family Aristaeellaceae; genus SFTH01. Next base: position 8,357 of record JAHZHZ010000024.1, read on the forward strand.
ATGCACAACGCCGGGTTCACAGTCATCCATCTTATAATCCTCCAGCGGATGACGCTGACCGATCTGGGCACCGGCCCTGTATTCGCCATAGAAATTGTCTATGTCCTTTATGAACTTTCGATTGAGCAGATGCAGCGGAATCCCCTGGGGGCAAACCCGGCTGCATTCCCCGCAATCTGTACAGCGTCCAGCCACGTGGAAAGCGCGTATGATGTGGAATAGATTCTCCTCAAAATCATCCGCAGCTGCCTTGTTTTGCACGCCTGTCTCTGGATTATCAAAGACACACTTGATACAGCTACAAGCTGGGCATACGTTTCGGCACGCATTGCAGCGAATGCACTTGGAAAGTTCGCCTCTCCAGAAGGCAAATCGCTCGTCCGGGCTCATAGCCTCCAATTTAGCGACCATTTCAAATTTGTCGCCCACATTTGTCTCCCGGGATTGACCGATGAACTCTTCTCCCGCCTGGTGTTCCTTGCCCTTACAGCACAGGCACTTATCCAGCAGATACTCCATGCGCGGCAATTGGGAATCACCGTACAGGGTATGTACACACAGGAGATCTCCTTCCTCAGTGATGTCCAAAATTCCCTTGATACCCGCCCGGCGGATCTTCTCCACATCAATTTTACCGGAACAACCCACGCCGACGACATAAATTTTCTCCGGATCGATTCTGTGCTCCGTGGCCAGCTGATTGTAACTCCAGGTATCGCAGGGCTTTAAAAAAGCCAGTACCGTCCCCTCATTGGCGCTCTGTGCTACCAGATACTTGGACAGATTGGGGCCGCAGAAGCCATCGTACTTCAAATTTGAAATATTCCGGGCATCAAAGACCGCAGGCGTGCGATCCCAGGGCATCTCTCCCCGTTCCCAGCCAAGCACGCGGCTTACCTTCCCACTCTCCAGATACTCCCGCGCCTTTTCGATCATCATTGCTTGCATCTGAGATCCCCCAATTTCTTGTTCTCGCCCAGTTCTGTGATGGTTTTGGCAAAGTCATTCATGGTGGCGGCAAACTTCGCACCTTCCGCAGCAGACACCCACTCCACCCGGGTTCGGCGACTGTCGATGCCCAGATAGTCCAGCATGCTGAACAACAGCGTCATGCGGCGTCGAGCGTAATAATTGCCTGTGGTATAGTGGCAGTCCCCCGGGTGGCAGCCACAGAGAATCACTCCGTCGGCTCCCCGCTGAAACGCCCGTAATATAAACAGCGGATTTAACCGGCAGGAACAGGGGATGCGAATAATCTTCACATTGGCCGGATAGCTCAGGCGGCTGGATCCAGCCAGATCCGCGCCTGCATAGGAGCACCAGTTGCAGCAAAAGGCCACGATCAGCGGCTTCCAGGGTTCCCTTTCGCCGGCAGTTACCGGTGCGGAAGCGGGTTGAATCTGATTTAACGACATATCGCATCCACCTCCGACATGATCTGTTTATTGGTGAATCCCTTCAGGTCCATCGCCGTGGATGGGCAGGTGACCGTGCAGGCACCACAGCCCTGACACACAGCTTCATTGACCACGGCCACGCGCTTTTTCCCGCGGAATTCCGGGCCACGCACATCCCGTACCTCATAGCTGATCGCTCCGTAGGGACATACATTTTCGCACTGGGAACAGCCATTGCACAACAAGGGATCGGCATGAGCTACGCAGGGATTACAACTGAGGCTGTCCTTGCTCAGCAGGCCAATGACCTTTGCCGCCGCCGCGCTGGCCTGAGCCACGGTTTCAGGAATATCCTTAGGTCCCTGACATACGCCCGAAAGAAAGATTCCTGCTGTAGGACTCTCCACCGGCCGCAGCTTGGGATGCGCTTCGGTAAAGAAATCGTTGGTATCCATGCTGGCAGTGAGCATGGTCCCGATGGCACGAGCCGTGGGATCTGGCTCGATGGCCGTGGCAAGCACCACCATATCGCAGTCGATGTGCACCTGCTCGTTGTCGATCAGGTTGCTGCCCTGCACGTGCAGGCGACCATTTTCCACACTCACCTTTCCCACCTGACCCTTGATGTAATCCACATCGTATTGCTCCACGGCCCGGCGGTAGAATTCATCAAAATTCTTACCTGGCGTACGCACATCGATGTAGAATACGTGCACCTTGACATCCGGATATTTTTCTCGCACCAACATGGCATGTTTGGCAGTGTACATGCAGCAAATCTTGGAGCAATACTGTTTTCCCCGGCTCGCATCAGCGGAACAGCGGGAACCGACACACTGCACAAATACGATCTCCTTCGGATGTCGTCCATCCGAAGGGCACACTAACGTGCCCTTGCTGGGTCCTGCCGCGTTCATCAGTCGCTCAAACTCCAGTGAAGTCACCACGTCCTTAGACTGGCAGTAGGCATACTCATCAAAGGCGCTGGCATCGATAGGCTTAAAGCCGGTAGCCACGATGATGGCCCCGTATTCCCGCTCGAGAATTTCCTCCTGCTGATCGAAGCGAATGGCTCCTGCCGTGCAGTTCTTTTCGCAGATGCCACATTTACCAGTCTTAAAGTGAAGACATTGGTTCTTATCGATCACCGCAACGTTGGGAATGGCCTGAGCAAAGGGAATATACACCGCTCCCCGGGTGTTGAGTCCCATATTAAACTCATTCAGGCCCTTGCGGGAAGGACACTTTTCCGTGCATACTCCGCATCCGGTACATTTTACTTCATCCACATAGCGAGCCTTTTTACGGATGCGAGCACGGAAATTGCCCACAAAACCGCTGACGTTTTCCAGCTCTGCATAGGTAATCAGATGAATCTTGTCATTCTGCGCCGCGTCCACCATCTTGGGCGTGAGAATGCAGGCCGCGCAGTCCAGCGTGGGAAACGTCTTATCCAACTGGGCCATGCGCCCGCCGATGGTGGGAGATTTCTCCACAATGTCTACCTCATAGCCCGCTTCAGCCACATCCAGAGCAGTCTGGATTCCCGCGATTCCGCCGCCAATCACCAACGCACGCTTCGTCACCGGGCTGGTACCCGCAGTGAGCGGCGCATTTCTCTGAACCTTGGCAATGGCCGCCCTAGCCAGAATGATTGCCTTTTCCGTTCCCTCCGGCATGTCCTTGTGAATCCAGGAACACTGCTCGCGAATGTTGGCAATCTCTACCATATAGGGATTTAGACCCGCCATCATCGCCGTTTTGCGGAAGGTCGCCTCATGCATGCGCGGCGAACAGGAACAGACGACAATGCCGTTGAGTTCATGTTCCCGAATGGCGTTACGAATCAGGCTCTGTCCGTTTTCCGAACACATATACTGATAATCCGTGCTGAAGACAACACCTGGTTCCGACTTGACCGCTTCGGCTACTGCCTTGACGTCCACAGTCGCCGCAATATTGCTTCCGCACCAGCATACAAAAACGCCTATTTTCTGCATTGTGTCGTCTCCTATCACTTATTGTACTTGCGCATGGCGGACACGATGGCCTGCTGTGGCAAGCTTTCATTCCAAAGGGCAGGCACATCATCAGGACGCATATGGCTCATCCCCTGTTGACGCACCACTGCTAGGCGGACAGCTTCCACAAGCTTAGCCGGCTCCACATTCCTGGGGCAACGGTCAATGCAGGCAAAACAGCTTAAGCATTTGTAAATGGATTTGGACTGCATCAGCTTTTCAATCTGTCCCTTCTGCACCATGCTGACAAACTGATGGGGATGATACTCCATTTCATCGTAAGCAGGGCAGGTTGCAGAGCATTTTCCACATTTCATACACTTGCGGGGATTAACTCCGCTGATCCGCAGGATCTCTTCGCTAAGATAGCGGTTTTCCATTACGCGCCCTCCTTCTGGGGAAGACCCAACGCCTGATAGAGCAGTTCCGTAAAATATTTTACCGGCAGCGCATGCGCACCCGCATTCACACTGAGATTGTACATGCACAGGGGACAGGCAGTAATCACCATCTCCGCTCCCGCTTCAGACGCCGATTTAAGCACTGCATCCACCCTTCTGTGGGTAAAATCCGCATCCTCCATGGCCATGTAACCGCCACAACACTCGTTGCGCTGGCTATAAATCACGGGAGTCGCACCGATGGCCCTGATAAAATTCTCCATTATGACGGGATTTTCCACATCGTCAAAGGCCATCGTTGTACCGGGCCGCAGCAGCAAACAGCCGTAATATGCCGCGATCTTCACGCCCTTAAGGGGATTTTTCACAGCTTTTCGCAGCTCATCAAAACCCACCTCGTCCCGAAGCATCTCCAGATAGTGCACCACCTGGGTCTCACCCGCGTAAGGCACATCCAGTTTCAAATAGTTGTTGGCCCGGCTGCGAATATACTCGTTGTCGCGCATATCCGCGTTGACCCGTTTAATCACATGGTGGCAGGCTGAACAGAGGGTTAAAAGTTTCTGTCCCTTCTCCTTTGCCGCCTGCAATGCCCGCACGGCGGAAAGGCGAGTGGCAATTTCATCTTCCGCCTGAGGATATACGGCGCCGCAACACTGCCAGTTTTCAATTTCGCAAAGCTCCACACCCAAGGCCTCAGCACTCAGGCGACCGTAGCGGTCCAATTCCTTAGCTTTAGTGCTCAGGGTGCAGCCGGGATAATAGCTGAAGATCATGTTCATATGCTCCTTCGGGCCCCTATCAGGCCTGTTCGAAATCGATCTGGGCAATAACTTCCTTGAGCACGTCCGCGCTGTGGCGCAGCTTTTCTTCTTCCTCCTGCGTCAGTTCCGGCAACAGCGTGCCTTTGACACCCTTTCCGTTGACGATGGTGGGAATACTCAGACATACGTCCTCAATTCCAAATTCACCGTGCATCATGGTGGAAACGCACAGCAGAGAATCGCTGCCATTGAGCAAGGTCTTGATAATATCACACACCGAAACAGCGATGGCGTAGAACGTAGCGCCCTTTCGCGCTATGATTTTTCCACCGGAAGTTCGTATGTAATTCTCAATCTCATCCAAATTGAGTTCTGCTGCGAAATCCTCGCGATAGTTCAAATGCTTCCGATAATCCTGGAGACCTACGGAAGAAATGCGTACGGAATTCCACGGTACGAAGGAGCTGTCGCCGTGCTCGCCCAGCACATAGGCGTGCACATCCTTCTGGTTGATCTGCAAAAGCTCTGCAATGCGGGAACAGAGGCGGGCGGAGTCCAGCAGCGTACCGGAACCGATGATCTGCTTTTCCGGAAGTCCCGAGAACTTGCAGAACGCATACGTCAGCACATCCACTGGATTGCTCACAAAGACATAGAGCGCATTGGGCGCATACTTGACGATCTGAGGAGCGATGGATTTAATGATGTTGACGTTGATCTGACACAGCTCCAGGCGTGTCTGGCCCGGTTTGCGGGCAATGCCTGAAGTGACCACAACGATATCCGATCCAGCTGCATCCTCATAGCTGCCGGCATAGATCTTGCACGGGCTCATAAAGGGCGTTCCCTGGCGAATGTCCATGGCCTCACCCAGCGCTTTTTTCGTGTTGACGTCGATCATCACGATTTCTGAAACCAATCCCTGCACCGCCATGGTATATGCGATGGTGGAGCCGACGCTGCCCGCGCCGATAACCGTAACTTTATTGCTCATATGCGCACCTCCAAAGAATGTAATAAAACGCCTGCTATTTATTGTTTCCTTTATCATTGTACCAGAAAAACAGAAGTTTAAAAGTTAACATATGAATTGTTTTATGTTATTTTATGATTATATGACATTCCATGTATTTACTAATATTTTATATTTAGTTGTAAATTTTCATTTTTTATAGATGTTTATTAGTTATAATTTGAAATTTCACCCCAGTGCATGGCATTAAAGTGTAAAAAAGAAGAGCTCAGGAGATTCCCTAAGCTCTGTTAAGATTTGAATTATTTCCGAATGAGTTTCTCCATGACGCTACTCAGATCGTCAAATTTATCTTCCACATCCTCCAACAGCTTCATTTGTGCCCTGGCCCGGATAAGATTGTGCTCCCTAGAACGCACAATAAAGTAGCGATCGCCATCGATATAGTCCGTAAAAAAGCGCATGGCCAATTCACAAGTCATTAGTTTGATCCCAAAGGGCAACAATTCAAGCTCCACCGGCGTAAGTGCGTCCTTCACCTCTGCTACAAATCCCTGGGTAAAAGCCCGGAAAAGATCCATATCCAGGTGAATCTTGCTGGTATCTGCTTCATCCTCCGCAGCCGTGGAAGCCCCAAAGCGGATGGCGTCGCCATAATCATAGAGCACCGATCCAGGCATAACCGTGTCCAGATCGATGACGCACAGGCCCTCTCCCGTCTTTGCGTCCAGCATGACGTTATTCATCTTCGTATCGTTGTGGGTAACCCGCAGCGGCATTTCACCGCTGTTGATCATTTCCACCACTTTGGACATCATTGCCTGGCGCTGAAAAAAGAAATCGATTTCTCGCTCCAAGCCCTTTACTCTTCCCACCCGATCCGCTTTTACTGCCGCTTCAAAGTCCCGAAAGCGCTTGGGTGTATTGTGGAAATCCACAATGGTTTCATAAAGTTGCTCCGCAGGAAAATCAAAGAGCATCTTCTGGAAATTGCCAAAGGCACGGCCAGCCTCCATAAAATGCTCCGGCCGCTCCGGTCGATCGTAGGCGAAGGCATCGCTGATGTACTCATATGCTCGCCAGAAATGATCCTCCTCGCTTCGATACATCCAACCATTTTCCAGGGTAGGAATGAGTTTCAGCACACGACGATTGCTGTCCAGGCCCTTGCGCTCATAGGCGCGTTGAAGATGTTGCGTCACCAGCAGAATATTGCTCATAACCTCCTGCGGCCTTTTAAAGGCATAGGTATTGATCTGCTGCAAAATATAGCGTTTTTCATCACCGCTGTTTTGCCGGTAGGTAAGCTGATAGGTATGATTAATATTTCCGCTGTGCAATTCTTCTACGCTATCAAATCTGCCTTCAAAGAGGAATTGCCGGATAACTCTTTCCAGATCCTGCTCTATCAAAGCTGTTCCTCCTCTTTATTCAGAAGATCGCTTCCACAAACTGACACGCATCAAAGGGCTGCATATCGTCCAACTGTTCGCCCAATCCAATGTAGCGAACAGGCAGTCCCATTTCGCTGCGGATCGCCACAGCGATGCCACCCTTGGCGGTTCCGTCCAGCTTAGTGAGAATAATGCCGTCCAGATTGGCCACTTCGCCAAAGAGCTTGGCCTGACTCAATCCATTCTGGCCAGTGGTAGCGTCAATGACCAGCAACGCCTTGACTACAGCTTCAGGATATTCTCTTTCCACTACCCGGCTGATCTTTTTCAACTCTTCCATCAGATGGGCCTTATTGTGCAAACGTCCTGCGGTATCCACCAGCAGCACATCCGCATGGCGTCCCCTGGCCGCCTGGATGCCGTCGTACACTACCGCAGCAGGATCGGCGCCCTCCTTCTGCTTGATGATGGGCACCTCGGCCCGATCTGCCCACACGGTCAGCTGTTCCGCCGCAGCTGCACGGAAGGTATCTGCTGCGCAGATAATAACTCTGCGCCCCATCACCTTCAGGCGCGATGCCAGTTTCCCGATGGAGGTAGTCTTGCCCACGCCGTTTACGCCGATAATCAACAGCACCATAGGGCTTTCCAGTTTCATCGGCTCCGCCTGAAGAATGCCCGTGAGAATCTCCTTCAGCGCATCCCTCGCTTTCGCGGGATCTCCGATCTTCTCTTTCTTGCACTTTTCCCGCAGTTGTCCAACCGCCTCTTCTGTGGTTTTCACTCCCACATCTGCCATGATCAGGATATCGGTCAGATCCTCATAAAAATCGTCGTCCAGTTCCTTATAATTTTCCACCAACTGGTCCATGCGGCCGGAGAACACCTCGCGGGTTCGCCGCATACCTTGGCGGATTTTATCCAACAGACCCATGGATTTCCGCTCCTTCCTTTATGCGCCCTTCAGGGCCTCGTTCAGCTTTACGGACACGGTCTTGGAAACGCCTTTTTCCTGCATGACCACGCCATAGAGGGCATCACAACGCTCCATCGTGCCCTTTCTGTGGGTGATGACAATAAACTGTGTATTGCGGGAATAGGATTTAAGATAGTCCGCATAAGTATCAATGTTGGCGTCATCCAGTGCCGCTTCGATCTCATCCAACACGCAAAAGGGCGTGGGCTTGAGATCCAGAATGGCAAACAGGATGGCAATGGCCGTCAGCGCACGTTCGCCACCGGAGAGCAGCGAGAGCATCTGCAATTTTTTCCCAGGAGGCTGAGCGACGATATCTATGCCGCAGTTCAGGGCATCCTTGGGATCGCTCAAGCGCAGTTCTGCCCTGCCTCCGCCAAACAAGCTGGTGAACGTGCGGGAAAAATTCTGATTAATCAGCGCAAATTGTACACGGAATTGCTCTTCCATCTGCTTTTCCAGATCAGCGATAATTTCTTCCAGATCTGTCCTGGCTTTAACCAGGTCATCTCGCTGGCCTGAAAGCTCCTCCACCCGCTCCAGCGTGCGCCTGTACTCGTCCACCGCTGCAACATTCACTGTGCCCATGGCCCGAATGCGCTGGCGAATGGCCGAAATACGCTTTTCAGCTTCCGTAAGTTTAAAATCCTGCTGACGGAATGGCTCGGCCGTTGCGTAGGTCAATTCGTAATCTTCCCAGATGCGATCCTGGATCTGCTTATACTCCCCTTCTACGCGAGCCAACTGCAGTTCGCTTCGGTGATGCCTGTCGCTGAAATCATCCAGGCGCCCGCGCACTGCGTCAATCTGTTCGCCGATAGCCTGCAAGCGTTTCTGCGCGCTGGTGCGCTTTTCATCCTCCACGCTGAAAGCTTCTCTGGCAGCATCGAGCTTACCCTTCTCATCTGCCAGTTCCTTCAGTTCCCCTTCCAGTGTAGCGGCATTCTGCGCCAGCTCTGCCTCGCACTGATCAAGCCGGGTTTCAGATTCCCGCAGAATGCGTTCCGTATCTTCAATTTGCTGGGATAGACGGTCCCGATCTGACTGAGCTGCTTCCAGATCCCTGCGTGCCTCCGCCAGGGATACGCGTCGGTCAGATACCTCGGTGCGCAGGGCCTCGTTCCGGCTTCTGCCTTCAAAGATCTCCTGCTGAAGTCTTTTGACTTCCTCCTGACGGCTTCCAGTAGAAGTTTCTGCATCTTCCTGCTGACCATCCAACGCCGCCAGTGATCCACTCACATCCTCCAGCTGAGTGGCCAGCCTGCTGCGCTCAGCAGCAATGCGGCTCACACGCTCGTTGTTACTTCTCTGTTCATCCAAAGCTGCCTTGAGTAAGGCATCGGCCCGCCCGCAAAGTACTTCCTGCTGATGTAATTCTTCGAAGAGCTCCCCACGCTCCCGCTTGAGTGCGCTGCGCTCCCCATCAAGGCCTTCGTAGGTTTGGCGAAGTTTGCTCAGCTCCGTCCCTATGGCCTGCAACTTCTTTTCCGTTTCCTCAATCTCACGGCTCCGGGAGAGGAGACTCGTCATCCTCGACTGCACGCTGCCGCCGGTCATGGAACCGCCGGAATGCATTACGTCGCCCTCCAAAGTCACCAGTCGAAGCTGGTAGCGGGCGGCGCGCTGGATGGCGATGCCGCTGGTCAAATCCTGAGCAATGACGGTTCTGCCCAGCAAATTATCCGCCACGCCCTGATATTTGGGATCAAACTCGATCAGTTCCGAAGCTACGCCCACACATCCGGGCATCGAGAGTACCTGCCGTTCCTGGGGCGTGAGCGTACGACCACGCACTGAAGAAATGGGTAGGAACGTCGCCCTGCCAAAGCGATTGGCACGCAGATATTCAATCATGCGCTTGGCGTCTTCGTCCCGGTCCACCACCACATTCTGCAGTGCACCGCCCAAAACCATATCGATGGCCCTTTCCAGCTTTTCCGGCACATGAATCAGATCCGCCACAACGCCGTGAACTCCCGAAGAAGGAATGCGCCTTGCCTGCAAAAGTACCTGTTTTACGGAATTATTATAGCCCTCATAGTCCCGCTGCATCTCCCGCAAAAGTTTCATGCGAGAATCGGCGCTCTGGCGCTGGCTTTGCAGCTGCGTCACCTGTTCCGAAAGGGCCTGCAGGCGTGCGTTGAGATCCTGTACCCGCTCATTGTGGGCATTGGTCTGTTCCCTGAGCTGTGCTCTTCGCGCTTCTTCCTCTGCCAGGCGCTCCTGAGCTTCCTGTACCTGCTGATTCAGAGAATCCACACCAGCCTGCTCACGCTCGCGGTCACCTTCCATGCTTTCCAGCTGATTCTCCAGCGCGGTCTTCATCGCTCCCAGCCGGGCGCGTTGAGAGCGCACATCTCCCAGGCGGTTCATTGCCTGGATGATCTGCTGCTTCAAGGTTTCCGATTTTTCTTCCAGTTCAGCCAGCGCCCGCTCCGCCTGTTCCAGCTCGCTTTCAAGCCGGGACAGTTCCTCGCCCTGCGTGCGGATGGCCTCCTCGTCCCGCTGGATCTGCATGGAAAGGGTTCCAATGCGCTCATAGACGCCCTCACGGCCACGACCGGCGGCATCCCTCTGCTCCAGCAGCCTGCTGCGCTCCTTTTCGCCCGATGATATGCGTTCGCGCATGACGCGCACCGCACCCTCCCGGGCTTCCACCTGTCGGATAAGCTCCTGAACCGTCTCCCGCTTGGATGCGGATTGAGCTTCCAGCATTTCCAGTTCCTGCTGACAGGCCTCCCGCTGCGCACCGCTCTCTTCCAATTCCTGATTGGACTGCAAAATTGCCTCGCCCAGACTCTCTACGGATTCCTTTAGTTCACGAATCCGGGCCTCATAGCGCTCGGTGCGCAGAAGAAATACATTCAGATCCAGTCCCTTGAGTTCATCCCTCAGGGAAAGATATTCCCGTGCGGCCTCACTCTGCGTCTTCAGGGGTTCTACCCGCTCCTCCAGCTCGGAAAGAATGTCCTCCACACGATTAAGGTTCTGGGTAGTGTTCTCCAGTCTCCTCTGCGCATCCTGCTTGCGAGCCTTAAATTTGACGATGCCCGCCGCTTCCTCAAAAACCTGACGGCGATCTTCAGACTTTGCAGAGAGAATTTCATCAATTCTTCCCTGTCCAATCATTGAATAGCCGTCCTTACCAATGCCGGTATCGCGGAAAAGATCGATGATATCTCGCAGACGACATGCCGCACCGTTGATTTTATATTCACCCTCACCACTGCGATACACTCTTCGAGTGACCGAAACTTCCGTAAAATCAATGGGCAGAGAATGATCCTCATTGTCAAAGATTAACGTCACCTCGCAGAACGAGAGGCGCTTCCGCTTCTCCGTACCGCCAAAGATGACGTCCTCCATCTTCGCTCCCCGTAGTGATTTAGCGCTTTGTTCACCCAAAACCCACTTCATGGCATCGGCAATATTGCTCTTTCCGCAGCCATTGGGGCCGACTACGCCGGTGATTCCATCTTCAAATACGATTTCCACGTGATCCGCAAAGGATTTAAAGCCGTGGACAATCAGTTTTTTCAATCTCAATTAAGCTAACGCTCCCATTCTCTTGAGTGCATCCCGCGCAGCAGCCTGTTGCGCGTTCTGTTTGCTGGTTCCCTGGCCCAAGCCCAGTTCCCGCTCTCCATCCATCACCCGATAGCTGAATAGCGGAGCATGAGGCGGACCTTCCATGGAAATAAATTCATAAACCGGCATGCCGCCTTCTCGCTGCATCAGTTCCTGCAGGCGGGATTTGGCGTCCAGATGATCTTTCAGCACTTCCGGTCGTAATTCTTCTTTCAGTATCATGGAAATGATTCCTACCGCAGCATCAAACCCTCCGTCGAGATACACGGCGGCAAGCACGGCCTCCACCACATCGCACAAAATAGACGGTTTTGACCGTCCGCCCGATCGCTCCTCGCCCACGGACAAACGAATAAAGTCCCCCAGCCCGAGCCGTTCTGCGGCCCTGCAGAGGGTCTCTTCCCGAACCAGATATGCGCGTATGCGCGTCAGCTTGCCCTCGTCTACCTCCGGAAGCTCAAAAAACAGATACCGGCTCACGGCCAATTCCAGCACGGCATCCCCCAAAAACTCCAGGCGCTGGTAGTGGGGCACATGATGATCCCCCCCGAAGGAGGGATGTGTCAGTGCCGTCTCCAGCAGCTTGGTATCCTTAAAGTGATAATCCAGTTTTGCCTCCAGAACCCTGATATTCATGAAAACCTTCTTTTCATCACAGTCTGCTTTCGATGTAGGAAACCACATCGCCCACCGTCTTGATGTTGCCCAAAGCCTCATCCTCCACCGTGGTATCGTATTCATTTTCCAAATCCATAATCAGCATCATCAGATTGGCGCTATCCGCACCCAGATCTTCAATCAGACGCGCATCACTGGTCACCTTCTCCGGCTTCACCGGCAGCTGCATGAGAATATATTCCTTCACTTTGTCAAAAACATTCATTTTTTCTTCCTCCTCCATTTTTCTCCCATCAATTTGCCAAAGGCGTTTCCTCCAGGCCAGATAGACCTGCACGGATTTTACCTACCACATCGCCTTCCAACATGCGTCGAGCCTGTGCAATGGCATTTTCAATAGCTTCTGCACCGGAACTTCCGTGCGCCTTGACCACCGCTCCATTTACGCCCAGCAACGGCGCACCGCCTACGCTGTTGTAGTCCAAGCGCCGCTTCACCGTTCGGAATGCCGGTTTTGCCAACAGCGCGCCCAATTTACAGCGCAAGCCATTTCCCATCAGCTCCTGCTGGAGCATAGCAAACAGCGCCTTTGCCAATCCCTCGGTATGTTTTAAAATAATATTTCCGTCAAATCCGTCGGCCACCACCACATCGTAGTCACCGGTAAAGACATCTCTCGCCTCACAGTTGCCGGCAAAGTGATAGCCCTTCTGGCGCTGCATCAATTCAAAAGTTTCCTTGGTGAGTTTATTGCCCTTTTCGGCCTCCGATCCAATGTTCACCAGGCCCACCCTCGGATCGGGCACATCCAGCACATTCTTCATGTACACCGCGCCCATCAAACCGAACTGAAGCAGATACCTGGATTGACAGTCCACATTCGCGCCGCTGTCGATGAGCATAAATCGCTTTTTGAGGCCCGGCAACACAGGAGCCAAAGCAGGTCGTTCCAATCCAGGAATGCGACCGATGCGGAACATGCCACAGGCCAGAATCGCCCCCGTGGATCCAGCAGAAACCACCGCGCCTGCCCGGCCCTCTTTCACGGCATTCATTGCCACCACCATGGAGGAATCCTTCTTGGTGCGCACCGCCAGCATGGGTGCTTCGTCCATTTCAATAACCTGACTGGCATTTAAGAAGTCGATACGTTTCGCAACTTCCGGTGCACCAGCGGTAAGTTTTTCCAACTGTTCCCGTGGCCCCGCCAACAAAATATCGATGTCCTCATACTTCTTAAGGGCCCTCAGCGCGCCCTCGACAATGGCTCCGGGTGCCTGGTCTCCACCCATGGCATCCAGTGCAATTACATATTGGCTCACACAATAAGCCCCCTTTTTCAAATTCTTTATTATTGTAACAGAAAAGGCAGGCCTTGGCAAGCTTTGACCGGGAATTTAGCATGCGTCAGGTTCTCCCGGCTGATACATACGTGCCAGGGGCAAACAGTTGCAGAGGAATTTATTGGCCGATAAAATCAAAATTTTGGAAAATGTATTGACAAAGGCGAGAAGAGCAAGTATAATATACGTTGTTGGCGCGAGGCCGACAGATGACTGGGTGTAGCGCAGTTTGGTAGCGTGCTTGAATGGGGTTCAAGAGGCCGG
>JAHZHZ010000025.1 GCA_019419995.1 Clostridiales bacterium
GTTGGCTGCGTTGCTGCTTCAAATTTCATTCCTTCTCCTACCTCCTGTCCTTTTTCCTTCCACCCCTCCGCCAATATCTGCGGAGGGGTGGGAACAAAATCAGAATTCAATAACGTGCTTGATGCCCCTGGCCTGAGATGCGTTGTCGAAGGCCTTCAAAATGTCGGACAGGGGATAGCGGTCAGTAATCATGGCCTTAACGTTCAGAAGTCCCAGGGATACAAACTCCAGCGTCTTTCTGAACTGGGCGATGGAGGAACGCGTAGAACCGGTAACGTAGAGCTCATGATAGTGAATCATGTTAGTATCAATGGCCACGGGCTGTTTGGAGGCTGGAATTCCGCCAAAGAAATTGATGCGTCCGCCATAGTTCATCAGCGGCAGCATAGCCGCCTGTACCGACGGCACGGGGCAAGCCGTGATCGCCACATCTAAGCCGCGGCCCCTGGTCCATTTCTTAACGAAGCCCGCCAAATCGTCGCCACAGTAGGTCTCCACAAAGGGCAGCTTTTCCTTCACATCCGCCAGGCGTTCGGCAGAAATGTCATTCATCAGCACGCTGGCACCCGCCATGTGCAAAAGCATCGCGTGGCAGAAACCGATAGGACCTGCACCCACCACCAGCGCATATTCGCCAGGCTTGACAAAGCACTTGGTAAATCCGTTATAGGCGCAGCTGAGGGGCTCGGTAACGGCGGCTTCCGCGGCCGTAACTCCCTCGGGCAATACCATCAGGTTGCCTCTGGTCACGGCATCGGCAGGAATCTTCACATATTCGGCAAATGCGCCGTCCATGTTGATTCCGAAGGCACGATAGTCATCGCACAGATGGAATTTGCCATCCACACAGCGATCACAGATGCCGCAGCCAATGTTGGGCTGCATAGCCACACGCATGCCCTCCCGGTAGAAGGGGACATTTTTACCTACCTTGACAATCTCGCCTGCAAATTCGTGGCCAAGGATCAGCGGATGCTCCTCATCTACACCCTTCTGGCCATTCTTCCACATGCGCACGTCCGTACCGCATACGGCAGCAGCCTCGGTCTTTAAAAGAATTTCATCATCATTAATCTGAGGTACGTCAACTTCTTCCAATCGAAGGTCGTTGGCTCCATAGAGTCGAAGTGCCAGCATGGTATTTTCCCTCCTGAATTATTTTACAGTCTTGATGGCCCGCTCGGTGATAGACTGGTTGCCTGCCTGTACGGTAGCCACGGCCATGCGGCCGTCATAGCCCGTCACCTCAGTTGGGGTATCGTTGAGCACGGCGTTGACAAAGGACGTATCCTCTGCCAGATAGGCGTCAATGAACAGCGTCATCCAGCTGTTGATGAAGGGGGTCTGGGTGCCTCCCTCCACACTGGTGCAGTGTACGAATTCCTTGTCAGAGCGACCTACATTAATCTTGCCCTTGGTGCCAATCAATTCCATCTTGGAATCATAGCCGTACTGGACGTAGGCCGCGCCGTCAATAACGAAGTGTACACCGTTTTTCATGGTGCCGCTCATCAGCACGCTGTCGTAATAATCCGGATATTCCTCCCGGGCCTCAGGATTGCGGAAGTTGCCCGCTACGGCATAGAGGGTATCGATGTCACTGCCTGCCATCCAGCGCACAGCATCAATGTCATGAGAATTGACCTCGGCCAAAATGCCGTTGGATTTTTTGATATCAAACATCCACGGACGGGGCTTGGAAGGTCCACGCGTGTTGGAGTGCACCTGTACCAAATCGCCAATGGCACCGGAATCTAGCAGGCGTTTAGCCTCCCGGAAGCTGGCGTCAAAGCGGCGCATGAAACCAATCTGCAGCTTGACGTTGTTGCGCCGGCAGGCTTCTACCATCTCGTCGCACTCCTCCACCGTCATAGCCATGGGCTTTTCGCAGAAGATATGCTTTCCCGCATTGGCGCAGTCCACCACGATGTCCCGGTGCAGATTTGTGGGAGCTACCACGATCACCGCCTGAATTTCGGGATCTGAAAGAATATCATGATAGTCGGTAAAGACCTTTTTTACGCCCAGTTCCTCGGCAGCCGCCTGGGCCGCGGCTTCCACCGCGTCCACGCAAGCCACAATGGCAGCATTTTCAATCTTGTTTTTATAGTTGCGCGCATGGATCATGCCGGCACGGCCACATCCGATCAAGCAGACGTTGAGTTTCTCATTCATAATTTTTCTTCCTTTCCTGTTTCGAATTAATTTATTAAAGGGTTAGCCTCACGGGAGAGTGTTAAGCTTAGCATACAGATCGTGCATTTCACGAATACAGCGCCCGTAATATTCAATATAGGGTTCATAGATTCGGGTGTTTGCTTCATTGGGCACGAAAGCTGTGGTCATGTGTACGTGCCGACCAGCCGCCTCCTGTATGCTCTCTAATTCACCTACACCCGCCGCTGCCAGCAGTGCTGCGCCCCACAAAGCCACATCATCCCGGCTAAGCAGGTGGAAGCTGTGCCCCGTCACATCGCTGAGCATCTGAGGCCAGATGCTGGACTTCGCACCGCCTCCGATAAGCTTGATCTGGCGAGTTCCATATTGGGGATACTGAGCGTGAATGCTTCGCAGGGTTAGCGCCAAGTCATAGCTGAAGCCTTCCAGCAGTGCACGATAGAAGTGTCCCAGGCCATGGTTGAGGCTGTGGCCCAAGAACATGCCCCGCATTTCACTGTCAAAGGGCATGGCACTGCCGCTGAGCAATCCTATGGAAATCAGGTGATCGCTGCCAGGCTTCACCTGCGCCGCCAGCGCCTCTGCCCGCGCAAAGGCTGCCTTAAGATCGCTCTCTCCACCAAAAAATTCCCTGGCAAACCAGTCGATGACGATGCCTGAACCCTGAATATACTTGTGGGCATAGTAGCGCTCCCCATCTGCTGTACTAATAATGTCGTAATTGCGAGTGTCGGCATCCATGCGTGCCTCACTTGCCAAACAGGAGATGGCGCCATAGGAAGAGGCCTCAAAAATCATCTCACCCTCTCCCAGCACATTTGCGCCCACGCAACCACTGACCTTATCGCCTGCACCCATCACCAGGGGCAGGCCCGGCCTGAGCCCCAACTCCCTGGCGACAGACTCATCCAGATAACCGCCTACGGTGGTGCTGGAGGTGATCTGGGGCAACAACGTCATGTCAATCCCCATATCTCCACACAGTTTCGGAGACCATTCGTGGCGCCGGATGTCCGCCATGCCCGTCCAGGTGATCAAGCTAGCATCAATCTTCGCCTCCGCAACGGACTGTCTGGACAACCGTCCGATCATGTAGCCATTGAGCATCACATACTTAGCAATTTTTGCGTGTTCTTCAGGAAAGTCTTGCTTAAACCAATCATATTTGGAACACATCACCGGTGCGTTGGTACCGCCGATGGAGAACAACTCGTCGCCAAACTTCTCCCGCTGACGGTCCGCATAGGGAAGGTAGCGGCTATCCATGGAGCAAGACCAGCCTGTTACATCGCCCCAATTTTCATCCACGCCGATGGAACCCGCCATCTGTCCTGTAAATGCCATGGCACACACATCCTGCGCTTCTTCGCCCAGCGCAGCCACCGTCTTTTTCAGGCAGTTCAACACCGATTGATACAACATCTCTCCCCGCTGAATGAAGATGCCCGGACCCGGCCGCTCATCCTGCACCGCCTCACTGGCCCCTGCGTGAAACTTGCCCTCCAGATCGTATACGCCCGTCTTGATAAAGCTCGTCCCTAAGTCCACCGCCATAAACAGTTTTCTTCCGGCCATTGTTCTTTCCTCCTCTCTGTTTTTGTTTATTATTGTTTTTTATTATTTATTGTTGATTATAACATTCTCTTTGGAATATTTCAATCATATACGGACCTTTTTTGTGAGAAATGAGTAGATTTAACCTGAAAATTCCCCGACGAAAGTTGCCGGGGAGATATACGAACCGCAGGATAGCACATGCCATACCGCGATTGGATAGACCAGATGCGTCAGGCCATGATAACACGAACATTCTGGGCCTGAAGCTGCCGAACAAAATCCGGGTCAGCTCCAGAATCAGTGATCAAAATATCCAGTTCATCCAGGGTGGCAAAGCGGGCGAGGGACTCACAGCCAATCTTGCTGGAATCTGCCAGAAGGATACGAGTAC
This sequence comes from Clostridiales bacterium, assembly GCA_019419995.1. GTDB lineage: Bacteria > Bacillota > Clostridia > Christensenellales > Aristaeellaceae > SFTH01. The sequence goes on from JAHZHZ010000025.1 coordinate 4,127, forward strand.
GAGCGCTAAGCAGAATTTTACGCTTCACATCCGCAGTATCGATACTGGGTGTACTCAATCCCCGCTGAATATCCATGGCATTGGTGGCCAGGAACAGAGTGTCCACGTGCAACTGATCCATTTGATCCAACACAGAACGGCCCACAGTGCAGTGAAATTTTTTCCGCACGGTTCCGCCCAGCAGGATCACGGAATTTTCGCTGTTTTCTTCCAGATATAGAGCAATCTTTAAATCATTGGTAACGACGGTAAGACCCCTAATGCCGGTAATAAGGCGTGCCAGTTCAAAGGTGGTGGTACCGGTATCAATGGCTATCACTTGTCCAGGACGAATGTAGGGTAGAGCGGTCTGAGCAATGGCCTGTTTTTCCTGCGCATGCAGTTCCAGCTTTTCGCTGGAGGTAAGCTCCGTTCCGCCGCTAAGGGACAGCGCACCACCATGGGTACGCCGCAAATACTTCATGGCTTCCAGTTCATTGAGATCATTTCGGATGGTTGCCGGCGATACCTGAAAGTGTTCACACAGTTCGGTCACCGTCACATGCCCCTTTGCATTGAGCATTTCCAACAGGTCCCTGCGCCGGATCTCCGCAAGTATACCGTTTGCCGGTTTAGTCATGATTGTTTCCTCCGTTGTTAATATCGGCGCGCAGGCCGCTACGGGGCACGGGGGAGGAATCCGTTTGGACGCCGCCGGAGGGAGGCGGTCCAAAGTTCAGCTTCCAGTCCGCCTCCCTGATAGAACTTCTTCCTTTAATCTGTCTTCAGTGCCGCATCAAACGCCACATCCGAAGGTTCAAAGTTCACACGGTTGACAAATTCCAGTGCTTCTGCTGCGCCGCGCATGCGCTCCATGCCGCTATCCTCCCATTCCACACACAAGGGACCATGGTAGCCCATCTGATTCAATTCCCGAATAATGGCATCAAAATCCACATGGCCATGGCCCAGAGAAACAAAATTCCAGCCCCGGCGCGTATCGCCAAATTCGATATGGGAGCCCAGTATGCCGGACAAACCATCTCGATTCAGGCGCACGTCCTTCATGTGAACGTGATAGATGCGATCTTTAAAGGCCCGCACAAAGAGAGCCGGATCCACACCCTGCCAGAGCAGGTGGCTGGGGTCAAAGTTAATACCCAGGGTGGGTCGGTAATCAATCGTCTCTAGCAGACGTCGGGTAGAATAGTAATCAAAGGCAATTTCCGTGGGGTGCACCTCCAGCGCCAGCTTCACACCACACTCGTCATATACATCGAAGATGGGCGTCCACAATTCCTTAATTCGCTGATACCCCGCCTCCACCATTTCAGGTGTAGTCTGGGGGAAGGAGTACCAGTACGCCCAGATGGGAGAACCCAGAAAGCAGGTAACCACCTTCACGCCCAGCAGCTTGGCCGCATGGGCTGCCGTCTTCATGCCCTCCACAGCCCAAGCTCGAATGGCCTCGGGCTTACCTGCCAGCTCTGCAGGAGCAAAGTTATCCAGCCTCGGATCCCAATTATCACCTACACACTGTCCCATCAGATGGCAGGAGATGGCGGAAATGATGAGCTGATTGTCGCTGAGCGTCTTTTCAAAGTTGCGGCGATAGTCCTCATCCGCTACGATGCGGTTCACGTCGATGTGGGCCTGGGCGGCCAATTCCAAACCTTCATAACCCATTTCGTGCATGATGGCACACAGTTTTTCAAAGGGAATATCCCCAAATTGACCGGAACAGATGGTAACGGGTCGCTTCATAAGCAGCATACCTCCTGTCTCAAAATTATACGGCTGGTGCCCTTAATCTCTTTTCGGTGGCTATTAAAGCGTTTTTATACGCCTTTTACGCCGAAACCCTGCGCTGTAAAGCGCAGGGTCGGAGCCAGATTATTCGGCCAGTTTTGCAAAGCGATTATTAATGGCCAGCGCCGGATCTTCAGGCACCGGAACCGGTACCGTACCTTCGGGCACATGGATGTCGTTGAGCCGTCGGAAGGGCTTGCCCTCAAATTGAGGCAGCCATTCTTTTTCTGCCTCAAACATGTCCGCCACCATGTTGCGGCACTCATTGAGCGTCAGCTTCGTACTGGTGAGCGGATCCATGGCAATGGCCCAGTAAGCCAGTTCAGGATCACCATCAATGGCAGCCTGAGCAGCCAGCCCCTGGCTGGTCAAATTAGACTGGTTCATAGCGGCCAACTGCAAGGGCAACGCGCCAATGTAGGTGGGATGGAAGCCGTACTGATCTGCATACACGGGCACTTCCACTGTAGCATCCGTGGGCAGATTGGTGATGTAACCCTCTCGATTGGACACGTTTCCACTGAAGCGGAAGGGTTTGCCAGTAATAATAGCTTCAATGATGTAGGAGCAATATTCCTTAGAGCGGGGCTCCAACTCACCAGATTCGATGCTCAGAACATCGGTATTTTTAAACTTCTCCTGAATCATTCTGGAGAACTTCAGATAAGCACCATGCTCGCCGCCAAACATTGGCTCGTCGCAGTACTGCGCCAGAGCGCGATCGCTGCTACGGAACCAGGGCAAGTATTCGGAAAGATGGCCTGTGGACTCCGTCATGAAGTAACCACACTGGCGCATTACTTCTCCGCGCACCTTTTCATTTTTGTAGTACTCGGGCTTTTCCATGTTCTCACGCAGAATGGGATAGAGATCCCGTCCCTTATGAGTAAGCGTCAAGAACCAGTCCATGTGGTTGATGCCAGCGTTGATGAAATCAATTTCCTCCTTGGGAATACCCGTATAGCCAGAAATCAAATCCATCGTGGTCTGCACTCCGTGGCACAAGCCCACCACTTTCATGCCAGTAGCACGGGCCAGCATGGTACATACCGCGCCCATGGGATTGACATAATTAAGTACATAGGCATTAGGACACAGTTCCTTCATGTCTTCCCAGATTCCCAGCATTACCGGTGCAGTGCGCAGAACTCTGAACACGCCGCCGGGACCCATGGAGTCTCCGATGCACTGATCCACCCCATATTTCATGGGAATTTCGATATCGTGAGTATAGGCTGCGTTGCCTCCGATCTGGAAGGTAAGGATCACAAAATCCGCATCCTTCAGAGCCTCTCTGCGATCGGTAGTGCAATAGATATGGGCATCGATATGGTTCTTTTCAATGATCTGATCTGCATACTGCTTCATCTTTTCCAGTTTCCACAGTGTCGGACCCATCAGTGCGTAGGTACTGCCGGCCATGCAGGGCGTATTGAACATATCGTTCAAAAACTGCTTGGTGAAAACCATGCTACCGGCACCGATCAATGCCACTTTGCTCATATGCTTCCATCTCCTTTGAAGCGAGTCGATTTAACTTACAGCTCGGTGACCTCCCAGCCGAACACCTTGGCCAGCTGATTGAGCTGGGGGGCTACATCGCCGGAGATAATCAGGCTGTGATGAGAACAGAGGTTGTCCATGACCTTGTGGCCATCCCGATAGCGAATCAGCGCACCGTTGCGGCAATCGGAGCCGGGATACTGCACGTACTTCTCCAATTCAGCCTTGATGACGGACAGCTTCTTAAAGCCAGGATAAATCTTGGCCAGGGTAATGGGACCGGTGGGCAAGCGGCAATCTGCCATGCACGCCTTTTCGTTGACAATCTCCAGTACTTTCGGCCGAAGAGTCCATTCGCTGCAGAATTTCCGAGGCACAAAGCCAAAATAGCCGCAATGTACACCCAGCGCATGATTATCCGGATCATCGATATCCGGGAATTTATCGATGCGTTCATGAGCCAGCGCAGCCATGCCCACCAGGAAGGGATAGAGGTTGGTCATCATGATAGGCTTCTCGATGGAACGGTAGATCACATAGGTAGACAGCAACGTCAGCGTGTCACCTTCGCAGGCCCAGATGATGTTGTCACGCTCAAAGAGCATGTTCCATGCGAGGCAAGGGGTGGTGTCACAGTTGAAGGATTCGTTCAGGCAATTGGCGCCCACGCCCTCTACGCCACCAATTTCATCGATGACTTCCTTGACGGATATGTAGATCTTCACCGCGCGCAGGAAGGCTTCTTCACACACGCCCTCCTGATGTACGTCCCAATCAGCGCTAACCCGACGAGCCTCTTCATCGGAAATCTGCTTTGCCCGTTCACCGCGCTCCTTCCAACTGCGATAGATCAGCTTGCAGCCGAACACCTTTTCCATGGTCTCGGTAGAGCTGTTCTCCCACCAGTAGAACTTCTTGAAAATGTTGGCCTGCATGCCCTCACCAGGGGTATCCTGGAACATCAGGAACTTCGCGCCGGCCTTAAGCGCATGCTTGACACCCAGAGCACGCAGTACAGTTTTGCCCATCTCGATGCTGTAGGGCGAAAATACTGTCAGACCCAGGTCTCTCAGGTAGGTCACAATCTCCCAGTCCCACATTTCCACAGTGCCGAACTTGCTGGTAAGAACCACCATGGGCAGGTCATATGCCTTGAGTTCATCATCATGACGGAAGGCAGCGAAAATCATCTGAGGAAATACGATAGCGTCCGCACCCTGCGGGAGGCTGGAACCCACTACCGTGGGTTCCAGAAACTCTGCCACATCACCGTACATCTGCTCCAGAAGTTTCATCTGCTCGGCATATTCGCCTTTTTCCCGCTCATTGATCTCCGCAAAAACCAGCGGAGCGAGTTTTACTTTTGTCATGTTCTGCCTCCGAAAGCATTCACTTTACTTCATCAATGGCAACTCTGCGGCCGGTGGCGCTGGAAATCTTGGCGGCTTCCAGCACGCGGATATCCGCAGCACCATCCATCAGGTTGGGCGCAATTACCTTGTCGCCGGCAATAGCGCAGAGGAAATCATTGAAAGCATTGACGAAGGTATGCTCATAGCCGATGATGTGCCCGCAGGGCCACCAAGCGGAAATGTAGGGATGCACACCCTCAGTAACCAGGATGGTACGATAGCCTTGCTCCTCCAGCGGAAGGGTCAGATCGGAGAACTGCAATTCGTTCATGCGCTCAAAGTTGAACTTCAGGCTGCCCTTGCTGCCATAAATCTCAAAATCATTGAAATTCTTGCGACCGCCGGCAAAGCGAGTGGTCTCAATGGCGCCCAGCGCTCCATTTTCAAAGTCCAACAGCATGAAAGCCGCATCGTCCACGGTCACTTCGCCCATCGGAGCGTCGGCCAGCTTCTCGCCCTTGGAGAAGGTAGCAGCGCCAGCTCCCGGCAGGGGGCGCTCCTTGATGAAGGTCTCCAACCGCGCAGTCACAGCCACGGGTTCGCCAATGAGGAAGCGGGCCAGGTCCACCGCATGAGAGCCCAGATCGTAGAGCACGCCCGCGCCGGCGCGGTCCTCACGCAGATGCCAGGTAAGCGGTGCATCCTCGTCCATGATCCAGTCCTGAAGATAGGCACCGCGCCAGTGATAAATGCGGCCCAGCCGTCCATCCTCAATCAGCTTCTTGGCCAAGGCTACCGCGGGCACGCGGCGATAGTTGTGGTTGAGATAGTGCACAACGCCAGCCTTTTCCGCAGCCTCAGCCATCTCACAGCACTCCCGATAGTTCATGCCGCAGGGCTTTTCGCAAACGATGTGCTTACCATATTTGGCAGCTTCCAACACCATATCGTGATGCATGTAAGTGGGCGTACCGATATCAATGATGTCCACGTCCGGCCGTTTCACCACTTCACGCCAGTCATAGCTGACTTCTTCATAGCCCCAGTTGGCAGCAAAGTCTTCCAACTTGGTGTGATTGCCTACAATCACCTTCAGGTTGACCTTGAAGGGTGCATCGAAGAAAGTGTTGACCTTTTTCCAGGCGTTGGAGTGGGCTTTTCCCATGAAGCCGCCGCCGATCATGGCGACATTGAGTACTTTTTTCATATTAATCCTCCTAATTTATACGGCTGCAAGAACTTAGGCGTACTTCTTGCCGATCTTTTTGAGGTTATAAACGGAAACTGCGATAGCTTCCTTCTCCATATTCATCCATTCAGGCGCCGGGCAGTCGATTTCTACAGCCAGGAAGCCCTTGTAACCTGCCTTGCTCAACAACTGAGCCAACTTGTCGTTGTCCACCAGGCCCATGCCTACCGGCACGCCGCAGAAGAAGTACCAATCCGTGGGTTTAGCCGTGGGATGCATCTTCAGATCCTTCAGATGGGTGGAGAACACATAGGGGGCTAGCTTTTCCATGCCCGCTACCGGGTCATCCAGCAGGCGCAGGAAGTTACCGGTATCAAAGTTAATGCCGAAGTTGGGAGAATCCACCGCCTGGATCATCTCCAGCATCTCATCGGAAGTGAAGTCGATGTGGTTCTCTGCCGCCAGCTTCACGCCATTATCCTCAGCAATCTTGGTAGCTTCCTTGTACATAGGCACCAGACGGGCGATGTGATCCCGGTGGTTCTCATGGCGCCAATCGAAAGCAGAGCCGGTAATACGCATCACGTCCGTGCCCAACAGTCTGGTCTTGGGAATCAGGGACTTCATTTCCGCAAAAGCCTCGGGATTGAGTCCGCGCTCCAGTCCATTGGGGTGGCCCCACGCAAACACAGTATCAAAGTTATAGGCCTTGAGCTTATCGCCCAGATCCTTCAAATAGGCGTCATCCAGAGAGGGCAAGAAGCAGGTTTCCAGCGAAACGCCATCCACATCCAGATACTTGGCATAATCCAGGAACTCATCCACCGTAGCCAGCTTCTCGGGCTTTTCCTGCATGTCGTACACTTCGCCAAAAAGTCTGTGATAGCAATAAGAATCAATGCCGATTTTCATGGTTTGTTCCTCCGTTTCATTTGACTGAATTAATTTTTTATTCACGGGCTGAGCCCGCTGTACGCATTGGATCAGTTGCTGTTCTTATTGCCGCGCTGCAGCAGAACGGCGATGATGATGATCGCGCCCTTGACAGCATTGACCAACTTGGTATTGATGCCGATCAACGTCAGGATATTAGAAATCATTCCAAAGATGAAAGCACCAAACATGGTGTTGCTCAACTTGCCCTTGCCACCTTCCATGGCTACGCCTCCGATAACCACCATCGCAATGGCATTGAGTTCATAGGAGGTACCGGAAGAGGTGGAATTGATGGAACCCATGCGGGAGCTCTCTGCTATGGCTGCCACTGCAATGGCTATGCCCAGCAGCACAAAAGCCATAATCTTGATCCTATCAGTCTTGATGCCCGAAAGCCGGGATGCCTTTTCATTGGAACCCACCGCATAAATGCGCCGGCCCAGAGTTGTATAGCGGGAAATATACCAATAAATGAAGGCCATCAGGAAGAAATAGACGATCTGAAGGGGAATGACCCCAAAGAGATTAGTGGAGGAGATGGCCAGATAGCCCTCGTTTTTCGTGGTCACACCGCCACCGTTGAGGGCATAGGTAAGCACTGACCGGTAGATATACTGAAAACCCAGGGTGACGATAAAGGATGGTACGCGGCCCTTTGTGATGATTAAGCCCGTAATCAGGGAGAAGCCGATGCCCACCACGAAAGCAGTGATCACACCCAGTACGGCACTGTTGGTCAGATTCACTACCGTAATGGACAACGCTGCCACGGCCACCATTTCCGCACCTACGGACAAATCGATGTTACCGGTAATAATCACGAAAGCCATGCCAAAGGCAATCATGCCGATAACCGCGTTGGAACGGATGATGTTGATGACGTTATTGAGGGACAGGAAGGTGAAGCCCTTCAGGCAGGTGGAAATGACCACCATCAACAGGGTCACCAGCAGAATGTTGTATTCGCTCAGAAATTTTTTAAACTTCTGCTTAGAGGACAAAGTTTCCGTCGCCTGCATAATGATCTACCTCTCCTTACTTTTCTTCGCTGAGCGTGCCGCCCGTGGAAAGTATCATAATGTTTTCTTCGGTGAGCTGATCGCGGTTGAGCACGCCTCGGAGCTCGCCGTGATACATCACCAGCGCCCGGTCACAGGTGCGGATGATTTCCTGAGCTTCGCCGGAGGTTACAATGATGCCCACACCAGTCTGGGCCAGCTTCATCATCTCCAGATAGATTTCATTTTTCGCACCCACGTCTACGCCCTGAGTGGGGTTAGTGAGAATCATCACCTGGGGCTCGGCGTTGAGCCACTTGCCCAGCACAACCTTCTGCTGATTTCCGCCGGAAAGGCTGGTAATGGGGTTATCGAAATTGTGCACCTTTATGGATAGGCGCTCTTTGAAGCGCTGCATCATTTCCCGCTCTTTGCGACGGGAAATCTGGAACCCATTGAGACACTTTTCGATGGTGACTATGGTCAGATTTTCCTGCACGGAAAGATCCTTGATGATGGCATTTTCCTTCCTGTTGGGAGGCAAATAGCCCACGCCCCTCTTTCGGCCCTGGGCAGGATGGGTGATATTGATCTCCTCGCCATTGAGATATACCCGTCCGGCTGTCTTGGGCAAATCCCCAAACAGGCAGCGCACCAACTGTTCCTTACCATCGCCCAGCAGACCCGTTATGCCTAAAATTTCTCCCTTGCGCAGTTCAAAACTGACGTTGCGCACGTCGTTACCCACGCACAAACCTTCGACTTTATAGTAGGCCTCACCCTCCGGGCGATGCTGGTAAACATCCTCGCTGAGCACATCACGGCCCACCATCATCCTGGCAATTTCCGTTTGGGGAATCTTAGAGCCATCCGCCTGGGTAATAGAGCCATCATTGACTTTTTCACCATTGCGCAGCACCGTATAACTGTCGCAGAATTCCACCACTTCACCCAGCTTATGGGATATGAATATAATCGTTGTGCCCTGAGTCTTGGTCAGGTTGCGCATGATCGAAAATACATTGTCAATTTCCTTCTGCGTCAAAGATGTTGTCGGCTCATCCATAATAATGAGCTTTGCATTGCGCAAAAGGGATTTTGCGATCTCCACGATCTGTTTGTAGGAAGTTTCCAGATCTCGCATCATCGTGCGCGGATTGATGGAAACGTTCATGCGCTCAAAGACTTTCTGAGTCTCCTCACACATTTTCTTGATATTCAACCGTCCAAAGCGGTTGCGCAGTTCGCTGCCCAGGAACATGTTTTCATAGACCGCTAAGTCATTGACTACATTGAGTTCCTGGTGTATAAAGGCAATGCCCGCATTCTGGGCATCCAACGGAGAATGAATGTTCGCCGTACGGCCAAAGAGTTGAATGCTTCCTTCGTCCATGGGCGTAACGCCGCCCAATATGTTCATTAATGTAGTTTTTCCGGCACCGTTTTCTCCCAGGAGTGCATGAATCTCGCCGCTTTTAATGGACAGATCCACTTTTTTCAGCACGGGAACGCCGCCATATTTTTTCACAATGCCGCTCATTTGCAGCGCAAGTTCGGCCATTTGAATTACCTCGCTTCATGGGTGTCTCTCCTCCCCGAAGGAAAGAGATGCAAATGCGCCGCCCGCCCATGGGGCATCTGGGCGCATGCCGGGCTGGATCAATCGCAACTGTGGGCGGGGAATTCCCCCCGCCCACAGGGCCGTCAAAAAATTCGATTTTGAGGCGGAAGGGGCACAGGGCCCCTCTGCATGACGGTTTGTTCTTGCGGGATTAGAAGGGCGCGTCCTCGGTAACGCCGTTGCGCTCCATCCAGTCGGCGTAGTTGGTGTAATCCAAGGTCTCCGGCGGAATGATGGTAGTCTGCTCATAGGTTTCGCCATCGATCAGGCCCTGGCACAGACGTACCAGATCACCCATCATGTAAGGAGCATAGGTCTGAGTGGACAGCCAAATCTTATCTTTGTACTCGTCCATGAGCTTGAAGTAGGCCTGTCCATCGCCGCAGCCAGTCATAACCTTGACCTCACCCAGGCGGCCCTGCTCTTCAATAGCCTTGAGCATGCCGGTGGAGAGTTCATCATCGCAGCTGTAGACGCCGTCGATATGCTCGTTGGCAGTAAGGATATCAGTCATCAGCGCCAGACCAGTTTCAGCGGCTGCGTTGTCGGCTGCATACTCACCGATCACCTCAATGTCGGGATACTTCTCGGCCAGGGTGTCACGGCAGCCCTGTACGCGCTCATCAAAGATGGCACCGTAGGAGGGGATGGTGGTGATGACAACTTTGCCCTTGCCACCCAGCTTCTCAGCGATGTACTCAGCGCCCAGAACGCCAATCTGATAGTTGTCGCCCGCCAGATAGTAATCCGGCTCGGTGGCGCCCAAGGTGCGGTCAAAGTCCAACAGGGTGATGCCCGCATCCATGACGCGCTGCGCAGCTGCTTCGAGCGTGTCGTTGAAGGGGAACAGAATGATGTACTCGCAGCCCTGCTCGATCATCATATCCAGATCGGAAGCCTGCTGGGCCTCGGACTCGGCCACGCTCATGATGTAGTTCATGCCCAGGGATTCTGCGGTGGTTTCAGCGGACCATTGCACGGCCGCCACCCATCCGGTGGGGTTGTAGGGGCAGGAAATGCCTACCAGCGGCTTTTCCTCTTCTGCAAAGGCGAGAGCGCCGGCACACAGCACCAGTACCAGTACTAGAACCAGAGACAACAATTTCTTCATGAGTAGTTCCTCCTTATTATATTTTCCTGCATTCAGGAAAAACGTTTCAATAGTGAGCTGTTAAGGGATCTGCAGTAACTCCTTAGCTTACTGCGAATCTCTTCTCATGTTAACTCAATACGACTATTTTAGCATGCTTTTTACCAATAGTCAACTAATACCCGGAATAATTCAGCGATTATTTTCAATAAAAAGAAAATAACGACAAATAACATCAAAAAACGATAGTCTTGGACAACCACAATTTCCGGCAATGCTCACAGATAAGCAGATTCGACGAAGGTTTCTGAAAGAGTGTATAACACTGCGAAATTAGGAAACCTGTCTTAATAGGCTGCAGGTTTTTTTCTATCTATCCACTGCAATATTTTAAAATAAACTCTAAGAAAGGTCAGCATGAGCACTGTTGTTTATCCACCCCAAACTCATGTTGGCTAAATTTGGGACCCACAACCTTGAATATTTTTGGACGCAAAAAGAGCGCGGCTAGAAAATAAACCGCGCTCTCAATGATCTTTGAAGGGATAATTTCAGCAAAAGCTTTTCATTGCACAGGGCTCTCAAGCCTCGGAAAAACTCTCTTTTCCCGCGCCACACAGGGGGCAGACAAAATCCTCGGGAAGATCTTCAAATTTCGTACCAGGCTCGATACCATTGTCCGGATCGCCCAGAGCTTCGTCATATTCCCAACCGCAAAGATCGCATACATACTTCATTTCTTTGTCCTCCTTAAATATAATAATCTCCAACGAAATAGATAAACAGCCACAGAAGAATTGAAACAAGAGAAAAGCCGGAAATATTCCAAATTATTGTAAATATTGGGTGACAAACTCATAGAGGGCGTGTATAATAAATCAGTATCACTGTTTTGGGGGTATTGAGAAATGGAAACGAAAAAAAAGCGTGGCAGTTTCACTGGCTCCATCGGCTTTGTGTTGGCTGCGGCAGGCAGTGCGGTAGGCCTTGGAAACATCTGGCGCTTTCCCTATCTGGCGGCAAAAGGCGGCGGAGGCGTATTCATCCTCTGTTATATCATCCTTGCACTGACCTTTGGCTTTACGCTACTGGTAACGGAGATTGCCATCGGGCGCAAGACGCGCCAGAGCCCACTTACTGCATATGGAAAAATCCACCCCCGTTGGGGTGGCATTGGTGTGATGGCCTGCGTGGTTCCAGTAATTATTTTACCCTATTACTGTTCCATCGGAGGATGGGTACTGAAGTATCTCTCGGTATTTATTACAGGTAACGGCGTAGCGGCAGCTCAGGATGGTTACTTTTCCAGCTATACTGCCAGCGGAATGCAACCCATTCTATGGATGATCGTGTATCTGATGCTGACAGGCTTTGTGGTATATAACGGCGTGAACAAAGGTATCGAAAATTACAGCAAGATCCTCATGCCCATACTTCTGGTGCTGGTAGTGGGAATTTCCATCTTTTCCTTAACGCTGCGTCATACCGATGCTCAGGGTATCACTCGCACGGGCCTGCAGGGATTAAAAATCTATCTGGTGCCCAACTTCAGCGGAATAGACCTCAATGCCTTTCTAATTATACTGGTAGACGCGCTGGGGCAACTGTTTTACTCCATCAGTGTGGCCATGGGTATTATGGTGGCCTACGGTTCCTATGCCCGGAAAGAAACCAATTTGATGAAATCCATCAATCAGATTGAGTTTTTTGATACCCTTGTGGCACTGCTTGCAGGCATGATGATCATCCCTGCTGTGTACACCTTTATGGGACAGGAAGGTATGTCTCAGGGCCCTGGACTGATGTTCATTTCACTGCCCAAAATTTTTCAGGCCATGGGCGGCATAGGTACAGTTATCGGTGCACTCTTTTTCCTGATGGTCACTTTTGCAGCGATCACTTCTTCTGTATCAGTGATGGAAGCCATCGTCTCCAGCCTCATGGATCGCTTCACCATATCCAGAAAGAAGAGTACGCTCATCGTGCTTGCCTATGGCATCATCATGGGAATCGTGGTCTGTCTGGGCTACAATATCTTCTATTTTAAGCTTACGCTGCCCAACGGCACTGTGGGGCAGATTCTGGATCTGATGGACTACATCAGTAACAACTGTCTGATGCCGCTGGTGGCGCTCCTTACCTGTGTGCTCATCGGCTGGGTGGCCAAGCCTAATACCGTCATCGACGAGGTTTGCATTACCGGCTGTAAATTCCACCGGCGCAGGCTGTACATCGTTATGATTCGTGTAGTCGCACCCATTATGTTGTTTATGATGTTGCTTCAGTCCTTTGGTCTGCTCAGGCTTTAAATTTTTTCCTTGTGTACATCAAAACACATTTTATTTTTCGACACAGACGGCTTGCGCACTTTCTGCGCTGCCGTCTTTTCAAAACCAACAGAAACAATTAAATACATCCCCAGTAAATTGAAATAAAAAAACGAACTATATTATCAAAAACAACTCAATAATTCGGTCAATACTGCCCATAATTTAAAAAAATAATCGAAGATTTTTTTAAAATCCTATTGACATATGCAAGAAGCTGTGATATCATTAAATCAAGCCAAGGGAAAAAGGAAAAAGGAGACCGAGCGCAGAGTCGCTATCGTTCCGGTAGATTGGAAACCATAGGAAAGTGGCCCAAATAGCAAGACCGGAACAGAAAGGAGACCCGGTAACCTGGTCCAAGGCAAATTGACGAAATGAGAAAGGGGCGAGTCCGATGTACTACGATCCATCAGAAAGGTTCATCTGCTTTGTCCCTGGCAATGATTAGCATAGATCAAAGCCCCAGCAGATGAGGCGCTCATAAAGAGCTCTAAGGAAAAAACGTTCTGAATTAAGAGTTTCATTAGTGAGAGTTTCGAAGGTTTCGGAAACAGACGTCGCTCATATAGAGAATCGTAGATCCGAAGAAAAGAAGGTTTCATGAATCCGAAACGCGGATGAGAGCCATAACTCCGAAACAGATGGAAAGAAACTCCGTAAATATTCGGAAGGGAATCTTGCCAGAAGAAAGTACAATGAATTTGGATTTTCTGTAGTGAAATCAGTTTTCAGTTGTACATTCACACTCAATGGCAGAATATTCTGAAGAAGCGGAGAATGGAAACTCGAGCAAAGAGAACAGTTCCCCCTGAATTTGAGCGAAATTCCGAAACAAAGAGCGCTGAGTTGTTGACAGAGACAAAGCGAACCCGGTTTACTGGATGAGCATTGCGGCGGGGCAGAGCAGATGAATATAGATAAAACAGCATAGCTTGGAAGGGCCGCCGGCAATTTTTGTCGGCGGTTTTTAATTTCCTTGACGACGCATAAAATACAAGGAAAGAGGAGGGTTTGCGATGAAAAAGGCATGGGTCATCACTATTGGCCGTGAATTTTGTAGCGGTGGTTCAGAAGTAGCGCGCAAAGTAGCGCAACGGATGGAAATTCCCTATTACGACCGGGATCTGATTGATCATGCCGTAGAGCGAACCAACCTGAGCCGAGAAATTGTGCAGGACTGCGACGAACGGGCCAAACCTTTCCGCTTGGGTGATCCTTACGGTAGCGGTTATATGTATCGAGATGATCCAGCACTTGTATTGCCCATACACACTAGGGTATATGAAGCTCAGTGCGACGCCATCAGACATCTTGCAGGAAAGGGACCGTGCGTGATCGTGGGCCGCTGTGCAGACTATGTGCTGGGAGAATGCAGCAATGTACTGCAAGTGATGAGTGTATTTATTCGGGCGGATTTAGATAAGCGAATAGCCCGAGCTGTACGCACATTAGAGATAAGTGAGTCCGAAGCCCGAAAACTAGTGGTCAAGACGGATAAAATTCGCGGGAAGTACTATAATGCGCATACCCAGAGAGACTGGGGTGCAATGGGCAACTATTCGCTGATTGTAGATACCGGAACCTTTGGGACAGATGGTGCTGCCTCTCTGATTGAATCTGCGGTAAAAGAACTTCTAGAAAGGGATGAAACTGAACTATAAGCCGGATTTTTCCCCACTGAATTGGGATGAGGCAGAATTTTTCTATTACTATTGAAAATCTATTTGGATAAATGCATCAATTGGCTTGCCCTTCACATCCACCTGGTGCTATTTATAATATGGGGTGAATCTTCCGTTAAAGAGGGAGATTCACTTTTTTAAGGCTGCGTATGAGTATTGGTGGCATATTGTATTATAGACTTCTCCAATATTTTTGCAGTAAAGTCAGTTTTTCTAAACCAAATGAAAAATTCTGATATCAAGCGTACTTCATATCCCAGCATGGGTTAGAATAAGATGCTTCAAGGAGGTGTTTAGAAATGGAACGATTCAAAATGATCCTCAAATCTCTAAAGCCTCGCAACGAGGCTATGCGTTCCAATCCATCCCAGCTTATTCGCTTTTCTGAGGAATTACCCCCATTAGAAAACCATTATTCTCATGAAAAATACCCCATTGAAGCTATTGAGTTACGGCTGAACAACTGTAAGGTGATTGCAGACCACTTGCCCAAAGCTGACGCAAAGCACATACAAGAAGAAGCACAGAAAATTTATTTGCGGCATGAGGATCTCACCCAGGAGCTTCACCAATTTAATCGTCAGGCGGATGCACTAGGCCGTGAGATACTGGCGTTGACGGCAGCAGCCAAACCCCTACAGGAGCCCGGCATAGCCACTTCAGACGTCAAGTCACTTCGGGCTGCCTTGACTCAGCAGGCAGATGAACTGAGAAAAAGGCGTGCCGCATATGAATCGGAAGCCAAGATCCTGGAAGAACGTATACAGCACATCATCAGCGAAATTAATGTTCTCTACAAAAATGCCTGTATGCTAGCAAAAAAATATGCGCCCCAACTATAAAAGCGGAGCGGCCCCGCTCCACGCAGGTAACCGCTCCTTGTGTTTATTTTAGGTGGTAGGAATTACGGGATTTACGGCTGCCACATTTTCAGCCAGACTTACCGTGTCTTCCATCTTCATTGCCAGCAACATCTGGTTCTTAATCACATCGCGAACCATCTTACCGGCCAGTCGGTTGGTCTCCAGAATCTGATCCATTCCGGCAGCGGTACCCTGAGCAGTTTCCAGCGTACCCAGTGCAAACTGGATTTTTTCTGCTTCCGCATTGAGAATGTGCGCCAAGCTCAGTTCTTCCATGCCAATGGAAGAAAGAATAATGTTGACGGCGTCATTTCTGTCAATTTCAATGTTGGGATTCAGATTCGGGATGTTCGGCATCGACATGCTACATTTCTCCTTTTTGCTGCATCATTGGATGAAAATCCGAAAAGGTTAGCTGGATAGCTTCCCCTTCCTCTTCATTGGTATGTCTTTGCGGGAAAAAGGTGCACATCAATCCTCTTCCTCATTCACTTCGCAAAGGCAATCTTTAAACAGTGCCAATTTGGATTGCAACACCATTTCCAGCTGCGTGACGGCCCCTACCATGGACTCTACTGATTTGTTTGTGGCCAGAATTTTCTCGTAAGATGTCTCTCTGTTGCCGATGGCGCGCTGTAATTTCTCTCCTTCAGCATTGAGAATGTGTGCCAATGCAGTCTGCTGTAGAGCCACTGATTCAATAATATCAGTAATCGCCTGCCTGCGATTGGTGGTGCTAGACGTAATAACAGGCATTCCCATGAAAATTCTACCTCCTTTATTTTTGAACTTATCTGTCCATACTTGTTTTTTCTCAACTTGATAAAATTTATTTTTTGTTTTCTCTTCTATTGAAGATTCTTACTTGCACTGATCAGAAACCCTATTCCACCCGCAACGAAGTCCCTCAGTTGAGTCAGCGTAGCCAAACCTGAATCTGAATCCAGATTGGCATGTAAGGCCTCAACATTTCGAACCATTAGCAACAATATCAGAGAAATAATGCTGATTCCTCCTACAATCCATATCTGGCGCATTCTTTTTTGGGGTACTTTATAATGTATCGGAGCTAATTTATCATCTCCACTAGAGTTTTGACGAACTTCGGATGTCTCAGAGGTAAAGCCAATTTTAGCTACAGGGCCATTGGCATTTTCTTGGGGCAATTTAATCTGAGAGATCGCTTCCGTATTTTTCTGCTCGTCATTCTTTTTCTCGGTATCCCCAATAAAATATCCAAAAATAATAGCCGCCATGGATCGGGTCACTACATCAATGGCCTCCGTACCCTTAATTTCTCCCGTTGTCAACACTAAAATAAACTGAATAAATAGAAAGAGCATTGCCAAAATTAGTATTTTTTCCACTGCAGGAATGCTTTTGATGCAAAAATAAAGCCATCTGCGCTTCTCCAGCCACTTCTTCATCCAAAAAACCTCCTGACGCAGCGTATGCAGCCAAGCATTTTCCCGTTCCAACCACATCGGAAAAAGCAGGGACAGGGAACTGGACTTATGAAAATTATAAAATTATATACAGCTCTCCCTCAAGGTTTTTGATCTTGAAGCTTTCGCGCCTCTTGACCGGATTGGATGTGTTATTTTTTTTGCGCTACTTGACAAACAAAAGATTGGCGAGTATAATAATTATGTTCGCGGTCGTGGCGGAATAGGCATACGCGCACGTTTGAGGGGCGTGTGGGAGACCGTACGGGTTCAAGTCCCGT
>JAHZHZ010000026.1:0-14875 GCA_019419995.1 Clostridiales bacterium
GCAGGGGGATGCGAAGGAAGGAAAGGGGAAGGAGGCGGAGCGGGAAGGCAGGTGAGCGTGGAAGGGTCAACGGCGCTATGCTGCGAACTTGATGCTCTTTGTCTATGGGGAACCTGCTGCCGGTAGACAATGAGTCATGACATCAGATAGTCAGCGTTGCATTTTCCCCGTTGCTGGCAGTCACGATGATCGTGCAGGGATCATCCGTCCTGCGCAGGATGATCTGAGCGCGCCCTTTGTAAGTTTCCGTTATTCCTGAAGGATACGTTCCGGCTCTGGGATTTGCGCTGCCGAAAGCAAGAAGCTCTGCGCCGCCTTTTTTGGTTATTGTGAGCACCCGATCTTCCGCGTCGTTCCAGCGGCCTTCCGAATCGATGAGCATCACGTCTATCCAGACAAGGGGACCGGACGGAGTATCTGATTCTGCCAACAGGCGTACCGCTGCGACAGGTCCGGCGGTCCGTACGGCGTCCTCCCCGCAAATGTGTTCCCTGCAGCGGGCTACGGCCCGCAGCATCCCCGGACGGTAGATCGTTTCAAAACGGGCAATGCATTCTCTGGGCTGACAAACGCCGAGGCTTTTCCCATCCAGAAACAGTTCAACCGTTTCGGCATTCGAGTAAACCTCTATTACGGCGGGCTTTCCTTCGCATCCCGGCCATGTCCAGCTGTGCGTCGCGTCACTGATGACCCACGGCGTCTTGATCAGCGGCTGCCCATAGTGATGTGGATTTTGTACCGCGATATACGGCGCGGACCGCAATCCTGCTGCGATCTGCCGGAAATAGGAAGCGGGACGGCGAAAACCGGTAATATCAAAATCCCCCACATAGGCCAGCTGGCAGGGGAACTTTGCACCAAAGCCTCCCTCTCCGGCATGATAGGCCGGAATCCCTACGCCGGCTTCACCGATGTAGTCCCAGGCCGCCCAGTTGAAATCTCCGACAACCTGAGGCAGCTTTTGAATCTCTTCCCAGTTTGCCGCAAACTCAGGCGGATACGTCTCGCTGCCCAGCATCACCCGGTTGGGGCAGCGCTGCGCGTCCATGCGATAGCGGGCGGCCATGTAATTATACCCGGCTACATCCAGAAATGCACAGGCTCTGTCCAAGCGCTCCGTTACAGCGGGATGAACAACCATCTCGTTGAGATGCTGATCCATGATGGTCATGAAAACATTCACATTGCCCTCTTTCTGGCCGTCATCTTTTCCCGCAAGAATATCTCCCAGAATCTGGTCCATCGCGTCCCCAGATATAAAGATGCCATTGATCCCCGCTGTAATGGGCCGGGTCGCATCCATGGCTCGAATGGTCGCCGTCAGCTCTGCGCTCAGGCGTACACCGGCGCTGGTGGCACACTCGGGTATCTCATTGCCGATGGAGTAGAGAATCACACAGGGATGACTGCGAGCCACGCGAACCATCGCCTCAAGGTCCAAAAGCGCCCTGTCCGTAAAGTGAGCGCTGTAATCAAGCGACGTCTTGGCGCGCGTCCACAGGTCAAACGCTTCATTCATGACGTACATCCCCGTGCGGTCACAGGCCCGCAGCAGCGCAGGGGAGGCGGGGTGGTGGGATATGCGCACCGCATTGAAGCCAGCCTCCTTCAGGCGGCGTATCCGCCGCTCCTCCGCCTGTTCGTAACCGGCAGCGCCCAGCAGACCGTGATCGTGGTGTATGCAGCCGCCCAGCAGCTTAACCGACTTGCCATTGATGCGCAGCCCATGGCGCGCATCGACGGAAAGAGAGCGGATGCCAAAGGGCGTCTCCGCCGTGTCGCATTCTCCCTCCGCGTTCGCAAGGCGGCTTTGGCAGGTATAAAGCGCCGGGATCTCAGCGGACCATGGCGACGGATGACTCACGGTGAATCGCTGGGGAACGCTTACACGCCCGTTCGCTGCCAGACTCAATGGAACCTGCGCGCAGGCAATCTGTCGTCCCTCCGGGTCGATCAGCGCGGTTTCCAGCGTGCAATCATACGTCAGATGTGAACGGTTGACTACTTCAGTTTCAACTCGCAGCACGGCGTATTCCTGATCGAGGCTCTCCGTTACAGTCCATACACCATCCTGTGCAATATGTGTAAGTGGTCCGGTCAGCAGATACACATCCCGATACAACCCGCCGCCGGAATACCAGCGGCTGCTTGAAGCCGCATCACGAACAAATACCCGCAGTTCGTTTTCATAGCCATACTGCAAAAAACCATTCAGGGAAACGGTAAATCCGGTGTAACCATTGGGGTGATCTGCCGCAAGCTGGCCATTGAGATAAATGAAGGTATTGCAATAGCTGCCCTCAAACCGGAGAAGAATGGTTTTCTCCCGCCATTCCACGGGAACATGGAACCGTTTGCAATAGACATAGACACCGCCATCCCGATATCCGGTGTTTCCCCCATTGGGGCTTTCGGCATGAGCAGGGTGTTGCAGCATGGCGTCATGCGGCAGCGTTACCGGTTTCGCCCCGGCGGGGATATTCCATACCATGGAAAAGGCATCGGTTTCCTGCCATGTCAGCCACCCCTGGTTGAAAAGCGTCTGTTTCACAGATTCTTGCTCCTTTCTTTGCAGGCATGGATAAACATAATCCGCTCGATGCAGATTTTTTCCACGCGGGCCGGTGCCGCGTTTGCGTTGGGTCTGCGGCATAAAAGTCTGCCATCTACTGGCGTGTGCCAGACATGGCGCACAGGTGGAATGACGGGAGAATGCGCATCCGGCAGAAAATATGCCCCAACAAGCAATGGGATCGCAGCAGACGGGCTGCCGCGATCCCATAAGGGAGTATGTGAGAATTACGCCACCGGAACCCAGGCGTTGGGATCAACCAGTTCCCACATCAGAGGCGCGTCAGCCTCAAAGTAACCGACGCTGTCATAGGTGACATCAGCCACACGGTCGTTGATCAGAAGCCCCTCGACCATGATGTTTTCACCCCAGCCAAAGAAGGTATACAGCACCTTGCTATGATCCGCGTTGGTATATACGTTTACGGTGGTTTCTCCAGTGGGGAACCAGTCAACCAGAATATCCTGGGTCAGCACATATTCCGCAGGAATCTCACCCTCGTAATTGACTTCGGCAAGGCCCATGACCTTCTGCATGTATAGATCCGCAGTGGGAATCCAGGACATGGAACTGGTGCCGGCGTTTCCCGCGCCGAAGCCATGCCCGTTCTGCGCGTAGATGTGCAGTTCGGGGTTTACGTTGGGAATCTCGCGCATCTGCAGGAACATGTCGATGCACCGATCGTAGCCGTTCATCTCGCCGATGTTATCGTCTGCGCCAACCGCGGTGAAGATGTGGGGGATGTTGGGGTTGTCGGTCTCAAGAGGACGGCCGCTGTAGATCGGGATAGCAATATCCAGATCGCTGTTTACGGCGTCAATTTCGTCACAGACATAGTCGGTGTCGAACTGGTCAGGGGTAATGTCGCCGTAGAATTTCTCCATCAGGGTGCAAAGGTTTCCGGCACCGCCGGAGAAGCCCGTCGCACCCAACAGCGTGTTCTCAAGGTCGATTCCCCATTCGGGAGCGTGATACTTGATGTAGCGCACAGAGCGCTGCAGGTCCATCACGATGTCTTCATTGTTGTAGGGCTCCACGCGCCGTTGCAGCACAAAACAGTTGTAGCCCAGATCCAGGAAAGCAGGAGCAACGCGATAGGCTTCGTTGGGATTGCTTCGCGTGGTGTTGCCGCCGCCGGAAAGAACAATCAGCGTGCCCTTGGCCTGGCTCTGGTCGCTCACCAGATAGGGCACCAGGAAGGGACGGAAGTCGGCATTATCATAGGAATCCACGGTAAAACCGGCCTCGACATTCTCCGTGGTCACGGGCATATCGTCGCCCCAGATATACAGCACCTCGCCGTCGATGCCCTCAAAGGGCTTCAGCTGCGCCTTAGCCAGGGCCGCCACAGCGTCGCGCGCTGCCGCGATCGTCGCTTTCTCCTCGTCGGTGAGGTTGGCAGGGTCCATGGTCAGCAGCAGATTGCCGGAGGTCTGCGCCAGATCCCAGGCTTCCTCTTCAAAAAGCGTGGGATAATTGCGAACCATTTTATAGTTATAGATTTCCGCTTCCAGCAATTGTGCATAGTAGTCGGGGTCTGACTCTTCCAGATCCACTGTCTTGAAAGGCAGGTCGTTATAGGCTGTCTCAGCCACCGCAGAAAACGCCACCATGTTCATACAGAGAACCAGCGCCAAAACGAGCATGACAAACTTTTTCATGATTTATCCTCCTGTCCTTTTTTGATTGCCTGCCGGCTTGTTTTGCAAGATTCCCTCCTTTCGCAGCGCGCACCTGACAGGCCAACTCCTTTATGACTTATATTGTAGTGACCGGAATTCAGGAAAAATAGCAGAATAGAGACCAGAAAAATCAGGATAATGACATTTATCCAAATTCAAGATATTTGTATCAAAAAGGAGGGGGAGGCATAGCGCCGCCTCCCCCTTTTGGTTTTCTGTGCTGCTTTGATGCGGAATGTTACCGCTGGACCCAGGCGTCCGGATTGATCTGATTCAGGAAGTTCTGGGCATCTCCCGCCATGAAACCAGAACGGTCAAACGTGACGATGGGCTCTCCCTCTTCAATGACGCCTTCCAGAATCTGCAGATCATCAAAGGCCGTGAAGTAAAGGTAGAATGCGTCCTCCGCTTCATTCATGGCGCAGGTGATATGTACGTCGCCAAAGGGCATGGTATAATCGAATTCCTGCATTTTAGTATACTGCTCTGGTACCTCCACGTCCAGCACCACTTCCTGCTTCTCAATGCCGCCGGTAGCCATCAGCATGAAACGCGCCGCCATATCGATCCAGTATTCGGTGTTGTTTGAAGTGGAACCGACGCCAAAGCCGTGCCCAACATTAGCAAAAGTGTGCTCTTCTACTGTAGTCTTATCACGGAAGTACTCGGCCATGAACTGATTTCCTGAACCCACCAGAGTATCGTCTTCACCAATAGCAAAGAACATAGCCGGCAGATTTGGATTCTCACAGGCGAAATCCTCTGGACCTTCAGCCGTTACACCGATTGCTCCGCCGGGAGTAGCACCGTACATGATCAGCGCAACGTCCAGATCCGCACTGACCGCATCTACAGCGTCAGGCTGGTAGTCAGCGTCATAAATCGTCGGCTGCAAGTCGCCATACAAGTAGTAGATCTGCCCACAAATTGTCATACCGCCGCCCGAGAATCCCACAGCCGCCAGGCAATCCATTCCACCCAGGCCGTAGTTTTCCGCATGATACCGGATATAGCGAATCGCACGCTGCAAGTCCATCCAGATGTCTTCAGGAGCGTAGGGCGCCACACGGCGCTGGAGCACATAGCAGTTGAATCCCAGCTCGCCAAAGCGCTGGGCGATCGGCCAACCTTCGCCTGAGTTGTTACGCTCGGAGTAGCCGCCGCCTGCGATGATGATCAGATTGCCCTTGGCTTCCTCCTGATTATCCAGCAGATAGGGCGTCAGGAAAGGTACAAAGTCCGCGTTGTCGTAAGAGTCCACGGTAAATTCCAGAGAAGAGGGGTCTTCCTCAATGGTTGCGATATCCTCGCCCCAAATATACCAGATGGACTCCTCCAGCGGCTGCGACTGTACCAGCGCTTCACGCGCTGCGACGGCGTCGTCCACCATTTTCTTCTGTACATCCGCCAAATTCTCCGCGTCCAGGTCCATCAGCCCATTGGCCAGCGAGCAATAGGCTTCCCATGTGTCCTGCGTAAAGGTTGTGGGCAGATTGCGAACAAGCTTATAATTGTAGATTTCTGTTTCAATCGCTTCCTGGTAATAGTTGTCTGCCCCTGCCTCAGCCGCAATTTGCTGCAGCGGGACGTCGTTGGGAACGTTTTCGGCTATAGCGGATGCACTGAGAAGCATCAGGCCTGCCAAAAAACCGGACGCCACTTTTCGAAGAGAACGCAACATGAAAGGACCTCCTTTTTTTCTAAAGTGCTTTGGCACTTGACATATTTATATTCTAATCGTCCTTTTTAAAGGGAAATAGTTAAATCATGACCATTTGATTGCACGATCCTGACCTTTCAGGAATCCAGCCATGGGCTGTGTTTTCAGTGCATGGTATGCAAAAATCCTTCGGGGTCACTGGGGCTGTGCCCACGGAACGGGGCCTGTCCCAGCAGCTTTTTTACAGCAGCCTCAATAACGATATCACTGTTGCTATAAGCGTTGATATAGGTTCCAATCATGGGCACGTCCAATAAATGATAGGGATTGCCCAAGCTGAGGAACACTGTGGGCACCTCGTGCACAAACCAGGGGATATTGTTTCCCAGGCCAAAGAAGGTGTACCAGTTGATGCGGTTTGTGGTGCGATTGCTGACGTTTTCGATGTTACCAACGTACAGTACGGCATCATACTTCGCCTTGAACTGTTCCACCGTATCCACCATTAAAGAACCATCCTGAGCAATGCCCTCACGCACATAGGGAATCACGTGGAATCCCTGCTCGGACAGCAGCTGTGTGATCGTCTTTTCCACGCGCGCGTTGCTGGGAAAGTCCCCGAGAACCTCCAGCAGAAGGCGATTGTGCCTCTGCGGGTGCAGCGGAAGAAGGCTGTCCGTATCCTTGACCAGCGTTACCGATGCATCTGCGCAGTCGCGAGCCAGCCGCATATGTACCGGGCAGCCTATGACCCGCTGCGCCTCACCGGACGGAATCAGTGCATGTCTTTCCTGCTTTTCGTGCAGGCCAAGCGCCGCTTTCAATCCCAGAATCCGAATGACCGCTTCCTCCAGACGGGCTTCTGTGAGCACGCCCCGTTCCAGGCCCCGTTTCATGTATACGATGTCTTCCTGCAAATCCTTGTTGAAGAGGAACATGTCGCAGCCCGCCATGATACAGGACGGTACCGCGTCCTCACGCTTCATGGCGGAGCAAAAGCCTACCATGGGGGTGGCATCGGAGATGACCAGACCCTGGAAGCCAAGTTTCTCACGAAGCAACCGCGATATAAGCACAGGGGAAAGCGTGGCGGGCAGAGCGGCCTCCTGTGCCGTCGCGCCCAACGCCCTGGCATAGGCGGGAAGGGCGATATGCCCGGCCATGATGCTCAGCGTGCCCTCTTCAATTATGCCGGCATAAACCTTTCCAAAGGTCGCATCCCAGTCCTGTACCGAGAGAGTGTTTATGCTGGTCAGCAAATGCTGATCGCGCTCATCCACACCGTCGCCGGGGAAATGCTTTGCCGCAGTAGCGCATCCGGCACTTTGTGCGCCGCGGATATAGGCTCTCCCGCAGGCTTCCACCCGTTGGGGGTCGCTGCCAAAGGTACGCACGTTGGTAATGGGGTTATGGGCATTCATGTCGACATCCACATCAGGGGCAAAGGAAAAATTGCACCCAACGGCCGCCGCCTCCTTACAGGCTATCTCACCCAGATGCTCCGCGTTGCGGATGGGATCGTCCGTTGCAGCCACCTGCATATTGCAGCCGTAAGGCGTGCCTTCCAGCACCAGCCCGTTTCCACCGCATTCCAGATTTGCAGCCAGCAGCAATGGCACGCGGGTGTGTTCCTGCAGATACGTGTGAGCTTCGTGGATCTCTTTTGCAGGACCGGCACGGAACAGAATTCCACCCACATGCGCCTCCAGAAGGCGGTCCAGATCCTCGGGCCGAGGTGAGTAAGCAATGGGGAAAAAGAGCTGGCCTATTTTTTCATCTGTTGTCATCGCATCCAGGGTGCGCCGGACCCATGTGATATCCTGGTAATCCAGATAGAAGGGCGCCTTTTGCAATTGTTCTATGGTCATGGGGGATAACCACCTCTTCATAGGGTTGCTTGGTTAAAACCGGTTTTTTCGTGCTGAGAATGTGACACTTAAAGGCGTGAACGTAACGGAGAACGCCACGCAGCCTGCATGTACCTCAAGAATAAGAATTATGAGAAGCAAAAGCACTCGCAGGCAATGCGCACGCCGCTTGCGACCGTAAAGTACAGCGCATGTACGCCGCTCACCGGCGGGAAGTTGGCTTTACAGTCGGTCCATGCTTCACTGTCAACTGAAATCCGCGTCACTTCTTCGCCTGCCGGATGATCCAGCCGCATGGTCAGGATGCCCTTCCCCCGAAGACGCATGGTAAGTTGCGTGCAATGCGGCGAAAAGTCCAGGTATCTATATCCAAACACCGCCCCTGGAAGAAGGTTTTCGATCCAGGTGCCATAGCCGTCGGTGGCTTGTTCGTCTTTCATTCCCGTGTGGTAAGGAAGGGTGCTCTCGCCATCGGGAAGGGGCTTTAGCGGCAGCTTTTGCGTAGCATCCGGCCCCACCAGACAACAGGCGATGGTTGCCCGATACGTATTGTTGGCGGGCAACGGCCCTTGATTTAGCCCGCAGCTGGTGATTTCGGCCTGCTCAAAAGTGCCATCCTCCCGCATTTTCAGCTCGTCTGCGCAGCCTTGTCGTGAAAACTGCCCGCCATGCGTGTGGCGGTGCCAGAATATATAATATTTCTCTCCTATTTTTGCGATGCTGCCATGGTTATTACCAATGTGATTCTGAGGTTCCTCACATCCGGCCCTGCCCAGGTCGGCGTTGGACACCAGCACACCCCGATAGGCAAATGGACCTTCCGGGGAGCGGCTCATACCATAGCAAAGCTCATGCTCCTGCAAACTGGAATAAATATGATAGTACCAGTCTCCATAGTGACGTATGCTGGATGCTTCAAAGAATGGATGCGTTTCATAGGAGGTTCCTTTGCAGGTTTCAATCCCGTTGGCGCACAAAAAGGGCTCGCCGGTCAGCGTGTGCATATCGTCCGCCAGCCGTATGCCCATGCCTCCCGGCAGGGGAGCATCCCCCATTTCAGGGAAGTGCACGGCTGGAGCGGAACCCATATAGAGGTATACGCCGCATTCGTCGCAGAGTACGGCAGGATCAAACCAGCGTATATCCGGGGGTAATGTGCCATCGGACCGCTTCACATGATCCAGAAATGAAAACGGCCCTTCCGGGCGGTCGGCGACCGCTACGGAAATAACGTTGGAAAAATCCATGGAATAGTATAGATAATATCGGCTGTCCTTGCCCTGGACGACATCCGGAGCAAACAGGAGATGGGGCAGGCCGGCGGCAACCCGATCGGGAATGCCGGGTATCGACGCATCTTTCTGCAGCGGCTCCTGTTCCTTGCGGTAAATTACCCCCTCGTAGCGCCAGTTTCCCAAGTCGTCCACCGGTGCGCTCCAGCATACATAATCCAGCAGGCAGAATTCATCTCCTCCATCCTCGTCATGACTGCCGTAAATATAGACGCGATCGCCAAATACGCGCGGTTCTCCATCGGGTATATGCTCCCACTCCGGCAGATAGGGATTAAAGGCCAGCTTTTTCATCGTTGTTCCTCCTTAAGTAGGTTCTGCCTGCTTATCCCTTCACAGCGCCAACGGCAATGCCTCTGACGAAGTATTCCTGGAAGAAGGGGTAGATGCAGACGATGGGCAGAATGCCAATGACCGCAATGGCCATGCGAATGGTGCTGGTGGGAAGGTCTGAAATCTTGACGCCGGAGGTGCTGTTGCTTGCTAGGAAGGAAATGTTTTCGTTGATGCGGTTAAGAATGTTCTGAATGCTGTAGAGGGAGGTGTCGTTGAGGTAATACAGACCGTTTTGCCAATCGTTCCAGTAGGCAATTCCCATCAGCAGCCCCACGGTTGCAAGAATCGGCTTGGATAAAGGAAGGGCGATGCGATAGAAAATGTAAAATTCACTGGCTCCGTCGATCCTTGCCGCTTCGTAGAGCACGGTGGGGACGCCTGTGGCAAAATAGTTGCGGATAAGGATTACGTTGAATCCATTCATCAGCAAATTGGGGACGATCAGGGCCGCCAGCGTGTCCTTGATGTGAAAAACGTTGGTGTAGATCAGGTAAGTGGGTACCAGTCCGCCGTTAAAAAGCATGGTCAGGGTGACAAAGAAGGTCATAAAGTTGCGTCCGGGCAAATCGCTGTTGGCAAGCGAGTAGGCCAGCATGACCGAGATCAGCAGCCCCAGCGTCGTACCGATCAGCGTGACTACGATGGTGATCCCGTATGCCCGCAGCATGGTATCCTTTTCGTTGACAATATATTGATAGGCATCCGTGGACCACTTGGAAGGAAAGAAAGAGAAACCCTCGGTGATGGCTACGTTGTTGTCCGTAAAAGAAGCGATAATCAGCAGAACAAACGGCACGATGGCCGCAAGCGTAAGAAGAATGAGCACCGCATGGGCGGATCTTGTCATGGCATGGTGATGATTCATGCGTGCTACCTCCTTTCAAAACAGCGATGATTCGGGACTCACTTTGCGGATGACACCGTTGGCCGCAAGGATAAACAGAAAGCCCACCACGGACTGGATAAAACCGGCCGCAGACGACATGCCGATGTTCGGCGTCTGCAGCAATGCGCGATAAACAAAAGTGTCAATGGTATCCGTCACTTCGTACAGCGCGCCTTGATTCATGGGCACCTGATAAAACAGGCCAAAATCCGATCGGAAGACCTGACCGAGCTGCAATATCATCAGCGTAATCATGGTTGGTTTCAGCAGGGGAATGGTGATGTTGCGGATCTGCTGCCATTTCGTCGCGCCATCCAGCTCGGCGGCCTCATAATAATCCTGGCTGAAGCTGATAATGGATGAATAGTACAGGATCATATTGAAACCCAGGTTCTTCCACAGCTGAATAAACACCAGCAAAAAGGGCCAATATTTTGGCTCGCTGTACCAGTTGACACCGCTGCTACCCAGACGGCGGAGGAGGCCGTTGACAACACCTGTGTTAGGACTCAGAAACACATAAGCCAGGTAAGATACGATGACCATGGACATCAGATACGGAAGCAGGATGCCGGTCTGGTAAACTTTAAGGGCCCGTTTCTGCCGGATCTCATTTAGAAAAATAGCCACTGTAACACCAACCACAATGCCGGCAAAAATAAACGCAAGGTTATACAGCAATGTGTTGCGAATGATCCGCCACGCGTTGTTGGATGTAAAAAGAAACTCAAAATTCTGCAGGCCGTTCCAGGGACTGTCCCAGATTCCCTTTCCATAGTTGAAACGTTTGAAAGCCACCTGAAGGCCTGCCAGAGGCAGATAATTGTTGATGATCAGATAGACAATGCCCGGCAGGGCCATGATGTAGAATGGCCAATATTTGACGACGCTGCGCAACACTTTCCTCCGCCTGGCAGCGGTATTTACCGTTGTTTGCATGCTTCTTTCCTCCATTTAGTAAGAGAGGGACATCTTTCGATGCCCCTCTTTCCCACAAGTCCCAGGGATTACTGATTCGCCATCCATTCATTCAACTGGCGCTGATTCTCTTCGATGATTCGGGAGAGTCCGGCCTTTTCCAGCTCCTCGTTCAGCGTGGCAATCGCTGCATCCACATCGTCCACCATGCCGCACTCCAGCGCGGGCAGATACTGGGTGATAACGGTCGTTACGGCGGCGACTTCCGTAGCCACATTCTCACTGTTGAAAGAGTAGCCCAGCGTAAGGGAGTTCATGGCATTTTCGTTGAAAGCAGCCAGTTCCTCATAGATTTCGGGGGTAGCGGGCTCCCACTGATATACTTTCATCTGGTCGCCGAAGCGGCTGAAGATGCGCGCATAGCCGGGGGCGGCAGGGTCCACACCGTCCGCGTAGGTCACGATGCCTTCGCCACTGAACTGATAGTTGAGCCCCTCGATACCATTGGAGAGCAGGTTGGCCACATCCGCATTGGCAAACATCAGGTTCAGGAAGGCCATGGCTTTTTCGGGATTTTCGCAGGTGACGGGGATGCCCCACATACGCTCCTGCAATCCGCTGGTCGAATTCACGGGTTTGGTAATTTCCGCCATGCCAATGGGGAACGTGTAATTGGCCTGCTGGGTGGGGGCTTCCAGAGGCGAATAATTCGTGGTCATGCCAAACACGGTGCCGGAGGCAATATATTCGTTGGCCAGAATGCCGCTGGTCATGGAGTCGTTGGGAACATAACCCTTATCCACCCAATCCTTGTGACGCAGGGCATATTCGCGGAATTGTTCAGTGGCGAAGAGATTTACGATATCGGTGTTCTCATACTGGTTCAGCGTAACGCCATAGGCGTACATGGCGCTGCCGTAGTTTTCCAGGTTGTAGTCGTAGAGCACATTGGAGGTTTCGCCGTTTCCGAAGCAGGTACCGTAGATCTGAGGCTTCTGTGCCTGAATGTCCGCAAAGATTTCCGCCAGCTGATCTACCGTTACGGGATTCGGCACGGTGATACCCAGCTCATCCGCCATCTGTTTATTGTAGATAAATCCGCCGGACTGTGCAGGATAGGCATCCGCAGGGATGGCATAAAGCGTGCCATTGACCTTGCCGGCCCCCAGCTTGTCGCCCAGAAGGGCCTGGATGTCAGCGCCCTGGCTGGCCAGCAGCTCATCCAGAGGGAGAAGCATGCCGTCCACCGCCATGTTTACCATGGGCATTGTCAGGCCGGCCATTACCAGGTCGATTTTTTCTCCACCGGCAATCATCATGCTGATCTTCTGCGCGTGCTCCGGAATACCCACGTTGAGGATTTTGACGCTTACATTGATAGCGGGAACCGTGATGGCGTTGATGGCTTCCTCAATGGCCGGAATATCGGCATATTCGGCACCAAAGGTCACGGTCTCAATCACCACTTCATAAGGTTCCTCCGCGTAGGAAAAAGAAACGAGTCCAAAAATCAGGGAGAGGGCAAGTAGCAAAGACGCGAGTTTTTTCATGGCTGCCATCCTTTCTTGGGATTGTTGATGGCCTTATTATAGTGAAGCGCACTTTGAAGATATAGAAGAATAATGACCACAAATTTACGGTTCATGACATCTTTTTTGCATCCCGTTTGCTGCGTGCCCTGGGCAAAAAGATATCCACCTGCGCGCCTCCCTTGGGAGCATTGCAGAAGGTAAGCCCGGCATTGTGTCCGTAGAGCAGTTCCAGGCGCTCGATGGTATTCTGGATGCCCAGCCCCAGTCCTTCCTGGCGCACCCTGGTCTGCTGGAACAGCCTGATTTTTTCCAGCACATCATCCGGATAGCCTGCTCCCGTGTCATGAATGCTGATATGAAGCTGTTCCTTGGCCATCTCAATGCGTACTTCCACGTGGTTCACCATACCGATAACCAGCGAATGCTTGATCGCATTTTCCGCAAAGGTCTGGATGACAATGGGTGGAATCAGCATTTCCAGCAGTTCCTCCGGGCACTGGATGTCATAGGTGAAATTGTCCGGATAGCGAATCTGCTGCAACTGGAAATAATTTTTCACATGCTCCAGCTCCGCCTCCATGGGCACCAGCGGTTCACTGATGTGCGCGACATAGCGGAAATAACGTGACAGGCACAAGAGCGTTTTTATCATCAATGGATATTGATCCGGCTCCATGGAGTACACTAAATTTAATGTGTTCAGAACGAAATGAGGCTGCATCTGCTGGGTTAAATACCGGATGCGGATTCGCTCGCTTTCCAGCTGCGAGGCATAGGCTTTGGATTCTGCGTTGGCCACGGCCTCGATGGATCTGTTGAACTGGCGGTTTAGTTGGTCAAATTCATAGGAGGTGGCCTTTGCTGGAATGCGGTATTTCGTATTTCCCCTGTCGATTTCCTCAATAGCGGTGGTCAGCTCCCTGAGAGGAGAAAAAATGAGACGCCGCAGCGCAAGCCAGCTCAGCGGGATGATCAGAAGCGTAAGATAGGCAAGCAGCTGCAAAAGCTGAACCGTCTGGGGCAGCGCCACGGCCTGATCAGCCAGCGTCTGCCTTATGATATAGCCTGTGTCTTCAATGGGTACGTCGATAACGTGTCCCCAGGCAGGCATTTCAGCTCCTGCAGGGAGAATATCAAAAGTCCTCATATCGCTTTCGTTGAGTCCCAGCTCGGTCCATAGCGCATCCACCTGTACCCAGGCTCCATAGCACAGATCTCGCCGGACAACGTTAAATAGAAGAAGCTGTCCCATGGGACTTTCTAGAAACTGCCAACCCTTTATCTGCGTAAAGGGTTCCGCAGTGCTTTTGAGCTGCTCTTTGAACCAGGTGCTGCTTTGATAGTTTTGGCTCCGAATGCCGAAAATGAAAACATCGGCCGTCTGTCCATAGACGTAATACCCAGTAACTGCCGGATACTGAAACTGCCAGTTTTTCATGGCGGTGCTGATTTCGTTCTGACATCTGACGGCCTCATATTGCCGCTCATCTTGCAAAGCTTCGACGCTGGTGCCCATATCCACCAAATAGGAGCTTCCCAGAATGGTGATTCTCTCCTGCGCCTGGGCAAGCTGCCGCGTTATCTCATCTGCATACATCACCTGAACCTGCCTGTATTCCCTGAGAATGCTGTTTAGCGTGAAATCTTTCAAATAGTTGGTTATGTAAAGCGTTATGACGCTGACCAGCATAAATCCCAATACGATAGTAGAAAACAGACGCAATGTGAGTGAGGGTACATGGGATTCTCTGGGCATATGAATCGCTCCCGTCAGCTTTTTGATTTTTATCATAATCCCTTTTTTCGGGGTTGCCAAGATCCCATGTCATGATCTTATGAAAAGAGGTCATTTTTGTGCGATTCCGGCAAAACAGGGTCTGTGCTATAATGAAACAAGGAGGATGGCCATGAAAGTTTTAATTGTGGATGATGAAGCCTACGCCGTAAATGCTTTAACGAATCGGATTGACTGGAACGGCTTCGGCTTTGGAACGCCGCTTTCCGCCCGATCCATGGCGCAGGCCCAAAGCGTTTTTCTTAATGAAAAAATCGATCTGCTTTTGTGCGACATTGAAATGCCGCAAGGGTCGGGACTGGATCTTTTTGAGTGGGTTAAGGCATATTATCCC
>JAHZHZ010000026.1:14975-17224 GCA_019419995.1 Clostridiales bacterium
TCATCTGACCGAACCGATTGCGATTGCGGATCTGGCGGAGGTCCTGCATTTGAATCCTCAATATGTAATGCGGCTGTTCAAAAAAGAGATGGGATGTCCAATCCTGCAGTATATTACGGCCCAAAGAATTGCGCTGTCCGTTCGCTATCTGGAAGAAACCAACATTTCCGTAACTGACGTTGCCGTCTTGTGCGGTTTTGACAATTATTCATACTTTACGCGAATCTTCAAACGTTTCACGAACGAAACCCCCTTGAATTACCGTAAAAGCGCTCGCGGCAAGAGGTAAATTGCTGCCTTGCAATGCATCTGGTCATGATTCTATCAATTTTGGTCATCATTTTACTTTTTGTTTCCGATACGAATGTTTTATGATAAAGGAAAGAGACGGAAACGCGGCATGCGGAAGATGGCCATTACCTGTGTATGCGGATCTGCTCTACGATTTTTATGAAGGAGATTTGAAAGATGAAAAAGATCAGCATGCTTTCCTTTATCCTGGTCTTTGCCCTGCTGCTGGCTGCATGCGGCTACGCAATTGCGGAAAACGCGCCGCTGAACGATGTTCCCTGTCAGACGGTCACCCTGGCGGAAGATGATCCCGACTATTTTAAAGAACTGTGGGCGGCGGAACTATATAACTACAAGATGATTCGAAATTTCACCACCATGTATGAAGAAGCCGGCTGGGATGCTTACCGCGACAAGTGCGTCAATCTGGACCGCATGGACCCAGAGGCTTTGACCGAGGAGGATCAGCAGGTTATCCTCAACGCCAAGGCGGCCCGCGAGGCGCTGGTGCAGCTGATTCCCTACGACGAGGAAGTTCTGCTGATCTGGGGCGAAGACATGCCCGTTCTCACGGAGGACGTGGAGAGCCAGTTTACCGCGGAGTCTCAGGACAATGCAGATTTCCGCCCCTTCCTCATCCCGTATCTGATGGATGATCCCAGTCAGGCCAAGGGCAATCTGATTCTCATCTCCGGCGGCGGCAATTATCTCCGCGGCACGGAGGCTCAGGATGTGGCCCCCGTATTTGTGGAACTGGGGTATAACTGCTTTTTGCTTCATCGCCGCGTGGCGCCCTATGGCCCCGATGAAATCGCCATGGACCTGCAGCGAGCCATTCGTTATGTAAAATACCACGGCGAGGCCTGGGGACTTGGCGGACTGGATGTGGTCGGTGCTGCGGGCTTTTCTGGCGGCGGCGGAAATGTCTGCACCGTCATTGAAAAGTATTATGGTGATATTACGCCTGACCAGTTCGATCCCGATTATGTATGCGATGAAATTGACGCCGTAAACAGTGATATGCAGATTGCCATGCCGATCTACAGCGCGCGTGCGCTGGAGACGGAAAACCCCAATATTCCGCATCTGTTTATCGCGGTTGGCGAAGCGGACAACTTTGAGGGCAGCATCGCCATGTTCCAGTGGGCGCAGGGGCTTGGCCTGCATCCGGAGCTGCATATCTTCGGAAACGTCGTGCATGGATTCGGCCCCGGAACCGTTGGTACCAGCTCCACTACCTGGACCGAAGCTGCCGACCTGTACATCCAGCACAACCTGCTCAAGATGGAAAAGTATGAAACCATCCCCGAAGAATACACCTTAAAGCAAACCGTTCTGGTGACTTGGTTCCCCAAGGATGTGGGCGATGTTCCCGTAGATGTCTATGTCAACAGCGACCATAGCAAGTTCTTCCTTTCCTTCTATAGCTGGGGTGACGATATTCAGGTGGAAGGAATTCTGGTTGGCGACAATGTGGCGGGCGTGACCTTTGACAGCGTGGGCTTCTTTACTGAAGACGCGCCCAAAATGTGGGCGCTGGCCGATCCCAATGCATGGACGCCTGTCAAATAACTGAGCAATACAGTTGCTGCGGCAAGAGACATATTTGATTATCATAGGTTACAAGGCTCGTAATTCTTATGAATTATGGGCCTTGTCTTATGAAATGGCTCGTTTTATATGCCATGAATACGCGTGTGTATATGTCGCCGTCTTCAAATGGCTGGAATTAACTATGATTTTTCGTCGCAAGTGGGGTTCACTGGCAGAGCTGCAGAAAAGATGGAAAGTATGAATCAACATATATATAGAAGGCATTTTGTATGTGCGTCAGGCCGCGTCGCGCAAGGCGGGCGGGCAGGGAATCCGCTATGTGTGCGAGGTGGAGGGCAGCATCGCCGTGCTGTTCCACGACGAGCCGTACTGGTTTATAGAACGGGAAGAGAGCGTGTCGAAAG
>JAHZHZ010000027.1 GCA_019419995.1 Clostridiales bacterium
AGAATTGTTTCACATCGGCATGGATGTGGAAAATATGCGTTTGAGCGAGTCGCACTATGACCTTTATGCCTCGGAAGCGCGAATTCTCAGTTATACGGCAATGATGCTCAAACAGGTGCCTCTGCGCCATTGGAAACATCTGTCCAGATCGGCGGTGCGCGTAGGAAAGGATCAGGCGTTGCTGTCCTGGAGCGGCACTATGTTTGAATATCTGATGCCCGAATTGCTGATGCACAGCCATGCCAGTTCTCTGGCAGGGCAGAGCCGTAGAGGCGCAGTAGCATTGCAGAGGCGGCAAGGCCGCATATTGGGGCGCCCCTGGGGTATTTCGGAATCTGGCTACTGTGCCTTTGACCTTCAGCTCAACTATCAGTACCGTGCGTTTGGCCTGCGCAACCTCGCCCTGAACGGCAGTGCCGTGGAGGACGTGGTGGCTCCCTATGCTTCGCTGTTAGCGCTTGCTTGCGACCCGGCTGCCGCGGCGGATAATTTGGCGCGAATGTGTGAAATGGGCTGGTGGGGAGAATACGGCATGTTTGAAGCCTCAGATTATCTGCATTTGGATGAAGAACGCCGTCCGCAATTGGTGCGCAGCTATATGGCCCATCATCAGGGCATGTCCTTGTGCGCCCTATGCAATGCGCTCAGGGATGACGTATTGTCCCGAACATTTATGGAGATACCGCAGGCCAGGGCTCTGAAATTGGTGTTGCAGGAAAAGCCAGGTGCGCGCATACGACTAAACCGCAGGAACAGTGCTTCCCGACAAAGAAGGATTCAACTTCGCCCGGAGCGCAACTTCCAGCGCATGGCCGGCAGAGAGAATGTTGCGGCGGATGTGCAGCTGCTTCACGGAGGGGAAACTACCGCACTGCTCACTTCCAGGGGCGCATGCTTTGCCTGGAACCGGGGTATTCAGCTTAATCGCTTTTCTTCACAGATGGGCAATCCATTTGAAGGGATGTACGTTCATGTGCAGAGCGAAAACGGCGAGGAACGGGTGATGGGGCGGTCGGGACATATTGCCTTTGATGCGGGCAGTACGTGCTTTGAAGAGGAACTCAACGGACAAAAGCTCCGCCTGCATACAGCCATATCACCTGAAGACGGAACCTTATACCAACAGCTTGAAATTGAAAACACTTCTCACTTGGACCAGACCCTTATCATTACGGGATGTCTGGCGGTAGCTCTGGCACCGGAACGGGACATGTGTGCACATGCCACATTCCAGAATCTGTTTGTAGAAAGCAGCTGTCTGGATAATAGAGCCCTGATACTGTGCCGCAGGCCCAGAGATCCCGGACGGATTCTGCCGGAAATGATTTATCTGGTGTCCGGCAGTGAACCGGTGCAATGGGAGACGGATTTGGAAAAGCTCGTTGGCCGTCAAGGGGCATTGGGCCTGCCTGGGGGCCTTGCTGGGGAATTTAGTGGATCTACGGGATCTGTGCTCAACCCGTGCGCTGCCCTGCGAGTGCGCCTAAAAGTCAGGCCGGGAGAAAAAAAGCAGATGCATTTTGCGCTTTCGCTGGTGGAAAAGGAAGAACAAAGGGCTTGCATTGCGCGGATCTCAGCTGATGCAGCGGCGGATCGGGCCATGCAGATGGCATCGATTCATGCCAGAGCCGTACTTGCACATGTGGGGATGGATGCCCGAATGCACCGGCTGGCGCAGCGCAGCGCTGCCTTGATCTTTGATCCAAAGCTGCGAATCGGCGTTCAGGGACCGTCGGAAGCGTGCAGCCCTGCATTGCGCA
Source organism: Clostridiales bacterium (assembly GCA_019419995.1). Lineage (GTDB taxonomy): Bacteria > Bacillota > Clostridia > Christensenellales > Aristaeellaceae > SFTH01. The sequence continues at coordinate 1,761 of JAHZHZ010000027.1, forward strand.
CAGAGCTTTGGAGCGTGGGGATCTCAGGAGATATACCGGTGCTGCTGATGGAAATTAATGAACAGACGCAGCTTGACGGTGTTCGGGAAGCCCTCAAACTGCACGCTTTCTATCGCACGATGGGGGTGCAGACGGATTTTGTTCTGATCAATGGTTGCGCCTGCGACTATCACCAGCCAGCTCGGGGGAGTTTGAGCGACCTGATTGCTGCCAGCTATTTAAATGGGGGCATTAATGTACCCGGCGGCGTATTTGTGCTGGAACGGCAGAATTTGACGGATGCATCCTATGCGGCTTTAACTCGTGTAGCTGCGCTGTGCCTGCGGGGAGACCAAACTGTAGCAGATCAGTTGCGCATTGTGCTGAATGAATTGCATTTGAAGACCAATTTGCCCCTTCAGTGCATGGCGGCAGATCCCCTTGAAAAACCGGAACGGCTGAAGTTTTATAACGAGTATGGAGGTTTTGAGGGCAATCAATATGTTATTTTGCTTCGGCAGGGAATGCTTCCTCCGGCCCCATGGAGCAATGTACTTTCCTCAGGAGAGATGGGGGCTATTCTCACGGAACGTGGGGGAGGATTTGCCTGGCATGGCAATAGCCGAGACGGCCGCCTGACGCCCTTTGGCAATGATGCCCTTCGGGAAGGCTGGGGATGGATGTTTTATTTATCCGATCCCAAGACTGGGAAATTCATGCGCTTGCTGCCAGGGGATATCCCTATGACGGATTTTATCGTGCGATTTAAACCGGGGCAGTGCAGCTATTTGGGAAGGGCTGAATCTATCAGCTGCGAAATCCGTATTTCTGCGGCAGAGAGTGGGCTATGCTTTGAAGTAGAACTCTTTAATGAAGGCGTCGAACGCAAACTGGAGTTGACGGGGTTTGTGGATTGGCTGATGGGTACGTTTGCCAGCGATGCGGCCGTGCTGCGCAGTTGGTCTCGCTTTGGAGCCTGTTTTGCCTCGGGTACCGCGGAGGGCATCGGATGTTTTGTATGCGATGATCCCAAGGCGCTTTCGGGTGGCGATCGCCTGAGCTTTCTGGGAATGGGCGGCATGATGGAACCTGAGGGCCTGGTCAGTGAGGAAACATCAGGCAGTGGATGGACACTGCGCGTTCCGGTACAGCTTGAGCATGGGCAGAGACATACCTGGCGCTTCCTGCTAGGCTGGGCAAAGGATATTTCTGACGCGTATAGCCTGGTTCGTGGATTTAGAAGTGGCGAGCGGCTACGAGTAAAACCGCAATGGACAGAATTTTTAAGTCATCTGGAGATTGAAACTCCGGATGAGGGAGTAAATTTGCTGGCCAATGGATTTTTACAGGCACAGACACTCAATGCCCGCATTTGGGGTCGCACAGGGCTTTATCAGCCTGGCGGGGCCTATGGATTCCGCGATCAGCTTCAGGATATGCTGGCTATGCTGTATTACGATCCTCAAATGGTGCGCGCACATCTGTTGCGTTGCGCTGCAAGGCAATTTGAAGATGGAGACGTGCTTCACTGGTGGCATGAACCATATACAGGTGTACGCACGCATATCAGCGATGATTTGCTCTTCTTACCCTATGTGACGGCAAAATATGTCAGCGTCACCGGTGACGTGGCGGTGCTGGAAGACTGCATCCCCTTTTTGGAAGCTGTGGAATTGCCTCAGGATGTACACGATGTATATGCACAGATGCGCCCTACGCTGCATTGCGCCTCTCTGCACGATCACTGCATGCGCGCATTCAGGCGAGCTGCCCGCTCCGGCGAACACGGCCTGTGCCTGATGGGCGGAGGAGACTGGAACGATGGTATGAACCGCGTGGGAGATCAGGGCAGGGGAGAGAGCATTTGGCTGAGTGAATTCCTGGCAGCCTGTGCGGCAGATTATGCACACATTGCCCCCAGTGAGCGGGACAGAGCGTGGCTTACAGCGCTCAATGAACGGCTTTGCGCGGCTTTGGAGGCCTGTGGCTGGGATGGTTCCTGGTATCTCAGAGCCTATACGGATGAAGGAGAAAAGCTGGGGAGCCAGGAGAACGGCGCATGCAAGATTGACCTTATTTCTCAGGCATGGGCAGTGCTGGCGGGCCTGGATGATAGCCGCTGTCGACAGGCAATGGAGGAAGCTTGGTCCAAGCTTGTGGACGATGAACACAAGCTGATCCGTTTGCTGGACCCGCCCTTTGATGGAGCGGAAAGCGATCCTGGCTATATTGCCGCCTATCCCCCTGGAATTCGAGAAAATGGAGCACAATATACGCATGCCGCATGTTGGTTTTTGTGTGCCCTGATACAGATGGGCGATGCGTTGCGAGCCCATAAAGCGCTGGAAATGCTCCTGCCCATCAATCATGCCCGAACCCGTAGAGCAGCGGAAATTTATCGAGTGGAACCCTATGTGGTAGCTGCCGATATTTACAGCGATGCCGCGCATGCCGGCAGGGGAGGCTGGAGCTGGTACACCGGTTCTGCAGCCTGGATGTTGGAAAGTATTTTACGTCTGCTGGGCTTTGAACGCAGAGGGAACAAGGTTAGAATGAATGCACTTTTGGGAGAGTGGGGTCAGGCTTCCATTTCACTGAAGTATGGTGGGAGTTGTTATCGCCTGGTTTGCCGTGCGGATGTGCTGCAATTGGAACTGGATGGCCGTTCTCTGGAGGGTTCCTTTATCGAAATGACGGATGATGGGTGCGAGCATATCGCTCTTTTCCCGCCAAGACAGCCAATTTTTGAAATAAAATCTGAGGAAAATTGCGAAACAAAAGTCAAAACGTAACATAGGAATACTATAAGTGTGAATAATAGGAATGCTATAATTTTACAAAAGAAGGGCTTGGGGGTGCTTGATATTGAAAACCTGGATACGGAAGGCGTACAAAAGATATATCATTGATGCTTTATCCGCCATGGGCATGGGGCTTTTTGCATCGTTAATTATTGGATTAATTCTCACCCAACTTTCAGCAATCCCGATTCTGAGTTTTCTTGCGCCCTTTGGCGAAGTGGTCTCTGCCAGTTCACCGGTGGTGGGCGCGGCCATCGGCGTAGCCATTGGCTATGGCCTGAAGGTTGCGCCCTTGGCCATTTTTTCCTGCGCGGCGGCGGGGGCCTTTGGCTACCAACTCAGCGGTCCTGTGGGAGCTTATCTGGCGGCGGTAGTGGGCGCGGAATTGGGTGGAAAGGTATCCGGAAAAACCCGCGTGGACATCATCGTCGTTCCTATCGTGGTCATTGTATCAGGAGGATTAATTACCCGCCTTACGGCGACCGGCATCAATGCGGGTATTGCGGCACTTCAGCGCTTTTTGGAATCTGCCACTACGCTTCAACCGGTACCCATGGGCATCATCGTATCGGTGGTATTCGGCCTGGCATTGACTGCGCCCATCTCCAGTGCTGCGCTGGCAGCCATGGTATTTACCGTTTCTGAGGGAGCGGAAATGGGTACAGGGCTTATGTTGGCTGCAGGTGCGGCCACTGTGGGATGCTGTGCCCAAATGGTGGGCTTTGCCGTTTCCAGTTTTCGTGAAAATGGAATCTCCGGTCTCATTGCGCAGGGCTTGGGTACATCCATGCTTCAGGTAGGCAATATTCTACGCAGACCCGCTATTCTGGTGCCGCCTACGCTGGCTTCGGCCGTTCTGGGCCCTCTGGCTACAACGCTGTTTCAGATGAAAAACAGCGGTTCTGCTGCGGGCATGGGAACTTCCGGGCTGGTGGGGCAGTTTGGAACCTGGGCTGTAATGAGTGGGGAGGCAGGGGTGCTGTGGAAGATTCTGCTGCTGCATTTCCTGTTGCCGGCGGCTCTGTCACTGCTGATTTCGGAGTTTATGCGCAAAAAAGGTTGGATTCAGCCTGGAGATATGAAGCTGGAAGTTTAAATTGCATGGTCAATTAAAGGGAACCGTTCTACTCCAATTTTTCTTTGAGAGGAGTGGAACGGTTCTTTTTTAGGACGAACATTTTTTTGCAGTTACTTATTGAAAATCTTTAAAACCTTCTCCATAGGTATCGTGCGCCTTGCTGGAGACAATAAAGGCTTTGGGATCCGTGGAAAATACAATGCGACGCAGCCGAATGGTCTCCAGACGGCTGACTACGCATAGCAGTACCTGTTTCCGGGTGTTGCTGTACAGCCCCGTGCCTTCCAGCCCGGTTACGCCTCGATCTAACTCTGACATGATGCGCTGGGCAATTTCCTCGCTCTTGTCGGAGATGATGAAAAAGGAATGAGAGCTGTTCGGACCTTCCAGAACGAAATCAACCACAATATTGGTGATCATGGTGCAGATCAATCCGTACATGGCGCGGCTGGCATCAAAGACAAAGGCGGATGCCAGTATAACGAGGCCATCAATGGCGAAGATTGCCCAGCTTACCCGAACGTAGGGGCACAGACGGTGAATCAGGCTGGCCAGCATATCTGATCCGCCGGTGGTTGCGCTGCCGCGGAGGATTAATCCGAAGCCCACGCCGCAAAACAGGCCGCCGTATACTGTGGCCAGCCACATGTCGCCCACCTCAAAATCCAAATGGATGTGATCCAGCAAGAGGGATAAACCAATGGTAGCAGCCAGTGAGCGCAGGCCAAAGCGCATCCCCAGAGACTTTAGCGAAACAAGAAACAGGGGAACATTGAGCACCATAGAAATGATACCCACGGGCCAGCTGGTTCCGCTGTTGATCAACTGAGCAATACCTGTGAAACCACCGTTGGTTACTTCATTGGGAATCAGGAACAGGTTGTAGCCCAGAACGCAAAACAGCAGACCTGAAATGATCAGTAGGGTATTTTTCGCCTCGTTTTTAAACAGGATGCGCATGAAGGACCTCCCCATATGCAGCTTACCCACAGCATAAATCTAATTTATTATACCACGTTCTTTCAATTCCATCAATCTCTGGGAACCGGGTACAGACCGGAGGCATAGTAATAATCGGCCGGTTCCATATAACGGCCAGAGGAGGAAGAGAGATGACATATGGACGGATGCCCCTGTTTCCGCCCTGTTGCTCACCCCGAAATTGCCTGCATATGCCCCTGTTTGATAGCTGCTGTTCTAATAACAGCTGCCTGAGCAGTTGCTGCCGGCCCAATCGGGAGGAGTGCCAGTGCGTGAGAATTCAGAACCCGGCGTGCCCCGGAGAGTTTGCAGATGTAGAGCTTTGTGTGGACGGAGATGGAAATCTGAGCATTTGCGTGCGCAGGCCGCAGCCTACACTGTGTACCTGCCCTCCGCGTCCCCGCAGACGTAAACCTCACTGCGATTGCTGTTAAGGCGATCCGCTGAAGATCTCAGAGGGGGACGGTTACATGCCGCCGGCTTTATTGCCTTGCCGGGGGAAAGGTTTTAACCGCAACTCTCTCATCATGCTGCGAATAAAGTTGTACAAAACAAAAGAGCCGGATTTCTTTGGAAATCCGGCTTCACGACATTATAATGGCGGACAGCTCCTGCAGATCCATAGATTCGAAATGCAAAACTTTATTTTTTGCATCCGCCTCCGTCAATCTTCAAGGGCCCATCCTCGACTTCGTTCTACTGCACGTTGCCATTGGCGCAGTAGGCGTATCCGCTCATCTTCACCCATGGAGGGAACAAAGCGGCGCTCAATGGACTGCAGGTTCTTCAGTTCTGCGTCCGACCAGATACCTACCGCCCTTCCTGCCAACATGGCCGCGCCCATGGCGGTGGTTTCAACAATTGTGGGACGTAGTACAGCCATATTCAAAATATCGGATTGGAACTGCATCAAAAAATTATTGGCGCAGGCCCCTCCATCTACCCTGAGGAGAGTTGAACGGATGCCTGAGTCGGCGGACATGGCATTGATCACTTCTGCCGATTGATAGGCGATGGATTCTAATGCGGCGCGAACGATATGCGCACGCCCTGTGCCCCGGGTTAGTCCCACTATGGTCCCTCGGCTATACATATCCCAATGGGGCGCTCCGAGGCCGGTAAAGGAAGGTACAAAATAGACGTTTCCATTATCTGCAAGAGATGCGGCCAACGCCTCGGTTTCCCCGGCGGTTTTCACAAGATGCATCTCGTCCCGAAGCCACTGAACCGCCGCGCCCGCTACAAAGACACTGCCCTCTAGGGCATAACAGGGCTTGCCATCCAGCCGCCAGCCTATGGTGGTAATGAGATTATTTTGAGAATTTACTGCTGTGGCGCCAGTATTCATCAAAACAAAGCAGCCGGTTCCATAGGTGTTTTTGCACATGCCCGCTTCAAAACATCCTTGACCGAACAGGGCGGCGTGCTGGTCGCCTGCCAGAGCGGCTATGGGAATTTCCTTGCCCAGGATGGAAGCGTCCAGCATTCCCACCACCTGTGAACTGTCCACTACTTCCGGCAAGAGCTGTGCGGGAATATCCATGGCCCTGAGCAGCAGAGGGTCCCAGCGTTGATCATGAATGTTGTAGAGCATGGTGCGGGCTGCGTTGGTAGCATCGGTCACATGGACATGTCCTGCACTTAAATTCCATACGAGGAAACTGTCTACTGTTCCGAAGCACAGCTCACCGCTGGAAGCTCGGGTGCGCGCATTTGGAATTGCGTCCAGCATCCATTGAAGCTTTGTACCGGAGAAATAGGCGTCCGGCACCAAGCCGGTGCGATCACGAAGCAAATTGCCCAATCCGTCGCTCTTGAGTCGCTCTACCAGGGGTGCGCTCCTCCGGCATTGCCAGACAATGGCATTCGATAAAGGTTTCCCAGTGGCGCGTTCCCACAGAAGTGTCGTTTCTCGCTGGTTTGCAATGCCGATAGCCGCAATGTCCGATACTTGGATGCCGGCTTTTTCTACGGCCAGGCGAAGGGCTTGAATCTGGCTGCTCAGGATATCTTCTGGACGGTGTTCTACCCAGCCGGGCTTGGGATAAATTTGCGGGAATTCAACGCTGTGCACGGCCACCGCACGGGCCTGGGTATCGAAGACGACGGCCCGTGAGCTAGTGGTTCCCTGATCCAGGGCAACGATGTATTGCATTGCATATCCTCCGTAACACAATTTTATGATGATAAATAAAAAACCCGGCGCCGGCAACGAAATGGATTCGCAGTGCCGGCGCCGGGTTCATTTAATGGTGAACCTGCCGGGGATTATTGCACAATCAACCGATGGCGCCTGCAGAAGACGCATCACCGCTATTTGTGGAACCGTCCACGGGAGCAACATTGATTACTGGAGTTTCAGTGATGGAACCATTGTTATCAAGGTTTGGGATGGACATTGTGGTTTGGGGTTCTGCAGTTTCCTGAACTTGAACCTCCGGTGCTGCCGTAAGCTCAGGAACCACCGTGGTTTCAGGCAGGGTAGTCCGCTCTTCATACTTGGGGAACAGCAGGTGGAAAGCGGCCGTATCACCCATGGCTTCATGCAACTGAGGCACCAGGAAATTGCTGCCGGAAGCATACAGGAAATTCAGACCCAGCACGATCAGCACGAGGAGAACAAGCAGAAGAGCAACCCACTTCAGAACGCCGAAGATGTGATGGCTGATGGGATAGCGATCGTCATATTCGTCCTCATCATCGTAGTCATCGTATTCGTCATCTTCGTCATCGTATTCGTCATCGTCTTCGTATTCATCGTACTCTTCGTCATCTTCGTCATCTTCGTCATCATCTTCATCTGAGGACTTTTTACGACGTCCAAAAAGACCGCGAGATCTGGAATGACGATCCTCTTCTTCATCCTCATCCTCGTCGTCTTCGTCATCTTCGTCTTCATCATAATCCTCGTCATCGTCGTCATCTTCGTCATATTTTGCGGCGCGACGACCAAAAAGACCGCGGCGAGGCTTCTTTTTCACATCTTCATCTTCATCGTCTTCGTCTTCGTCATCATCTTCATCATCCGCTTTGGAGTGCGTAAAACTCTGATCTTCCGGTATCGCAAAGGGATCATCCTTTGTGACAGAGCCCTGTACTTCGCGCATATTTACAGGGGTGAATTCTCGAGTGGGTTCATCTACGCTTTCCTCAATCTCGATGGGCATGTCAACCGCCAATTTTTCCGCTTCCGGTTTCTGCGTTATTTCAATAACCGGCAAATCCACGGAGGGCTCAACTTCGGTTGTATTCAGCGAGGGCTCAACTTCAAATAAAGGCTTGACCGAAGCTGCTTTGCGCGCTTCTTCAGCCTTGCGCTCGGCTTCTTGTGCGGCCAGGCGCTGAGCGCGCTCCCGACGTTCCCGGCGAGACATCCCGCTGGTTTCCAGGCCCTCTGCCATTTTCTGAATGGGATCGGTTGCGGACTTGTTCATTTCGTCCATGTCATGTCCTCCTTCGGTGTCACTGTAAACGCTGTGAATAAATTTTTCGAAAAATTCATCGTCCGACGATTTCTTGGAACGAACTTCCTTCGAAGGCTTAGGCTCGTTTATCGGCACTTCTTCGTCCTCTTCGTCTTCTTCGTCCTCTTCTTCGTCTTCATCCACACGCGTTACAAATAAATTGAGAAATCTCTTGAAACCGCTGCCTCGGTCATCCATTTCGTCATCTTCCAGATAAGCGCTTTCGTCATCATCCTCCAGATAACTGTCGGTATCCTCGGCATAATCTTCTTCACTCTGGAGATCTGCCTTATTCCTGCGGCTGGAACGACGGGAAACAGGTTCAGGCGCGTCCTCAATATCCAGTATTTCTTCACCCTGTTCCGGGGTAGATCCCGTATTTCCTGAAGCAACTTTTTGGGTCGAAACTGGATCGGCTATTTCCCAATCATCGGCTTCTTCCATCTCAAGGGCAGCCAGTTCCTCTTCGCTCAAATCATCATCCAGAGCTTCCATTTCAGCAGCTTCCCTGGCTTCTCTGCGTGCAGCAATATTGCTCTTTATGCCATGAAACAGCCGGATGAAGGAATCGAACGGATTGGGATTTTCCGCATCGCGGTCATCCTCTTCAAAGTTGTCCAGATCTTCGCCCTCCTCATCCATTTCCACCAGACGGGCCAGAGGATCTTGTTCTTCCACTTCAAGCTCAGGTTCGTCGGCTGCATCATGAATTTCAACGGGCGATTCGGCGTCCGGAGCGATAGGCGCACTTTCTTCCTGCAGAGCCTGGGATTTATTCTGCTTGCGCTCTAAGCGTTCGGCGACGGGTGTATCATTTATGGTTTTGCTGGCGCGCACACGGGATTTGTATTCTTCGTGCCTTCTGCGCAGCTCGTAAAAATCCAGTTCCGGGCCGTTATCTCGGGTGTTGCTCATAGCGTGACCGCCTCTCATTGTACCTATCGAAAGTACATGCTTATACTCTTTTATTATAACACATTCTGAAATTCTGGCAAGGGAGGAACGCAAGATAACCCAAAATATTTACTTCCGGCCGGGAAAATGGACATGGAAGTCAAGTTTTGCATACAATTAAATCGCATTCCGATTCAGATGGGAGGTGAATCACATGCCTGGACCTGGAGAACTGATGCGCCGTGCAATGTACAGCCGCCGACAGTATGCTGCGGTATCTGCACACGCAACTCCGCAAACCCCGGTTCGTCCTACCAGCGTAGACGATGCCAGACCGGTAGAGCGCTACCATACGGGTCACGCCAATTATTCGGCCCTTATGCGCAGCCACGATAGAATTCATACGCGCCATTTGAGAGGGTAAGCGCAGATGTGGGCGCATAGAATGAATCAAAAGGGGGTTTTGCGATGATGCGAAACGATTACCGGAGGGCGCTGATCCTGCTGCGCAGCAGCGCGCCGGGCTATTCGGGCCATGTTCGGTTGGAGCGGCGTACGCTGATGGGCAGCATGTATTTTCTTCTGCAATTGCCGTCCGAGTGTTCTTCAGCACAGGCGGCGCTGGTTGGCGGGGACCGCAACGGCTATTATGCGTGTGCGCTTGGGCAGCTGCAGAGAGATAGCAGAGGCCAGGCGGTACTGGGGTATTCCTTTGATCCCCGGGATATCTGCGGCCGTGAATTGGAAAAGTACCAGCTGATTGCGGTGACCTGCGGAGATGGCGGCCAGGTGGTGCTCTATGGAAATGTTAATGGTCATGCGCAACTGGATTGGGATCAGGTGCGCACGGCCCTGCAAAAGCTCAACGGTGCTGGGGGAGAGACGCAGGGTGAAGCGCCGCCGGTGGGTGGATTGAGTGAAGCGCCGGCGCCTTCACAAACGGAAGGAGTGATCCTGGAACAAAACCGTGCAGCAGATGCGAACGAAGCAAAGGCAATACCGCAACAAATGCAAGCCGGGGAAGCGGAGGGGAAAGGAACAGCTGCATCTTCCGGGGCTGGAAGTTTACTGGGAATTGATATCAGTCAGCCCTGGCCCCAGAGCATTGAACCCTTGAGAGCGTTGTTCCAGAATTCTGTGCCCATGGATAATCCACCGGATGAGGAGTATGTTTACATCAAGGCGCCCATGCCCGAACAGAGTGGCTTTGAATACTGTGCCGTGGGCCTGCGGGTGGAGAACGGTGCCCCCGTGTCGGTGCGCTATGCGTTGCCTGCGGTGTGGACGGATGAACCGCCTGTAGGGTTGGAGGATTACAGCTGGGTAGGTGATCAGAACCGGGGCTGGTGGATTACCGAAGTACCCGTGTAGCTTGCATGGACAATTGCCCTCTTTTTTGCCTGAATTAACAGATGTTGCTTGAAAATGGAATGGGATTTATGGTAGAATGAGCAGCAACAATGAATAAAAAAAGAGGGTATCGCGATGGCAAAGTTAACCATGGATAAACTGGTCGCTCTGTGCAAGAACCGCGGCTTTATCTTCGCCGGGTCTGAAATATACGGCGGTCTGGCCAATACTTGGGACTATGGCCCCCTGGGCGTGGAGTACAAGAATAATATCAAGAAGGCATGGTGGCAGAAATTCGTGCAGGAGAGTCCGTATAATACTGGTCTGGACTGCGCAATTTTGATGAATCGGGAAGTGTGGGTGGCTTCCGGTCATGTGGGCGGCTTCAACGATCCGCTGATGGACTGCAAGGCTTGCAAGGCTCGCTTTCGTGCTGATAAGCTGATTGAGGACTTTACCCAGGGCGCGGAAACCGGAGATGGCTGGACCAACGCGGAACTGGAAAAGTATATCGCCGAGCATGATATTGTCTGTCCGGTCTGTGGCAAGAAGGATTTCACCGGAATCCGTCAGTTCAATCTGATGTTCAAGACCCATCAGGGCGTCAATGAGGACTCTGCTGCGGAGATTTATCTGCGCCCTGAGACTGCGCAGGGTATTTTCGTTAATTTCCTCAACGCCATGCGTACCACTCGCAAGAAATTGCCGGCGGGCATCTGTCAGATCGGCAAATCCTTCCGCAATGAGATCACGCCCGGCAACTTTATCTTCCGCGTGCGCGAATTCGAGCAGATGGAGCTGGAGTTCTTCTGCAAGCCCGGCGAGGATCTGGAATGGTTTGATTACTGGCGCGCCTTCTGCCGCGACTGGCTGCTCTCTCTGGGCATGAAGGCGGAAAACCTGCGCCTGAGGGATCATGAGAAGGATAAGCTGGCCTTCTACTCCAAGGCGACCACGGACTTTGAATATCTGTTCCCCTTTGGCTGGGGCGAGCTCTGGGGCGTGGCGGACCGCACGGATTACGATCTCAAACAGCATTCCGAGCATTCCGGAAAGGCGTTGGACTATCTGGACCCCGTGACCAACGAGCGCTATATTCCCTACTGCGTGGAGCCTTCCGTGGGCGTGGACCGTCTGGTGCTGGCTTTCCTCTGCGATGCTTACGACGAGGAAGAACTGGAAGGCGGAGATGTGCGCACCGTGCTGCACCTGCATCCGGCGCTGGCCCCCTACAAGGTGGCGGTCATGCCGCTTCAGAAGAACAAACTGGGCGAGCAGGCCCGGCAGCTCTATGCGCAGCTGGCCAAGAAATTCCGGGCAGATTACGACGAGACCGGCTCCATCGGCAAGCGCTACCGCCGTCAGGACGAGATCGGCACGCC
>JAHZHZ010000028.1 GCA_019419995.1 Clostridiales bacterium
GGAAGATAACATGAAGATAGAATGGATTTTATGCCCCTTTTGCGGCAGCAAAACACGATTGAAAATCCGCGATGACACAGTCCTGGAAAACTTTCCGCTATATTGCCCTAAATATAAACATGAAACCTTGATTGCGGTAAGACAACTGAATCTATCCATCATACAAGAGCCAGACGCTAAGACGCAGAGCCGATAACACTGAGGAAAAACCTCATAGGTTATCGGCTCTGTTTTTATATCCTCTATGATCGATCTGCCCGGCGGCAGAAAAGAAAAAAACCGCCGCGGGGCAGACGGCTTTCTGTGCGCAAAAAAGCACTTGATTCACGGCGGTTCGATTCGAGCCGCCGTTTTTCTTTACCCTGACAGCTTCCACGGCGGCATAGAAGGAGGATGCCGCCATGCTGCGCCGGATACTATCCCCGCCTGATCTGACAAGGGCTAGCCGCTCAAAAAAAGCCCGTTCCATTTGGCGGAGAGGTTCGGTCATGAATATGAACTATACCGTGTAAATAAACTTCATATTGTTTTCCATTGCGCCCGGTGGGTCTGCGACCTGCCGGGCGCTTTTTGTCGTTTCCTGCGGTCGGGCTGGCTGGCCGTTGATTTTCTCAAATTTTCTTCAAAAAGGAGGCGCTTAGCGGGCAGAACACGCTCTCGCAGGATTGGTAGTAGCGGAAAGGGAGAGAACCACCTAATCCCCCCATGGAAAGGGGGTGAAACTGATGGAATCTAACCCCCGCGACTATGGCGAGCAATGCCGGTTCGATGCTTTTTGCAAGAAGGTATTGCGAAACGAGGCCAGAGCCTACCTGCGGAACATGAAACGCCAAAGAGAGCGTGAAGCCTTCTTTAGCGACTTGTCCCAGGCGGAACTGGACAAGCTCTGCGTCGTAGATCGTTACCCCAGCGACAGCATTGTGTTCTCGTCGCACGGCTACGATCTACATATCGACAACGAGCTTGTAGCCGAGGCTTTCTCCGCTTTGCCGCAGACGGAGCAGAGCATTTTGATTTTGCACTGCACCCTGGACCTGGCAGACGGTGAGATCGGCAATCTCGTTGGGATGTCCCGGAGCGCCGTTCAGCGGCACCGGACGAAGGCGCTGCAGGAGCTGCGCGAAGCATTGTCGGCGCTGATGCCGAAAGGAGGCTGAGGAAGATGACAGAGCCCATCCACAAGGGAAAGGACCTGCCGCCCGTTTGGGTGATCCATGCGGCCTCCGGCGGTGACAGCGAGGCCATGGAGCAAGTGCTGCGGTACTACGACGACTATATGAGCCGCCTGTGTACCCGTACGCTCTATGACAAGAACGGAACGCCTCATGTGTGCGTGGATGTCCACATGAAACGCTGTCTGGAAACCCGACTGATTCGGGCTGTCGTTCGGAAATAACTGCACCAGCCCAAGTGTCGGCGGACGGTTTCCCCTTTCTGCGCCCGCCGACAGCCTGGGCTGGATTCGTTTTTCCATGTGAGAGGAAAGGAAGGCGATCCATGAAAGAGAAGCCTGCACCCCCAGATATCCCAAAGCAACATCAAGTACAACTTGAACAAATGACCTATCGCTTCGGCAACAGGTTGTTTGTGGTAGAGTCTGTTTTCAAAGAGGAAAGCCCGGATACCCTGGGCAGCGTCCTTCTTCGATTGATGAAGGCAGAACATGAGAATAACAAACTCTCCAAACCCGGCTGACACGGGCAGAGGGCGGCGGTATAATTGTATTGGGAATACAAGATATGCTCTGTTCGGCTGTCCGGAAAGGAGGACTTATGAGACAGTCGAATAACAAAAAATCCCGTGATGTGACCGCTTTCCTCTATGAGCGGCTTTCCCGTGACGATAATCTGGAGGGTGAGAGTTACAGCATCGGCAATCAGAAAAAGCTGTTAACCAAAGTGGCGAAGGAGAAAGGCTACACCAATCTGGTCCATTTCCTGGACGATGGCATTTCCGGCGTCACGATGGACCGCCCTGGTTTTGTGGAGATGATCCAGCAGCTTGAGCAGGGGCGGGCCGCTGCGGTATTTGTCAAAGACCTTTCCCGCTTGGGCCGTAACTACATCGAGGTCGGCAGACTGACCGAGGAATTTTTCCCGGAGCATGACATTCGCTTGGTGGCGGTATCCGACAACATCGACACCGCCGAGGGCGAGAACGAGTTGGCACCGATCCGCAACCTGTTTAATGAATGGTATGCCCGCGACATCAGCAAGAAACGGCGTATCAGCAACAAGATCAAGGGAAATGCGGGCGAGCCGATGGGCCAGCCTCCCTACGGTTACATCAAAGACCCCGACAATCCGAAACGATGGATCGTAGATGACGAAGCCGCCCAGGTGGTTCGGCGGATTTACAGCATGACCCTGGAGGGCTACGGGACGGAGCAGATCGCCACGCAGCTTGAACGGGATGAAATCCTTACCCCTTGTGCCTATTGGCTGAAAAAGGGCATCAAGCGCCCTGGAAAGGGTAAGCAGCAGCCCGCTACCAAGTGGAACAGTTCCACCGTGACCAAAATCCTGTCTTTGCAGGAATATTGCGGTGACATTCTCAACTTCAAGACCTACTCCAAATCCTACAAGAACAAAAAGAGGTTGGAGAATGACCGTGAGAATTGGGTCGTCTTCAAGGATGTCCACGAGCCGATCATCGAACGGTCTGTTTTTGAGCAGGTGCAGCAGAAGCGGGGCAAAATCCGCAAGCGCCGCACCAACAAAGGTGAGCACAACATGTTCTCCGGCCTTCTGGTCTGTGCTGATTGCGGCTGCAATCTTCACTTCCATTTCAATCAAGGCAACCCGGAGATCAAGTATTTCAACTGCTCCAACTATAAGGGCAACCGTGGGAGCTGTACGTCCACCCACTATGTCCGAGTAGATTTCCTAGAACAGGTGGTGCTTGGTGAAATCCGGCGTCTGACGAAGTTTGCCAGCCTCTATGAGGACGAGTTTCTGAAAGCGGTGATCGGGCACTCCCAGCAAGCGGCGGAGACCGACCGCAAGCTGAAGGAAAAGGAATTGAAAGCCCTGCTTGCCCGTGACGAGGAACTGGACGGGCTGTTTGAACGCATCTATGAGGACAATGTTTCCGGCAAGCTCTCCGATGACCGTTTTGCAAAAATGTCTAGACGGTATGAGGACGAGCAAAAGGAGCTGGCGGAGAAAATCAAAAAGCTCCGCTCCGAAATTGAGAAGCAGAGCAGCCAGGCCATGACCACGGATATGTTCATCTCTTTGGTGCGAAAGTACACCCGCGCACGCAAGCTCAAGCCCCGGATGCTCAACGAGTTGGTTGAGAAGATCGAGGTTTACCATGCGGAGAAAATTGATGGTGTGTGGGAGCAGCGACTTCGCATCCATTATAACTGCGTGGGAGAAATCACAATCCCTAAAATGCTGCCTCTCCCAATTCCTGATGTGACCGTCAATACCCGAAAGGGTGTATTCGTCAACTACGCTCCGGCAGAGATCGCCGGATGAAAACAAAAAAAGACGAGTGTTCTTACAGCTTTTCAAATGCTATAAGAACACTCGTCATGGTGCGGGAAACAGGACTTGAACCTGCATGTCCTAAGCGAACACTAGAACCTGAATCTAGCGCGTCTGCCAATTCCGCCATTCCCGCAGATGTTATGGTGGGCAGGGGTGGATTCGAACCACCGAAGTCACTGACGGCAGATTTACAGTCTGCTCCCTTTGGCCACTCGGGAACCTACCCACATTTAATGCCGTTCCCTCTCAAACTCAAATGGAGCTGGCGAAGGGACTTGAACCCGCAACCTGCTGATTACAAATCAGCTGCTCTGCCAATTGAGCTACGCCAGCCTGTCCAAGAAACCGGCTGCCATACCTCTCCGGCAGCCTCGACGAGTAACCCGCCGTTGCGTCGGCAACAGATATTATTATACATGGTTTCGATGATTTGTCAAGTGGTTTATTTGAATTTTCTCATTTTTTATTCCAGAAACCTTCCCTGCCCGGCTTCTTCCATCTTTGATTGGGCCGGACGGGAAAGGTCGGTTTTTATGATTCAATGCAAATGAAGCAGCAACTGCATGCCAAAGGTCTTATCGCACTCCGGTCATGGCCATCATTATTTATTGAAAGATACTGTTTACGCAGGTCATAAAGAGAAAGCCACACATGACAATAAATCCTCCCTGACGAAGCTGTTGCGCATTAATTGCTCGAGGTATCATATTTGTGATGATCACATCCAGCATGGCTCCCCCGGCAAAGGCAAGGGTAAAGGGCAACAGCCCTTGCGCCAAATGGCCCCACAGCGCTCCCGCAAATACACCCGCTGCGTTGAGCACCCCTGTGGCCAATGCAATACAGGCAGCCTGTTTCCGTCGCACCCCTGCATTGAGAAGGGGTGGAATCATTACCACGCCTTCAGGAAAATTCTGAAGAGCTATACCTCCAACTACCATCCATGCTGCGGTGGCATTTGCGCCGTTGAGGCCAATTCCACCAGCCATTCCTTCGGGAAATTTATGCACAGCAATGGCCAACACAAACAATAATTCAGGATGATGATGAAACAACTTCGTACTTCCGCCTAATCGTTGGGAAGAAAATCCTACCGCACGCAGCAAAGCCGTACCACACAACGCCCCAACGGGAATCATCGTCCAATTCCATGGACCACATGCCATTTCCATTGCCGGCACGAATAGCCCAAAGGTAGCCGCAGCCAGCATAATGCCTGCTGCCAGTGCAGTAACCAAATCATTCCATAAAGGGGTAACCCTATTAAATAAAAAGCCGCACGCTGTTCCGATCAGCGTAGAACCGCCGATCCCCAATGCAGCCCAAAGCACAGGACTCATAAATGAAAACTCCCTTTTCGTTGCTTCGGCATTCTATGCCATCCGGGTTGACAGCGCTACAGGAATAATGGATAATCAAATTCGAGGAGGGATAAAAATGGATTATGTTGATTTGCATATTCATTCCAAATATTCCGACGGAACTTTGACGCCCGAGGAGATTGTGCGTTCAGCGCGTGCCCGGGGTGTGGGCCTGATTTCCGTTTGTGACCACAATGAAATTCGCGGAACACTTCAGGTCATGTCCCTTTCCGAAGAGGCAAAGTTGCGGTGCATACCTGGTGTTGAAATAGACGCACTGTTTGGCGGGCAGGATATTCATATTCTCTGCTATGGCGCAGATCTTACAAATCGGTGGCTTTTGACCTGCATAACCCATGCACGGGATAGGCTGGATAACATGAGCCGTCAGTTGTTGTTGAACATGGTTGGAGACTATCCACAGCTCAATATGGAAGAATACGAAGCTTTTTCCCATAATTTCCGTCTAGGCGGATGGAAAATGCTGCAATATTTATGCCACAAGGGCATAACGGTACGGCTACGAGACGGTCTGCCCCTATACGAACGCTACGGCGTGCTCTATGCTGAAGCGGGGTTTGATTCTGCTCAACACGTGGTTGAAGCCATTCATCAAGCTGGAGGACGTGCAGTGCTTGCACATCCCGGCGTAATCTATCCGACGGATCGCATTAGCCAATTCGTGCAGCACGTAGAGAAGGTTATGGACCAGGGGCTGGATGGCATCGAATGTTACTATCCCCGTCATAGTCCAGGCATCACCCGAGCCTTACTGGAAATCTGCCAACAAAGAAACGCCATGGTCACCGCAGGAAGCGACTGCCACGGTGCCTTCAACCACAGCGAAATTGGTCAGACTCGAACTCCCTTGAGTGCCCTGGCGTTGGATAATCTTTTATAACCACATTACCACCTTCGCCCATTAGTTGCAATTCATAGTAATTTAACAGCAGCAGAGTAAGATAAGAGTTAGCTGGCCACAGGAAAGCGGGGATGAAAGATGCTCAGGTCGCACGAGAAAACCAGATCGCACAAAAACAGTGTTGGGCGCGCCATATTCGTGGCGTTGGCCTTGCTTTTGCAGATAGGTTATCTGGTTAAGTTTATCAGTCAGGCCGGCAGCTACTCCCCGTATATTAATCTGCTGATGGAAATCCTGGCACTGGCTACAGCCGTCACTATTTACAACCAAAATCGTAGTTCTGCATCCAAGCTCACTTGGGTTGTGCTGATCCTCTTCTTCCCCGTATTAGGCTTGTGTTTGTATCTGCTGGTGGGCCAGCCCTGGGCCACGCGTTCCATACGGAAACGTTTTGAGCACGTGGACCGCAGTCTGGAGGGGCGGCTTCCCCAAGATGCCGACATTCTAGAAAGACTGCAACGCCAGCATGCCGGGGTTGCGGGCCAGATGCGCTATATTCTCAATTGGAGCAAATACCCGGTATACCAGAATACTCAGGTAGAATTTCATTCCCATGGCGAGGCCGCCTTCGACGCGCTCAAGTCTGAGCTTCGCAAAGCGCGCAAATTCATCTTTATGGAATACCATGCCATTGAGCTCTCTCAATGTTTTCTGGAATTGGAAGAAATTCTCATTGAGCGTGCCCGTGCTGGGGTCGAAGTTCGGTTATTCTATGACGATGTAGGCAGCCTGACCTTCATCGGGCCCAACTTCGTATCTCGCATGGAAGCTCTGGGCATTCATTGTCGGGTTTTTAATCCCCTGATTCCCCTGGTAAGCGCCTTCATGAATAATCGCGACCACCGTAAGATCACCGTCATTGACGGCCGGGTGGGTTTTACAGGTGGATATAATCTGGCAGATGAATATTTCAACGTCAAGCATCCCTACGGACACTGGAAGGACACGGGCCTGTTGCTGCGGGGAGAAGCCGTGCGCAGTCTGACGGTAATGTTTCTGGAGATGTGGAACGCGGTCAAGCGTCAGGATGTGGATTACAGTCCCTATACTGCTGCATCCAAGGAACGCTGCGCTTCAGACGGCTATGTGCAACCCTATGCCGATTCCCCGCTGGACGATGAACGTGTAGGTGAAAATGTATATCTGAATCTGCTCAAAAATGCAAGACACTACGCCTGGATAACCACCCCTTATCTCATTTTAGACGATGAACTGACCAGTGAACTGACCCTAGCCGCCAAACGTGGCGTAGATGTGCGTATCTTCACTCCCGGCATTCCGGATAAAAAACTGGTATTTCAACTGACGCGCTCTTACTACAATCAATTGGTGAGGGGCGGCGTGCGCATCTTTGAATATTCACCCGGCTTCCTACATGCAAAGCAAATGCTGGTGGATGGAGAACTTGCCGTAGTTGGAACCATTAATCTGGACTTTCGCAGCCTGTATCTGCACTTTGAAAATGGCGTACTACTCTATGGTTGTAGCGCTATTGCTGATATTCGCCGGGATTTTGAGGCCCTCAAGCCCATTTGTCGGGAAATGACTCAAAAATATGCCCGCGCACGTATGCGACACCGGCGCATTGGGGAAAGTTTGCTCAGGTTGTTTGCTCCACTGCTGTAGCGGACAAATCATTGTCCCGTCATTTGAAAAAAAGAAGGAGATCCCATGCCTGACCAACTTGCTCATATTCTCTTTGCCCGCCGAGTACTCGCAGCATGCCCTGTTTCCTTGCGGAAACGAATCTGCATTGAAAGTACCGCCTTTCGTGCGGGTACTTTCGGTCCCGATCCGCTGTTTAACGATCCTAATCCCCGACGCAGAGCCGAGGGTTTTGAGCTTCATCGCCAACCTGGACGCGTCTCTCTGGAGCGCATGCGTAAACCAGTGCAAGAAGCGATGCCCTGGGCTGCGGACTATGCCGCTGGTTTCTTCTGCCACTACGCCCTGGACCGGCTGTGCCATCCGGAGCTCAAAGCATTGGCTAGCCGGGAAAAATTCAACCATTTAATTGTAGAATCTGCATACGATCAGCTGCTGCATTGCCGGGGTGCGGAGGAGATGCCTCGGAAAATTGAACTGAGTCCCAGCGCCTTGCACACCGCTGCTCTGATGTATCATCGGCTCACTCCGAGGCAATTTCGCATGGACCTAAACGCCTTTTGGCGCATCCGCCGAATGCTGATTTCCTGGGGAGGGACGCCGATGGCCGATCTGGTGGGCAAATTTCATCCCGCCTGGGATGGTTTGATTCCCCGCCGCATCCTTCCGGTAGCCGTTGCTGAGGGAGTAATGATGTTGGAAGAGTTGGTAGATGCCTCCATAGAAATATCCGCCCAACAGCTCGTTCGTTACTTTGCGGCCATTGATGACGATACCCCCCTGGATCCCTGGCTGAACGCAGATTTTGCCGGAGGACAACACAGGAATGATTGACAGATTCTCCCTCATGCAATATCATATTGTTGATCGTGGAAATGTAATGAACGAGGCAGGAGGGAACAGCGATGGTCAGACGCAGGGCCTTGTGCAGTGCACTTTTGTGCCTTATCGCCCTGACAATCGCTTCTGCCTGTTGGGCAGATTGTCTTTCCGCCGAAGAAGATCTTGACACTCAGGCTCTAATACCCATTCAAATGCAGCGCGTTCCCGTGAACATGCGCCTAACAGCTCTGACTGAACCTGGTCAGCGTCACTGTCTTTCAAGCTGTGATAATACTTTCCCGTTACATTTTCACAACGGTTCACCTGAGCGCAGTGGCATGCCTTTGAAGGGGCTTCGCCTGTTTGTGCATCATTTGGGGCACCCTCTTCATGCCCCGCCCGTTCCTTTTTTGGCGTTTTCTAAAAAATAAAGCGGTTCGGAGGCATACAAATGGATACATTTCTGAATAACTTTACCTCGATCACCTGGCAGATGCTGCTCATGTGGATCATCGGTGGTGCACTGATTTATCTGGCCATCAAAAAGGAGATGGAACCAACGCTGCTGTTGCCCATGGGTTTCGGCGCCATACTGGTCAACCTTCCCTTCTCGGGTGCTCGAGAGGTGCTGGACGTGTTGTACAATGCCGGCATCGCCAACGAGTTGTTTCCCCTGTTGCTGTTCATTGGCATTGGCGCCATGATTGACTTTGGCCCCCTGCTCTCCAATCCTCGGATGCTGCTCATCGGTGCCGCAGCCCAGTTTGGCATCTTCTTCACCCTGTCCATGGCCAGACTATTGGGCTTTGAACTCACAGATGCGGCCTCCATTGCCATCATTGGCGCGGCAGATGGGCCCACTTCCATCGTAGTCGCCAATCACTTCGGCACAAAATATATTGGTGCTATTATCGTAGCAGCCTATTCCTACATGGCACTAGTGCCCATCGTGCAACCTCCCTTCATCAAACTGGTAACCACAAAGAAGGAACGCCGCATCCGCATGGAATACAATCCCCAATCCGTCTCCAAACAATTGCGCATTCTGTTCCCAATCTTTGTCACCGTATTGGCGGGGATTGCCGCCCCGGCTTCCGTATCCCTGGTGGGCTTTTTAATGTTTGGCAATCTGATCCGTGAATGCGGTGTTCTGGAAAGCCTCTCTCAGACAGCACAAAGTGCCTTGGCTAATCTAATCACCCTGTTGCTGGGTATTACGGTAGCCATCAGCATGCGCGCCGAAGATTTCCTGCAACTGCAGACCCTCATGATTCTAGGCTTGGGTTTGGTAGCCTTCATCTTTGATACCATCGGTGGTGTACTGTTTGTAAAATTCTTGAATCTGTTCAAGAAGGAAAAGCTCAACCCCATGATCGGCGCAGCCGGCATTTCTGCCTTCCCCATGGCATCTCGGGTGGTGCACAAGATGGGGTTGAAGGAAGATCCCTTCAATTATCTGCTGATGCACGCGGCCGGTGCCAATGTGGCTGGCCAAATTGCTTCTGTTATCGCGGGCGGTCTGATCATTTCCCTGGTGGGTTAAGGAGGTGTCTGGCATGCATTTTTCCGCTTTTCTGAGTTCCCTGCGCATCATGGGCCAGGGTTTGTTGGCCATCTTTGCAGTGATGATCTGCATCTGGCTGATGATCGTACTGATTAAACACGTATTTCGTTGAATATTGCACCGAACCGGATGTCAGCCCCTACTCGACATCCGGTTTTCCTTGCACAAATCCCCTATTTGAGCTCAATACCCATGCACAATTCGGGCCCGTGCGACATCCCGCACGGGCCTTCTGTTTGTAGCTTTTTTTCACTTCAACGCTTCCCCCATTTTTTTGCAACGTTCCAACACATCCTCGTCCGGAGCCTCCTGACAGATCACGCTCTCGCACACAAGAATGGCACCTACCGAGCGGCAATCCTCCTCCCAGTTGCGCATCCATTCTCCATCCCCCCAGCCATAAGAACCAAACAGCGCCAATTTTTTATTCTTCAGTAATGGCCTGCAAGCCGCAAACATCGGCTCAAATTCACTCTCTTCCAACTGTTCCGCGCCCATCGATGGACATCCAAAAGCAATGACATCAAACAGATCTACCTGTTCCGGGCTAAAGCCATCCGCCGTAAACAATGTACCTCCACTACCCTTTGCTACAGCTTCCGCCATTGCTTGAGTGTTGCCTGTTCCACTCCAATAAACTACCGCTATTCTATTCATACACATTCAAACCTCCCTCAGGTTCGCTTTTGGTAAGTCACACAGTCACCGTCAACTTCTTAACGTCGAATCCTCTTTCATAACATGCGAGATAAACTTCCCTACATTTCCGGTATAGCTGGAAACGTCTGCGGGCTTCCTGTTCGTTCGAATAAACTTTCCATACTCCCAAACAACAATATGCCTGTCCACGATTCTCAATAAAACCTTCCACATCTTCCAAGGGATAATCCAGAAAAATTCCAATCTCATGGGGAAAGTCATCGCCTTCTGCAACCTTACAACTCAACTTTTCTATATCTTCCTTCAGAGTATAACCTTCATACCCCTGCCGTTTCAGAAATTCCCTTACCGCCGGATTGTGCAATCGCCTCTCTAAAGCAGCAGGGCGATATACATATACCAGCGAATCTGCTCGAACCCCATTGAAAACACACAGCCGCACCCCCTTTCCGCTCAACACTGCATCTGCCTCCCTAACGCAATCCGCACAACTCACCTCTCCCTCCTCACGCCATGTAAACAGGCTCGCGCACTTGTGTCCTGCCAGCGTGGGTGCACAATGAGTGATCACAGCCCTTTCAAACGCTTCGCACATCTTCTTTCCTCTCATTCCTCTTCAAGCCTGATTTCCCACATTTGCAAAATGCTGAGCTGAAGCTTTTGCTGCCTTTAGTTAGTATATCCTAACTAAAGGCACGTAAAAATTCCCATCAGGGAGTGGTTAGGTATTACTAACTAACTGCATAATAGCAAAAATATCCACAATTGTCAAGCCCCGCTAAAATTTAAAAAAGCGTTTGTCAAAAAAATAGCAGTCACAACCACCCGTAGAACGGGTGGTTTGACCAAGCCCTATAAGGGCTTATCTCTTGTGGTCGCCCTCTAAAGAGGGCATCGAAAGATCTGACAACCACAGTATTGTCACGGGCGGCCCCCTACTCGGGGGCTGCCTTTATTTGCCTTTCTTCTCCTGCTTACCCGTGAACGGGTCGATGAGCTCTTTCATGCTGATTTGATCGTTCATTATATCGTCCTGTAGCTGATTCTTGATATATTCTTTTATCGCACCCTCATACTTTCCTACTGTATCTACCTAATACCCTCTGCACCAGAAATGCCGATTTCCATACTTATACTTCAGGTCTGCATGCCGATCAAATATCATCAGGCTACTCTTGCTCTTCAGGTATCCCATAAACGCTGACACACTCAAATGCGGCGGGATCGCTACCAACATGTGAATATGATCTGGGCAACATTCTGCCTCGATTATTTCCACTCCTTTTCGTTCGCATAGTTCTCTCAATATCTTTCCTATGTCCGCACGCAACTGCCTATAGATTATCTGTCTGCGATATTTCGCTGCAAATACGATGTGGTACTTGCATCTCCACTTACTATGTGATAAACTTCTTACGTCATCCTTCACGATGATGCCTCCCTGCTTTTCTTGCGGTTGCCAGACCTCTTTTAGTTTAGCACAGGAGGCTTTTTCTTTAAGGTTTTTTGCCTACCCCCAGTTGAACTGGGGGTTTTATCTTGCCTATTCGGCGTACAAAAAAAGGCTCGCGAACAGGTATAACCTGTCGCGAGCCCAAATGAAACGTTTAAATCACTTAACGTACCATTTTCTCCCAGCAACGGCCGGGAATCACCGTTGTTTACCTTCAGCGGGCAAGGCGAACCTCCATCCAAGCATTTTCGTACAATTCCATGCAATCGGATACATCGTTGAAGAATTCGCAACGCGAAACCACTTCTTCGGAGGGATTCAGGGTATCCATGGCCGCTTCTTCTTCACTCAAGCCGTCCACCACCTGCTGAATGGGAGAGCAGTAATAGATGTAGTCAAAGTTCATCTGAGCTACATCGGGGCGGCACATGAAATCAATAAACTGACGAGCTGCCTCCACATGCTCCGAACCCTTGGGAATGCACATGCCGTCTACCCAAATGTTGCTGCCTTCCTCGGGCACCACATACTTCAGGCTCTCATTTTTCTCAATGGCGTACTGGGCATCGCCGGAGTAGACGATACCAATGGCCGCTTCGCCACCCACCATCTTGTCCTTGGTTTCATCCAGCAGATAACCGGATTCGATGTGATCCTGCTTCTGCTTGATCAACAAATCAGTGGCTTCCCGAAGTTCCTCTTCACTGTGAGTGTTCATGGAGTAGCCCAGATACTTCAGAGCAATGCCCAGAGTATCGCGCATGGAATTCATCATAATCACATTGCCGGCATACTTCTCGTCAAACAGAGCGCTCCAGCTGGTGATTTCCTCATCCACCATATCCGTGTTGTACAAAATACCCAGCGTTCCCCACATGTAGGGCACGGAATACTTGTTCTCAGGATCATAGCTGGGGAACTGAAGGTTAGTAAGCAGGTTCTTGAAGTTGGGCATGCTCTCCGCATCCAACTCCTCCAGCATATCGTTGGCAATCAGGCGCTCAATCATGTACTCGGAGGGGAAGATGACGTCATAGGTGCCGGGATTGGCTTCCAGCTTAGTGTACATTTCTTCATTGGTAGTGAAGTTGGTGTACTGCACGGAAATACCGGTTTCCTTTTCAAACAGCTCTATGACAGCAGGATTAATGTAATCGTACCAATTGAACACCGTCAGAGTAATGTCCTGCTTGGGTGCAGCTGTTGCAGCAACAGTTGCCGTAGCTGTGGCTTCCACGACAGGCTCCTCGGTTGCTTCCTCAGTGGGAGCCTCGGTGACTTCCTCGGTGGGCTCCTCAGTTACTTCCTCGGCAGGTTCCTCGGTTGCTTCCTC
>JAHZHZ010000029.1 GCA_019419995.1 Clostridiales bacterium
ATCGTTTTCAAGGATCGCGCCGCCGCTCTCGCGACAACGTTTGATATTATAGCAAGGGTCTGCCCTCTTGTCAATGGTTTTTTGGAAGTTTTTGTCAGTTTAACACGAGGCGCATTTTTCAATCACAATCTGGCGCTTTTCCCCACAAAACGGGTTGAATCTGCCGGTTTTGCAGAGCCAGTGCAGCGCTTTCGGGAAGTTTTTCAAACAGTGCCACCGCGGAATTAGGCTTCTGTACAGGATCGTCTTGTCGGAAAGGCGCGAAAAAGATATGCTTGGTATTCATCAACTTTCCGATATTCTGAGCAGCGGCACCCAAAGCATCGTTGGTAGACACGGCGATGAGCACAGGCCGGGCATTGCGCAGATGGGATTTTACGCTAAGCGTCACCGGCGTATCGCAAATGCCGTTGGCAATCTTCGCCAGGCTATTGCCGGTGCAGGGGGCCACGATGAGCAGATCAAAGATCTTCTTCGGGCCGATGGGCTCCACCTGGGGAATATTAGCCAGTACAGCGTGACCACAAATCTCCTCAAATTCCGCCAGGGCGTCCTGGGCAGCATAGAAGCGAGTATCGAGGGATGCAGCATTGAAGGACATAATGGGCGTAAGCTCTGCCCCAGCGTTCCGCAGTGCACGCCAGGCATCAAAAACCTTTTGAAAAGTACAGAAGGAACCGGTCATCGCGCAGCCGATGCGCACACCGCTTAAATCAATTTTCGTCATGGCATTCTTCCTCCTCCCAGCGCAAAACGGCATTAAAGATAGCTCTGGCCGCACTCAGCGGACAATACCTTCCAGGCAATCCAGGTTCCCGTCCCGCGTGCAAGTTTAGCTCTCGGGCCGCATCCAGATCCACCCCATAGGGCGGGCTGGCCAGATCTAAAATGCGGGCGTCTAAATCCAAATGCCGGAGCACCTCCGCATCTATGACGGTGGCAGGCGGCGTGGAAAAGATGAGTTTTCGCCCGACCAAAGCGCGAGCAACGTCCCTGAGATCCGCGACTTCTGCGCCAGATTCCTGTGCCGCCCTCCGCTTAGCCTCGTGGCCAGACACCACCAATACCCGTACGTTCATGCCCAGCAGGATTTCTGTCAGTGCACGACCGATGCGGCCATAGCCCACTACGGCACAAGGCAAATCCCCAATTCTTCCCTGAACTTCCGAAGCCGCGATGGCCACCGCTGCCTCAGCGGTGAGATAGGCGTTTTCCTGAAGCAACGTTTCATCTTCCCAGAGGTTTATGTATTGAAGATCCCATCTGCGCCTCTGGGGAAACTTTGGCCCGCACAGCAGCAATACGCTCCCAGGCGAAAGTTGTTGAAGCAGCTCCTCTTGGCTCCAATCTCCTTCCGAGAGAGGCCAGCGCATGGGCCAATTGGAAATCACGCAGCTGTAATGTCTGAGTTCGCCAATGGACGCCAATTCATCCGAGGCCTTTTCCTGAAGGAAGCCCACAGCCTGCCGCCCACTTTCGTTGAGCATGGCGACCAGATGCACAAATCGCAAGTCGCCGCCGAGTACCGCATAGCGCATAAACATCCCCGCCTTTCACTGAAGCATGGTATGCCTACAGCGAAAAAAGGGTTCGCCATGCCTCGCTCGTCTGGGAACCGCGGTAAAAAATATCCTCCGGCACAGCCGGAGGACAAAAGTTATTATTATAACGTTGATAACCATTACGGCGCTTTTGCGGGGAATAAATTTGCTGCATTCCACTAACAACAGAAAACGCCAGACGACTTACCCAATAAATTCAGCCGTTGAGCAGGAAATCCAGCACATTCCAGCCGGTGCCAGTCTGTGCCTTATACAGCTCCGTAAAGCCACAGTTACCGCAACTAATGGTAACAAACTTCTTATTTTGAATATCGAATATCTTTGCAAAGTTACCGCCAGTAGCCTGGAACTGGTCTGTCTCATAGTGGGTACAGCCGCACTTGGGACACACATACTGAACCTGTCTATCTTCCATGGAAACTCCTCCTCACTGAGCAATATCGCCCACACCGTCCAAGATGTAGGTAGGACGGTAGGGATAATTGTCCACTTCTTCCCGGCTGGTACATCCCGAAAGCACCAACACCGTGTCAAGGCCCGATTCCATGCCGGCGATGATATCCGTGTCCATGCGGTCGCCCACCATAGCAGCCTCTTCCGAGTGGACCCCCAACATCTTCAGCCCCGTGCGCATCATCAGCGGGTTGGGCTTACCCATGAAATAGGCCTTTTTACCCGTGGCCAGCTCCACCGGCGCCACCAGTGCCCGACAGGCAGGTGCAATCCCCTCTTCCACGGGCCCAGTGAGATCGGAGTTGGTAGCGATAAGCCGCGCCCCCTGCATCACCAAATGCACGGCCTTGCTGATTACTTCATAATTATACGCCGCCGTTTCCCCTACAATCACGTAATCCGGATCCACGTCATTCATGGATATCCCGCAATCGTAAAGGGCATTGATCAGGCCCGGCGCACCGATGACATAGGCCGTACAGCCCGGCATCTGCCGGCTAAGGAAATGGGCAGTAGCCAGAGCGCTGGTGTAAAAATGCTCCTCGCCTACGCACAGCCCCATGCGCTGGAGCTTTTGCTTCAGTTCCCTGGGAGAGCGCTCGCTGGAATTGGTTAGAAAAAGATACTGCTTGTTTTCTCGATGCAGCCAATCCACAAATTCCTTGACCCCGGGCAGCAGCTGGCGCCCCCGGTAGATCACGCCGTCCATATCGCAGATAAAGCCCTTTCTTTGCCGCAGGGCGCTAAGATTCAGCTGTTGCGTCATATATTCTTTTCCTCCCGATTCGCGATCAATTCTTGCCGCTGGTAGAACGGAGGGTTACATCATGATAGCCACCCTCCACGATGCTCACGGAAGATACCAGTGTCAACTTGGCATTCCTCTGCAGATCGGCAATGGTGGTCACGCCGCAGTTGCACATGGTGGATTTAACTTTATACAGGCTCTTAGCCACATTATCCCGCAGGGAACCGGCATAAGTGACGTACGAATCTACGCCCTCCTCAAAGCTAAGCTTGGACTTGCCGCCGAGATCGTATCTCTGCCAGTTGCGGGCGCGGTTGGAACCCTCTCCCCAGTATTCTTTGACATAGGAACCGTTAATCATCAGTTTCTGGGTGGGGCTCTCATCAAAGCGGGCGAAGTAGCGACCCAGCATGATGAAATCTGCACCCATGGCTAGTGCCAGGGTCATATGATAGTCGTGCACGATGCCTCCATCGGAACAGATAGGCACATAAATACCTGTCTTTTCATAGTACTCATCCCTAGCGGCAGCTACTTCGATCAGCGCCGTAGCCTGGCCGCGTCCAATGCCTTTGGTCTCCCGAGTGATGCAGATGGATCCACCGCCGATGCCTACTTTAACAAAGTCCGCACCCTGCTCCGCCAGGAACATAAAGCCATCCCGGTCTACCACATTACCCGCGCCCACCTTGACGCTGTCGCCATACTTTTCCCGGATAAACTTAATGGTACGGGCCTGCCAGCAGCTATAGCCCTCGGAGGAATCGATGCACAACACATCCGCTCCGGCCTCGATCAGTGCCGGAACACGCTTTTCATAATCCAGGGTATTGATGCCTGCACCCACCATATAACTCTTCTTGGCATCCAGCAGCTCCAGAGGATTTTCCTTGTGCTGAGAATAGTCTTTACGGAAAACAAAGTACATCATTCGCCCCTCGTCATCCACCACGGGCAGCGAATTGAGCTTATGTTCCCAAATAATATCATTGGCTTCCTTGAGGGTGGTGCCTGCAGGTGCGGTAATCAACTTCTCCAGAGGCGTCATGAAACTGGATACGGGCAGACTGGTTTCCATGCGGGAGACGCGATAATCGCGGCTGGTGACCACGCCCAATAGATGGCCGTTGGGCTTGCCATCATCGGTAACGGCAATGGTATTGTGGCCATGCTCTTCCACCAAATCCAACACATCCTGCAGGGTCTGGTCCGGGCGCACGTTGGAATCGCTAACCACAAAGCCGGCTTTATAATTCTTGACCCGAGCCACCATGGCTGCCTCATCTTCGATGCTCTGGGAGCCATAGATAAAGGACATTCCGCCTTCCCGCGCAAGGGCAATCGCCATAGTGTCATTGGACACGGACTGCATGATCGCGGAAACCAGCGGAATGTTCAGATGAATGGACGCTTCCTCGCCCTTTTTAAATTTGACCAGCGGCGTTCTCAGCGAGACATTGGCCGGAATGCAGGTTTCGGAGGTGTATCCCGGAATCAGCAGGTACTCGCTGAAAGTGTGTGAAGGTTCACTGAAGTAATGCGCCATCGTACATCGCCCCTTTTCAAAAGTTTAAATTATATATAGGAAAAACTATTTTATTTATTATATCACTTTCCTGCACCCTTTGCATCACGTTTGGGTTACTTTCCTGTTGAGAGCGGGATTATTTCCATCCTGAAGCTCTCAAATTCTTGCGCCCGGCAGGAATTTATCCCTCGAAAGTCGAAATAAGGTATGTTTGGGAGGAGGTGTGCTTGGGATAATGGAAGTTTATAATTTTACGGTAAATGGTTTGGAAATTCAGGCAGAATTTTCCAGCCAGGCTCGGGAAAAAATCTATCTTCCGCTGTTGGCCCACCTTAAAACCCTGCGCCTCAATATGAACCGGCCCCTGGTGGTCTTTTTGGCAGCACCTCCCGCAGCAGGCAAGAGTACCCTGTGTTGCTATCTGGAAATGCTCTCCCGCAGCCGCACGGAGCTGATGCCCATACAGGCTGTAGGCATTGACGGCTTTCACTATCCTCAGGCTTATCTAAACCGCCACCAGATTCTACGAGACGGGCAGCCAATTCCCCTAACAAAGATCAAGGGTGCGCCCGAGACCTATGACGTAGAAAAGCTACACGCCCGGCTGGAAGAAGTTGGTAAGCCCGGCCTACGCTGGCCGTTATATGACCGGCGCATTCATGATCCCGTGGAGGACGCAGTGGAACTTCATTCGCAAATTCTGATCGTAGAGGGCAACTGGTTACTGCTGGATGAAGATCCCTGGCAAAAATTGAAATGCGACTATTCCATCTTTCTGCGAGCTGGGGACCCTCGGCAACTGGAGCGCATCGTTCAGCGCAAAATCATGGGCGGCTTTGACGAACAGACTGCACGAGAAGCTGTAAAGAACAACGACTGGCCGAATATTCAGCGCTGCCTGAATCATTCTCGCCGAGCAGATCTGAACCTGGGCTACGGCCCGGACGGTAAAGTGGAGGTACTATGAGAAAACTGGCATTCATCGGACTGGGAAACATGGGCCGGGCTATTTGTTCCGGCTTGATCGCTGGCGGCGCCATGGCGCCCGAAAATATTCTGGGCTATGCGCCTCATTGGGACAGGCTATCGGCTTACGCGGCGGAAACAGGTATCGTTCCCTGCCATAGTGCTCAGGAGGCAGTGGAAAGCGCCGATACGGTACTCATTGCTGTCAAACCCTACGTGATTGAAAGCGTGCTCGCGCAGCTGAAGCAGGTACTTAGAGGAAAGGCTCTGGTGAGCGTGGCGCTGGGATACGACTATCAGCGTTTGTGCAAGCTGGTAGATGAAAACACCCGGGTGCAATTTGTCATGCCCAACACACCCGCCATGGTAGGTGCAGGTGTAATGTTGTTTGAACAGGCCTGTTCTCTGGAAGCCAACGAGAGAAAAGAACTAATGGAGAAATTCTCCGTTTTGGGCGTGGTTGAAGAATTGCCCAGCCATTTAATGAGCATCGGCGGCACTCTATCCGGCTGTGGACCAGCCTTCTGCGCCATGGTAATCGAAGCCATGGCAGATGCGGGCGTCAAGTACGGTCTGCCCAGAGACACCGCCTACCGCCTGGCCAGCAAGACCCTCTCCGGCACAGGCGAGATGCAACTGACCACTCGTCAGCACCCGGGTATCATCAAGGATGGCGTATGTTCTCCCGGTGGCACCACCATCCGGGGAGTAGAAGCATTGGAGAGAGCAGGTCTACGCGCCGCCTTTTTGGACGCGGTACAGGCCATTATGGAGAAGGACCGATGAACACAGAAGTTATAATTCCTACCCCCAATCCTCCCGAGCGGCTGCTTGGTTTGGAATGCTTGAATTGCGCACTAAACCAGGTAACTGCCACCACGGAACTGGCAGGTCTACCCTGGGAAGAACGTTTAGAACTGATGAAGTCAGCCATCGACCATCTGGCCACCCACGATCTGGCCCGGAATAACTGCATCACCATCGAAGAAATCTACCGCATCGTGACTCGCCACCTAGGAGATGAAGATCCCTATCGGGAGACTAAGGCTCACTTCAATAGAGGAATGATGCGCCTGTGGCCGGAAGTACGCCGCCACATCGCTGAAAGCGCCGATCCCTTGAGTACAGCCGTGCGTGCCGCCATTGCAGGTAATCTAATCGATCTGGCTGCTCTTGGCCTGGATGTGGATCTGAGCGTCGCTATGGCCAAGGTACACGAGGTGGAATCGGGCGAATTGTATATCGATGACTGCAATCGCCTCAAACAAGCCCTTTCCCGGGCACAAACGCTGCTGGTATTAGGTGACAACTGTGGAGAAATCGCCATGGACCGGCTATTGATCGAAACCATCCTGCAGCTCTATCCAAACATCCGGGTTCAATATGGGGTGCGGGGCACAGCCGTAGTCAACGACGTCACTCGGGAAGACGCAGCCATGGTAGGCATGGAGGAAGTGGCTGAAGTGATCGATAATGGCGATTGCCTGTTAACCACCATGCTCAGCCGCACCAGCGACGCCTTCAATCGCGCCTTCTATGGAGCAGACGTAATCATCGCCAAAGGCATGGGCAATTATGAGGGCCTGCACGCCTGCGCCCGGGACAACATCTTCTTTTTGCTGATTGCAAAGTGCAATGTCATCGCTCGGATGACCGGTACACCTAAGGGCAGTATTTTGTGCATGGAAAAATGAAGTTTAAAGCACGGAGGCGGGCACTTTGTTCCCCGCCTTCGTATTTGTTTCAGCCGGAGAACAAGTTAAAAAAAGAAAAAACAGACTGCAGCTATTGACAAACTTCCCACCGTGCAGTATAATAAAATGCGTCGGTTGGGTACGATTCGTGCTCAGTTGACAGATTGCCGAATTGTGTAATGGTAGCACCCATGACTCTGACTCATGTTGTCTAGGTTCGAATCCTAGTTCGGCAGCCATAAGCCTCCATGGTCAAGCGGTTAAGACGTCGCCCTCTCACGGCGAAAACTGGGGTTCGAGTCCCCATGGAGGTGCCAGATTCCCTATCAGGATTTGATACAATCCCGGTAGGGAATTTTTTTACCCCACCGAGGCCAGTTGCGTGCAGAGTTTGAAGCATCGTGGTATGGCCACATTGAAAGTGGGGATGCCAATGGCTTTGATTGTAGCAATATACCTTGGCCGACAGAATGACAGGGAGGAATTCAAATGAAGAAGATGCTGATTATTGCGATGGCCATTGTTTCTTTAGTAGGAGGAATCGCCTTGGCTGAAGCCTTGAACGCGAATGTCAAAGCTGGAGGTGAATATGCTGTGGATTATTTAGGACAAACTGACGGAGTAATTGAAACCATTGCGCTCCCTGATGAGGCAACCGCTGTAGAAGTAGCCTCAGCGATTGTTAAGAATATCGTTCCCGCTGATAAGATGGAATCTATCCATGTAATGTTTGATGCAGATAACGATGCATGGATAATCACCTTCTCCCCAGCAGCGTCCCCCGAAACTATCGTGCTCGGAGAGGAGACTAATATTGTTTTATCTGCCTCTGATTGCCGCGTTTTGAAAATATGGGGTGCAGAATAGTCGTTTCTCATTTCTAATGGCACAAAGTCCCGTCGCATTCCAGCGGCGGGGCTTTTCTGTTGCCATTATACGACAATTGCTGAAATGAAATTTCTCAGCAGAAACAGATGCACTTTTTCTACGACGGAGAGAACCTGCCTGCTTATGTGGACTATAATGGTACTATCTATAGCTATGTACATAATTTAGATCGAGATACTGTTGGTTTGCTTGATTCATCCGGCGCACTTGTAGTAGAATATAAGTATGACCCTTGGGGCGAGTTGACTTCAATTACTGGTCCGCTTGCCGACGCGCTCGGCAAAGAGAATCCGTTCAGGGATCGGGGTAATGTTTATGATAAAGAGATAGGCTTGTACTATATACAGGATCGATACTATTCTCCAAGTTATCAACAATTCTTAATCCGATATGAAGAAAAACTGGACGAAGACGGTATATGCGAGAACAACGCGAAAGGTTGCGGGCCGTGTCGTTCGAAAGACAGCAAAGACGGTTATGAAGAAAAACATGGCTAATATTGCTGCAGAAGCGGCGGTTGGTTCAGTAGTTGGATTCGGCGGCATGCTAAATTCGAAATACATCCAGAGAGTGTTCTTGCAGCGATAAGGAGCGCGATCATGAAAAAGTGTACCGTATTTGCCAATGAGGTTCTCATGTATACTTATATTGTTTACCATGCGGTGATGCTTTTAATTTCTGGGATGATGACGTGGTTTGTCGATCCTCTATGTGGATGGCTATTTCCTATGGTGATATTCTCTATTGTGGTTTCCTGCTGTGTTACGGAACGCTGGTGTTTGATGATTACATTTGATCAAGACGGCGTGCTGTACAAACCGTTGTTCAGAAAAGGGGTACGGTTGAAATATTCCAATTATCCGCAGATACAGTACGCCTACTATATGCACGGCAATATGTTCGCCGCCTATAAAGTGAACTTTTTCGTTTTTACGAACAGGCGGCTCAGTCATGAAGAATTGACACAAATCAATGAAGTTGCGCCGAGCAGCGATTTGATCAAGATCCGCTATACGCGCAAGACCTATAAAAAACTCATGGAAGCGTTGCCATCTTCAATCGCTTTTGAAGTGGAACAAATATATAATATTTACATTAAAAAATAATACGATTATACCATACTAGTGCAATTGCTGAGAATGCTCAACTACATTTTCCCCCGGGGTAAAAAACGGTGGAATTTTCCTCTGAATTTTACCCCCTCTCCCTTTTTGCCAGATTGTATTACTTTCTGGTAAGGGAGCCAGATTCCCTACCAGGATTTGATACAATCCCGGTAGGGTCTTTTTTACCCCACCGAGGCCGAACGCCCCTGATACAAGGGCTTTTTCGGAGAATTTCACCAAATGGTTTACTTGGAAGGAACATTGCAATAATGGCTAAGAAGGTGTAATTTCCTCTATATACACGATGATATTGCCATAGCTTTCATTAAAATAGACATATCCGACCTTCAGATATTGCCCATCTCCTCGAATGACGCCGCCATTCGGCTTCGATTTATGATATCCGAGGACAATAAGATTGTCGGAGTATTCAAAATGAACATCGCCGATGTCGAACATTTCGTTTGAATGCCCCTCAGGAGGCATCGGGATAAAGTTATGGACGTATCCCTCTACGATTTCATATTGACCGTTGGCATATGGAACGATCACTGTGCGGTACATTTTTAAGAAGTGCTGCAGGATAAAAATAGCGCATAAGGCAACGAATATAATACCTAGTAATAGAAACCTATAATTATAGCGGGGGAGATTTTTTATAGCAGATGAATTCTTGCCTTGGAATGTTTTTATCGGATCATATTTCGATTGAGCAACTAGAATAATCCCCAAAAATACGATGAATGGAAAGATCAACGCTGCTACGATGGTGCCATACCCAGTGGGGGCTTCATATAATACTGTACTCATGGATTGCCTCCTGACACAATTTGATGATGTCATATAAAACAGTTCAAAATATCATCAGACGAACATTTGAAATCCGTTTCAATTTGAGCAAAATCCATATATTGTCATTTCGCCTTCTGTACTTATTATAGTCTGTTCAAAAAGGATTTTCAATCATCCGACGGAACACCCATCTACGAGTATCGACTTTGAGATTTTTTGCAATCGAATAAAGTTGAAATTGGTATTTATGGTGACGATATTGACCTAAAATGACCACTATCGCAAGAAAGTCATTTCAGGAGGGTTGTTTTTTACTATTTTGCCCCTGAAGGCCTCTGCGACAAGGGGGAACGGGGCATTTCGCCAAATTGTTTACTTGGAAGGCACTGCAATCTCCAGTCCATTCTTGAAAGTGAAAACCACGCCGCCGTCTGCCGCAGTTGTCGGTATTCGCGCTCATAAATATTCGAGATGATCTCGCCAGGAGCGCTGGGCAAGCCCACAGAAACGATGGCCTACAACTACGATGACGCAAACTGGAAGGATAAGTTGAAAACGTATCGGGGCGAAAGTATCACCTATGACGCCATCGGCAATCCGCTGGACGACGGCGAGCGCCAGTACAGCTGGGCGGGTGGACGGCAGCTAAAGCAGATTGTGATTCCGGTGCGAAGCCATCTGGAGGCGAACGCGGGCACGGGCGGGCGCTGAGCATCGAGCGCAGCGGGCTCAAACTGAAGGCGCGGCGAACGAACAGATTGAGGCCACAGCCAACTTTGTCCGCTGCACGACAGCTAGGACCATTGGCTTCTCCTACGATCACAACGGCCCGCGCACCCAGAAGAAGATTGTAGAGGGCAGCACGACTACCGTCTATGATTATACTCTGCACGGCAAGTTGATCACCCACCTGCCAAAAGGAACAAAAAACGCAAGCGGCGTAACGACCACAGAAGAGATGCACTTCTTCTACGATGCGCATAGCCGCCCAGCGAAGGTGGAGTTCAACGGCACATTGTACACCTACCTTCATAACCTACAGGGTGACATCATCGGCATCGTTGACCACAGTGGAAAACTTGTGATAGAATACAAGTACGACGCGTGGGGCAGGTTGCTGAGTACGACCGGTACACTCTCTGATACGCTGGGCAAGCGCAATCCGTTCCGATATCGTGGCTATGTCTTCGACGAGGAGACGAAGCTGTACTACCTGTGCAGCAGATACTATAACGCGGAGTGGGAACGGTTTGTGAATGCAGATGATACGGAATATGTTTTATAAGGGATGCTAATCAACAATCCCTTCGCATATTGTTCCAACTCTCCCATTATCCAGGTGGATAATGACGGCGACATTGGTGGATTTGCAATTGGATTTATGGGTGCAGTTTCAACTTTCGCTAAAGCAGTATCATCAGCGGTTGTAGCTACTGTTGCCTCCATTGTAACGTCTCCCGTAGCTGTTGTGGTCGCGGGAATAGGGGTAGTTATTGGCATTGCTATTACTTTTGCGAATATTGCCAATGCAGTTCAGCGATACAAGGCACGTCAAAGAACCGCGGAGCAAATCGCCTCAAAATCGCTCGCCAAATCCCAAGCAAAAACTGACCGCGAAAAAAAGCGTTATGATTACTTGATTGCAAAGTTTGTCCGCCTTGGGAATGGCATCGAGACATATATACCGACTTCTGGGATTAGCGAGCAATAAGCGATAGCTATATTGCGTTCAGGAGGGAATGTATTTGCCAGCTCCCGTACTAAGGCAATAAGGCTTGCATTGGCCGCCGGAACGGGCAAAGAACCAATTAAGGATCCAAGGCACTATAATCGGTTTACTGGTTCGACCCTTGGTTACTCAAATCACTATCATGAAGGATATAGGAGAGGTGGTCATGTATTCTACCTATAAAAACTTTGCGCTTGATTATGACGCACTCATCCTAAATGCCGATGAAATCTTGGAGTATGTTTTTAAACGATCCGACTCTTTTTCTATCGTAACGGATTTGAGCAAGCCATATTCTAAGATGCCTCCATGTTGCAAACAGGATAAATGGACATCTAACTTACAAAACTATCTGATATCACAGACTGTTGGAGCAAAAGAATGGCCGGGCGTCAAAAATCGAAACTGTCACAAAGTTCTGTCGACATATAAAGCATGCAAGCAAACAAAAGCAATTGTACAAACATGGACAAATGTTTTTCAGGCATGTGAATATAACCTTCCTGAAGATATTTGTTTCTATCGCGATGGCATAGCATGGTTTGGAACGACGTCTCACGAAAGAACAGCCGACGCCATGGGACTTTCTAAGGAAGATGAAAGATTCTTTAGTCCTTTCAAGAAACAAACATGTATATAGTTCCTCACCCGCCGCGTACCAGCGGCGGGCTTTTTGTTTTTGAATGTCCAACGAAATAAGTCGAAAACGTCTACGACAAAGACAATCGTGTGACGGGCATCACCTACGACGGCGGTTCGCAGAAGGTGAACTACACCTGGCGCAATTGTATTGGGGGCGATCTGTCTTATCGCCTATGCGATAAGTTATTTCAGGAAAAAACTCTGGAGCGAACAAAAAGGAAAAAACTCTGGAGCGAACAAAAACATTCGTGGTAATTGTGGTGATCGCCTATTT
>JAHZHZ010000003.1 GCA_019419995.1 Clostridiales bacterium
ACGAGACCGGCTCCATCGGCAAGCGCTACCGCCGTCAGGACGAGATCGGCACGCCCTACTGCATCTGTGTGGACTTTGACACCGAAGCCACCGGCAACGTTACGGTGCGCGACCGCGATACCATGCAGCAGGAAATCGTACCCATTTCTGAGCTCAATGCCTGGCTGGAGAAGAAGCTGGAGTTCTGATTTATAAAGGCCAAAATGACGGGCGCCCCGGTGCAGGATAGCACCGGGGCGCTTGATATGTTTGTAATATGTTGACTGGTTTGAAGATGGACCCGCTCAGCGATGAATGATTTCAGAAATAGCATCCAGAATTTTATCATGGCATCCGCCGCAGCCGGTGGTGCAGTGCGTTATCTCTTGCACATCCCGGAAAGTTTTTTCTAGATCTTCGAAGGATTTGGCATCGCGCAGAGCATCCTCCACATCGAAGTAGGACACATTTTTGCATTTGCAGATTACATAATTTTCCATAAACAACCTCCTGGAAAAGAAGAGAGGGAAATGCGAACATCTCCCCCTCTTTGATACAAAATCCGCTTACTTATTGAAGTATCTCTTCAGCAGACCCTCGAAAGCCTTGCCGTGACGGGCCTCGTCGCGGGCCATCTCGTGCACGGTGTCATGGATGGCATCCAGATTGTACTTCTTGGCCAGCTTCGCCAGCTCGGTCTTGCCGGCGGTAGCGCCATTTTCGGCTTCCACGCGCATTTCCAGATTCTTCTTGGTGGAGTCGGTTACCACGTCGCCCAGCAGCTCGGCAAACTTGGCGGCATGCTCAGCCTCTTCATAGGCAGCCTTTTCCCAGTACAGGCCGATCTCCGGATAGCCTTCGCGATGAGCCACGCGGGCCATGGCCAGGTACATGCCAACTTCGGTGCACTCGCCGGTGAAATTGGCGTTCAGGCCATCGATGATTTCCTTCTGAACATCAGCGGGGACATCCGCGCCAAAGGCCTTGCCAACGCCGACCACGTGTTCGGCGGCCCAACTCATGGCGCCACTCTGTTCTACAAACTTGTCAGCGGGAGCCTTGCATACGGGGCATACGGCGGGAGCAGCTTCACCTTCATAAACATAACCGCAAACGGAGCAAACAAACTTCTTCATGAACTCTTCCTCCTGTGATTCAAATCAAGCTTCATTCAGCTTACGTGTATTATATAACACAAGCAGCGGAATTTGAATCCCAAAAAGATCATATTTAACAAAATTTACCTTTCCTCATTGGGAAGCTTGGGAGCGAAGCGCTGCATCTGAATTCGATCATCCACATAGCTGCGAAACAGCCGTGCCGCTTCCATCCAGTTGGGGTGGTCATTGAGCAACTTGACCTGATCGTAGCGGGTGCGAGGCAATTTTAGAAAGATGCGCCGCGCACCGTTGCTGATGAAGGGAGCAGAGGAAGGACAGTTCAAACACACGCAGCCGCCCAGCTGCGCGTCAAAGCGCGCATCTGATTGGATGGTTCTTCCGCAGCGAAGGCAAACATCCACTCGGGGAGCATAGCCCAGCTGAGCCATCAGGTGCATTTCAAAGGCCATGGTCAGAAGCTCAAGGGGAAGATCCGAGTAATCCAAATGTGCCAGCGCCCGTAAAGTGATCAGAAACAGGTCCGGCATGGGTACATCCGGCATTACTGAAGCGTCCAGGAGTTTTA
This sequence comes from Clostridiales bacterium, assembly GCA_019419995.1. Lineage (GTDB taxonomy): Bacteria > Bacillota > Clostridia > Christensenellales > Aristaeellaceae > SFTH01. Next base: position 1,666 of record JAHZHZ010000003.1, read on the forward strand.
GCCAATAGACGCCATGCTGAAGTCGGCTGTAATCGGTGCGCAGCTCATAAAAGCTTTCACTACTCTGGCACTGTTCCACAGCAAAGCGCTCTCCCCGCTGATAGAGCTGAAATTCTCCGCTCACAAAGGGTTCACAGGCGTTGAGCAATTGGGATTTGGGCCTGCGACATCCCCGGGCGATGGCGTCAATGCGCCCCATGGTGGGAGAAAAAAGCGTAATCATGCGGTCGTAGTCGGAATAATCCGCCCTGCGAATGACCAGGGCGGATGTAGACAGGGCGGGCAAAGGACTAGTCCTCGTAGCCCAGAGTGCGCAGATCACCGGAACGATTGCGCCAGTCCAGGCGAACTTTCACCCAAAGTTTGAGCATGACCTTTGTGCCCAACAGTCGCTCGATGTCCAGTCGAGCTTCCCGGCCGATCTTTCCCAGCATGGCGCCCTGTTTTCCAATGATGATGGATTTGTGGGATTCCCGCTCACAATACACGTTGGCATGAATCTCCGTGAGTGTATCGCTGATTTTTTTGATTTGCAACATTTCCACGCCGATGCCGTGGGGGATCTCATCCCGCAGATTGTTGAGCGCCTTTTCGCGGATAATTTCTGCGCACATTACTCGCTCGGGCTGATCGGTAATCATATCGTCGGGGAAATATTTGGGTCCCTCGGGCATGGCATCAATTAATTTGTTCAGTAGAAGATCGACGTTTTCACCTGTAAGCGCTGAGACGGAGAAAATCTGGTCGAAGGAAAAGCTGTTCAACTCTGCCAATTGAGGCATCAACTTTTCTGGGGGAACGATGTCGATTTTGTTTACCGCAAGAAAACGCGGACAGTGCATGCTCTGAATGTCGCTGAGCACTGCGCGGTCGCCGCCACCGATCTTCTGTCCGTCCACTACAGCCAGCACTGCGTCCACGCCTTCCCGGGCATCGCTGGCGCTCTTCATCATGTATTCGCCCAGCTTGGTGCGCGGCTTGTGTAGGCCTGGCGTATCCACAAATACGATCTGCCAGTCCGGTCCTGTGGCAACCCCCAGCAGTTTGTTGCGTGTGGTCTGGGGATGATTGGAAACGATGGCGACCTTTTCACCCACCATGCGGTTCATAATACTGGATTTTCCCACATTCGGACGCCCCAATATGGCGACAAAGCCCGAACGGAATTTCTTTTCTGACAAGGTATATTTCCTCCATGTGTTGTATTTTAGGATTCTTTGCCCAACAGGTATTCGGGTCCAAAGGATTCAGGCAACAATTCTTCCAACGTCTTTACCTGGAACGTTCCGCCCGCAGCCCCTACGATTACAGGCATATCGGGCCCACAGGCGAATTCTCGGAGCACCTGACGACAGATTCCACAGGGCCATGCCGCGCTGTTGGCAGCAATGGCGATGGCGGAAAATTTTCGCTCTCCGGCGGCAATGGCGCAGGAGGCGGCGCATCGTTCAGCACAGATGGTTGCGCCATAGGAGGCATTTTCAAAGTTGCACCCATCATAGCATTTTCCGCTCTCTGTGAGGATGCAGGCACCCACCCGGTATCCCGAATAGGGGGTATAGGCGTTTTCCCGGGCGGCACAGGCCCGATCAAAGAGTTCCTGATGGGTCATTTGATTTTCCCTCCTTAGATCCGCGCCAGAGCTGTAATTCTTCCATGGCGCGTTTTTCCATGGCGCGCATGGCGCGCTGTTCACTTTCGGTCATGTGGTCGTAGCCCATCAAGTGAAAGGCGGAGTGAGCCGTCAGATATCCCAATTCCCGCGCAAGGCTGTGCCCAAATTCCTGCGCCTGTTCCCTGGCGCGGTTTAAATTCAGCACGCAGTCTCCCAGGTTGATGTAGCCAATGGCAGGATCATATTCTCTGCGCAAACGCCGGGAATTGTCCCGAGCCGTGGTCCCTGCGGGATAGCGCACAGTGGGAAAGGAAAGCACATCTGTGGAGCGGTCAATGCCACGCATTTGGCGGTTGAGGATGCGAATGGATTCGTCATCCACAATGCGCACCGCAAAGCCGGCGCCCGTGACCCCCTCCAGTTTCATGCAGACATCGGCCACGCGGCCGAGAAATTCTTCCAACTTTTCGGGGCAGCCGGAGCATTCACATTGAAGTTCAATCGGCACGATGTTCTTCCTCCGATTTTTCTTCGTCGTTTGACTTGTTTTCGGATAAATCCTGTGGAGCTTCGCCGGCCTGCTCATTTGTCTGACCGGCCCGTCCGTCCTTTTGTTGAGCTTCCAGAGCGGCGGGAGCATTCATCCGGGGAGGAATGGGGACATCCGGATACTCGATGCGCTCGTGGAATACGCCTGCAAGCACAGTGGAGAAGGTGGAACAGATTTTTTCCAGATCGCTGAAGGTCAGATCAGAGTCATTTAACTGGCCATCATCCAGTTTTTCACGCACAAGCTTGCGAATTAGTTGTTCCATCTTTTCCGGACTGGGATTGGCCAGTGTGCGGGTGGCGGCCTCTATGGTATCGGCCAACATGACGACGGCCGCTTCCCGGCTCTGAGGGCGCGGCCCCTCATAGCGGAAGGCAGAAATATCCACACTGCTACCGTAGAGCTTGGAAGCCTTGTCATAGAAGTACAGCGCCAGGGAATCGCCATGATGCTGGCGGATGATATTTACAACTTCCGTGGGAATCCGTTCCTTGATGGCCATCTGTGCGCCATCTCTGGGATGCGCCGTAAGGATTGCGGCGGAAACCCGGGGGTCCGTTCGGTCATGAGGATTATCGCCCATTTGATTCTCTTTGAAATACATGGGGCGCTTGAGCTTGCCGATATCATGGTAGTAGGCGCCGACCCGAGAGAGCAGCCCATTGCCTCCGACGGCTGTGGTTCCGGCTTCCGCCAGATTGGCCACAATAATGGAGTGGTGGTAGGTGCCGGGGGCCTCTAGCAGCAACCTGCGCAGCAGAGGTTGATTGGGATTGGAAAGCTCAATCAACTTGGCATTGGTGGCCAGATTAAACAGCCATTCCAACAGCGTCTGGAGTCCAATGGCCAGTACGGCGCTGAGTATGCCGCTTCCCACGGCCCAGCAGGCATTGGTGAGGGAGGTGCGCAGATTGGCGCTGGCTACCAGGCCGATGGCCATGGTGATCAAGAAATTGCTCACAGCGATGGCAAAGCCAGCCAACAAAACTCCGGAGCGCAGCTGCCTGCGGGAAAGAACCAATGTTGCCACAGGGCCCGCGGCAAAAGCCATCAGCATAATGGAAAACATGGTCATAGAGAACAATCCGTCTGCGGAAACCAGCATGGATACCATGATGCTTAACACTGCATTGACGAACATGCCGGTTTTGGGGTCCAACAGCACGGAAATGAGAACTGCGCCCAATGCCACGGGCATCAGATAGGAATTGATGCCCCGGGTTACCAGAGAAAGACCTACTTCCAGAATAATGATGAGGCAAAGCAACATCAAGCGCTTGGGTTCGCGCAGTACTTTGGGTTCAAACTGCCACAGATACAAAGCGATCATTCCACAAAAGATTATGGAAAGCAGCAACAGACCGCCGAGCAGCAGTAAATCTACCGTGTCATCAGCCAGGAGCCCCAGACTGGCAATCATCTGGTACTGAGCCTCAGTGACGATTTCGCCTTCCCGAACGATGACTTCACGCTTGACCAGCATCTCCGGTTCCACGGCGTCCCGGGCTTTTTGGCGGTTGGCCTCGGTGATCTCCGTATCAATGAGCATGTTGGGCTGTATGCAGGCGCGCAGTATTTCCACATAGGCACTGATCAGTGCGGAGGGATAGTCCTGAGAGATCAGATCTCTGCCGATGCGCGTCACCGCTGCGTTTTCCTGGCCTTCGGGGAGCGTTGAGTTAAGCGTTTCCCGCACTTCATTGGTACAGACGGTGTTTATGGATTCGATGGTTTCATCTGAAGCTGACAGTAGGGCAGAGAGCATATCAGCCGTCAGTGTGACAGGGGATTCCTTGTTGAAGGCGTCCAGCAAGTCCTCACTAATTTCCTTGCCAGCCTGATCAGCGTATTTTTCCCGCAGCACCTGAATTTGCTGGTAGGTCTGTTCCAGGTCTTGAAGTACCGCGTTTGTCACGCTGGGATCAGCGCTTTTATAGCTGGGTTCCACGGCGTCCGCAGCTGCCTGTCGCAGCGCTTCCGTGGTCACCGTATCTTCCACATCCTTGGTAGCATAGACAGCTTTACTGGCGGGCTGACCTACATGGATGTCATATTGGTCGGGCGTGACCCCTGTCAGTAGCAAAAGGAAGATTAGCAGACAGGCCAGAATACCGGTCAGTACGCAGCGGATCACGCTGCTCAAACGGCTGATCTTCATTTCAGAAAACTTTTTCATGGGAATCTCCTTTTACCCCCGGGCGGGACCTCCCCGCCGGTCGCTTCGCTGCGTGTATCGCTCATAAGCTTTGACAATGGCCTGTACTAGTTCATGGCGCACCACGTCTCTGTGGCTTAAGCGCACAATGCCGATGTCCTCTATGCCTTTGAGGACTTCCAGAGCTTCCACCAGGCCGGACTTGCGGCCCACAGGCAGGTCGATCTGTGTCACATCGCCGGTTATGACCATCTTAGAACCCATGCCCATGCGCGTCAGGAACATCTTCATCTGTTCCGAAGTGGTATTCTGGGCTTCATCCAGAATAATAAAGGCGTCGTTGAGAGTGCGGCCGCGCATGTAGGCCAGGGGAGCTACTTCAATAGCGCCCCGCTCCACCAAGCGCTGGTATGCCTCCAGCCCCAGCATATCGTGCAGGGCGTCGTAAAGGGGGCGAAGGTAGGGGTCCACCTTTTGAGCCAGATCACCGGGCAGAAAGCCCAGTTTTTCACCGGCTTCCACGGCGGGGCGGGTTAGAATAATCCGTTCGATTTCCTTGTTTTTCATGGCCACCACTGCCATGGCGATGGCAAGATAGGTCTTTCCTGTGCCTGCGGGGCCTACCGCAAAGGTGCAGGTATTGGCCTTGATCGCATCCACATAGGCTTTTTGACCCAGCGTTTTGCATTTCACCTGACGCCCCCGGCTGGTAATGGCAATGACATCGCGCATGATTTCACTGATCCGGTCGGCATTGCCTTCTGCCGCCAGACCAATGGCATAGCGGATGCGCGTACGGTCCACCGTCTCTCCCCGCCGGATGATTTCACTCATTTTTTCAAGAGTGAGGCGGGCGAGTTCTACCTTTTCTGAGCTGCCGATGAGGGTAATTTCTCCGCTGCCTGCCTGGATCTCCACGCCTAATTCTTCCCTGAAGAGGGCGATATTTTCCTCTCGCAGGCCAAAAAGCCCAATAAATTCTTCTGCTGACTCAATGGGCATGTGCAGCACTGTTTCCTGTGCATTGCTTTCCAAGTTCAGTAAACCTCCTCAGTCAGGGCATCCCGGGTTACGGCGATGTCAGTTTCTATTTCAAAAACCGCACGGACGCGCAAGGTGTTTTTTTCTGCCTTTTCCACGTTTGTCCAATGGCGTTCCTGGATATATTCTACACCATCCCGAGCCATTTTCAATCGGGCGTCCGCGTAGGCGACGGCGGTCAAATGTTCTTGAAGCGCATGGTAATCTATCTCTTCCCAGTGGGCCTGAGTTTCGTAAGAAGTGGTGCGCTCCACTTCCAACGGGAGAAATAGTCCTCCAACGGGTAAATACTCCACTTCCGACTCGGAACGGGCAAATTCGGGACCCTTGGTGATGGGCAACGAAAAATTTAGCAGCTTTAAGCGCGTTTCGACACCGCTGTTTCCCGTGCGTCTTTCCACCTTTTCTTTCAATGCACCTTCCGCATATCCCTCGTACCAGCACCGAGCGACAACTTCTCCCAGGGCTGCCACGGGAGTGGTTTCTTCTTGAGATTTGGCTTCTTCACCGCGAATGAGCAATTGTCCGGCACGCACCGTGTCCCCAGGCTTCACTACAGCTTCTCCTGAATGAACGACAATGCTTTCCACTACGCCGTCTCTGGAAGCAACCAGGTCTCGGGCATGATTGATCGCGTAGAGTTGTGGCGCGGGCACTTCCGGAGAGGCTTCCACCAGAAGGCGAATCCCCTGGCGGCGCACTCCGATAAAGCTGTAATCCCCAGTGTCAGCCATTAACTGTGCCTGCAAAAGGGAGGTGTCCAATTGCGCGGCAGACATGCCGGGATGAACGCCCGCAGCTTCAAGGCTTTCAAGTATCCGTGCTGAGTTTCCCAAATCAGGGCGCGGCCCGGTAAATTCCACATTGATCAGCCAGATGCGGCTCAGGCAAAGGGCACAGATCAATCCACACAGGGCAAGAGCGGGGAAAAAGGTCCAGCGCGCACGTAGCAAATCCAGCGTTGCTGTCCAACCGCCCCTGTGCAATGTGCGGCAGTCCAGGTCATAGCGCTCGCACAGTTCCATGAGAACCTTTGCACTTCCGGGATCTGCGGCAACGGTGATAATCCGAGGCCCCAGGCGGCGCACTTGTGCAAAGACTGCCCCTTTTTTAAGGGCCATTTGCATGAGCCGTTCCAGGAGGGGACCTTCTATGCGAAGAACAATATCATGATTCATGTCGCTCTGCCTCACTGCCAGGGAGTTTTACATCAGATATGTTTCCCTGAATGACCAGGGCGTCACGACGAACTTCAGAGAGATAAAGTCCGTTTCCGACCACTTCAATGTTTCCGCAGCGCGTGGACAAGAGTATTTTTTCCTCGCCGAATTCAATAATACCGCAATGGTTTTCCACAAGCAACGAGCGGTTGCCGATGGAGGTGATGCGCGCCGTCCGCCCGGAAAGGTCGCAAAACCACTCCAGAGCGGGAGCGCCGGAATTGTTCCGATGGTGTTTAAGGGACTTCAATGGATCACCCCGCAGTTTGCTCTTTTCTTCAACCATATGCGGGGAGAGGCCACTTCCGAACCAACTGTGAGGGACAATCAAACTTATCCTAGAATATTATACACGATTAAATGGTATAAATGCAAGATGCAGTGGAAAAAGCGGGGACGCGTTGCGCACATTCAAAACGGATGCTATAATTGATGGAAACATCCTGAAAATGGAGGAATGGAGATGCGCTTGGGAGGTTGTATGCTGCCTGGCAAAGTAGGACTGGCACCCATGGCGGGTATCACGGATGCGGCGATGCGTTTGCTCTGCCATGAACAGGGAGCATCCTGGTGTGTCAGTGAGATGTTGTCGGCCAAGGGATGGATTTATTCCGGGGAAAAGAATCCAAATGCTCGGGCGCTCTTGACGCGGATTGATGGGGAAGGAATCGGAGGACTCCAGTTGTTTGGGCGGGAACCTGATTTGATGGCGGAGGCGGCCAGACGTTTGGAAGGAGCGGGCTTTGAGTTTTTTGATCTGAACTTTGGTTGTCCAGCGCCCAAGATTACTGGAAACGGTGAAGGCAGCGCACTGATGCGGGAGCCTGAGCGCATTGGCCGCATTGTAACAGCTATGACAAATGCGGTAAAGAAGCCGGTTACTGTGAAAATCCGTGCGGGCTGGGATGCACAAAGTATCAATGCGGTGCAAGTAGCTCAAATTTGCGAGGACGCGGGAGCAGCAGCGGTGGCAGTGCATGGCCGTACTCGCGTTCAGCAATATTCCGGCAGGGCGGATTGGAGTATTATTCGGGCGGTCAAAGAAAATGTAAAAATTCCAGTGATTGGCAATGGAGACGTTCGCAGTGGATCAGATGCCCTGAGAATGATGGAGGAAACCGGATGCGATGCGGTTATGGTGGCTCGAGCAGCTCAGGGAAACCCCTGGATCTTTCGGGAAATCAAATGTGTCCTGGAAGGAAGGATGGTTCCTGCGATATCCGGACGGGAACGGATAGAAATGGCGCTTCGGCATTTTGATCTGGAGGTGGGTCTCCACGGAGAGAGGGGCGGATTGCTGGAAATGCGCAAGCACATTGCCTGGTATATCTCGGGCATGCGTGGCGCCGCCCGTTTCCGGGAACGAATTAATCAGTTGGAAGAAGGGCAGGAAGTGCGTCGGGCTCTGCGTGAATTTGCACTGGAGAATGAATTGTGATGAAGCGATTGATTTTGGTTGGTGGACCCATGGGGGTGGGCAAGACGGCGGCCTGCCGGGAATTGCAGAGCCTCCTGCCGGCAAATGTGTTCCTAGATGGAGACTGGTGCTGGAATATGCGTCCGTTTGCGGTCACTGAAGAAACGCGTCGGATGGTTCTTGAAAATATTCACTTTTTACTCAACCAGTTTCTTCGCTGTGGCGCTTTTCAAAATATTATCTTTGGCTGGGTCATGCACCGGCGGGAAATTATAGACGCAGTGCTTTCAGGTCTGGAGACCCGCGATGTGAAAGTGAATATTTTTACGCTGATGTCCGATCCGCGGACCCTTTCCAACCGCGTAAAGGGGGATATGGAAAAAGGCATCCGGAGCGGGGATGCCCTGGAACGCAGCTTACTCTACTTGAAATGCTGCCAGGAATTGGATACCATTCAAATTGATACCAGTGTATTATCCCCCGAGGGTGTAGCGAGAGCAATTTTACAGCGCTTCTATTAGATACAGGTGGAAATAATGTAGTGTTTTGCAGGGAGCAAGGATTGGCGCTATCAACGCCATCCCATTGCCGGGAGATTTTTGGCAATTTTTTCCAGTTCCTTTTTTTCGAAAAACTTGAAACCAAATCCAATTTTCTTCGTCAAAGTAGCATAAGGCACCAAGCAAGGAGGTTTAATTATGAAAAAGTGGATGGCCACGCTATTGGTACTAATTCTAGTGCTTCTTTGCGTTCCAGCTTTCGCCACGGGCACAGGCCGGGGTGATATGGTTTCGCGCAATGGAGAACTGGCAGCTTTCGTTGATGGAAGCGGCTACATTTATGTATCCGGCCTGGATAAACCGGTCAATACAACCAGGGCGGATAGTCTGATCTCAATTGATCCCTATCGAATTCTCTTCTTGGCCCAAGCAGATAGTGCTTCGGGTATTCCGGAGGGGCGGCTGGTAAGTCTGAACCTGGATGGATTCCAGGAAACGACGATTACCGACGATGCCTTTGCCGCTTGTCTGGATGGAGATACGGTCTATTACATTTCCCGCACCAACCGCAATCAGTTGATGCGCTATGACCTGAATGACAAACAGGTGGAAACCGCATTTACGTCTGCCGAACCGCTGGAACGGCTATATACGAGTTTTAACGGCGTCATCACCACTCAGGTGGAAGGCGCGGGAGCGTACATACTCGATAGCATTACCGGACAGTTCATTTCTTACGGCGGAGATGTGGCGTTGGAGACGGCTGCTTTTGAAAACTATGAATTATATCTTACTGACAGCCGCAATCTCTATGTGCTGCAAAAGGGTTCTTCTCTTCCGGTACAGGTGGATTCCACTGTACAGGCCTGGGCAGCCATTGGAAATACCGTGTATTATCTTACGGGCAATGGCAGTGATCTGGTGCTGAAGAGCTACGATGTTATCAATGGAATTTGGGACAGCGTCCTGACGCCTGCACAGCCCATGGAAGTACAGCTCACTGCGAGCCAGAATTCCCTGTTCATGCTCTCTCAAAGCAATGTAGTTTACAGTGTGGACGTTAAAAACCGCCAGCTGGTGAGCTTTGCTACGCTGCCTTCTCCGCAAAGCTATGCCATGACCGGTGGACAGACCATTCAGGGCTATCGCATCGAAGCGGTCAGCGGACAGCTGAACGTCTATGGGGAAGTGAGCAACGCCAATTCCTTGCCTACCTTTACCTTTGTGGACTATACCAGCCAGATTGTGGAAGACAGTTCCACGCAGTTTAAGTTGCTCAGCGCCTATTCTATTAACGGCGAGAGTACCGTGTGGGATCTTCTGCAGCCCGCGCCTCAGTATTCTCCTCTGCGTCGGGGGAGCCGTGGCGAAGCAGTATCCGCCATACAGCAGCCTCTGTACGATCTTGGCTATTACAACTATTATATTGATGGAATCTATGGTTGGAGGACGGAACTGGCCGTGGAGCTTTTGCAGGCGGATTTGGGCCTGCCGGTGAACGGCGTTGCGGATGAGAACCTGCAAAAGACAATACTTGCCGGTGGACTCTCTGCCTATGATCCCTATAAGGGCCTGGATCAGGGTGACAGGGGTTATCGCGTGAGCAAAATGCAGCAGCGCCTGAGGGATTTGGGCTATCTGGCCGATGATGCCGACGGTATCTACGGCCCGCGCACGCAGAGTGCCGTGCTGCTGTTCCAGCAGGAAAATGGGTTGAAAGAAACTGGAAGCGCAAATTCCGATACCCTGCGCCGCCTCTACTCTGATTCTGCCGACAGCTGCTCCAGCTATATTGATCTTCGTCGGGGCGACAGCGGCTATCGGGTTCGTGAATTAAATCGCCGGCTCAAGGATCTGTATTATCTGGAAGGCGATGTGACCAGCAGCTACAACTCTGCCACGGAGGAAGCTGTGCGGCGCTTCCAGCAGGAAGCTGGTCTTAAGCAGACCGGTCGCGCTACTGCTGCGGTGCAGCAGGAGCTCTTCTCCAGCAAGGCTCCGGAATACAGCGGTTATATTACCCTGCGCCGTGGCGATGAAAACGCCCGGGTGAAGGATTTGCAGCGCAGACTCCAGGAACTGGGCTATTATACCGGTAAGCTGGATAGCTACTTCGGCAAGGCGACGGAGGAAGCGGTCAAGTCCTTCCAGCGCCAGATCGATGTGAAGGTTACCGGAGTTGCCGATCCGGATACTCTGGCCCGCCTGTACAGCGATGATGCTCCCGCCTATCATGAGCCGGAGAAGCTGGGCGATCCGGTGATTGAATTGAGCGCCTATAGCAAGTATGAAAATGGTATTTACCGCATTTCCGATGCCGATACCACCGACGGCGGTATCACCGTGTCCTGGTTTGCGGAAGGCGATGTATCCAGCTACGACATCAGCATTGTGGATGACCGCAATAATGTCTACACCAACAGCCAGAATGTAAGCATGACCATTGCCAGCATTCCGGTAACTAGCCTCGATCCGGAACGCACTTACACCATCACCGTTACCGCCCATCCGGTGGATACCAAAAATGATAGTGATACGGTTTCCAGCATTCGCTTCATGCGCGTGGTAGAACCGGTGGATCCCGATCCCGGTGAGGTTGGAAATATCGGCAAGCTGATCGTCACACCCTCTGGAGAGGACATTGTGCGCGAGGACGGCGTGTACCTGATTCCTGACGGTGGATTTAAGTTCAAGTGGAGCGCAGATGGTAGCGTCATGGGTTACAGCTATAGCCTGCGCGATGAAAACGGCGAAGTGGTAGACGCGGATACGGAAATTAGCAATGCCACAGGAGTCGGCTATGACGATGCGTTCTTTGCAGATAATGTTACCTACACGCTGACGGTCTATGCAGTTCCCACCAATGGAACTATTGATGATGCCACTGTGGAGAGCATTACTTTCCGTCACAAGACGAAGGAAGACCCCACGCCTGAACCTACCGTTGAACCCACAGTACCGGTATCTCCGGAGGAGACCCCTGCACCCGTTGAGACGCCTGAAGTAACGCAAGCGCCCACCGAAGCGCCCACCGAGGCGCCGGTGGTGACGGAAGCACCTACCGAAGTTCCCACCGAAGCGCCCACCGAGGCGCCGGTGGTGACGGAAGCACCTACCGAAGTTCCCACCGAAGCGCCCACCGAGGCGCCGGTGGTGACCGAAGCACCCACCGAAGCACCCACCGAAGCACCCACCGAAGCACCCACTGAAGTGCCGCAGGTGGTCATTGGGTCCCCTGTACTTCAGATTACCCCCAACAATGGAACGGTAGACACAGAAGTCGTTACCACCAATGGAGAGGTGCAAGTGGTCCCCGTGCTGCTGTTGCCGGAAGGTGAACTTCAGTTCAGCTGGGCGGCAGAAGGAGATGTGGCGGGGTATACCGTATTCATTGCGGATGCCAACGGCAATACGATGGTCAATGAAAATATGGCCAATTCCAGTGCAAAGCTGTCGTCGGAAAAGCTGGCACCCGGTATGGTCTACAGCATGTCGATTACAGCCTATCCGAATGGAGAGGGAGCAACCACTGGAGCAACACTTTACTTTATGCTATCTGTGCCCACTGAGGAAGCTACGGAGACTCCCACGGAGGCTCCTGCAGAGCCCACGGAGGCTCCCGTGGAGCCCACGGAGGCTCCCGTAGAGCCCACTGAAGCGCCTGCGGAGCCCACGGAGGCTCCCGTAGAGCCCACTGAAGCGCCTGCGGAAGAACCCACGGAGGCTCCCGTAGAGGAACCCACTGAAGCGCCTGTGGAAGAACCCACGGAGGCTCCTGTAGAAGAGCCGACGCAAGAGCCGGCGCCTGCGTATTCCATGACCGATCCCAATACGTGGACCAGCAATATTGACGCCAATTCGGATGCGGAAGGCATTTCGATGATTCAAAAGCGGCTGGTAGAATGGGGATGGCTGGCCAAAGATAGCTATACAAAGGGCAGCTTGGATAAGGCCACCGTTGAAGCAGTGATTGCTTTCCAGAATGCTTGCGTGAACAGTGGCATGAACGTAAATGTTACCGATCCTAAGAATCCTGTGATTGGAACAGATACGCTGCATCTGCTGTTTAACGCAGACAACATGGTGCTGACGAATCAGCCGCAAGGATAATTTAAAAAGCTAGGCCTGATTGCTTTAGTTGCTCAAACAGCCCTGCCGCAGAAAATGCGGCAGGGCTGTTGTTGATATTCGGTCAGAATTTATTGCTCAGTAACAATGGGCGATGGCTTCACCCATCCGTACAGGAAGCTCCGCCCCGATTTTATTCAGGGAAATAAGCTCCTGTGAAAGCTGGATTTTTCCAGGCTCTGTCAATAGAATGATTGTGGAACCCCCATAGAGAAACATCCCTTTTTCCTGACCTCGCATAAATTGTCGTTCAATAAGAGGATGGTTTTTAATCTTACCTACCAGCATGGCGCCGACTTCTATCTGTGCCATGCGCCCCAAATGTTCGGTTTCCAGCAAGGAAACGGCGCGACAGTTGCGTACAAACACTGGAAACTGTTCCAGAGCAATGGGGCGCACGGTATGCAGCTGTCCCGGCAGGAAAAAACTTCGCAATAGCTGCCCGTCATCGGGATAGCAGTAGCGGTGATAGTGATGTACACAGAGGCGAAAAACCAGGCACAATCCACCATCAAAAACCGATGCGAGGGGATCTCCTCCCAACAGAGAGGCAATACTGTAGTGGCTCTGCTTGACGGGAAGAACCAGACCTTTTTGTATCGGATAGGCGGTCAGGAGACCGTCGCAGGGGGCGATCAGAATTTTGGGGTCCCCATTTACCGGACGAAGGCCCGGACGTATTTTGCGGGAAAAGCAATCGTTGAAGCACTGGAAGTTATCAGAAAAAAATTCGTTCAGTTCAATGGCGTTTTTGCGCACAAATGGCTCAATCAAGAATTTGGACAGAGGAGAATCCAGAAAGCGACCACACAAATCTGAAACGGGACGGGCACATAACAACCGAAGCAACGCTCTGCCCGGAAGTGTATGATAGAGGAAGCGCAGTGGCAGCGAATCTCTTGGATGGGGCTGGGGAGCGCGCAGGAAAATATTTTCGTTCATGTTTTAACCCCGTAGAAGAGCCTTGCGGAAGAGTATCATTAAAACAAACTCAATTGCTCCAATGGCAACCATGATCAAAATTCCCTTTAACTCCGGCTTGCGCAGCTGAAATTTGCCCAGGAAGGCGAATCCAGTGAGGATGACTGCTCCAAAATAGGCTAGTGTAATATCCATTGTGGTCAAATATTGCATCAGAAGCACGCTGGGAAAAATCAGCGAAGCAGAGGTTACCGGAAGACCGGTATAGTACTTGCGCGCTCCGCTTTCCTTCTTCTGACGCTCCTCTTCGGTAACATTAAAGTAAGCTAAGCGGATCATGGCCGCCAATATGTAGAGAATCAGTACGCCAAAGAGGAGGAAAGCCGTTATTCTGCCTATTAAGGCGCCGGATTCGCCGGCGATCATTCCATGAATGGTGGGGGAACAGCGAATCATGGCGGCGCCGATGCAGGCTGGAAGCACGCCGAAAGCCACCAGATCTGAGAGCGAATCAATCTGGATGCCGAATTTGCATTCCGCATCGCTCCGATTGGGTTTGGTTCGCGCTACTTTTCCATCAAAGGCATCGCACAGGCCGCAAATCAACAAAAAGAGCGTACCGATATAGGGGTGGCCGCCTCCGCTGAGGGAGACCACGATGCCCAATCCAGCTGAGATCAGGGAGAGATAGGTGAGCAATACCGTATAATTATAAAAGCCGATCATGCCACTGTTTTCCTCGCTTTTCGTATAAAATATCTTGCTATGATGGTGAGACCACAAATGAGAATGCAACCGTAAAAGGAGATGAAACGGCTCAGCAGCTCCAGGTTTACCGCGCTTTGACGGCTCATCATTTGTCCAAAACCATCCAGCAATAGAAGATCCGCTACTCCCATCGCACCGGGAATGGGGACAAAATTATATCCCATAATGGAGAAGCCCTGAATGATCCAGGCATCCAGCATCAAGTTTCTGGCTCCACCTGTGGCGCGAAAAGAGCACATGGTCACGCAAATCAGCGCGGCGCGCTGCATGAGGTTGAGCACAAGGGCCTGCAACAGTATATTCCATTGGCCGGAAACCAGGCCTACATTTCTGCGATAATCCTCAATGGAGCGCAGCAACTGCTGCTGTCGGTATTCCTGATTATGGATGAGATGCAATTTGGATAACATGCGCAGAACACTGCTGCAAATGCGATAGACAAGTCGATCTTTTTTCAATAATAGAAGAAAGCCCAGGGCTAAAAAGCATTGCACGGTGCATCCCACAAGAATCATTCCCCGGGAGAGGGGACTGAACCTGGTGTATATTCCTGGACGCACCAGAAAACAAAAAAGACCAATGACCAATATCGAGAGCGTGTACATCACCAAATTAACCAACAATGCTACTGTAGAAACAGTTCCGGGAATGCCGTCCCGTATCATGAAGAAGGCGCTGGCGGGCTGCCCACCGGTTGCCGAGGGAGTGATTGCCGAGAAATAAATATCGGCGGAGGCATATACAAAACCATGACTGGGTTTGCGACCGTACCCAAAAGCACGGCAGATCAGCAGAATTGCGCTGCCTTCAAAGAAAATATGTGCGAGCATACATGCGGCAGCAAGTATGATCCAAACAGATGATGTGCCACGAAGGTACGACCAGAATTCGGGAAGAGAAAAATCCCGAATCTGCGTCGTAATGGCCCAGATACTCGCTGCGGCTATTGCGATAAAAACCAGTGTCCAAAGAATTTCTCTCCGGCCATACAGGCTGTTTTTGGTCTTTTGATTTGGAAGATGCTTTGATTTAGGCATTCATGCGCTCCCTTCTCTCTTTTTTTTCGTTGATTGGATGCGTTTGACCAGATGATGAAACTGAAATTTTCCGGAAACGAACCATCCCAATTCTCCCGCTAAAATTCCTGCGGGAATGTCTACAATCACATGCTGCTTGACCAGAACTGTGCTGCTAAAAACCAAGACGGATATAAACAACATGATCGGGGCATACCAGCGAGGTACGCGGCGCAATCCCAATGCACCCCGGAAGCACAGATAGCTGTCCAGACAATGAATGGAGGGAAAAAGGTTGGTGGGGCTATCCGTCCAGTAGATTAACCGAACCAGACTTTCGGTAACGCTGTTCCCAATTACCTGAGGACGCAATATGGTGGTCGGTACCGCTATAAACAGGATCGTGCAGATCAGTTTGGCTGCGATTTGGCAGTTCATGATTCGGTAACAGTGTACCGGGCTCTCCCGGGCAATAAGTAGAAAGCCAATCGCCCATTGCACATAAGCCAGAATGTATATATAGATGAATTCCGGGCAAAAGGGGATTTTTTCATCCAATGGCAGGGCCATGGAAATGTGGGGAAGATTTGCCGCAAGGAGACGACTGCCATAATAAGCGACAAAATTGGCTGCAAACATCACAAGTAGCGGTACTCGGGAATATCGGGGCAGGATTCTCTCCAGTTTGTGCATTTCTGTTTTTGTGCATGCGTGGTAAAAAAATTTTTTTACATGCGAACCTTTCCATTCAACTTTTGTGGATATAGCCAGCATACCATACTTGACCTGGAAGATAAAGCATAAAATGAAAAGTTCATGAAAAATTAATGGGTTTATTTTAATTTTCGCGGTTGAGGAGAAGCTATCTAAGCTGATATGGCGGGTAGAGGCGGCGTGCAAGCGTGGTGATGTCTGAGATTCTATGACACTTGTCTTTGAAATAAAGCCAAAAGTGTTGACGGAGCGGGGAGCATGTGCTATAATGAACCGAACCGAATAAGGCCATTAGAAGCTTGCAGGAGAGTGGATGCAAATCCCGCCGAAGGAGATACAACTCTCAGGCGTTCCGTTGGAACGAGGACTGTGAGCGGATGGCACTCTGGAGACATCCGTTGTTAAACGGGGGCCGAAGGGGCAAAGCGCTGGAGCGCGAATCTCTCAGGCAAAAGGACAGAGCGGCAGATTGTCCCGCATTAAAGGCGGGGGAGGGCCGTTTTGTGCTGTGACCGAGAGAGTCGGTCACTTTTTTGTGCAGAATATTGACAGGAGGAACGACCATTATGAATCACCAGGGCATTGATCTCATTCGCAAAACTGATCCGTCCATTGCGGAGTTGATTGAGCGTGAATGGACGCGGCAGAGCGAAAACCTTGAATTGATTGCATCCGAAAATATTGTTTCCGCAGCGGTGATGGCTGCGATGGGTTCGGTGTTGACCAATAAATATGCGGAGGGTTATCCGGGTCATCGCTACTATGGAGGATGCGAAGTTGTAGACGAGGTAGAGAATCTTTGCATTGAGAGGGCGAAAAAGCTTTTTGGCGCAAAATATGCCAATGTTCAGCCCCATAGCGGCTCGCAGGCCAATTTTGCTGCTTACATGGCGCTCTGTAAGCCTGGAGATACCGTAATGGGTATGGATTTGAGTGATGGCGGGCATTTGACGCATGGTGCTGCCGCGAATTTCTCTGGAAAGTTTTACCACATGGTGGCATATGGTTGCGATCCGATTACGGGATTGATTGATTACGATCGAGTGCGGGAACTGGCGCTGAAACATCGTCCGAAGATGATCATTGCGGGGGCGTCCGCTTATCCGAGGGTGATTCATTTTGAGCGCTTTGCGCAGATCGCCAGGGAATGTGGAGCTTACTTTATGGTAGATATGGCGCACATTGCAGGCTTGGTGGCTGCTGGAGAACATCCCAGCCCGATTCCCTATGCAGATATCGTCACTACCACCAACCATAAAACGTTGCGTGGGCCGCGGGGTGGCATGATTCTCACCAATGATGAGGGAATCGCCAAGAAGATCAATTCCGCAATTTTCCCGGGAGGGCAGGGAGGACCGCTGATGCATGTGATTGCCGCAAAGGCAGTGTCGCTGCAGGAAGCGCTTCAGCCGGAGTTCAAACGCTATCAACATGCCATTGTGGAGAACGCGGGTGTCCTGGCGGCAAAATTGTTGGAAAATGGAGTGCGTCTGGTTACGGGCGGCACGGATAATCACCTGATGTTGATCGATCTCAAGGGCAGTGAAGTGAGCGGACGAGAACTGGAACGTCGTTTGGATGAAGTTCATATTACCGTCAATAAGAATAAGGTTCCTGGAGACCCCAGACCCGCCTCGGAGACTTCTGGAATACGACTGGGCACCCCCGCTGTAACGGCCAGAGGACTTGGCGCTCAGGAAATGGAGGAAATTGGGGAACTGATTGTTCTTGCTCTGCGGGATTTCGATGCGCATAAGGATGAAATCCGTGAGCGGGTGGCGAAGCTGACGGCTGCTGCCGGCGCCATAGGCATCTGATTATTTGTACCAGCTTCAAAGAATCAAATATTGTGCGGCTGTTCCGTTTGGGGCAGCCGCATAGTATTTGTCGGTTGGGAGATCAATATCAATATTGTGATGTTTTTTTGATTTGGAGGTAGAATAGGGGGTGGATGTATGATTTGCCTGCAAGCAACATTAGAAGCGGAAAGAAGCAATTGATTTTAAAAAGTGTGACGCGTATAATAATGGGGTGAAGGGGGGATTCTCGTGTACTTCCAAATTGGCGAAAAAATAGCTCCTATTTCTGAAGGGGATATTGTTTCTTGGCGTGGCATAGCTGCGGTATTGACGCCGGAAGAAGTGGCGCAGGCTTCTCTGCCCCGGAACGTGTTTCCGCAGGATAACATGCCGGATTTTTCTAAATGCAGGGGATGCAAATTAGTGGTGGAACAGGATAGAATATGGGGCGAATTGCATATTCCTTCCTGCTCGCGGAGGGCATCTGGAAGAATTCTTTTTCAATGGTGTAAGGATGTCATCGTCTTTATTGACTCAGACGGTATCGCTGCAAAGTGTATAGAGCGTATCATGCAGATGCGTCCTCATCATGCGGATGGCGCAGATGATTTGATGATGGATTTTTTTCTGGCACTGGTCATGGAAGATCTTTCCATGATACAGTCGTTGGAGGACCAAATTACTGAATTGGAGCAGGATGTGCTGGAAAATCAAATGGAGAAGTTCATTCCCCGCATGAGCTTGTTGCGCAAAGAACTGAACCATCTCAATCGCTACTATGCCCAGATGAATAATCTTGTGGTTACGCTGCAGGAGAATGCGATGGATTTGCTGGACTCGGGCAGTCAGAGGAGACTCCAATATGTGCTCAGAAGGCTCGGGTGGTTGCAGAATGAAACACAAATGTTGAGAGAATATGCCAGCCAAGTGAGCAGTGAATACCAGGCGCAGGTAGATATAATACAAAATAGAATCATGAAATTACTTACCATCGTAACGAGTATTTTTATGCCGCTGTCATTGATTGCGGGCTGGTATGGCATGAATTTTGAAGGTATGCCTGAATTGCAGTGGGCATTTGGTTATCCTGCCGTGATCTTGTTGAGTTTGCTGATTGTAATCGGTTGTACCTTATATTTTAAAAGAAAACACTATTGCTAGGCGCAGAATTTTGTCGTCGTATTGAAAACATCGCGCTGGCAAGAAACTATTTAAAGATTTAGCCGTCGAAAAAGTGGATGCAGCTTTTTCGACGGCTGTGTTTAATTCAAATATGAAACTTATAGCAAAGCGAACATTTGGGCAGGGTTATCGGAAGTTTTTACCTTGTCAAATGCTCTTTCGATTCGACCATTCTCATCAATTAGATAA
Source organism: Clostridiales bacterium (assembly GCA_019419995.1). GTDB lineage: Bacteria > Bacillota > Clostridia > Christensenellales > Aristaeellaceae > SFTH01. Next base: position 20,881 of record JAHZHZ010000003.1, read on the forward strand.
GTGGTTCGAACGACCCCCATGGTCTTTTTGCCATAATTAATCTTTTCGTGCCAAACATCGTAAGCCTGAATACAGCTCAGCTCTGGGTCAGACAACAGTGTAAACGGCAAATGGTATTTTTCCTCGAATTTTTTGTGAGAAGCAACGCTATCCTTGCTGACTCCTAAAATTACGGCGCCTTTTTCCAGGAACTGAGGATAAAGTTCAGCAAAACCACAGGCCTGCTTGGAACAGCCGGGAGTGTTATCTCTGGGATAGAAATATAAGATTACCCGCTTGCCGCGATACTCATTCAATGTGTGAATTGTGCCATTTTGATCCGGCAGAGAAAATGCCGGGGCCATTGTTCCAACTTCCAGCATAATAACCTCCTGTATATTTCTGCGAGATTTTTTTCGCGTCTTGCTGTATAAGATTATGACTTCTATGGATGGTAAGAACCCTACAGCAGAATTTCAAAGAGCGGTGGATAAAAATTGCGCCTTATAGGCTCCCTCTCCATTATAACATAGAATGATGGGTTTGTCTTTTTTATTCTGGCAGAGAACAATAAAAAAGGGACCTAAAAAGTAAGTGCATGTGAAAACAACAATGTGGGCCTCCCCCCCCTGGATGCCTTTTGCCATCGCTTGGGGGAGAGGCCCACGAATTAAATGGGATATCAGAACAGGGCCCAATCGGGCATGCGCAGAATCTTGCCACCCTGCATGGCGCTCTGATGTGCCAATAGACCGGCTACTGTCCAGTTGGCTGCCACTCGGGCGCTAACCCGTGCGGGACGATTTTCCAGAATGGCGCTGATCCATTCATAGACGACATGGGGATGACTTCCGCCGTGGTCGTCGCCCTGAACATAGGACATTAGCTGCTCGTCCACGGTTTGATGCCTGCGGGCGAAGCGACCAATTTCTTCCGGCAGCAACCCGTCGGTATCGGGCACCTGAACATGATTTGCATCCTCGAAATTTGAGAAGAGCACGGGGCATTCATTGCTGCACTGGGCCCATTCGAAGGATAGCTTGGTGCCGTAAAAATCAAAGGATTCCCGATACTGGCGAATGGTGTCAAACATGGTGCGCGTCACTTCTCCAACCACGTCGCTATCCTGGAAAGCCAGCTGCGCGCTCTCGGCAGCAAAGGGGGAATTGTAACGCCGCGCATATTCATCCGCGATATGACCTGATCCAAGGCAACGCACTTCGGTTACCGGTTCGCGCAGAATTTCACTCAGAGGAGCGATGGCATGTGTGGGGTACCACATGGGGGGTAAGCCGTACCAATATTCGGGCCATCCGGGCATGGACATGTTCTGCTGATGAGAACCGCGCAGGAATTGCAGGCGGCCCACTTCTCCCCGCTGGTACAGATCCTTGAAGTAGAGAAATTCGCGGGTGTAAATGGCGGTTTCCATCATCATATACACCTTGCCAGTCTCCGCTTCCAGGCGAACGATTTCCTCGCACTCTTCCATCGTCAGCCCCATGGCGACTGTGGATGCCACATGCTTGCCTGCTTTGAGCGCGGAGATGGCCATTCTGGCATGAGAGTGGATGTCGGTGTTGATGTGTACCGCGTCGATCTCCGGGTCCTTAAGCAGTTCCTCATAGTCGGTGTAACGTTTGGGGACGTTGAACTGATCGGCGAAGGCGTTGAGCTTTTCTGCATCCCGCCTGCACACGGCGATACATTCGGTCTTATCCCAAGCTTGATAAATGGGGACGAACTCGGCGCCGAAACCGAGACCCACTACAGCTACGCGAACTTTTTTCATTTTGTTCCTCCGTCACTTGATTTGGATATTGGTTGATGGGGGTCAGGCATTTTGCGCAGGTTCCTTTGCTGCGCGAATTGCGGCCCGGTTCAGTCTGCGCGCACGCTGATTTTCCGAGACATAGTCGATGATGATGGAAATCACCAACAACGCGCCAAAGATGGAATCCCGGATGAGCGGACTGACACGCAGCATGTTAAAACCAGTGCTGGTAATCTGGATGGCTACCACGGAGAGGATCAGGTTGTAGATTTTTCCTGTACCACCCAAAGGACTTATGCCGGCTAGTACGCAGGTCAGCAATGCCTGAAAGACGTAAGTTGCGCCATAGTCTGCCTTGGCAGAATTGGTACGGGCCATGATGACGAGTCCGGCCAGTGCGGCCAGGACGCCGCTGATCATATAGGTGATGTAGGTGATTTTGGGGTTGTCAATGCCGGTATACCAGGTTACCTTGCTGTTGGAACCCATCCACTGCAATTTTTTGCCATAGGGAGTTTTGTGTACGACGATGCACAGCAGGACGAACAAAATCAAGAACAGCAAAGTCAGCACCGGAAGCGGGCCGATCTTGGCGTTGCCAAAATCCAGCAGCGGCTGAGGGAAATTGCCTTCCGCACGCCCTTGCGTAAGGGCCATCGCGATGCCCATAAATACGTTTTGTGTGCCCAGTGTCACTAGAATGGGAAAGATGCCTACATTGGAGATGAAAAAGGCATTGATCAGGCCGCAGAGCAATCCAACGGCGATGGCAACTACAAAGCAGAGCGCCAACAGGAAGCCTACATTAGAACCGTCTTGCGCCACATTCAGGCGAAGGATAATGCCGTTGATTACGCCCACCAGATTGGCTATGCTGACGATGGAGAGGTCCATACCTTTAGACATGTAGGCTACGGAAATGCACATGGCGAACAGTCCGGGCTCTACCAACTGAAAGAGCATGGATTCAATATTTTTGGCTCTCAGGAACTTCTCGTTGCGGAGCAGGACCATGGCTACAAACAGAGCTACAGTAATCAGGAAGAGCTGAACCGTTTTTTTATCGAGTTTGCGAATTACTTTCATCTTCCGGCCCTCACTTTCTGATTCTCATTTTGGTCTGTAGACCCTGTACAGTGGCGGCAAACAGGATGAGTATACCAAACACAAATTTGTTGTATTCAGGCTGTACGCCGATTAGCACCAGGTTTTGAGAGATGATATTGGTTAGCAATACGCCGAGAACTACGCCAAGAATGGTGCCCGAACCACCGGTAATGCGCGTGCCCCCGATAACCACGGCTGCCGTGACGGTAAGTTCGCGGTTCTGGAAGTCGTAGGGGTTGGCTACCTGAATGTTGGACACGCCCACAATGCCTGCAAGGCCTGCAATGGCGCCGGCCAACATGAAGATGAACAGGCGGGTCTTGCCCAGGCTCAAGCCTACACGTTCGGTGGCGGAAGGATCACCGCCGATGCAGTAAATGCTGCGGCCGGCCAGCGTGTACTTCATCATGAAGTGCATCAGCAGGCAGACCACTGCGGCTACCACCACAGAAATGTGCAGACCCACCACGGTGCCATCAGATGAGGTCATGGGGAAGAGCAGTGTCTTGGAAAACTCGATCATACGAACGGGCATCTCAGCGGGAAAGATGTATTCTGACCCGATGAATTGAAACATGACGCCCATAAAAATGTTGGCTGAGCTTAGGGTGGCGATGAACACCGGCAGCTTGAACTTGGAAACCAGCAGAGCGTTGATGCTGCCCAGAGCTGCGCCGATGCAGATGCTCATCAGAAAAATAATGGGCAGCGGCATGATGAAGCCATGATTTACCTGCAAAATGGAGAGGACCTTCGAGGTGGTGTAGGCAGAGAACATGCCGATCCACATAAAACTCATGTCCAGGCCACCGCTGATCAGCACGATCATAACACCGCAGGCAAAAATGGTGGGATAGGAGCAGACTTTTAACAGGTCAAAGATATTGATGATGTTGAAAAAGGCCGGGTTGGCAATGCTGAAGGCGATGCAGACAACCACGATCAGCACCAGCGAAAGGAATTCGCTCTTGTATACAATTTTTTTCAGTGTTGCATTCATAAAGTTTATCCTCCCGCCTTCAGTATGCGCCGACGATACGCTCGCTTAGATCAGTGGCGGTAACGTCTGCAGTATCGCTTTCAAATACAACACGGCCGGAATTCATGATCAGAACGCGGTTGGAGGTGGTCATGATCTCGCCTACGTCGTCTGACATCATTACAATCGCCATTCCCTTGCGGGCGAGGTCTTTGATAATCTCGTGAATTTCACTCTTTGATTTCACATCCACGCCGACGGTGGGGCAGTTGAGTATGAAGATCTGCGGATCTGCGGCCAGCCATTTTCCCAATACAATGCGTTGCTGATTGCCGCCGGAGTAATTGCTGGCGGGCGTGCTGTAGTGCTTGACGGACATGTGCAGAGCGTTCATCCACTTATTTGACAAAGCTTCGATGCTGGCTTCGGGAATGATGCCGAATCGGTTCTTCATTCTGTCGATGATGGCGGAGGAGAAGTTGTCTCCCAGAGAACGGTTTAACAGCAATCCCTCGCTGAGTCGATCTTCCGGCAGATAGGCAATGTTGTTATCCAACGCATCTCGACGGGTACGTATGGGCGTTTCCTTTTCTCGAATATAAATTTTGCCACTGGTGGCCGGCTTCAGACCAAACAGCGCTTCGGCTACTTCAGTTCTGCCGGAGCCCAGCTGGCCCGTGACCGCCAGAATTTCTCCTGGACGAACGCTGAAGCTGACATTTTCAAAGGCGCCCGTATGCGTGAGATTTTCCACGCGCAACAGCGGGGCGGCTCCTGTATCCTCAAATACAAAATTTTCCTCGGCGATTTCCTTGCCTGTCATATAATAGGCAAGCCTATCCCGGGGGAAATCCGCGGCGGAACGATCAATTACTTTTTCTCCGCTGCGAATAATGGTAATGCGATCGCAAATAGCCATTACCTCATCCAGCTTGTGGCTGACAAACATAACCGCGACGCCCTTTTTTTTCAGGCCACGGATTATTTCAAAAAGCTTTTCAATTTCTTTTTGAGTAATGGCGGTAGTGGGCTCGTCCATGATAATTAACCGGGCATCCTGGCAGATTGCACGGCAGATGGCCACAATCTGTTTTTCTGCCACGGACAGAAGCTCCACATCTTGATTCAGATCCAGCTCAATGCCAATCTGATCCAACACACTCTTGGCCAATTGTTCATTAAATTGCTTGCTGATAAAGCGCTTTTTGTTATGAACGCGGTAACTCATGGCGATGTTTTCCGCCACCGTGAGATTGGAGAATACGGAAAAATCTTGATAGATGACCTGAATACCTTCCGAAATGGATTGGGTTGCAGATAGTTTGGAATAGCGATGTCCGTTAATGGTTATTTCCCCGGCATCAAAGGTATATACGCCGGAGATGATCTTGATTAGCGTGGATTTGCCACAGCCGTTTTCACCGCACAGGCAGACAATCTCTCCGGGATCAATTTGAAAATCAATGTTGCTGAGAACACGATTCCCCGAAAACGCTTTGCAAATGCCCTTTAGGTCGAGGATATGTTCCGACATGTGTTCTGTTCCCTTCTTTCACTCTGGAGGTAGGCGGAAATTCCGCCGCTGTGAGGATGTGCAACGAGGCAGATAATTCATCTTAGATACGGGAACGGGGACACGCCGCCACTGCCGGCCGTTGCGTGTCCCCGCGAATCCCGATATGCTCGGGATAAGTGTTACAATGAGTAGAAATAAGAATTAATAGTCGAATTCATCCACGTTTTCGGCGGTGATCATGCGCCATTCGGTGCCGGTGATAACCTTGCCATCCACGACGATGCTGTTGAATCCGAATACGCCCAGATCATCGCCGGTCTTGAGCTCGATGCCAGCCTTTACCGCGGCAGCGGCACGGCACATGGCCTGGCCCACTTCTGCGGGATTCCAGCTCATCAGCACGTCGATGGAACCATCCTGCACATAGGTGCGGGTAGCATTGGGCAGACCCACAGCAACATAGGTGATCTGGTTGGTCAGACCCGCTTCCTGAATTGCCAGGGCGATGGAGGGGGTGTCGGTGGAAGAGGGGCAGAAGACGCCGGTAGCATTGGGATATGCCTTGAGAGCTTCCTTGGCCTTCTCGTAGGAGTTGGCTGCGTTGTTGCCGGTCTCGATGAACACGCCGCCTTCGTTGGCCACCTTGATGTTGGGATATGCCTCAGCCATGCGGTCTACGATGGCCTGAGCCCAGCCCATGTGAGAGGTGGAAGCCAGGCTTCCTACGAAAACGATGATTTCGCCTTCTTCGTTCATGCCCTCGGCCATCTTATCGGCGGCCATGGTGCCGAACTCGGTGTTGTCAAAGGCTTCGACGTCGTAATCGATATTCTGCAGAGCATTGCCTTCGTTGGAAATTACGATGATGCCTTCTTCGCGGGCCTTGCCCAGCTCCACGTCGATCTGCTCGGGGGAGAAGGGGCTTACGGCGATGACTTCAACGCCGCCGGCCACTGCGTCCTGCACGCAACGATTCTGGGCAGCTGCGTCACCGGCGCTGGGGCCAGTCTGATAGCAGGTGGAACCGGTTTCTTCAGCATAGGTTTCAACACCAGAGTACATTGCGGTGTACCAGGCGCCGCCTACGGACTTGGGCAAAAAGGCGATGTCCAGTTCCTGATTGAGGTCTTCCGTGGCGAAAGCTACACAGGTCAGCAGCATCGTCAGGACGAGGAGAGTGGAGAAGATTTTTTTCATTTGGTTTCCTCCTAGTACATTTATTTCTTGGCTAATGCCAAAATGAACAAAAGATTAAGAAATTGCACAGGCTAATATTCGAGTTTACGGCGCATTGCAAGTATTACAGTGCCAATTATCATAGCAAATATCAAACATAAAGAAGTTTTATTAACATAATTTCTATTACATTATGAACTGAAACGGTTTAATTGTCAATAGGCACAATCAACAAAATTAAAAAACAAAAAGCAAAAATAAACGATAAAAAATACGAGTCGGCCCCGCTAATTGCGGGGACGACTCGTGCTGCCCTTAACCTTCAGAATGGGATTAAATACCAAGGGATCGTTGGAAACCACTTCACCGTTAATCATGTCGATGATGCGCCGTACGACGGCTTCAGCCATGCTGGACACGGGATATTCCAATGTAGTAAGGGGTGGATCGATCAGATCTGAAAAGATCAAGTCATCAAAACCTACTACGGAAAGATCTCTGGGAATCTGCAAATTGTAACTGCGCGCTTGCTTGTAAACTCCGTAGGCGATCATATCGTTGAATGCAAAGATTCCCGTGACATTTTTCCCCAGAAGATAGGGGAGAGCATTGAGACCGCTTTGAATCTGCCAGTCGCCTTCAAATACCAATGTGGGATCATAGGGAATATCAGCTTCGCGCAATTCGTCACAGTATCCGCTCAACCGGTCCTTGCAGTTTTCGTAGTGCAGCGGACCGGTGATGCAACCGATCTGCCGATGCCCCAGATCAATCAGATGGCGCACGGCGAGCCGACCGCCCAGATAGTCGTTGGGCAATACGGCTCCGGCGCTGAATTCCTTGGGAACGCGGTCGGTCAACATCACGGGAATGCGCAATTCTCGCACTGCCTGCATGCAGGCAGCGATGTCCTTGGGGTCTTTAAAGACGGATTTGGTCAGAATGACGCCATCCACAGCCCGATCTTCAAAGTCGTACAAAAAACGGATCGTGTCTTCCAGATCGTTTTGGGCAATGCGGATAATGGTAGAATAGGAGTATTTTTCCGCAAAATGCTCGATCTGTTCACAATAGGCAATGTGAAAGATGTTGCTGATATCCGGGACAATCAATCCAATCGTATTGGTTTTTTGCGTGGCCAGCGCCACGGCAATCTGATTGGGCCGGTAGCGCATTTCTCTTGCAGCGCGCATCACCCGCTCGCGGGTGGCGTCAGAAATGGGAACAGGCCTGTTGTTCAAAACCAGACTGACTGTCGTGGGGGATACGTTTGCAGCTTTTGCCACATCTTTAATCGTTGTACGCATGAATGTACTCCCATTTTTAAATAAACATTGAAATTGGATGAAAACAATCAATATAATCCACAATAAGTATACCATCAAAGTGTATCATAGACAATTTAAACTGTCAATCTAGATAAAGCGTTTTAGTAATTAAATACAGATTTGGCAATCAACCAAACATTAAATACTAGATAGAATAGATAAAATTTATTCTGGGTACTTGCCGAATTTATGCATGTGTGTTATAATAAAATCGAATTGAACAATAAACATTAAAAATATAACTAAATCGCTTTACTGTAGTTAAAATTTTAGTATGATTGCAAAGGATGGATGAAAGTGCGGAAAATCAAGGTTGGCATCATCGGAATGGGCTTCATTGGCGTTAGCCATATTGAGGCGATTCGCAGAGTGGGTTATCTGGAATTGGTGGCCGTGGCGGATGAAAATTACGAGCTTGCTCAGCGCAAGGCAAACGACTACTGTGTGCCGGTATGCTATCGAACGGCGGATGAACTGATTGCCGATCCGGAGATTGAGGTGGTTCATAACTGTACGCCCAATCACCTTCATCTGTCAATCAATGAAAAGATCATTCGTGCGGGCAAGCATGTATTCAGCGAAAAGCCGCTGGGCAAGTCGTCGGCCGAATCTCAAAAGATGTTGGATCTGCTCAAAGAGTATCCCAACACGGTGGCGGGCGTTAACTTCTGCTATCGTATGAACGCGCTTTTGCAGGATGCGAAAAACCGCATTGCGGCGGGAGAAATTGGTGATCTGTATTTGATTCACGGCAGCTATCTTCAGGATTGGCTGATGTTTGATACCGATTACAATTGGCGCATTGAACCGGAAATTTCCGGAGAATCCCGCTGCGTAGGGGATATCGGATCTCACTGGATGGACACGGCCCAGGTATTGGCGGGTTGCCGCATTACCGAGGTTTGTGCCAATGTGGTTACGGCCATTCCCGTGCGCAAGAAGCCGTCCAAGCCGGTGGAGGCATTTGCGGTGAACAATGATGTGGAAACCGTGGATGTGCCGGTAAAGACGGAGGATTACGCGGGCGTGTTGGTGAAGTTTGCCAATGGAGCCAGCGGCGTGTTCCAGTGCAGCCAGATCAGCGCTGGTCGCAAGTGCTTTATTGACATTGAGGTGGATGGCAGCAAGGCGTCTCTGCAATGGCAGCATCAGACGTCCGACCGCATGTGGAAGGGCAATCGTGATAAGAATAATGAGGAAATCATGCGCAATCCCAATTTGATGACTCCGGAAGCGCGCAAATATACCTATCTTTCCGCGGGACATCCCGAAGGGTGGAACGATGCCTTTAAGAATAATCTGGCAGCCTTTTACGCCTTCATCCGCGATGGAAAGAAGCTTGGCGTAGACCCCTGTGATTTTGCCACCTTTGAAGATGGCCACTACATGATGAAGTTGATTGAGGCCGTAATCAAAAGCGGACGTGAGCGCCGTTGGGTTCGCGTTGAAGAATAGAAAGGAGCTTTTTGCATGAAATTTTCCTGCTGTATTGAAATGATTTATACCCAGTATCCCTTCCTGGAGCGCTTCCGCAAGGCAAAGGAAGCAGGTTTTGACTATGTAGAATTCTGGAACTGGAACGACAAGGATATGGATGCGATTGCGCGCACGGTTGAGGAAGTCGGCATCCCGGTGGCAACTTTCCAGGGAAGCATCCGTGGCGTCATGGTGGATAAAAATGACAAAGATATCTATATCGAAGATATGAAAAAATCCATCCAGACTGCTGCTAAGTTGGGAGCGAAGGCTATTTTCTGCATGAGCGACATCATGCAGGAGGATCGTTCGGTCAAACCTCACGCCTATGAAATTCCTGCGGATGAAATGCGCCAGAACAGCATTGCCGTGCTCAAGGAATTGGCGCCGATTGCTGAAGCAGCGGGGATTATGCTGGTTATCGAGCCCCTCAATACGTTGGTGGATCATGCGGGTTATTCTCTCTATTCCACTAAGGAGGGCATTGAGATCATCAAGGCCGTCAACAGCCCCAATGTGCGCCTGCTCTACGATGCCTATCATATGCAGATTATGGAAGGCAATATTATCGACACCATTCGCAACAACTGGCAGTATTTTGGCCACTTCCATATTGCGGATGTGCCGGGCAGAAACCAGCCGGGTACGGGCGAACTCAACTATAAGAACATACTCGCGGAACTGAAGAAGACCGGATATCAGGGTATCGTGGGCTTCGAATTTGCTCCGGTGGGCAAAACGGACGAGGAAGTCATCGCAGAGGTACTCCCTGCGTGCAAGGCGATTTAAGAAAGGATGGCTGACAGACAATGAAACAGTACATTGAAGACATGAGCATTCAGGGAAGGCGCGCTGAAATTGAGACCAAACTGAGCAATCTCAGAGCTGATATGAAGGCGCAGGGTTGGGACGCAGTGTACATTTCCAAGTCCGAACACTTTGCATGGATTACGGCGGGTGGAGACAATATCGTTACCCGCTACAGCGAAAATGGCGTTTGCGCCATCGTGGTCACTCAGGAGAACGCGTATTTTATTTGCAACAACATTGAGACCCGCCGCATGCTGGTAGAAGAAAAGCTGGGTGAGCTGGGCTTTGAAGAGAAGAGCTGCTATTGGTATGAGAATAAGACCATGGATTTCATCCATGAGATTATTGGCAATGGCAAGCTGGCTGCGGATATTGCCCTTCCGGGTGCAGAAGATGCTAATGCTGTGCTGTTGGAGCGGGAAAAGGTGCTCTGCGACAATGAGATTGCCCGCTACCTGCACATGGGCAAGGTCTTCTCTGGCGTGATTGAGCGCTATATTACTACGGTGAAGCCCGGAGATACCGAGATCAAGATTGCTGGCGGCCTGGCAGCGGCAATGTGGGAAGCGGGTCTGGAGCCGGTGCTGTTCCTGGTAGCTACCGATCATCGCATTTACGATTATCGCCATGCCATCCCCACCGACAAGAAACTGGAAAAATTCCTGATGATCTCCTGCAATGCCCGTTACAAGGGACTGATCACCAAGATTACCCGCATGGCATACTTTGGAGATCTGCCGGCAGAGCTCAAGGAGCAGTATGCGAAGACCGTGGAAATTGAGAATGTGATGGCCGACGCTACCCGCCCCGGTGTGGATGATCTGGAGATCTTTGAGCTTTCCAAGAAGCTGTATGCGGAAGCTGGATATCCTGAGATGTGGAAGGTCCACCATCAGGGCGGCCCGCAGAGCTACACCAACGGCTTCTATCTGATGAATCAGGATGTACACGAAAAGGTGCGGCTCAACGAGGTTTACGGATACAATCCGTCCATTACCGGCACCAAGACGGAGGATGGCTTCATTGTAACGGAGGATGGCCCGATTTTCGCCACCTATCCCGTTATTTTCCCGGCCATTCGGTCTACGATCAACGGCGTGGAGTATGTGCGTCCGGGCATTCTGGAGATCAAGTAACTTTAATCGCGCTCCTGTCCGCATGATGCGGATGGGAGCGCGGGTAGCATTGGTGACGCAAATGCGGTTAGGAGAATTTAAGTGAGCGAAACGATACTGGAAGTCAGAAATATCTGTAAAGAATTTCCCGGCGTCAAAGCACTGCAAAATGTGTCCTTTGATCTCCAAAAGGGAGAAGTTCATGTTCTGCTGGGTGAAAATGGAGCGGGAAAATCTACGCTGATGAAGGTGCTGACCGGCGTATATCATCCAGATCAGGGAGAAATTTTTCTTCACGGAGAAAAGGTCAGCTTCCAGACGCCCAGAGATGCCCAGATGAAGCGCATCGCCATTATATTTCAGGAGTTTAATCTGGCCCCCAATCTCACCGTAGCACAGAATATTTATCTTGGTCGCGAACCGCGAACCAAATCGGGCTTGATTGATCGGGCAAAGCTGTTGAAGGATTCTCAGGCAATTCTGGATTTTCTCAAGGTAGACATTGACCCCAATGCAAAAGTGGAAACTTTGGGCGTTGCTCACCAGCAGCTGGTGGAGCTGGCCAAAGCGCTATCCATAGATTCGGAAATCTTGATCATGGACGAGCCCACTGCAACCTTGTCGGAAAAGGAAATCAATACGCTGTTTGATACCATCCGCAGCCTTCAGGAGCGGGGTGTTTCCATTATCTATATTTCCCACCGCCTTCAGGAGCTTAAGGTAATCGGGAATCGGATTACAGTGCTCCGCGACGGTCAGACGGTGGGCACTCGGGACATGCAGGGCGTGGAGATGGACGAGTTGATCCGCCTGATGGTGGGCCGCGAATTGAAAAAAGAGCGCATTCGCACTGAAAACACTGCCCGGGAGGAATATGCGCTGGAGGTGAAACACCTCAATCAGGGCAAGCTCCTCAAAGATATTTCCATCACGGTACACAAGGGCGAAATTGTGGGACTGTCCGGTCTGGTGGGATCGGGTAGAACGGAACTGGCCCAGGCGGTTTATGGAATTACCCGGCGAGATTCGGGCGAGGTATCCATTTGCGGAAAAGCTGTGGAAAATCCTACGCCCATGAAGTGTATCCGGCAAAAGATGGGCTTTATTTCCGAGAGCCGCAAGGAATTTGGCTTGGCGCTGAATTTGCCCATTCGTGTCAATATTACTCATGCAGGATTGAAAACTATTTTTCCGTCCGGCCTGGTGGATAAAGCCAAGGAGCGCCGGCTGGCAGAACAATACCGGGAAAAACTGCGCATTGTGACGCCTGATGTGGAGCGAAATGTGGTGAATCTCTCTGGCGGCAACCAGCAGAAAGTGGTTTTGGCAAAATGGTTGTCCACAGATTCGGAGTTTTTGGTCTTTGATGAACCGACCCGCGGTATTGACGTGGGTGCAAAGGAAGAAATTCACAACATGATCAACGACTTGGCGCGTCAGGGCGTGGGGATCTTGATGATTTCTTCGGACCTTCCTGAGATTCTGACCCTTTCCGATCGCATTTACGTGATGCGTGAAGGGCGCATTGTTACGGAAATTAATCATCCGAATGTGACTCAGGAGGAAGTTATTGCCTATGCGACGGGAGGTGCGGACGCATGAACGGACATAAAACGGCTTCAAAGCGTTCCGGCATCGGACAGGTGTTTCGTCAGATCCCAATGACCTTGCTGTTACTGTTGGGTATGATTTTGGTTTTTGCCGTTCTGGTAGGACCGGCTAAGTATCTCAAACTTTCCAATATTATGAATGTCATTGCGCAGTGTTCCTCTGGCGTGGGCATTGTAGCGCTGGCTTCGTTCTTGGCGATCTGTTCCACGGGCGTGGATTTGTCCTTGGGCGGCATTGTTTCCCTCTCGGGAATGCTGACGGCGAAAATTTTGACGATGGACGCTCCGCTCTTAAATGGCATTCGCGAGTCTTCGCCGGGATTGTTGTTGGTGATTGCTATCATTTGTTCCATAGCGGCTGGCGCACTGATGGGAAGCTTGAACGGCGTTATTCTTTCACGGACCAATATTCCCTCCTTTATTATTACTTTGGGAAACTTTAAGATCTGTGAAACTCTGTCCCGTGTATTGGCGGGTGGATCTACGGTTCGCGTTAATGGGTTTGAGGCATTTGAATTTATTGGCGGAGGCTCGCTGCTGAATATTCAGCAGACGGTGCAGCAGGGTGCTCGCACGGCTACCCGTACGGTGGGCGTATTGCCGGTAAGCATGTTGATCATGCTGGCGTTGTATCTTCTCTTTTCCATCATCATGAAGCATACCCGCTTCGGCACCTATGTGTATGCCATTGGTGGAAACTATGATGCGGCGGAACTTTCGGGTATCAACACCACGCGTACGCGCTTTAAGGTGTTTCTCTATGGCGGCATGATTGCGGCTGTGACGGGTATCATCATGACTTCCCGTCTGACTGCGGCCAGCGCGGCCAATGGACTGGGACTGGAATTTGACGGCATCGCTGCGGCAGTGGTTGGCGGTGCGGCAATGACTGGTGGACGGAGCACGCCTTGGCGCACGCTGATTGGAGCGCTGATCATTTCCGTTTTGAGTAATGGCTTTAGCATGGTCGGCATGTCCAATTCTCTGCAAATGATCGCGGTAGGCGCGGTGTTGATCGTCGTTGTGGCGGTAGACGCTGCCAAAATCAGGAGGTGAGCCCATGAGCATGATCAAAAAACATTTGGACACCCTTTCCCGGCTTGCCGTTTTGATCGTCATGTTTGTGGTGCTGATAATTATTTCTCCATCCTTTGGTACATTGGATAACATTCTCAATGTGCTGCGGGTATCATCGCTGACATTGATGATTTCCACAGGTATTGCCATGTGCATGCTGGTGGGCGGCATTGATTTGTCCGTGGGTGCGACAATAGCCCTTACCTCGATTCTCTTCGGCAGATATTTCCAAATTGGCCGTTCCATTGGGGAAATGATCTTTGGCATGGTGGGAATGCTGGTACTTGCAGCGGTCATCGGCCTGGCCAATGGCTTTTGCGTGGCAAAGCTGCATCTGCCCCCCTTCCTGGCCACATATGGAATTCAGCAGATTGTAAGAGGCTTGGCCTATCTTCTGACCAATGGCATGGTATACTCCAACTTCACCGAGGAATTTAAATTTATCGGTGGCGGCAGCATTCTGGGCATTCACACCCCCATTATCTTTGCGGCTTTGCTGTTGGTCATCATGGGTTTTGTGCTCAATAAGACGACGCTTGGGCGGAAGATTTACGCGGTGGGCTCCAACCGTGAGGCGGCCCGCTATTCGGGAATCAATGTCAATGGCACGCTGTTGATGGCTTATATGCTCTCCAGTTTGATTGCCGGGTTTGCAGGCATCGTTTACACTTCCCGCCTGAATTGCGCGGAGCCAACCATTGGCGCTGAGTTTGCTCAGCAATCCATAGCGGCGGCAGCCATCGGTGGAATTTCCTTTAAAGGTGGCCATGGCAATATCTTTGGCGTGATCATTGGCGCATTGATTTTGACCTTGATTACCAACGGCATGACACTTCTGGGAATTGATTCCAACTGGCAGGTGGGCGCTACCGGCGTCATCATCATACTGGCCGTATTGCTGGATCGCAACACGGCGAAGAAGAAGGTTTAAATTTCTGCGCAGAGCAGAATAAAAGAATAAGGAGGAACCCCCCAATGAAAAAACTTTTGGTATTGTTGGTTGTCGCTATGCTGGTTTTGACCAGCGCCGTCGCATTTGCGGAAGACTACGAAGTGACTCTGATCCTCAAGGATAACACTTCCGCAGGCTGGCGTTATCTGGCAGCTGCCGCAGTTCGCACGGGCGAAGAAATCGGCGTAAAGGTTACCGAGAATTCTCCCTTGGAGACCCAGGATGCTGATGAGCAGTACAATGCTGTTCTGGATGCCATCGAGAAGGAAGTGGATGCCATCGTTATCGCTCCCGTGGATTCCGCAGGCATCGTTCCCGCAATCGAAAAGGCTGTTGAAGCCGGCATTCCGGTGTTCACCACCAACACCCAGGCTTTTGTGAACAATGAAGATGACATCGTTACCTTCGTTGGCGTGGGCAATGAGCAGGGTGGCTACGATATTGCCAAGTACATGTTCTCTCAGTTTGGCGAGGACGAGACCATCAACCTGATCATCATCGATGGCAACCGCACTGGCCAGACCACGCTGGACCGCATCGCCGGTATCGAGCGCGCCATCGCCGAGGACAGCCGCGTGAATTTGCTGGACAGCCAGGAGGCGAAGTTCTCCCGCGCTCAGGCCCAGGAAATCATGGAGAACTTCCTGGTGAAGTATGACGATATCGATCTGGTTATCTGCCTGAACGATGAAATGGCCATTGGCGCCTACAACGCCATCGTTGCTGCGGGCCGTGAGGGCGAGATGCTCATCTCCGGCTTCGACGGTGCACCGGAAGGCCTGCAGGCCGTTCTGGATGGACAGATTTCTGCTTCCCTGAACCAGGATCTGCCGGGCCAGGGCTCCGAAGCCATCAAGGCAGTCAAGACCTATCTGGATGGCGGCGAAGTGGAGAAGTGGATCGTGGTTGGCGGCGAAGTTTGCACGCCCGAGAATGCTGAAGAACTGCTCGGCCGTCTGGTCAAGTAATTCACTCTTAAAGAATTATGCGCCGCGACTTAAGTCGCGGCGCGAATAATGTACAGAGTCCGTGATTTTGTATAAAATCACGGACTCTGTTTTTTGCGGGGAAAGGACTCAGGCCAGGTTACAGTTCGAATGCTGCCTCCGCAATGCGTTTAAGTTCCGGCAGAACCGTTTCAACAATCATGCGCCCTTTTTCCCTTGAAGAGGAATAGGCACTGGCAAGGACACCGCTCTCAGGAATCAAATCTCTGCGTACTGGGTATTCAGAATAGTTGGGTGGTGCGATGGGCGTTAGATTTTCTATTTTATCCTCATGAACCAGATCGGGAGCAAAATACATCATCAGGGAAGTTTCTGTGATCGCTGCATGTTCCAGTGCCCAACCGGGGAAGGGAACGACGTCAAACAGCTGGGCTACCAATGAATCGGGAATGGGGTCCCACCAGTTGGAAAGGACAAAGCGTGCCGAATTCCCCAGTGCCCGGGAAGCCAAATCCATGGCCTCTTCAATGAACGCGTCATTTTCGAAATGGGCGTTCATGATAAAAATCTTGTTGTAGCCATCTCTGGCAAATTCCATCAATAAGTCGAATACCAGATTTTGAAAAGTGGAACCATTTAAATCAATGGTGCCCGGAAAGAGCGGACCGCCGCCACTGCGCGGTTTGGACTTATATCCATAGCAGAGCGCGGGCGCGCATACGCCGCCTAGTTCTTCGGCAAGTAGATCGGCGAAGTGTTGCGCAATTACCGTATCAACGCTCAGGGGCAGGTGAGGGCCGTGCTGCTCCGTGGAACCGATGGGCAAGATTAAAATGCGGTCTTTGTAGTTGGCGTATTCTTTCCAAACCATTTGTGTAATTCTTCGACTACTCATGTGAGCAACCTCCATCAAGGTGAGACATTGGATAAGCGATTATAAAACATCACCTATTATTATATTATACTCCATTTATAGATGGCTGTGTCTTTTTTTGCGCACAAAAATGATTTTAAATCATTGTTCTTTGAGCACAATGACAAAAATATTGGAGCAGAGTATATTAAAACCATAAACTGCTTACAACGGTGAAAGGAAACGGTACTGGTGCAAATTTATAAAAACGGCAGAGATGTTGCCGGACAAAGACTTGAGTTGGCGGTGGAAGATGGCCGGTTTACCGCCGTGGCACAAAATATTGATGAAAGCAAATATATCGGAAGCGACATAATTGACCTGGGGGGAAAACTGGTTCTGCCTCCTTTTGTAGAGCCACATATTCATCTGGATTACGCATATAGTTGTCGCCCGGAAAAAAATGGGAAGAGCGAGGGCACGCTCTTTTCGGGGATAGAGAAATGGTCCGAGATGAAGAGAAATGTTTCGCCGGAGCGTCTGAAAGAGAATGCACGGCGTGCGCTTCGGAGACAAATCAGCTATGGAATTCAGTTTGTTCGGACCCATGTGGATGTGACAGATCCGGAGCTGAAGGGACTGCGTGCGATGCAGGAACTTCAGAAGGAGGTAGCACCCTATTTGGATTTGCAGTTGGTTGCCTTTCCTCAGGAAGGCATGTATGCCTTCCCGGAAGGTGAGCGCTGCGTAGAAGAAGCCATAAAATTGGGCGCTGAAGTTGTGGGCGCCATACCCCATTGGGAACATAGCGCCGAGCTGGGCAGAAAGTCTGTGGAGAAGGCCTTTGCTCTGGCGGAGAGGTATGGATGTCGGATAGATATTCACTGCGACGAGATCGACGATCCGATGTCCAGATTTGTAGAAAATATCGCCGCTGAAGCGATCAGACGAGGCAATGGAGCATTGGTGAGTGCGAGCCACACCTGTGCCATGGGTTCCTATGAGGCCAGTTATGCCAGACGTCTGATGGACACATTGCAGAAATCGCAGATTAATTTTGTAGTTTGTCCGGCGGAAAATCTACATTTACAGGGCCGTGGAGACGGCTATCCCAGAAGAAGAGGCATTACCAGAGTTCGTGAATTGATGGATTCAGGGCTGAATGTGTGTTTTGGTCAGGATTCCATCATGGATCCATGGTATCCTCTGGGGTCCGGCAACTTGGTGAACATTCTGGATATCGGCCTGCACGCCTGTCAACTGATGGACAGTGAACAAATTTGGAAGGCCTTTGATTTGATTACCATCAATGGTGCCAGGGCAGTAGGCGTGCAAGAGAAAGATTACGGAATTGCACCTGGGAAGAGCGCAAACTTCCTTGTGCTGGATGCCGGCAATGCCTATGAGGCCGTATGCCTTCGGGCGCGGGTATTGCGATCTGTTCGAAAGGGCAGAGAGTTGTTTGCCCGAAGAAGCGATGAATATGCCCGATGCGATCCTTACATGCTGGACTGATGTTCCGAGCAGAACACATCAGAAATCAGAAGCGCGTTGTAGAGACTGTTGCGCACCGATGGCTCCGATAAATCTACATTTAGCAGGCTTTTGATTCGGTTAAGCCGGTAGGTGAGCGTGTTTTTGTGAATGAATAACTGTTGGGCGGATTGAAGCGCGTTACCGCCACTGAACAGATAGCAACGAAGGGTATCCACAAGATTGCTGTTGCTGGTGTCGTCCTCCTGCAGCAGCGGGCCCAGTTGCTCCTGGCAAAAGGCGTCCAGTTCCGCGTCGGGCACGTTGAAAAACAGCTTGTAGATTCCCAGTTGATCGTAGTACAGCGAATCGCTGTTTGTGGTGGTGTGGGAATGCGTGATGACGCGCAGGGCCATGGTTGCCTCATTGTAGAGGACTTGCACCGAGGTGCTTGAAGGTGCGATAGAGCTGAAGGCGAGCTTAAGGGCGCCGGAATCATAGTATTTGGGAACATAATTACTGGAAAAGTGTTCGAGGGTTGCGCACAGCTTGCGGGCGGATTTTTCAGAATCGGCCATGATCAGGCAGATGATGTTGCCCACGTGCTTCGCGGTAATGAGCGTTGTGCCCGGCAAATCATAGTTGAGCGCCTGATGATAGGAGAGTTTGTAGAGCAAGTCAGGTAGGTTTGATTCCTGCGCGCTTCCGGGATGCAGGATGGCAATCGCTAGGAATTCTCGGGCCGGGATGCCATAGAGCGCAGTCAGATGTTCGTATTTCTTGGTTCGCTCCGCGCTGAACAGCAGCTCGAAGAAAAAGCGTTGCTTGGTATCTCCCAGCTCCTTTTGAGCAATGATCATTTCTGAGATTTCCTGGATGACGTCCACCAGTTTCAGGTCCCAGGGCATTTCAAAGAGAGGGAACTCATTTTCGTCGGCATAATTGCGCAGGGTATCCGTGATGGTTAATTTGGATTCTCCTCCCACCAAAAGCACGATACCTGCCAGCTTCAGTTGTACGGATTCACGGACCAGCATCATTAGTGTATTTTCGTCAGCCTCAAAGGAAGAGCCGGTGATAAAGAGCAATTCCCCCCCGTGTAGCCATTGAGAAATGGAGGGCATGACACAGATATGTGGCCAGCTCAGTTTTCGGTAGAGCCCGTTTTTGCCGGCTACGAGGCGGATGTGTTGGAAAGATTTGAGTTGTAAAAGCTGAAAACAAGTGGTTGCCATGATGCTCCTCCGGTACGAATTTGATATAGTATTCTCCAATTGTGTTAAAAATCCTCGTTGAAAGGTTGTGTAATTTTGATGAAAAAAGCGTGGGAATGGGATTATGATTTCTTTAGAGAGGCCGTTCCGGTGAAGAATCGCACGGATACCATCGAGTGGGATGGCCTGCTGGAAGGAAAGCTTCTCCAGGAAGCGCAGGAAATGCTTGAACTGGGAAAAGGCTGGTGGCTGAAACCTCTGCCCGAATCTAAAGCTCCCTATTCGAAGATGTTGGGTGCAATCAGCAGCATGGAAAACATGGGCTATGATGTGAGCGAAGCAGAAAAACTGGTGGCTGAGGCATTCAAAGCCATTGAGGAGGACAAGCTGATCGACGTGCAGATTATCAATGCGCGGGTATTTAAGGCATTGGCAGAGGCTCCTAAAGTTCCTTCTCATCCCTATTGGTCCTATACGATATATGAAAATTATGAGCAATATCGGGAAAAGGTGCACTTTGAAACCTATCCTCAGTATAAGTTGCCGGAGGACGAAGCCCTTTATCGGCAGATTCATGCGGGCTGGCTGGGCGAGATCATTGGTTCAGCGCTGGGCACGGCCGTAGAGGGATTCCGATCTGAACAGCTCTTTGAGGTCTTTGGAGAGATCGACGGCTATGTGAAACCTCCGGAGACGCTCAATGACGATATTACATTTGAACTGGCACTTTTAAAAGCCTTTGAGGAAAAGGGCTACGCCATTTCCTCAGATGACATTGCAGATCAGTGGGTAGGTCTGATTCCCTTTGCATATACGGCGGAAGGAGTTGCTTTAAATCACCTTCGCAATGGCATTTACCCGCCTACCAGCGGCCATTTGGTGAATCCCTATCGGGAAATGATCGGTGCAGCGATGCGTGCGGCCATTTGCGGCGCATTGGCTCCGGGCAATCCTGAACTGGCAGCGGATCTGGCATGGCGCGACGGTTGCATTTCCCATCATAACAACGGAATTCTGGCAGAAATTTTCAATGCGGTAATCGTATCCATGTCCTATGTGGAAACAGATATGCGCACGGTGCTGGAAAAAGCCTATGACGCCATTCCCAAGGACAGTGAATTCTATGCGGTGCTGAACTTTGCCAGGGAAACCTGCCAAAGATGTGAGAACTATCGTGAAGCTTTGAAGGCTTGCGAAGAGCGCTTCAAGCACTATAACTGGGTGCACTGCTACTATAACCTCTGTGCGGAAGTGATCGCCATTCACTTCGCCGGCAATGATTTTTCAAAGTGCATGACCATATTGATGATGGCCGGACAGGACAACGACTGCACGGGCGGCCCCATCGGACATGCGTACGGTGTCATGCTGGGAGAAGAGGGCATCGGCAGCCGCTTTATTGATCCTCTTGAGGATCGGCTGGATACCTATGTGCGCACAATGGAGACGCAAAAGATCACTGATCTCTCCAGAAAAACCGTCAATGCCATTCAGAAGCATTGGAAGAACTGATTCATGAGCACCGAATTGCGTATTGCTGCGGTTGCTTAGAAATAAAAGGAGGAAATCTAATGAAGAAGTACATCTCGATTCTACTGGCTGTCTTGTTAACCCTGTCCATCTTCTCCGGCATCGCTGTCGCGGAAGAGCCTGCTCCCATGGCGGTACTTGTTCCCTGCTCTGTGGGCGATCCTTTTGTGGCCCTGTGCCTGGAAGGTCTGTATAAGCTTTCTGAGGATACCGGAAAGGAACTGAAAATCATTGAAACCTATGATAAGGCTGAGTACGAAGATCAGGTTTGTTCCATGGCAGAACTGGGCTGCAATCCCGTCTTCTGTATGTGGGGCGACCTGTCCGAGGTAGCCATCAATTATGCGGCGGACTATCCGGATACTACCTTTGTGCTGACCGACGTCTACCTCAAGACCGATGCGCCCAACATCAGCTCCATTTCGGTTGACCCGTACGGCGCTTCCTTCATCGGTGGCTATCTTGCCGTGAAGGAGACCGAAAAGGACACCGTAGGCTTTATCGCTCACGCGGATCGCGCCGTTTCTCGCCGCTATCGCGACGGTTACATGGCCGGCGTTGAGTACGCCAATGAGAAACTGGGCAAGAACGTAGAAGTTCAGGTTGCCTATACCGGCGACGATCAGGACCCCGTGAAAGGTTCCGAAACCGCTCTGCTGATGATTGAAGAATATGGCGTGGACCTGATCTTCCAGTCCGCCTCCCTTAGCGGCCTTGGCGTAATCTCTGCCTGCGAGGAAAAGGGAATCAAATGCATTGGTTCCGATGACTGGCAGGGCGAAGAATCCGATTGCGTGTTCTGGTCTGTGCTGAAACCCTTCGATCAGGTACTGTACGATGAGGGCATGTCCGTAGTAGAGGGCACCTTTGAGCCTGGCGACAAGAACTTGGGCGCTGCGCAGGGCATTGCGCTCTACGATGATCGCGACTTTGAAAAGCTGGATGCCGAGACGCAGGCCGAAGTGACGGCCATCGTCGAGGATATCAAGAACGGCGTGATCGTTCTTGCGGCCGACGAAAACGTGGTTCAATAAAAGTAAGCAAACAGCAATCCATGAGGATAGGGGTAGGCGGGAGGTTTATCCTCCCGCCCAAACCCGCTGTAAGTGATTCAACAGTAATTTGGATTGGACGGTGCGCGCATGAAGGACATTATCCTTGAAACCAGAGGAATCTATAAAAAATTTGGAAATCTTACCGCCAATCAGGATGTCAATATTCAGGTCGAGAGGGCAAGTGTGCATGCGATTATCGGCGAAAATGGTGCCGGGAAGAGCACGCTGATGAATATGATTGCAGGCATCTTCAAGCCGACCCTGGGTGAGATTCTGGTCAACGGCGAAAAACAAGTATTTCGCAGCCCCAATGACGCCGCTGCAAAGGGTATCGGCATGGTTCATCAGGAGTTCATGCTCTATCCGGATTTGAAGATCATTGACAATCTGATGATGGGATTTGAATCCATTCATCACGGCATTTTTCTGGACAAGCGCAAGGCCCGGGCGGATATATTGGAAATCTGCAATAAGTACAACTTTTCCATTCCGTTGGATGCCTATGCGCGGGATTTGCCCGTTTCCATCAAGCAGCAGGTGGAAATTGTGAAAGTGCTCTACAAGGGTGCAGATATCATTATTCTGGATGAACCGACCTCCGTATTGACTCCGCAGGGCATTGAAGGTCTGTTTAATGCTTTGCGCAGGTTAAAGAGCCTGGGAAAAACCATTATCCTGATTACCCATAAGCTCAAGGAGGTCATGGAAATTTCCGATGCAATCACGGTGTTGAAAAATGGCGTGGTGATGGGCAATGTGCTTCCTTCTGAAGTGAACGAACAGACGCTGGCCAACATGATGGTTGGCAGAAATGTGCTTTTTGATACGAAAAAAGCGCCCAAACAATTGGGCGAAACGCTTTTTCAGGTGGAAAATCTGTGCGCTAACGACGATAATTTCGTGGAAAAAGTGCACAACGTGAATTTCCAGATCCGCAAGGGCGAAATTGTGGGAATCGCTGGAGTTGCAGGATCTGGCCAAACTGAATTGGTTGAATGTCTGTTTGGTCTGCGCAAGGCCAGCAGTGGAAAAATTATCTACAAGGGCCACAACATTGTCAAGGAGAGCCCCAGAGAGCACAGAATTGAAAAAATCGGCTATGTTCCTCAGGATCGCCTTGCCACTGGTACGAATGTTGAGGCATCAATTACCGAAAATGCCATCATGGGCTATCATGTCGCCCATGGATTTAAAAACCCGATCTTGCTTGATCGAAAGCAGGCCAATGATTTTGCCCGTGATGTTGTACAAAAGTACAATGTAAAGACGGAAAGCCTGAAGACGTTGGTGGGCAATCTTTCCGGCGGAAATATCCAGAAGCTGGTCGTGGGACGCGAATTTGATCAGGACAACGATTTGCTGATCATCGAGGACCCCACTCGAGGCATCGATGTGGGCGCCATCGAATTCATCTGGCAGAAGATTATTGACATCTCTCAGCAGGGCGTGTCCGTGCTCTTGATCAGCCACGAGTTGGGTGAAATTATGGAACTGTCAGACCGTATCCTTGTGATGTATAACGGTGAAATGGTCGCTGATTTGATCAACGACGCTTCACTGGATGAGAATAAAGTGGGACTGTATATGCTGGGAGGTAAGCAAAATGAAGAGGCATAGTGGCAAAAATCTGCAAGGCGTTGCCCTGAATGCCGCCAGATATGTGTTTGCCTTCGTGATGGTGGCAATTGTGGGGGCCATTTTGGTCAGCAGTCAGGGCAACAGTCCGTTAGAGGCGCTTCAGGCCATTATCTCCGGCGCCTTTGGTACCAAGCGAGCGATTGGTACTACCATTCGTTGGATGACCCCCACCTTGATTACAGCCATATCCGCAGTTATCGCATTTCGCTCCGGTATTTGGAATGTGGGCATCGAAGGGCAGATGTATCTGGGCGCCTTTATGTGTGCGGTGGTGGGATATGAACTCAGTTTACCTCGCGGCTTGCATATCATCGTTTGCCTGGTGGTTGCGGGTGTGAGCGGCATGCTTTTTGCGTTGATCCCGGCGCTGCTCAAGAGCTATTTAAATGTCAATGAACTGATTAGCACTTTGATGCTCAACTATGCCGCCACCTATCTAACAGAGTTTATGACCTTTAAATACATGGGCTTTGATGCTTCGGCACTGGCGGATGCCATTGCTACCAATGAGATGAAGGACAGTTCGCGGCTTTCTATGCTCATTCCCGGAACTTCGGCGAGCACGGCCATCTTGATTGCGCTGGGCCTGGCGATCGTGGTCTATCTGTTTTACCGCTACACCGTCAAGGGTTATGAATTTAAAATGGTAGGCCAGAATCTGCGCTTCTCCAAGTATGGCGGCGTCAATTCCAGAAAGACCTTCATGACGATCTTCCTCATCAGCGGTTTTGTGGCCGGCCTCTGCGGCGGCACGGAAATGTGCGGCAATTTCGGCAAATTCCGCACGGCATTTGCCACAAACCTGGGCTGGGACGGCGTAATGGTTACCTCCATCGCTCAGAATAATCCGCTGGTCTGCGTGTTTGTATCCTATATCTGGGGCGTACTTAAAGCTGGCTCTCTGCAACTGGAGCGCGTGACTTCCAACAATCGTCTGGTGGTCAACATTGTTCAGGCACTCTTTGTGCTGATGGTTTCTGTGGACTTTAAGTCACTATACAATACCTATTTGAACCATATGCAGTACCGGAAGCTGCGCAGGCAAGGAGGCAGTAGAGTAGAATGAGTATTTTCTTCAGTTTGTCGACCTTTGCGTCCACAATACGACTGACGGCGCCTCTGGCCTTTGCCACTATGGGCGCCTGCTACGGGCATAAAGCCAAGATATTCAACATCGGCCTTGAAAGTTATGTTCTTATCAGTGCTTTTTTCTCCACCTGGGGCAGCTACCTCTTTGAAAGTCCGTGGATGGGTCTGCTATTCGGCATCATCAGCGGTCTTGTGACCTCCGCTGTGTTTGGTGCATTTGTTCTGCACTTGAAGGCGGATCCCTTTGTAGTGGGTATTGCCATGAACCTGGGAGCTTCCAGCCTGACCTCCCTGTTGCTGCTGAACGTGTTTGATACGCGAGGTTCGTTCTCCAGTCCCAGCATCGTCGGCTTCTCCAGAATCAATATTCCCCTGCTGGAGAAGATTCCCGTGATCAATGAAATATTTAATAATCACTACAGCATTGTGTATCTGGCCTTCGTGGCGGTGATTGTCTCTCAGATTTTGATGTATAAGACGCCCTTTGGATTGCGCATTCGGGGCGTGGGAATCAATGAAAAGGCTTCTGAGAGCGTGGGTGTCTCTGTGGTGAAGTATAAGTGGTATTCCCTGATTTTGACTGGAGTTCTCACGGGAGCCGCAGGTGCCTGTCTGCCCTTGTGCGGCCTGTCCATGTTTACTGAAAACATGTCTGCCGGCAAAGGATTCCTGGCGGTGTCTGCCGCCCGTATCGGCGCAGGTGATCCCTTGCGTGCGCTGATTGCCTGCATGATCTTCTCGTATGTGGATGCGCTATCTGTATCCCTGCAGAGCATCAACATTCCTTCGCAGATCGTGCTGATGGCTCCGTACGTAGTGACCGTTATCGTCATGTGCTTTACAAGTTCACAGCATCCTGCAATTTTTAACCGCCGGAAAACTAAACAGAGCTGAGGTGATTTTATGAAAGTGATGGCAAGAAGAATCAACGCGGAAGATTTTTCAGCGTTTGGAAGGTATTTTAACATGTATCAAGCCAAAGAGGGGATCAAACATACCCGGGGCGATAGTTTTGAGGACCATATGACTTGTCAACCCATCGTGGATACGGACGTGCATTTGGGGTTGACGGTGGGCAGTGCGGCCCCGTGCGCCATTGTTTCCATGGAAAAGCATAGCCACACGCAGGAGGCAATTTTGTGCATGAGAGATCCGATTCTCTTCTGTGTGGCCGCTTCAAGGGGAAATGAAGCGCCCCGGGCGGAAGATTTGCATGCTTTTCTGATGGAGCCGGGTGACGTGGCCATTATTGAGCGTGAAGTATGGCACGATGCCTGCCACGGCTTAGGGCATGATACGCCTTACTACTGGCTCGCCCTCGCCGGTAAGGCGCCGGCAGTTTGGGAGAAGGTTGCTGGCGAAGTGGAATTGACCTGGGATGATTCTGCTTCAGGAAAATAGTGTTGACCGAGGTGAAAGCGATGAAAGTTTGTTGCTTTGGATCTCTGAATATTGATTATGTCTATCGTGTGAGACGCTTTGTGCGGGCAGGCGAGACGCTGTCCTCCCTGGAGCGCAGCGTAGTTTGCGGAGGCAAGGGACTCAATCAGTCCATTGCCTTGGCCCGCTGTGGCGCCGCCGTTTTCCATGCGGGCAATGTGGGCGCCACGGATGGCGCCATGCTGCTCAGTGCCCTGCAATCCAACGGCGTAGATACCTCCCTCATCTGCCAGCAGAACGCGGTCAGCGGCCATGCCATCATTCAGGTGGACGCAGAGGGCGAAAATTGTATTTTGCTCCATGGTGGTACGAATCTGAGCGTTACCCGCGAACAGATTGACCGGGTATTTTCAATTTTTGATCCGGGAGATTATGTAGTTTTGCAAAATGAAATCAACATGCTGCCGGAAATCGTGCGTACAGCCTATGAAAAAGGCATGAAAGTTATTTTAAATCCTTCGCCGGTGGCGGGGATTCTGGAGGAAGTTCCTCTGGAAATGGTTGATTATCTGTTTTTAAATGAGGAAGAAGCCTGCCAGCTTTCTGGCAAGGCAGATGCGGAAAGCAGCGTAAAGGTCTTGCGCGAGCGCTATCCACGTGTAACGTCAGTATGCACGCTGGGGGCGAGGGGCGCTCTGGTTTACGATGGGAAATTTACTTTTGCAAAGGGACAGCAGGTTCAAGTGGTAGATACAACAGGTGCGGGCGATACCTTCCTGGGATATTATGTGGGGTTGATGATGGAGGGAAAGTCCGAAGCTGAGTGCCTGGAGGGGGCAATTTCCGCCGCGACACTTTGCATCCAGAAACCGGGCGCATCATCTTCCATCCCTTATCGGGCCCAGGTGGAAGGTTTGCGCATGAAGTGTGCCGCAAAAGCGATTTGACTGAAAAAGTGAATTTTCTGCACTGTGCGCTGAATAATTTGCAAATACAGCTTTCATTCCGAGGGACGGCATGACCTTTAAGGTCATGCCGTCCTTTTATGGATGGATTTGTAGATACTGGAACGTTGGAAGATTTGCTCTAGCAGTCAGTTTGACGGCCGTCATTTAATTCCAGCAGGTTTTTTTGAAGAGACTCCAAAAATAATTCTTCCGCTTTGGAGAAAATCTGATATTTTTTCCATACCAAATACATGCCCAGTTCCAGCCGTGGGGTTAGTGGACGAAAACAGAGGGTGCTGCCTGCCGTATTGATCAGTTTATCCAGGGAAAAGGCATAGCCCATGCCTTCATCTACCATTAAAGAGGCATTGAAAATCAAATTATAAGTCGCAACGGTACAAAGCTCCGAGGGTTCTTTCTGAAGCCAGTGATATAAACCGCTCTTATTTTCCACCTGGCGGGATAAAATCAGGGGCTTATCCCACAAGTCCTGGGGAGTTAGAGCATCTTTTTGGGCCAGAGGACTGTCTCGCCGCATTAGGATTCCCCAAACATCTTTCATGGGCAATTCTATATAGTGATATTTTGCTTTGTCGATGTCTCCCAACAGAATGCCAAATTTCAATAGCCCTTTATCCAGTTGATCGCAGACGTCCACAGCGTCTCCGCTGACAATGTGAAAATGAATGCCGGGATATTGCTTTTGAAGCTGGGTTGCAGTCCTGGCAATTTGCCGGATTCCATCGGTTTCACCGGTTCCGATATAAATATCGCCCCCGATTGTACCGCCGGACTGCATCACTTCTTTTTCAGTGCGTCCCACCAGATCCAGGATTTCTTCGGCTCGCTTTCGCAGCAGCATGCCCTCTTCGGTCAATGTAATCTTCCGACTCCCGCGGATCATCAGTTGTTTGCCCAGTTCCTCTTCCAGCTCTCGCAGCTGCCTGGAGAGCGTTGGCTGCGTGAGGTGCAGGCTACGGGCCGCGGTGGTTATACTTTGCGATTGAGCCACAGCAAGAAAATACTGCAGTACTCTTAATTCCATAAAATATCCTCCTGATATCAGTATAATGGATCTATCGATGCTTTTCAAGCATGGATTGCTATTTTTTATAGGTATTTGTTATTGGTCGCGCTTGATGTTAAAATAGAAATGGAGAGGAAAATCCTTTTGAATTATGCTGATTGTGAACGGATGCAACGCTGCAAATTTTTAAAGGACTACGAAGTAAAAAGAGACGGCGCTGACAGGGATTGGGAGGCTGCATATGAAAGTGATTGAAAACCATGTTACTGATATGGAGAGGGCATTCTACGGGGAAAAGGGATTGCTTTTGAGATCCTGCTCCTTTGATGGCCCGGCAGACGGAGAAAGCGCGCTCAAAGAGTGCCGTGATATCCAGATTGAAGACAGCTTCTGCAATCTTCGCTATCCCTTCTGGCACGATCATGGCCTGAAAATCAGAGGATCTGAATTGACCCCGCTTTGCCGTGCGGCCCTTTGGTATTCTGACCATGTGGAAATTGTGGAGACAAAGCTCCACGGCATCAAAGCATTGCGGGAATGCGGCGATGTAGCGATAAAGAACTGCGATATTAATTCCGATGAATTTGGCTGGTCGGTTCGCAATCTCTCCATGGAGAATTGTGCGGCGGAAAGCGAGTATTTCTTGCTTCGGGGTGAGAATCTGCACCTGAAAGATATTCAATTTAAGGGCAAATATTCCTTTCAGTATACGAAAAATGTGGTCATTGAGAATTCAGTGCTTGATACCAAAGACGCTTTCTGGCACGCACAGAATGTAATGGTGAAAGACAGCCTGATCAAAGGGGAGTATCTGGCGTGGTATTCTCAGGGATTAACTCTGGTGAATTGCAAAATTGTAGGCACGCAACCATTTTGTTATTGTACCGGTTTGAAGTTGATTGACTGCGAAATGGTAAATGCGGATCTGTGTTTTGAAAAATCCGAAGTGGAAGCCACAATTACAACGCCTGTGATCAGCATTAAGAATCCCAGATCCGGCGTGATCTCGGTTCCTGCGGTGGGCGATATAATCATGGATGACAGGGAGGCCCGGGGAAAAATTCTCATTGGGAAGCGTCGGGAAAATGGAAGCGCGTGTGCATGAACTGCGGCGTGCTGCCTTAGGATCATTTTGAATGGTAACGGATGCCTTGCATAGGGAAAATGGAGCCTATCCAGGCCAAAGGGAATTTGAAAAAAGAATGGCAGATCAGGAAGGGAGGATTTCAAAATGAAGGAACAGTTGCATCTGACGGGGGAATGGGACAAAACATTTCCTAAAAGTGAAAAGGTAGATCATAAGAAGGTTACGTTTCAGAATCGCTATGGTATTACCCTGGCTGCAGATTTGTATTTGCCCAGAAATATATCAGAAAAGCTGGCGGCCATTGCAGTTTGCGGCCCCTTTGGTGCAGTAAAGGAGCAGTGTTCCGGGCTGTACGCCCAGAAGATGGCGGAAAGAGGGTTTCTAACGATGGCCTTCGATCCTTCCTTCACGGGTGAAAGTGGTGGAACGCCCCGATATGTAGCTTCCCCAGATATCAATACGGAGGATTTTCAGGCAGCTGTTGATTTCCTGTCCGTGCAGGACATGGTCGATCCGGAGAAGATTGGCATCATCGGCATCTGCGGCTGGGGAGGAATGGCCCTCAATGCTGCTGCCATTGATACGAGAATCAAGGCGACGGTGGCTTCCACTATGTATGACATGTCAAGGGTTACCGCAAATGGATATTTCGATGCGGAGGACAGCGAATCGGCTCGATATGAAAAGCGGAAGGCTTTGAATGCTCAGAGAACGTTGGATTACAAAAATGGGAGTTATGCCAGAGCAGGTGGCGTAGTGGACCCCCTACCGGAAGACGCGCCGTTTTTTGTTAAGGATTATTATGACTATTATAAAACCAGCCGCGGATATCATGTTCGTTCCCTCAATTCAAATGAGGGATGGAATGTGACTTCTTCGCTCTCGTTTCTCAACATGCCAATTTTGCAGTACACTCAGGAAATTCGCAGTGCGGTTCTGCTGATTCATGGTGAAAAGGCTCACTCCTGTTATTTCAGCCAGGATGCGTATAAAAGGCTCATTGGTGAGAACAAGGAGCTGATGATCATTCCGGGTGCGGTGCATACGGATTTATACGATCGAATGGAGTTCATTCCATTTGATAAGCTGGAAAGATTTTTCAAAACATATCTGAAGTAATCGATTTATGATGGAGAGGAGAAATTGCATGGCAAGAGTATTTTGCGCAATCCTCATGCTCATGCTTTGCCTTTCAGCCTGTAGGGGGGAAACTTCCCTGAAGGAAGTCAAAGCCGTTCCGTCCCAAGTGATCAATTCGCCCCAAGATGGATATCTTGATAGCCCAGTTCCTCAGGAGGATTTTGCTCAAACAGATCGTTTTTCGCAGGCACAGTCAAAGGAGGAGGGTATTTTGAAGATCACCGTGGGGGAATATGTTTTAAATGCGGCCTTTGAGGATAACGCATCCGCGAGAGAATTCCGTCAATTGCTGGCGCAAGGTCCGGTAACGATTGAAATGGATGATTACGGCGGCTTTGAAAAAGTGGGTGCGCTTGGTACAACGCTCACCCGGAGCGACGAGCAGATCACAGCGGAACCCGGTGACGTGATTCTCTATCAGGGAAACCAGATTACTGTCTATTACGGCACGAATTCCTGGAAGTTTACCAGGCTTGCAAAGATAGAAGATCCCTCAGACTTAAAGGCAAAGTTGGGGGAGGGAACGGTGCAGGTGACTTTTTCTCTGGAACCGGGAGAAGACAGGAATGCAGATTGACTGGGGCGCGTTTTGGCCAAAGACTTCTTTTGAGGAAAAATCTACCTGGATTACAGAAGGCAGGGCATACACTGTTGCGGCATCGTCCTGTAGAGACATTAAAAGTGGATCAAACAATTGATGGGAGGGAGCCAATGTGGCGGTAAAACAGACAGCAGGAAGGGACGCTCTGGGTGCGTTTGCACCGAAGTTTGCGCAATTGAATGATGATGTGTTGTTTGGCGAAATTTGGAGCCGTGAGGAACAGCTCTCTCTGCGCGATCGCTCTATGATCACCGTGGTATCTTTGATGGCCCAGGGGTTAGTAGATTCATCTTTCCAATATCACCTGAACAACGCCAGAAAAAATGGGATTACACGGGCGGAAATGGCAGAAATTTTAACGCATGCGGCCTTCTATGTAGGTTGGCCAAAGGCATGGGCTGCATTTAATATGGCGAAAGAAGTTTATCAATCTGAAGAGACGGACGATGGAAAATCCGCGCATCAGAATGGGATGATTTTTCCAATTGGAGAACCCAACGATGGGTTTGCACAATACTTTGTGGGGCAGAGCTATCTTGCGCCGGTTTCCACAAATCAAGTGGGCATATTTAATGTGACTTTTGA
Organism: Clostridiales bacterium; assembly: GCA_019419995.1. Lineage (GTDB taxonomy): Bacteria > Bacillota > Clostridia > Christensenellales > Aristaeellaceae > SFTH01. Next base: position 52,346 of record JAHZHZ010000003.1, read on the forward strand.
ACCCGGATGCCGCAATAACTGGCATATTCATCGTGCGGATAGGGGTGGAGGACAAATTCTGATCTGCGTGGCCGGACAGGGTTATTATCAGGAGTGGGGGAAAGAAGCCAGAAAGCTGCAACCGGGCGATGTGGTGAATATCCCCGCAGGGGTTAAGCATTGGCATGGAGCTGCGCCAGACAGCTGGTTTTCCCACCTGGCAGTTGAAGTTCCGGGGGAAGCCTGTGCGAATGAATGGCTGGAACCCGTCAGCGATACGCAGTATTCTGAATTGAATCAGGGATAGTTGCGAGTAATGCCATTGAAGAATTTTCCCCCTGCATTGCTTCCGGAGTTTGAATAATATTATATTGGACAAATGGATGAATCAGCAAGATGCCCGTTCATTTCCCTGATGGAAATGAACGGGCATCTTGAATACCAAGAAGATAGAGAGCACGAGCTTTGAAGGAAAGCCTTTAAAACCTCAATTATCACAGCGCGTAAAGTAAATTTCAATAATCATGCCTTCGCTTTCCTCGCTGTGCGCGAGACTGCCGTCTTCAAGCAACTGCAAGCATAGCTCCCTTGCCCCCTCCAAGTCCTCCGGGGGCGAGACGATGAGTACGCCTTTTTCCAGGCTGGCCTTTGCGTCGTATTCAAGCAGGTTTCCCTCGTCGTCTGGCTGCTGCACCGAAACCAACCCATTGGAAATCTGCAAGGTGATGTCGGATTCCGCCGGATAGAGATTCCCCAAAATGCCCATGGAGGTAGCCTGCCAGGTTCCGTCAAAATCTGAAACCGTGACATCCGTACGGGCAGGGGCCGGTTGAAAGGCGGTATTTTTTCGCTCGCGGCCAAATATCATGCTTGTACCATTTTCATCAGCTGCAGTCACTAATTCATCTCCATTGATAGTAGCCTCGATGCTTTCTTCTCCCGCCAAAATCTTTAAAGTGCTTCCGCTTATTTCCCAGCGCCCCGTTGAAGTTCCGCTGCCTGGTATCTCCAGAGACAGACTTCCATCCGGGTTTATGGTCAGGGTCATTTCCATGCCGAAGACAGAGGCATCCAGACGCATGCCGTCCATTTCGTAAGAATTTAAGCTCCAGACGCCTGTACAATCCAGACTTTCAGAATGCGCGGGAAGGGCTAAAGAAAAGATCAGCAATAGAATTAGCGCAGAAAGATATTTTTTCATCAAAGAATATTTCCTCCGGCATAAATTGCAGTTGTGCGCTTCATTCCTGGCAAAGCCGGAACAAGTCGCAGATAAAGATATTTATTCCATTATAGCATTCCTGAAAATAACCGTCAAATTTTAAGCCGGCAGGCAGGGTTTTGGCTGCCTGATCCGGCTTTAATCTATGTAAACGCCGTAAAACAGCGGTATTTTTGGTCTGCCGCTTTGGAAAATTCCGGGTGGACAGTGACCCATAAGGTATACCTCGAGATGGAAGGGTGGTTACTCTCGCCCGTTCCGATGTACAGCTTGACTATAACAGATAAATGCAGACGTGTATTGAAGAAAGCGTGAGCAATCTGTGAACATTGCCTGCCGGAATAGAAATTTACAATTGTGTTCTTGATTGGCGATCAATTAGATAGTACAATATTGAATAATCCAATATTGTTGAACGGCGCTTGATAGAGAGCATTGGCCGGAAAGATCAAATGGCGATGATAAAGGAGAATGATGGAAAATGAACGCGAGAGAGGAATTCCTGGGAACGGAACCGGTGGGAAAGCTGCTGCTGAAACTGGCACTGCCCACACTGGCAGCACAGATTATCAACATGCTCTACAATATTGTAGACCGAATCTATATAGGGCACATTAAAGATGTGGGAGCGCTGGCACTGACGGGCGTCGGCGTGTGTCTACCCATTATTTTAATCGTATCGGCTTTTGCAGCTCTGGTGAGTAGTGGTGGTGCGCCGCGGTCTTCCATTTTTATGGGAAAGGGCGATCACGAATCGGCGGAAAAGACGCTGGGCAACTGCTTCAGCCTGCAAATCATTATTTCTGTGGTATTGACTGCGGTTTTGTTGATCTGGAATGAAGATTTTCTTCTGGCCTTCGGCGCCAGCGAGAATACCATCGAATATGCTGTAGACTACATGAACGTGTATGCAATCGGCACCCTATTTGTGCAGCTTACGCTGGGCATGAATGCGTTTATTACCGCCCAGGGCTTTGCCAAGACGGGCATGCTGTCGGTGCTGATTGGCGCAGTGACCAATATTATCCTGGACCCCGTATTTATTTTTCTGTTTCACATGGGCGTTCGTGGAGCGGCATTGGCGACAATCATTTCTCAGGCCATTTCCTGTGTATGGGTGCTGGCCTTTTTAAGAGGGAAAAGGACGCATTTAAAAATACGCGCACGCCATTTGATGTTTGTTCCCGGAATTATTTTGCCCAGTCTGGCCCTGGGCCTGGCCACTTTCATCATGCAGGCCAGCGAAAGTATTATTTTTGTATGCTTTAATTCATCTTTGCTTCGCTATGGCGGAGATATTGCGGTGGGGGCGATGACTATCCTTTCCAGCGTGATGCAGTTTGCAATGCTGCCGCTTCAAGGACTGGGGCAGGGAGCTCAGCCGATTATCAGCTACAATTACGGAGCCAAAAATCGGGATCGGGTCAAGAAGGCGTTTGTACTGCTGCTGAAAGTGGATTTGTGTTATTCCATCCTGCTTTGGTTGTGCGTGATGCTGTTTCCCAGGGGATTTGCCGCAATGTTTACCAATGATGCGAAGCTGCTGGCATACGCAGCCCACGCGCTACGCATCTACCTGGCGGGGTTATTGCTGTTTGGAATTCAGCTGGCTTGCCAGATGACTTTCACCTCCATTGGCTATGCGAAGGCATCCATTGTTGTGGCGGTGATGCGCAAGTTTGTCCTGTTGATTCCGTTGATTTATATCATGCCGCAAATCTTCCGCAGCAATCAGGCGCAGGCGGTATACATGGCGGAACCGGTCGCAGATGTGATTGCCGTCACCTTTACAGCCATATTGTTTTCCATCCAGTTTAAAAAGGCGCTTGCTGAAATTGATCCTGGAATGGAAGCCGACGTGGCAGGTCAGAAGGAATAAAAGTAGAGGTCATGGAAGCGCTGTGGGGATGGATGCTACACGTTGGAAAGGAGTAGGACATTGGGCTCTGTCAATATCGTTACTTTTGTACATCGCATGTCTTCTGCGTATGAGAGTTTTTGTCGGCCGCTGTGCCGGGACTTGCAGATACATCAGACCGCTTTTGACATCATCATGTTTCTGGCCAATAATCCACAACACAATACGGCCCGGGATATCAGTCAGTATCGATGGATCAAGCCCAATCTGGTGTCCTTTACGGTGGATAAGCTGGTAAATGAAGGGTATTTGCAAAGGCATCCGGTACCGGACGACCGAAGAAAGGTGCGTTTGAGCTGTACGGAAAAGGCGGCGCCCATCATTGAGCAGGGACGCCACTTGCAGGATCAATTTACCCAGGCGCTGATTGAGGGAATGAATCCCCAGGAGGTACAGCAGTTTAAAGGGTATATGGAGATCATAGAGGGCAACATAGAAGCCATGCTGAAAGAAAATTGAAGAGAGGGCGCAAAGAAACAATCCATTTCTTTGCGCCCTTTTGCATAACGTTAAAAAGCTTACTGGCCCTTGCGCTTGCGGGAATTGACGCCCCGTTCTACCTGATCGATGCGATGCCCGTCCACTTCAAAGGAAAAATCCGCTGGGAGCTCGTCCATTCGGGCGATGAGAAAATGGATGGGGATGCCCTGGCCGGCATAGAGAGCCTCATGCTCGCTTATGTAATTGGGATGGTAGTCGGAGGCATGCAGATCGTCGATCATGAGGGTGATTTCAAAGCCACACAGGCCCAGATAACGCTTCGTGGCTTCAAAGAGGGGGACATCATCGGTTTTAAAGCAGATTTCGCCGCCAGGAGCGAGAAAGCTGCGGTACTGCATTAACTGTCGGGGATGGGTGAGGCGGCGCTTATGCTGCTTGGCCTTTTCATCCCAGGGATTGGGGAAATTGATGTGAATGCGGCGTATGTTGTCCTCGGGTGCGAAGCTATCCACTATGAACATGGCGTCTACGGCGCTTAGAACGAGATTTTCGACGGCATCCGTTCCAAATTCAGCCGTAGCATTTTTAATGGATACTGCCAAAACGTGGCGAACTTCATCAATGGCGATGTAATTGGTTCCGGGATTTTCATGGGCCATTTTCGCCGTAGAGACACCCTTGCCGCAGCCGATTTCCAATTCCAATGGCGCCTGCGGGTGCAAAAATAATTCCCGCCAGTGGCCGCGATGATTCCGCGGATCGCCAATCAGATAGGGACAGCCTTGAAGGAGCGGCTCCGTCCATTGCTTGCGTCGTATGCGCATGTCAGTTTGACTCCCTGTCCTGGCTGGATTTCCTGAGAGCGCTCTCCTGGGCCTCTTCTTCCTGGAGATCTCGAATCTTTTTTTCCTGGGTGCGCTTGACGTACAGCAATAACGCGCCCAGAACGGTAGAGATGAACCAGAGGGTCAGCCCATGGGTGAAGTTGACAAATATCATCACTACCATGCCCGCAACGTAGAGGAGCAGGATGAGAATGGGGAAAAATTTCCGCATCAGCGGCGAGGCTAAAAGGCGCTCTGCCTTTTGAATGTCATTCATACGATACCTTCCTTGCGCAGATAGATCCCTATAAGTGTATCACAGTTTGCGCTTTTTGCAACTGAATTTTCACAATAACGTTGAAAATTTTCTGTGGCCGGGCTATACTGCATTTAGAAAGGGGAATAATCAGTGATGAAGAATTCAGCTCTGTCAGGCTTTTGCAGCCGTTTTGAGTCCATACTCGACGAATTGGACGAATTTGAAATGGATGAGGATCTGGAAGAACTTAACGCGCAGTTGGAAGACGCATTGTTTTTTATGCGAAGCTTGGATGAAGAGGAAGAAGATTCCGAAGAAACGCAGGGCGCACTGGAGGAGGTGGAAGGCCTTCTGGCGGAGTACCAGGCGCTGAGCGAGCGGCGGCCGGAGCTTCGTCAGAAGGTCCTGGAACTGGAGATGGCCGTGGAGATGGCCAAGCGCAACCTGAATTGATTCTGTCAATCCCGGCCGCGGTCGCAGCAATCTTCGCAGAGGCCATGGTTTCGATTGGCGCAATCGTCACACAGCGCCGCGCCGCAGTTGGAGCAGCGCTGGAAACAGCGCGAATCTGCCAGACGAAAACAATCTCTGCATTCCATCATTGCCATAGAATCCACCCCTTTCAGGCAAAGGTATTCTGCCCGTTCTGAGAGGGTTTTATTCGCCGTGGCGCAGGATTTCATCCAGAGATTTTAAAAAGAATTCCACCTCGTCAAAACTGTTTGCGTGCCCCACGCTGGCGCGTACCACGCCCCGACGCAGTGTTCCCAGCACGCGATGGGCTCCGGGCGCACAGTGAAGGCCCCCACGCACGGCGATGCCCCGGCGCCCCAAAGCATCCGCCACTTCGCTGGAACTGAAATCTCCCAAATTGAAACTGACGATACCCGATCGGGCGGCTTCTTCGCTGGGGGAGTAGATGACAGCGCCATCCAGTTTGGAAATTCCGTCGTACAGCGCAGTGGTTAGTTCCCGCTCGTGCATCATGATGGTAGATTGATTCTGTAGCACATACTCCGCACCGCGCCAAAGCCCCGCCAGGCCGGGAAGATTCAGCGTGCCAGCTTCATAGCGCTCAGGTGGGATCTCCGGTTGAAGCATGCTGTCGGAGTCGGTGCCTGTGCCGCCTTCTCGCAGGGTGTTCAGTCGCAAACCCTTTCGGATATAGAGCCCTCCGGTTCCCTGAGGGCCCAGAAGGGATTTGTGCCCAGGAAAGGCGTAGAGGTCACAATTCAAGCGGCCTACGTCCACCGGAAAGCCGCCCAGAGCCTGCGCGCCGTCAACCAAAAACAGAATGCCCCGTTCCCGAGCAAGTTCTCCTATAGCGGCCACGGGCTGAATGGCGCCCGTCACATTGGATGCCTGGGTCATGGCAATCAGCCGTGTGTTGCGGCGAAGGGCGGCGCGCAGATCCGCGGGATGAATCATGCCATCCTGCCGCGGCGCGATGAGGGTCAGGGCGATCTGATGTTGGTTGCTCAGTTCCGACAAGGGGCGCAGCACGCTGTTATGTTCCAACATGGTGGAAATCACGTGATCGCCCCGATGGAGGACGCCCTTGATGGCTAGATTCAGGGCATCCGTGCAGTTAAAGCACAGGGCGACATGGCTGCCTTCCTGTGCACAGAGTACCTTAGCCAGTGTTGACCGGGCATTGTATACGCATCGTGCCGCTTCCAGCGCGGCTGGATGGGCGGAACGCCCCGGATTTGCGTTGTAGACCGTCAACGCCCGCTGTATTTCTTCCAGAACCGTTTGGGGCTTGGGACTGCTGGTGGCGGCGTTGTCAAAATAAATATTCATGGGAAGCCTCCTTCACGCTGAAGCGCCCTATGGCGTACAATAGAATACTTGCATGGCGGCGCATTTCAGAACTCCATGCGGGAAAATGAGGAGGAAAGCCTATGTACGACGATTACGGAATCGCGGCCTTTCGGTCGCGGCAGCAGGTGCTGCGCTTTGAAGATGCGCTGCGCAGGGAAGGCATTGCCACCAGTGTAATGACCACTCCCCGGGCGGTCGCGCTGGGCTGCGGTTTGTCTGTGCGCTTTGATATAGAAGATGCGGCTCGGGTGCGTGAAGTGCTTGGACGGGAAAATCCCGGAAACCTGATCGGCCTGTATCGCGTAAATTCGGGAGGCGGGCGCGCTGTGGTTGCGCCTCTGAAATAGAGAGGAAGGGGCCGGCTGCACTTTTGTGCGGCCGGCTGGAGCATAAGCCTGCTCAAGTGTCGGGAAAGAAGTTGCTTTTTTACTTGAGGGGCAGTGGTGGGAATTTGTCGCTGAATCCCGCTGCTTTCCTTTTAACTTGACCGGTAGTAGACAATAATAGTATAATACAAAATGGCATTAAAGACGTACGGCAGATGCGGAGGTGCTCTCATGGAGCGTACAAAAGCGGCGAAGATCATGGAGGAGTTGGCAAAGCTCTATCCTGATGCCAGGCCAGAGCTGAACTTCAGCAATCCGTTTGAAACGCTGATTGCCACCATTCTTTCCGCTCAGTGTACGGACAAGCGGGTCAACCTCGTGACAGCTCGCCTTTTTCCAGTGTATCCTGATGCGCAAGCTCTGGGCGCCCTGGAACCGGAGGAACTGGAACCAATGATTAAGGAGTGCGGGCTCTATCACAATAAGGCCAAGAACATCGTGGCGGCCTGTCGCGCATTGGTGGAGCGTTACGATGGCGTGGTACCTGATAACCGAGAAGAACTGATGGCGCTTCCCGGTGTGGGGCAGAAGACGGCGGGCGTGGTGCTGATGGCGGCGTTTGGGGACCCACAGATTCCTGTGGATACCCATGTATTCCGGGTTTCCCGTCGCATTGGACTGGCGGATGCCCAGACGCCCGAAAAGGTGGAAAAGCAGTTGCAGGAGTTGCTGGACAGAAAGATCTGGATCTTTGCCCACCATTTGCTGATCTGGCATGGGCGTCGTATATGCCATGCCCAGCGGCCGGACTGTGCCGCCTGTCCGCTGGATGGCGGATTGTGCGGGCACTGCGTGGATAAATAGGAGGATGTAATGGCACTTTTTGTGGATGTGGTAAATATATCGGTGAAAGCCGGGGATGGCGGCAACGGCTGCGTATCCTTTCACCGGGAGAAATATGTACAGGCGGGAGGCCCGGATGGCGGAGACGGCGGCCGGGGCGGAGATGTGATTTTCTGTGCCACGGAGCGCATGCATACGCTAATGGACTTTCGCTATCACCGCAAGTTTACGGCGGGAAACGGTGAGGATGGCATGGGAAACCGCAGGAGCGGCAAGAACGGTGCCAGTGTGGTCATTGAGGTGCCCCCGGGCACTGTGGTGCGGGAGCGATCCACCGGCAAGATCTTGTTGGACCTCTGGGAAACGGGCATGGAGCGCACGTTGATCAAGGGAGGAAAGGGTGGCTTTGGCAATCAGCACTTTGCCACGCCCACCCGGCAGGCGCCACAGTTTGCCAAGCCTGGGGAGAAGCGGGAAGTGCTGGAACTTACGTTAGAGCTGAAATCCATTGCCGACGTGGGGCTGGTGGGCTTTCCCAATGTGGGAAAATCTACCATACTGTCCGTAGTGACCGCAGCCCGTCCCAAGATTGCCAATTATCATTTTACCACGCTTCAGCCCAATCTGGGCATCGTAAAGCAGGATGATTACAGCTTTGTGTTGGCAGATATTCCCGGTCTGGTGGAAGGGGCCAGCGAAGGCGTTGGACTGGGACATGCGTTTTTGCGCCATGTGGAGCGCACGCGAATGCTCTTGCATGTGTTGGATATCTCCGGTAGTGAGGGCCGGGACCCACTGGAAGATTACGATGCCATTGAGCGCGAATTGGAAAACTATGGAGATTTGAAAAGCCGTCCAGGCATTGTGGTGGCCAATAAGATGGACTTGCCCGGGGCTCAGGAAAATCTTGAGCGGCTGAGGGAGAAATTGGCAGGCAGTGGCAGGGAGATCTTTGCCGTCTCTGCGGCCACCCATTCCAATTTTGAGGCTTTAATGAGGGCCACGGTAAAAATGCTGAAAACCTGTCCGGAGCCTGAACCCTTTGCGGAGGAAGAGCTGTTTGACTTTGATATGGAGGCGGCTACCGGCTTCCAGATTCAGCGAGTCAAGGGCGCCTTTGAACTCTCGGGTCCCTCCATCGATCATCTGGTGGCATCCGTAAACTTTGGCAACGAGGAGTCCCTGAACTATTTCCACCGCACGTTGCGGCGCATGGGCGTCATCGATGCGCTGCGTGAGGCGGGCGCCGGCGAAGGAGATACCGTGCGCATTGACGACATGGAGTTTGACTTTGTGGAATAAAAGAATCACGAAAGTTGGAGGAAAAAAGAATGACCACCAAACAGCGCGCCGCACTTCGGGCAATGTGCAATACCATGGAGCCCGTTCTTCAGATCGGCAAGGATGGCATTACGGATAATCTGGTAAAACAGTGTTGGGATGCATTGGAGGCTCGGGAGTTGATCAAGGTAAACGTGCAGAAAAATGCCCCCTATACGGCCCGGGAAGCCTGTGAGGCGCTGTGCGAGCGTGTGCATGCGGAGCCGGTGCAGACCATTGGTAACCGCTTTAGCATTTACCGTCAGGCACGCAAGAATTCCAAGATTCGCCTGGAGGATTTGTGAAGAAAAGCCTTTGCTCGTGGGGGCGGCGCGCCGTGCGCCGTCCCCCGTTGATATTTTGGAATGAACGGATTCTTGATGGGATCTTGTGGCACGTAGGCTATCCGGGAAACGCTGAGATCTATGGAAATTTGTGAGGGAAAAATGGAATTGAATATCCAGGAGTGGATGAACCACTATTTGAATTGCCTGAAAGCGCGCTTTGGTTCCCGCCTGCGCTTTGTGGGACTTCAGGGAAGCCGGGCCAGGGGTGAAGCGAAACAGGGAAGCGATATTGACGTTGTAGCGGTGCTGGATGAATTGAACTGGGCAGATCTGCAGGACTATGGGAGGCTGTTGGAGGACCTGCCCTGCCGGGAGTGGATCTGTGGATTTGTTTCCGGATGGCAGGAGTTAATGAACTGGGATGGCGGTGAACTGCTGGCCCTGTATTATGACACCCTGCCCTTCTACGGGAGCTTGGATGCCCTTTTGGAGTGCATTGACGCTGCCAGTGTGAAGGCATGTATCCGCAAAGATATTGGGGGCATTTATCATGGATGCGCGCACAACCTGCTCCATGAACGGGACGAAGTGCTGCTTCAGAATTTGTACAAATCGGCGGAATTTGTGCTGAAGGCTATTTACTATCTTCGCACTGGCAGCTATTTGCGCGGCCGGTCCGAACTGATGGCGGTTCTGACTGGAGCGGATGGGGATATCTTTCAGACGGCGCAACTGATCAGGAGTGGCGCGCCTATTGAAATGGAAGGCATGTCGCGGAAATTGTTTCTCTGGTCAGGCAATTTGCTGCGGGAAGATTTGAAAATTTTTCGCTGAGCAACCAAAGAGCGCGGGCTGCAAGGGAAACGCATTCCTTGCAGCCCGCGCTGAATTTTATTTTTCTTCCGGCAGATCCAGTTTGATTCTGAGGGTCTCCAACTGATCGGGACGGACGTCGGCGGGGGTCTCCATCATCAGACAGTTGGCGCTGGTGGCCTTGGGGAAGGCGATGATGTCTCGCAGACTATCGCTTCCGGTGAGCAGCATGACCAATCGATCCACGCCGAAGGCCAGGCCGCCGTGGGGCGGCGCGCCAAACTTGAAGGCGTCCAGCAGGAAGCCAAAGCGATGGTGAGCCTCCTCATGGCTCAGGCCGATCATATCGAACATCTGCGCCTGCATGTCCGCCCGGTGAATGCGGATGGAGCCACTGGCCAGTTCGATGCCGTTCATTACCAGATCATAGGCGCGGGAACGTACCTTTTCCTTATCGCCTTCCAGATAGACATTGTCTTCAGGATACCAGCTGGTGAAGGGGTGGTGAGCAGCCACATAGCGCTGTTCCTCCTCGCTGTACTCAAACAGCGGGAATTCCGTCACCCAGAACAGGTTGTATTTCTCCGGATCAATCAAATTGTGCCGGCGTGCGATCTCGCAGCGAAGCGCGCCCAAAGCCTGTCGCACTACGCTCTTTTTATCCGCAGCAAAGAAAATGATATCGCCGTTTTCCACAGCCATTTCGCTCCGAACGGCTTCAATCAGTTCCGGTGTCAGGAATTTATTGAAGGACGATTTTACGCTGCCGTCGGCGGCGAAACTCATGTGAGGCAGACCCTTGGCCCGGTAGGTTTTCACGAATTCCCCGTAGCTGTCGATTTCTTTGCGGGTTAAACCAGCCAGCCCCTTGGCGTTAATGGCATACACCACGCCGCCATTTTCCAGAGCGCCATCGAACACAGGGAAACCGCAACCCTTCAGGCGCTGAGACAGGTTTTTCAGCCGCATTTCGAAGCGGGTATCCGGTTTGTCGGAGCCATAGTTCTCCATGGCATAGTCCCAGGTCATGCGGGGCAGGGGCAGGGACAGCTCAATGCCCTTGACCTCGCGGAAGATGCGCGCAAAGATGCCCTCCACAACGGTATAGATATTTTCTTCGTCAATAAAGGACATTTCGATATCGCACTGGGTAAACTCCGGCTGACGGTCGGCGCGGTTGTCCTCATCCCGGAAACAGCGGGCGATTTGATAGTATTTATCAAAACCTGCCAGCATTAAAAGCTGCTTATAAATTTGCGGGCTCTGGGGCAGGGCATAGAAGGTGCCGGGATGCAGGCGGCTGGGCACCAGGAAATCTCTCGCTCCTTCGGGGGTGGACTTGGACAGAATGGGCGTCTCTATCTCCGTGAAGCCCTCCTCGTCCAACACGCTGCGGATGCAGCGAACCACTTTGCTGCGAATGCGCAGTTTCTCCTGCATGGAGGGGCGCCGCAGATCCAGATAGCGATACTTGAGCCGAACCAGCTCGCTTTCGTCGGTCTTGTCGTCGATGTAGATGGGGGGCGTTTCAGATTTGTTGAGCAACTCGGCTTCACGCACCACTACCTCGATTTCGCCGGTCTTCAGGTCTCGGTTGATGGCTTTTTCATCCCGAAGGCGCACATCGCCCACTACGGTGATCACGTATTCGCTGCGCAGGCTCTGAGCCAGGGCCAGCAATTCGCTGGAACAATCCGTGCCGTCGAACACCAGCTGCACCAGACCTTCCCGGTCACGCAGCCAGACGAAAACCAGACCACCCAGATCTCGGGTGCGCTGCACCCAACCGGACAAATGTACGCGTTGACCGGCCATTTCCCGGGTCAAAAGGCCGCAATAATGATCTCGCTTATAGGAAAGCATGCTTCAAACCTCCTTATTTTTTGCAAGGGCTGCAACGATTTCGCTGCGAGCGATTTCGGTCTCGCTGCTGTTGTTCATATCCCGCAGTTTGACGATGCCTTTTTCCAGTTCGTCGCCCGCCAGGACGATGACCTGACTGACGCCTAGTTTATTGGCATATTTAAACTGAGCCTTCATGCTCCGTGCGGCGTGATCCAGATCGGCCTTCAGCCCCGCAAGGCGCAATTCACGCACCAGCTTAAGGCCTTCCACACGCGCCTCATTACCCAGGGTTACCACAAAAACATCGTAGATGGGGGGCTCGGCGGGCGCAACATTCATCAGATCCTGAACCATGATCATGCGCTCGATACCCATGCCAAAGCCCATGCCTGGAATGTCCCCACCGCCCAGTTCCTTTACCATGCCGTCGTAGCGACCGCCGCCACAGACGGTCAGATTGCCCTGGGGAGTGTGGGCGATGATTTCGAACACGGTCTTGGTGTAGTAATCCAGTCCGCGGACGATTCGGGGATCAATTTCATAGGACAGGCCCAGTGCGTCCAGATAGCCTTTAAGCTTTTCAAAGTGCTCGGCACATTCCGGACAGAGATTGTCCAACATGGCTGGCGCGTCGGCGAGCTTATCGGCATCCTCCTTGCAGTCCAGAATGCGCAAGGGATTGCGTTCAAAGCGCTCCTGACAGGTTTTACACAGGCTGGACAGCTTGGGGGCAAGGTAAGCCCGTAGCTTTTCATGATAAGCCTTTCGACATTGGGGACAGCCGATGGAATTGATGGTCAGGTGCAGATTGCCAATGCCGTTGGCGCTCAGCAAATCCATGGCCAGCTGAATGATTTCCGCATCCAAGCTGGCGTCTTTCGCACCAAAGACTTCTACGCCGTTTTGATGAAATTGGCGCAAGCGCCCCGCCTGAGGCTTTTCATAGCGGAAACAGGGGGTCTGGGCGTAGTAGAGCTTGCAGGGCAGCGCAGCATCCAGGTGGTGCTCAATGAAGGCGCGCACGGCTCCTGCCGTTCCTTCGGGCTTTAGGGTAATGGAGCGGTGCCCCTTATCCTCAAAGGTGTACATTTCCTTCTGTACTACATCGGTGGTATCGCCTACGCCTCGCTGAAACAGCTCGGTGTGTTCAAAAATGGGCGTACGGATTTCCCGGTAGCCCGCGGCGGCGCAGATACGGCGCAGGTTGTCGTAGATACTCTGCCATCTGTGGGCATCCTGGGGCAACATGTCCTGGGTACCCTTGGGGGCCTGCGTTAGCATAAGTTTTCCCTCCCGGAAGTTGATGATAAAAAAGAAAATCCCCGTCCCATTTCGTAGGGGCGAAGGATCGCGGTGCCACCCTGCTTGGAGATTAAACTCCATCTCAGTCGCCCTGTATCGCGGGCGGGACGCCGTTGCCGGCTGCTCATGGCTGTCCTTCGGCGGCGTGCTGCGCGGGCGCTTTCAGCCAGGGCGGCCCTCTCTTTGGCGCAGCTGCGCTTGCTTACTCGTCCAATCGGCGCAGAGTGCATATTCCCAATAAAATCATTATAGCTTGCGGTTTTAATAGTGTCAAGGACCTCCCGGAAACTTAATCCGCAATTGCACGAATTCAAATAACCCGATCCCCTTGACGAAGAAACGCCGGGGGCCTATAATGGAGAATGCGGTTCGGGCGCGTCTGCGGTTGCAAGTCGATGCCAGGCGCGGGCGAAACGATCCACGTAAACCGGCAAAAGTCCGGCGAGCATGGCGCGCCTTAGAGGTAAGTCCTGCCGGGTATATTTTCTTCCGAGAGGGCCAGTAGTGGGGAGGCAAAGTCCTTATGAGCGAACGCTCCAGCAGGCGGGTGTGGGGTCAAAGACCGGGTCAGGCGTTCGGACCGCACTTGTCTTAACTTCACAAATCAAGCGCCGGATGGATGCAGCTTATGTCTGCGTTCATCCGGCGCTTGATCATTTTAAATCATTCGTCTATAAGTCCCGCCACGTTTTCAGCACGATACCCCAGTTCTTTGCGCAGCCATTCGCGGTTGGAGGGGGAGGACATCAATACCTTGCAATCGTCGCTGAGGATTTCCACATCTTCCAGGGCGGCTGGGATGAGCACGCTGTCAAAGGGAGCCAGTTCCAGCTCATCTTCGCCCCAACGCAGGCGGCAGGGACCCAAGGGAGTCAAAAAGAGCATGCGTCCATCGCTGATGGGCATCCTGCCGGATACGTTCAGCCGGCAGAGTTCAAAATAGCGGTTGGAGATGTAATAGGTGCGGCTACCGCCCCGGCACAGGCTGGTGGTGCCATAGAGCTTATGGAGGTGTAGGTCCACATCGGCCACTTCCACAGCCTGGTCAATGTGCAGCTGGCGGGGTTTGCCATCTTTCCCCACTCGCCCCCAATCCCAGAAGCGATAGGTCAGATCGCTGGATTGCTGAATCTCATAGAGCTGAATGCCCTCGCCAATGGCGTGAATCAATCCGTTGGGAATGTAATATACGTCGCCCGGGCGGACCTCCACCCAATTGAGCGCACCTTCAATGGCTTCCTTTCCGGCGCTTACAATTTCTTTCAGGGATTGGCCGTGGGTGTTGAGGCCGTAAGCCAGCTTTGCACCCGGTTCGCAGTTGAGAATGACCCATGCTTCCGTCTTGCCCAGCTTTCCATTCTCATGAGTGCGGGCATATTCATCTCCGGGATGTACCTGTACAGAGAGGGTTTCCCGGGAATCGATCAGCTTCAGAAGCAGGGGAAAATGATCCACTCCGGGGCCGGTGAGCTGTTCGCCCCAGAGATCCACCAGACGGGAGAGACCCTTTCCGGCATGTATACCGTTGCGGATTACGCTCTCACGATCGGGCAGAGCGGAAATTTCCAGACTTTCACCGGTCTGATCAGGTGCGTCCTTCATAAAAGCGTCCCGCAACATGGTGCCGCCCCAGGGAGTTTCCTCGCCGGAGCGGAAATAGGGCGCCATCAAGAGGGGATAGAGTGTCATAATCGGTAACCTCCTGCTTGAAAAAGTTAAACCGCTGCTTTATACTGATACTAATTTATCATTTGTCATTGAAACTGTCAAGAGCTGCATGGAGGGATGAGGCATGGCGGAATGCATTGAGGTGAGCGTGCGTGAACTGGCGGAATATGCCTGCGCATCCGGAAGTCTCACGGCTTCAGCAGCCATGGCCAGGCGGATGAGGGAGGGCCGGGAAGGCCATTTGGAAGTTCAGGGAGCATTGGACGCTGATTGGACTGTGGAAGCGCAAGCCTGCGGCGAAATGGAAATTGAAGGAATACAGCTGCGCGTCCATGGCCGCGCTGATGCTATGCGCGTCCATTCAGATTGTGTGGAAGTATTGGAAATTAAAACCACTCGGGGCAATCCATATGAGATCTGCCAGGACGACTATCCCGTTCATTGGGCGCAAGCGGAAATTTATGCGTACCTGTTCTGCCTTTCAGAGCGGCGCGGATGGGCGCAGGTGCGCCTGCTCTATGCCGGAACCCAGGGTGGCCGCCAGCGCTTCAAGCGGGAATTGACCCTGGAGGAGCTTCAGCAGCGCTTTGCTGCATACGCCCGACCCTATGCCTTGTGGGCCCGGGCGGAAAGCCGGTGGAAAGAAGACTGCGTTCCCACACTCAAGAATCTGCGCTTTCCCTATGCGGACTATCGAGATGGACAGCGGGAAATGGCGCGCTGCGTCTATCGGGCGTTGATTCATGGGAACCGGGCGCTGATCGAAGCACCCACGGGCATTGGAAAGACGGCAGCATCGCTGTATGGAGCTTTGAAGGCGCTGGGAACGGGAAGAGTAAGTGTGATCTTTTATTTGACTGCGCGCACAACAGGCCGGCGAGCGGCACAGGATGCCCTCATGCGCATGCGTGCCACGGGCCTGAAAATCCGGTCAGTGACGCTCAGCGCCAAGGAAAAGGTCTGCCCGATGAACCGCCAGGATTGTGCGCTGTGTCCTCTGGGAGATGGATATTATAACCGACGGAGGGAAGCCCTGCGCAAGGCTCTGGGACAGCAAGTCTTCGGAACGGAGGAAATTGCTGTACTTGCGGGGGAACATGAGCTCTGTCCCTTTGAATTGTCTCTGGACTTGACGGAGATTGCCGATGTGGTGATCTGCGACTACAACTATGTGTTTGACCCACGGGTACGCTTGAAGCGCCATTTTGATCAGAAGAGCCGCGCAGCGCTTCTGGTTGACGAGGCGCACAATTTGCCTGATCGGGCGAGGGAGATGTATTCTGCTGAGCTGTCGGGCGATCGGGTCAGGCAATTGCGGGAACGCATCGCACAGTTGTTTGGCCCGGACGATGTACTTGGCCGGGCCATGACGCGTCTCGAGGAAGAACTCACCTGTCCGGATGCGGAATATGACGCCCTGAGAGAGGTTCCGCGGGGCTTGCTTGAAGCTGCATCTGATTTCGCGGAACAGGCGGAAAGACTTCGGGTGGGCGATGAAGACACAGTGGAACTGATGCTGGAGTGCAACTGGTTTGCGCGGGTCGCCAAGCGCTTTGATGAGGAGGTTTACCGTGTGCTCATTCGCCCCGAGGGGACGAACGGCCACATTTGCGTCAGGCTCTGGTGCTTTGCACCGGAAAAATATTTGGATCGCAGTTTTGCCCGGGTGGGCGGCGTAGCGCTGTTTTCGGCAACGTTGGCGCCCATGGATTTTTATGGCCGCCTTCTGGCGGTGCCGGATGCGAGATACTGGCTTCGCCTTCCCTCGCCCTTTCCTCAGGAAAATCTCTTTGTGGCGCGCCTTCCTGTTTCGGTGAAGTACCGCGATAGAAGTGCAACGCTGGAGCAGGTGGCCCAGATCATTTACGCCATGGGACAGGCCCATGCGGGGAATTATCTGGCTTGTTTTCCATCCCATGCCTATCTGGAGCTGGTGTACCGATATTTCCGCTCCCGCTTTCCCTCTGAACAGGTTATCTGTCAACTCAGCCACATGAGCGAAGCGAAGCGCCAGGCATTTATCGAAATGTTTCAGCCCAATCCTCAGCGGAGTTTGACGGCGTTTATCGTACTGGGCGGCGTATTTTCCGAGGGCGTGGATCTGCCGGACGACCGGCTGAGTGGAGCGGCTATTATTTCCACGGGAATTCCTCAGGTCAATCCCGAATCAGAGCTCTTGCGGGAGATGTATGATGACGGGATGGATGGTGGCACGGATGCGGCGTACACCTATCCGGGTTTCAGACGGGTTTTGCAGGCGGCAGGGCGCGTCATCCGTACCGAGACCGACAGGGGCGTCGTACTTTTATTGGATCAGCGCTATGAGGCGCAAACGTATCTGGATTTGATGCCACCGCATTGGCAGGTGCGCAAAATCACCCGCATGAGTACACTCAACCGTCAGTTGAATGCCTTCTGGAAGGGAAAAAGCGATTGAAAAACGCCCATTTGGTATGTATAATATACACTGGGAGTGTGAATGGAGATGGCGAGAACCTATAATGGCCGCTTTGTGCGCCCAGTGGAACCCAAGAGTAGTTTGCCCTTTCTGCTGGGGGGAGTTGCCCTGCTGTTTGCGGGTCCCGTGGGTGTGCTGGGAAGCATTGCCTGCTTCTTGGTCTATGGCAAGCGTGAGGAAGAGCGGGATTTGCAGCGGAGCTTTCATGAATTCTGTGCGGTTATCGGAATGCGCAGCTGGGTGCCGGTAAAAGAATTGGCCAAAATCAGCGGCAAGCCCGTGCACAAGACCATGCGCAAACTTCAGAAGATGATCGCTCGGGGTTACTTTGGCAAGGGGGCCTATTTAGACGTCAACCGAAACCAGCTGGTGCTGTCGTCTGTAGCGGAGTCGGACCGCCCGTTCAGCGAAGGAGAAGGGGGCGGTAGTTGGAAAGATATGGTGTTTGAGCTGCTGAATACGCTTCGTGGGGATAGGGGCTTCCATGGACCTGAAAAGGAGGAGAAAAAGGCCGGCGGATTCTCTCCCGAAGCTTGGGAAGCTGCCAAGCGGGAGGCTTGGGAGGCCCGTCAGGCGGCTCAGGCAGCTCAGGCGGCTCAGGCGTCCAGTGGGGAAAAACAGCCTCTTCACAAGGAAGAGGAGGAAGGAAAGGCCGACCAGGCGGATCGCAAGAAAAACTACATGGACGAATTGGAACGTACTCTCAATGAATTGCTGCAATTAAATGAAAAGATTGAGGACGAAGGAGTATCCCGCAGGATCGACCGTATAGGCACGCTGACGGCAGATATTTTCCGCGTGGTCATTGAAAAGCCGGAGCGGGAACAGGATGTTAGAAAGTTCATCAATTATTACCTGCCCACCACGCTTAAGCTGCTCAGGGCCTACGATTTGTTGGAAGAACAGGCCTATCAGGGGGAAAATATTCAAGTAAGCCGGAAGAAAATTGAAAATGTGCTGGATATGCTCATTGAGGCTTACGAAAAGCAACTGGATCGCCTGTTTAAAAATGATGCGCTGGATATCGCTACGGATATCGATGTGTTGGAAACCATGATGGCGGGGGATGGGCTGTCGGGAAAAGGGCAGATGCGAATTCCCTGAATCGAAAGGGTTGGCCAATAGAACCGTAAGCGCTGCTGCTTCTTGGAAGTGCCGCGTGAGTTAGTGGAGCGGTTTATCGATAAAGAATATTAAAGACAAGGGCCGGAAATTTCCGGCCCTTGTGCTGCATAAGGAAGAGGAAACGTGCCTTTGTAAAGGTATATTAATCTCGTTCCCATTCCAAAAGCTGGACATTTTGGGCATCCAGTTCAAACTCATATTCGACGCCGTCAATCCTGGCATTGCCTTCATAAACCACGTAGCCATCATTGCTATCCCGTTCCAACGCATAGTATTCCGCTTCGGGACGCAGTAAGCGCATGGCTGCTAAAGCGCCGTCTATGGTCAGGTAACCGTCCTGGGCAAAGTGGTCGAAGCGCAGGTCTCTGGAAACCAGCATGCCCGATTGCACGGTGACTTGACCGCATAGAGATTCCGAAAGCAAGCCTAGGCGCTTTGCACCGCCCTCAATGTCTTCGGCAAAAAGGATCCAGGCATCCGGGTAGGTTGACAAGACGAGGGCCTCTGCCTCCTCGCGGCCCTGTGCCTGCGGGGAATCTACGGAAACGGGAACCCGGGATACCAGGGAAAGGGGTGCGCCGTTGGAAAGGTCTATGGTCAGATCCAGTGTTTCACCACTGGTCAGTTCCATGGTCAGGACGCGAATATTCCCCACGCGCTGATCTGAGGTAATGCTTGCCTGATCCGGAATCAGGGCCTGAATCTGCGGGGAAAGATCTTCCGCATTGGCCCAAAGGACTGAGCCGCAAAAAAGCAACAGGGCAGAGACCAGGGTCAATTGAAACAGTCTTTTCATGGCGTTTCTCCTGTCTTTGGGAAAATTAGCGTAAAGCGGCTGCCCTTTTCTGGCATGCTTTGAACGTCCACAGATCCACCGTGGAGTCGCGCAATGCGCCAGACAAGGGAAAGCCCCAGGCCGGCCCCACCACTGTGACGGGAATCATCGGCCTGATAAAAGCGGTCAAAAATGTGATCCAGATCTTTGGGTGCGATTCCGGGGCCGTCGTCTTCCACGCTGAGACGGATGTCACTTCCGTCTTCCACGCGAATCAGGATATGTCCCCCTGCACATCCGTGACGCACAGCATTTTCCGCCAGATTCAATACAGCCTGAAGCAGCATGGTGTGATCTCCCCAGATCTCTATAGGCTTATCACAGATGGCTTCCAGCGTCATTTCCCTCGACGCTGCGGTCTCCTGAAGTGAATCTGCCGCTAGTTCTGCCAACAGGCTCAAATCCACCGGTTCCCGGCACAGGGGAAGCTGGCCGGCATCCATACGGGCCAGGAGCAGCAGGCGACGTACCAGTTCCGCCATGCCGGTGGCTTTCGCATGTATCTGTGTTAGCGCTTCCCGGCGGTCTGCTTCCGTGGCCGCGTCGGAGAGGGCGAATTCACTCTGGGTGAGGATGGAGGTGATGGGTGTGCGCAGTTCGTGGGAGGCGTCGGAGGTAAATTGTTGTTCCCGGGCAAAGGCACTGTCCAGGCGTTCAAACATGGCATCAAAGGTTCGGGAAAGGGCGTAGAGCTCGTCCTTAGCACCTTTTAAATCGATGCGCTTTTTTAGATCCGCGCCGTCAACGATGCTTTCAGCGGTTCGAACGATGCTGGCCACAGGATGAAAAGCGCGCCGAGCAATGAAAAAACTGCCTATGCCTGCAAGTATGATCAGGATTGGAAAGATCAGCAAAACGGTGCGGCTTCGACTGCTGAGCAGACCCGCCGAGGCATCCGCCGACTGGACGCAGCGCAACCACAAGCTTTCGCCATTTTCAAAGTTCAGCGCGCTGTCATAAACATACCAGTCATTTCCGGCGCTATCCTCTGCCCGACGAAGGACGTTCTCCTCAAAGGGCAAGTCTACGCGCTTTCGGCCATAGATTAAGTCTCCATCCAAATTGTAGAGGGTGACATGAGTGCTGGGCAGATCGTCCAGATCCCGGTCAATTTCAAGTTTGCCATCATTCCAGGCGATTTCGCTATGGGCCAGCTGCGCGGTGGAATCCAGAGAATTCAGGTAATAGTCGCGCAGCATTCTCTGTTCTCCGGCCACCAGCACAAATAGCGCTGCACCGGCAATGACGGCGGTGAGCAATGTGCATAATAGCGTGACCCGCAATTTGATGCTCAGCTTCATTTTTCCTCCCGAAGCACGTACCCTGCGCCGCGCACGGTTTGAATCAGTTTTACATCATGCCCCTCATCGATCTTCCGACGAAGATAGCGGATGTAGACGTCCACCATGTTGGAGGCACCCATGTAATCGTAACTGAATAATTTCTGCTCAATTTGTTCCCGGGATAAAATGGCGCCACAGTTGACCGCCAGAATTTCCAAAAGTGCGTATTCCCGCGCCGTAAGGGAGATGGGCTGGCCTCCCCGACAGACCTGGTGAGTTGCAGTGTTGATGGTCATGTCGGCGATGACGAGCTGATTGGTGGTGCGGGGAGATGCGCCATTTCGCCGGGCCAGCACCCGAATCCGGGCCATCAGCTCATCCAGGGCGAAGGGCTTCACCAGGTAATCATCTCCTCCAGCATCCAAGCCGATTACCCGATCCTCAATGGAATCTCGGGCCGTGAGGAACAGAATGGGTACGCTCAGACCACCGGCACGCGCCCTGCGCACCACGCTCAGACCATCTTCACCGGGCAACATGATATCCATGAGAACAATGTCGTAGGCTGTCATTTGCATGTAGTCATAGGCGTCGGGGCCATTTTCACAAACATCAACGGCGTGGCCCTCCGAACTAAGGCGCTTTTTTACCGCGCTGGAAATGCCCCGGTCGTCTTCCGCAAGCAGTATCCGCATGGAAAAGTTTTCCTCCCTCAGTATAGCTATATCCGGGAAAAGAGAAGCATCCCGCCTGCAAGGGCCGGATAGGGTCATCCTCTATCCGGCCTGCTGAGCGGGAATTCTGTGCTCGGAGTGGTGGGATAATTAACGGTCGACGGCCGTAAATTCCTGAGAAACGGTCAGATAATTGTTCAGACCTTTGAGAGAGACGCCGCTGACCTTGAGCAGATAGTTTTCTCCATCAACCAGCCCGCTCGTGCGAAGCTCGATGCTGTCGGAGTCGCTCTCTTTCACAGAAGCTTCATAGGTATTGCCGTTTAAATCCGTAATTTCTACGGCTAGATCCTTGTATTCCACGTGCTCCATGAAGTCAATTTCAACTTCGCCGTCTTTGCGATCGTATTCCACGGACTCAATGGCGGGCATTCCTTCCTCGGGCAGGGCAATTTCGGCGGTGACGGTTTCAAATTCACCGGAAGCGCCGGATCGAATGCCGGAAACTGCGACGGTGTAGCTCTGGCCCTTTTCCAGATTGTCTACACGGATGGTCAGATCATCGTTATCCTGTTCCACAACGGTTACCGGGAATTCTTCGTTGGCGGCGTTTTTAACGCTCACGGACAGGTTTTGGTATTCCACATCCCGCTGGAAATCCAATTCGAGATATCCATTGCCTTCATATTCCAGTTTTTCGATTACCGGGGTTTCAGCCACGGCAGTGGCAGCAAACGCAAACAGGGCAACCAGCAAAATAGCAGTTAATAGTTTTTTCATGGGATAAAATCCTCCTTTTTATTCTTGGCCTCTTTCCTTTGGCTGAATTCAGCATACAATGCCTAAATTAAAGTCAGATTAAAGAGGAAAACGCTCATATGATTTATAAAACAAAATTCGCAAAATAAAACGGGGACGGCGATCAAAGCAGATCATCTGCAAGAGCCGTCCCCTTTTATCATTCGCTTTCGCCAGAAGGCTGAGAATATTCAGAATACAAATAACATTGTAATTCCGCACTGGCAATGCCGTCGGCCTTCTCGTATCCCAGGGCAGTTTGCAGAGCGCTTACAGACTGCCTGGTGGCCTCGTTGTAGGTACCCACACTATCTTTCACAGAATCCTTTTCCAGATATCCAAGCTCCCACAGCCGTTTTTGCAGTGAAGTGACGTCATCTCCGCTATCGCCGATGGAAAGATTCCGGAAAGGCTGAACTTCATCATAGAAGCGAATGCCACTGCGTGGAACAGCCTGAGAATAGATGAAGGATAATAGGCCGGAGTCTGCCTCGCCGTCGGGCTGTAGGCCGATGCACGCCTGAAGGGCGGAAACGGCACGGCTTGTCAGAGCATCGTAAGTACCGGTTATGGAGGATACGTATCCCAATTCCGTCAGGCGATTTTGCAGTTTCAGCACGTCGTCCCCGGTAGTACCAATAGTCATGCGCACATTCTGTTCCGGGCTTTGATCGGGCATGGGTTCAACGGTGGAAGCCGGCATGGAGCTGATGGCCGTCTCTCCATTAACGTCCAGGGCGAAGGAGGAGTAGAGAACCGCTTGAGTGTATACATCGGCAACGCCGCTCTCCTCAAGGCCGTTTTGCGCCTGAAAGAGTTTTATGGAAGCTGTGGTGGCACTTCCATAGATGCCATTAGGCGTGCCCATGGCATAGCCCAACTCTACCAGCCGAGTCTGAAGCTGTTCCACAGCATCGCCGCTGGAACCCTCCAGAAGATTGCTGTACTGTGCGGCAAAGT
The DNA here is from genome assembly GCA_019419995.1 of Clostridiales bacterium. Lineage (GTDB taxonomy): Bacteria > Bacillota > Clostridia > Christensenellales > Aristaeellaceae > SFTH01. The sequence goes on from JAHZHZ010000003.1 coordinate 75,350, forward strand.
CTTCAAATTTCGGCGCGCTATCGGAGGCCAGCAGCGTAAGAATATCTTCGCTCAATCCGCCTGAGGGCAGTTGACCGCAGGCTTGCTCAAATAGTTTGGCGGCCGTGCGCGTAGCGTCGTCCAATTCGCCGGTGGTATCTCCCGACAGGTAGCCCAATTCGATTAGGCGTTGCTGAATCTGCCGGACATCCTGCTGGGACATTACGTTCAGAGAATCGCTGGCTGGAGCAGATACTTCCCCGTCGCCATAGGGGCGGGCGGAATCGGAATAAATCTCCCGCTGCAAAGCTACGTTGGCAACATCGCTGGCGGTCAGGCCGTAAGCTTCATAAAAGAGCATGACCGCATTGGCCGTTTCATTGTCATAAGTGCCGGTGAGATTGGTAATGGGATAACCCAAGCTCTTGAGACGTTGTTGCAGGGCATATACGGAACTGCCCACGTCTCCGCGCTGAAGAACCTTATATTGAGAAATAACGGCCTGATTGTATTCCTCTGTGGCATATACCAGCGCATCGGACGCGAACAGGCGCTCCTGAAGGTCCGCTGTTGCCACGCCTGTCTGCATGGTTCCATAGGTCTGTTCAAAACGGCGCACAGCCGCTTCTGTTTCCGCATCAAAGATGCCGGAAACATCCTGCGTGTAATATCCCAGTTCTTTGAGCCGGGTTTGAAGGGCTTGAACGGCCAGACCCGTGTTGCCTTGACGAAGGGACTTATAGTTGCTCTCGGATTCTTTGGATTTGGACGTGTCATCCTGAAGAATGGAACTGGAATCGTTGACAGTAACGCTGCCTTCGGAGTCAATGACCAGGGCCTGCGTTTCTTCCTGCTCGGCGGGAGGCGGGGTTACAGTGGCATAGGGCAGAGCAATATTGACGCTGTAATCCGCTTGAACAGTAAGCATGCTTTCGCTCAGCTCAGCGGTGCAGCCGCACAGAAGGATGCAGAGCCCTCCCCATGCGCACAGCAACAAAATTCTCGACGCTTTTTTGCTCATTCGTAAACCTCCACCGGTTCGACAGCTGCTTTCGCAGCATCAATTACATACCTCTACAAATCCTATTTTAGCGCATAATGCGGTGGAAGACAAGGGAATTTCCGCAATTCACGGACTTGTTACATTCCGGAACTATTTATTGTCCATCATCGCTGTTCACAGAATAAATCTGTATTCCATCGCTATCGTATACGCACTCCAGATTGGCATCAAACCACTGCCGGTCCGCATTGAAATTGTAACGCTCCTGGTCAGATATATAGACGTAATCTACGCCATATTGTTCAAAAAGTTGCTGGTTATTTTCGGGTTCAGCCAGCATCATCGCTTCCGCTTCCCACTGCGCGCTGTAGTCAATGCCGTGATAATAGAGATAACTGCCTGTTCCACATACAATATCCCGACCAGTCAGAGCAGCTACCACATTGTTGTGCTGGTCTCCCGTGAGTATAACCGCATCGGCGGGCAATTCCTCTTCAATAAATTTGGCGGCCCGAACTTCCGCTGCACTGAAGAGCTGATAGTCCGAAATGACTTCCCGAGCCAGGGAAAGTCCTGCGGAAAGAGTAGAAGCGAGGATGAACACCACCGCCATCAGCGCCCGACCACGAACGCCGCGCAGATGGGCCCATAATTGCGTTAGATACAACGCAACAATGGGCATCATAATCATGTAGGCCACATAGAACAGTTTGTTGTTGTCGTAGGGATTGGGTTGAAACTGGATCAATTCCGCTACGGTATAGATGATCAGCGCACCCAGGGACAGACTGCGCAGCAGGCTGCCTTTTTTGGCGCTGAGTGCGGCGGGGACCAGGAAAAGATACACCAGGCCGATATTTTTAATCCAGAACCAGAAGTAACCGTCGATCAATTGTCCGTTGCCCTGATTGTTCACCCAGTTGAACCGCAGTGTCAGGCTTCCGCCGCCGATGGTTTGGGGGAAGGTCCAGGTCAGCAGCTGAGGCAGCGCCAAGACCAGTGCGGGAAGCCCATAACAGAGATAGTTGATGAAGCGCCGACGCAAGTCCGGCCGAGGGGCGCAGATCAGCTGATGGAACATTACGCCGATGCTCATCAGGCCCAATGCAAAGAAAGAATGGGTGTGCACCATGGGCATCAGCCCCGCCCAGACCCCCAGCAGCGCAAAGCGGTATCGATTGTCTGAACGAATGGCATCCAAAAGCATGTACAACGCAGGCAGCAGGACGGTCCAACCGCACAGTAGCGTGCGTTGAGGAATCATCATGTCGCAGATAACATTGACCCAGCGCAGGTTCAGATCCGGCATGTTGGTGGGAGCATTGTAGAAGCCGGTGAACACGTTTTTGAGCATGGTAGGGTCCTTAAAAACTCCGTCAAAGGTATAGAGAAAGCCAAGGCCTCCATTGATGAACATGAAGATAAAGGCCAGGATTACCGCGGAATTTTTATGGGTCAGCTCCCAGGCGAAGATGACAAAGCCTGTATAGACCAGAACCATCATCAGCGTTCCCGTGATCACAAAGCCTGCCGTCAGATCGCCTCCAAAGAGCAGCATGGAAGTGACCATGCTGTCTCCCAGGAAGGGATACCCCAGCAGGGTGCCGGGGAGGATGGAGTAATCAGGAGGAAAGGACGCATTCCTCAAACTGGTGGCAATTCCCAGGTGAAGGCATAGATCGCCATAGGTGGACTGGCCTACATGCAGCGCCCCGTCCACATTGCGCAAGATGTGGGTGTACTGCAGATAGCCGGAGAGCAGCGCCAGAGGAATAATCAACGTCAGCAGCAGCCATAGCGGCATATCTCCGAGGAATGATGTTCGGGGGCAAACCTTGCCTCTGCGCAGCCACACGCCCAATCCTGCCAGCACAATGGCCGTTCCCAAACCCATCAATTGGGCCGTCACGGTAAAATCCACGGCAAAGGCGAAGAGCGCCGGCAGCCACATCATCATCAACAGACCTGCGCAGAGGCCCAACCACAATTTGACCAGTCCGGATTTGTTTGCGAACAGAGAATTTGCGAGCACTACGCCGCAAAGAAGAAATCCGCATAGAAGTAAAATGCCGCCCATAGTGCCTCCTGATCCGTTTACTCCGGCCCCAGAAGTTCTTCTATCGAAATGGCCGGAAGATTTTTTTTCATTATATCATTTTAAGCTTTATCCTGTAAAGCGGGGTCAAAGCTAGAATGTTAAAGGGAAGGGACTTTTATCCAAGGCATTTTATGAAAAAAAGATCGAAATATTACGAAAAGTAGTCGATTTCGTGAGGAATTGCTCAGGCGGATTGAACTATGACGATTTCTGTATTAAAATAAGTGTGATATAGATTTATGGGGGAGGCTGGCTCCGTGATGCGATACAGAAGGTGGTGCGCTGTACTGCTGGCGCTGGTGGTGCTGGCTTTTGTCGGTGGCACGCTGGCGGAGAGTACAATTTCCACTACCGTTGTTATGCGCGTTTCACGAATGACGCAAAACGCGGTGGTAAACGCGGGCGAAGATCTCTCCATGGAGGTCAATATCGACGGAGTTACGCCCAGTAGTTATCAGTGGTATTTTGAGGATCAAAAGATTGCCGGAGCCAACCAGAAAGCATACAGCATTGTGAATGCAAAGGTGGAGGACAGCGGTTTATACCGTCTGGATGCTTTTGACGAAAACGGACGCATGCTGGTGAGTATGGAGATCAATGCCCGGGTTATAGATGATGTTCTTCCCCAGTCTGGGGATGCCTCGCTGCCGGTAGGCGTGGCAATAGGGGCATTACTTTTGGCGGCAACGGTACTGGTGCTGTCCGTTCGTTCCCGGAAAAGGGCGTGATCTGGTATTATCCAGGTAATCCTAACAGTGACCCGCATGGAGCAGGTCACTTTTTTTGCCAAAGGCAAACGAGATATCAAGCCACAGAAATATTTGCCGGGAAACCATCATTAAAAACGAAAAAGTGGAGAGGAATCATTTTTCATGAAAAATCCCTTTGAATTTGAACTGCTGCACGTATGCAAGCAGACGGGCGCTCGCAGGGGTCGACTGCATACACCCCACGGCGTCATTGAAACCCCCATATTTATGCCAGTGGGTACCCAGGCAAGCGTAAAGACCATGTCTCCGGATGAATTAAAGGATTGTGGCGCGCAGATTATTTTATCCAATACTTACCACCTGCACCTGCGCCCCGGAGAGGATCTGGTTCAGGAGGCGGGCGGACTGCATAAGTTCATGAACTGGGATCGTCCCATTCTCACGGACAGTGGTGGATTTCAGGTTTTTTCTTTGGCGGGTCTGCGCAAGCTGCGGGAGGAAGGCGTTGAATTCCGATCTCATTTGGATGGAAGCCGCCAGTTTATTTCGCCGGAAATTTCGGTGGAAATTCAAGAGGCGCTGGGTTCCGATATCGCCATGCAGTTTGACGAGTGCTCCCCTTATCCCTGTGATTACAGCCGTGCTAAGGATGCCATGCACCGCACGCTGCGCTGGCTGGAACGCTGCATGAAGGCAAAGAAGCGGGAGGATCAGGCGCTCTTTGGCATAGTGCAGGGTGCATTTTATTCGGATTTGCGCGTAGAGTGCGCGCAGGAGATGGCCAAGCTCGATTTGCCCGGATTCGGCATCGGGGGGCTTTCCGTGGGCGAGCCCAAGGAAGTGATGTACGATATGCTGGAAAAGGTGATACCGCACATGCCTCAGGGCAAGCCGCGCTATTTGATGGGTGTGGGATCTCCGGACTGCCTGATTGAAGGGGTACTGCGGGGCGTAGATATGTTTGACTGCGTACTGGCTACGCGGGTGGCGCGCAATGGCACCGTGTTTACCCATGACGGCCGCCTGGTGGTGCGCAATGCGAAGTATTCGCGGGACTTTGGGCCATTGGATGCGGATTGTGATTGTTATGCCTGCAAGAATTTCAGCCGGGCGTACATCCGGCATCTGTTCAAGGCAGGGGAGATACTGGCGCTGAGGCTCAACAGTATCCATAACATCTATTTCCTCACGAATATGATGGCTCAGATGCGGCAGGCCATTGAAAACGACGCGCTGCTGGACTGGACGAATGAATTCTATGCCCGGCATGGCAGGGGAAACTGGTAAATGCCTGCCTCACAATGAGATTTTACCAAATAAATACAGTTTTTTCCGAGGGACGCATTGTAAAGATGACAAAAGTTGGGTATAATAGATCCCAGTATATATAAAGGAGCGTATGATTATGAATCTGTTTTCTACAGGTGCACTTGCCGAGACCGCTACAACCACGACCGCTAACGCCGGTGGCGATATGCTGTCCATGATCATCATGATTCTGGTCATGGTGGCGGTATTCTATTTCCTGTTGATTCGTCCCCAGCGCAAGAAGGATAAGGCTGTTAAAAACATGCTCAATTCTCTGAAGACGGGTGACCGCATTTGCACCATTGGCGGATTTTATGGCACCATTGCAGCCATGAAAGATGATACCGTGACGCTGAAGCTGGGCTCTCTGGAAAACACCGTGGTGATTGCCCGTTGGGCCATTCGTTCCGTGGAAAATGTTTCCACCGAGAATGATTCTCAGCCTGAAGTTTAATTGCTCTGACGATGATCTTAAGACGCGCTGCTTGCCTGGAAGCGGCGCGTCTTAGTTATTATGAGGATTGAATTTTGACGGATCAATTGTCCGGCTCCCCGGGAAGGGGGCCGGACAATTGATTTTTGTATGAAACTTACTTGCGCCCCCGACGATCCGTTTTTCTCCGGGAAGTCCTTGGGGATGGAGAATTGTGTAAAGTTTTGATCTGTCCCCGGGGTTGACGCGCATTTCTGCTGGATTTGACGCTCTTTTCCCGGGGCTTTCGAATTTCGAAACGGCTCAGGTCGCTGGTGTCCAGCAGGCGCGCCCGCGCCTCTTCGGATAATTTGACTTTCCCGCGGCGCTCTGAAACAGCGGGTGTGGAGGCGGGTTTTTCTCTTCGCGCACCGCGCCGGGACGGTTCTGTGCGGCGTGAATCCTCGTTGCGGGGGTTCCGACGCTCGCCGGGGCGTGGGCTGGAGCAGGGCTTTTCCGAAGAAAGACGCACGGCGGCGGGGAAGCCGTTAATCTTCAGCCCCTGTAGCGCCCGAAGGATCTGTTCAGATCGGTTTGCGGGGATGCCCACCACGCTGCGTTCATCGTAAATTTCAATCTTTCCAATCTCACGTCCAGGAATATTCGCTGCCGATGCAACCGCACTGAGGATGTGATTGGGCGCCACCTTGTTTTTCCTGCCGACGCCAATGATCAACTTTCGGTACAGCGCACCGCCCGCGCTGCGCTTTTCAAACTGCACATCAGGGATTTCCACGGCGTCATTTTCAAAGGCCTTTTGCAGGGCGGCAGCAGCGATGGCAGCCAGATCGCAACCGCTTTCCGACATCTCCTCAACCATGTCGCGGCAGCGGCAATCTATTCCTGAAGTGATGACCGCCAGCAGGGCATCGCGCATCGTTTCCCGCTGTTTTTGGCGAATTTCCTCGGCGCTGGGCAGGGGAATTTCCTGAATTTCAGACTTTGCCATTCGGGCCAGATCCCGAATCATAAAGTACTGGCGGCGGCCGGAGCAAATGGTCAGCGCACAACCCTCCTTGCTGGCGCGTCCTGTGCGGCCGATGCGGTGGACGTAGTATTCGTCGTGCCCTGGAATGTCGTAATTGATTACATAATCAATGTCGTTTACGTCAATGCCCCTCGCAGCCACATCGGTGGCCACTAACAGCGGAATCCGTCCGGTTTTAAAGGCATCCATCACCCGGGTGCGCTGGGACTGGTTCAGATCTCCGTGCAGCGCCTCCGCACGAAAGCCATTTCGGCTGAGATATTGTGTTACTTCCTCCACCATCAGCTTCGTGTTGCAGAAGATCATGCACAGATGGGGGGAATATTTGCGCAAAATCAGGTTTAGGGCGTCCAGCTTGCGGCCCATGGGAACGTCCACATACATCTGACGGATATTTTCCAGCGTCACCTGCTCGCGATTGATTTCGACCATGTGAGGCTCGTGGAGATAAGTTTCCGTGATTTCCAAAATGGGCGCGGGCATGGTGGCGGAAAAGAGAACCGTCTGATGGGCTTCGGGCACGTCTTTCAAGATAGTCTCTATGTCCTCCCGAAAGCCCATGGACAGCATTTCGTCCGCTTCATCCAGTACAATCATCTTCAGATGATCCAGCGACAGGGTACCGCGCCGCATGTGATCCATCACGCGCCCTGGCGTTCCGATCACCAGGTTGCAGCGCTTCAGGTGCGCGATTTGCCGGTCCATGGGCGCTCCACCATATACATCGGTGACCCATACGCCATTCATAAAGCGGGTGAGTTTGCGAATTTCATCACAACCCTGCTGAGCCAGTTCGCGGGTGGGGCAGAGGATGAGCACCTGGACGTGCAGTTCGGACGAATTCAAATCCAGCTTTTCGATGGCGGGTATGGCAAAGGCCAGGGTCTTTCCAGTACCGGTCTGAGATTTCCCGATTACGTCCCTTCCGGCCCGAATCACAGGGATGGCTTCTGCCTGGATATCAGTAGCGCAGTCGAAACCCAACACATCAATGGCCTGTTGCATTTCGGGAATCAAATTTAGTTCAGAGAATTTTACTTCACTCATTTATACATTCACTTCTTCCATCTATTCAATTTATCATACGCCATAGTTCATTTTTTCACCATCAGATGGGAGTTAAACTCAGGTGATGATTTATGTACAGCGGCCTTGAACCAGGGATAAAACTGTGCTATGATGAATGAAAATCAATTGGAGGGGCCCGAAATGACGTTGAAACAGCGCAAACACATGTTGGATACGCTGCCAATGATGGTTATCTGCGCATTGTTGGCGCTGTTTATTGTCCTGTGTGCGCTCAATTATGCGCAGGTTGAAGAGCAAATGACGCTGCACCGCCAGGGCTGGAAAATTTCCGGCCAGGAAGTGGAAGATCTGCCGGCGCGGGATATAAGACCGGCGGGCGAATCCACGGTTCTTTCCACTAATCTGGGCGCTGAATTTGATGAACCCCTGGCGCTGTGCTTTTATTCGGTGTTTCAGAATGTGAAAGTGCGCTTGAACGGGCAGGAAATCTATTGCTTTGAACGCCCCAGGGGGGAAATAATGCAAGCGGCGCCCAGCTACTGGAATGTGGTGATTCTTCCTGGAAACAGTGCGGGCGAAGAACTGGAGATTGAACTTTTTACCCCCTATCAGCAATACTCCAATGTGCTGCCGGAAATCCGCAGCGGCACGCTGGAGGAAGTGGATCGCTTTGTGCTGCTGAAAACCATGCCTCGCTTCGCAACGGCGCTGGCCATACTGCTGGTGGGATTGATTTTTGCCATTGTGGCCGTGCTGATGAGGTATTATTCTCTGGGAAGTTCGGGCCTGTATTCCCTCAGCCTCTTCGTGATCGTTCTGGCCATATTTTTAGCAGCGCAGCAGACCAGCCTGTTGATGAATCTCTGCGGAGGGATATCGTATATTCTGTTGCAGAACGTGGCGTTTTTACTCTGCCCTGTGATGTATACCCGGTATCTTTCAAGGGTATATAGGGGAAAATGGCGCAAATTTGCTCGGGTTCTGCACGTCATCAGCATTTTGAATGGGCTTTTGATTCTGATTTTGCAGATCTTTGGCGTGCGAGATATGCCGGAGATGATGTCCTGGACCCGCAATTTGTGCGCCATAATCATATTTTACGTATTTTTGCTGGAACTCAGGCGCAAGCGCAGGCTGCTGGTATGTCTGTTCGCGCTGTTGATGATATACGCCGCGTTCCGATATTATTTTACCGATAGCATTACTTGGCTGGTGTATGTGGGAATATTCGGATATTTATACATCCTGATTTATCGCGTGATCTACAGGGCGGTGCGCGCTCAGTCCCGGCAGATACGCCTGGAGGCGGCGCTGGATGTATCCAGAAGTGAGATAGCAACCATTCAAATTACCAGTCACTTCTTTTATCACACCTTGGATTCCATTCGTGCGCTGATTCGCTTGGATGCGGATAAGGCCTACAAGATGACCGGGGATTTTGCCAAATACATTCGCCACCGGGTGGATGGGGTGGAGCGCATGCAGGAAACCGTACCATTTTCCCGGGAGCTTCGGTCCATACGGGCCTATACCGATATCAAGCAGGCGCAATTGGGAGAACGCTTTGAGATGATCTTCGACGTGGAGACGGAAGATTTTGAAATTCTGCCGCTGACGGTACAGCCATTGGTGGAAAACGCAGTGATGCATGCAGTTCAGCATCGGCGGGAGGGAGGATGCGTGCGGCTGGTTTGCAGGGAAGTAAAGACCGGTTACCATATTGAAGTCATCGATAACGGTTCGGATGAACCGAGATCCCAAGTCAACGAGGATATGCAGAAACTATCCATTGCTGTGAAAAATGTCAATACCAGGTTGGAGTACTATGGAATCGCGCCACTCAAATTCGAAGAAAATGAATTGGGAGGCGTGACGGTAAGCCTGGATACGCCCAAAAAGATTGAACGGAAAGGAAATGCCAAATGAAGGTCATACTTGTGGACGATGAACCGCTGTCTCTGGAATTATTCCGGGTGGAATGCGGAAACATGCCCGGTTTTGAGGTGGAAGGTTTTTTCGATAATGCTGCGGATGCATTGGCCTATGCCCAGGAGCATCCGGTGGATTTTGCCTTGCTGGACATCAATATGCCGGAAATGAGCGGCATTGAGCTGGCGCGGAGACTGCGCCTGTTCCGACCGGAAATGGTGATCATCTTCGTCACCGCACATCCCGAATATGCCGCCGATGCGATTCACGTAAAGGCCGATTTTGTGGTCTTTAAGCCCTATGAGCGGGAGGACATTCTGGATGCTCTGGAACGGGCCAGGCTGCTGAGCGAGCGCCAAAAAAAGAGAGTTCGCTTTCGTACCTTTGGTCATTTTGATATGTTTGTGAACGGACGGCTGGTGAACTTTAAATCTTCCAAAGCCAAGGAATTGTTGGCCCTGTGCGTCAGCCGAATGGGGGGAGAGGTGACCATATATGAAATGGTGGACACCCTTTGGCCGGGCGAAGGAGAACAGGGCTTAGGCTATCGCACCACCATTAAGGCGCTGGCAGACACGCTCAAAGAGGTGGGAGCCGAAAAGCTGCTCAAGCGAAGGCGCAGCATACTATGTCTGGATACTGATGAGTTTGACTGCGATTTGATGGATTTTAAGTCGGGTAAGGCGGATGCGGTCAATGCCTATCACGGTGAATTCATGCAGCAGTATGGCTGGGCACAGCCGATGGCCAAGAGTCTGCTGGCAGAAAAGGAAAGAAATGAGAAGTCTCTTTCAAAATATGTATAATTTCTTTTCCCGGGAAAAGTCCCCCGGCAGTTATCTGCCGGGGGACTTTTCTTGGGTTAAAATTCAAAAACCCAGGCCCTATATTTTATGCAGAAGGCTGGGATGACGGCCCGATATGGGAACGGTGGGAACTGCATTTAAACTGTCAGATATCAGGGACTGTCGGTCCCCTGTGCCTCTTGCAGTATCATATCTTCCAGCTTTCGGGCTGCGATACTCAGGGCAAATCCGCTTCGCTTGACCAGAAAGATCCATCTTGGTGGAAGGTGAAAGGCCAGGTTTAAGCGGTGCACCATTTGAGAGGGCCCAAAGTGTTCCACAAAGATTTCTGGGACAAAACCTATGCCCAGATTGCCCGCTACCATTGGCAAAATTTGATCCGCAGTGGCCACTTCCACGCTGGGATTAAACATAATGCCATGATCCAGAAACAGTTTTGTGTAAAAACTGCGGGTCTGCGTGTGGCGGCTTAGGCAGATTAGCGGATAATCCGCCAGCTCATCCAACGAGAGCGGCCGATGGACAAGATCCATGAAACCCGATCCACAGACAGCGACGTCCTGCACCGGCTTGACGGGTATGCTTTTGAGCCCATCCGGCAGTTCCATTGGTCCGCTCACCACCGCCAGATCTACGAGGCCGCTCTTTAGCGCACTCAGGGCCTGCGCAGTCGAATCATTGTTGACGGACAGACGAACGGATGGATATAGCTGCCGAAACTGCCTCAGGGCCGGCAACAGCAGGCAGTGGAGCGCGACTTCGCTGGCCCCAATATGAATATTGCCGCTCTGTAGGCTTCTGCGTTGCGCCAGCTCCTCTTCGCCGGCCTTAATATGTTCCACGGCGATTTGCACGTGCGCGAACAGCCGCTCCCCTTCCGGCGTTAGTTGCACGCCGCTGCGTGAGCGAATAAAGAGTGTGCACCCCAGTTCGTCTTCCAAAATACGAATGGCCCGGGAGACATTGGGCTGGTTGCTTTGCAGGCTTGCCGCGGCCTGCGTGATATTCCCATAGCGCGCTACCTGGTAAAATATGCGATAATATTCATAGTTTGCGTTCATTTCATCCACCGAAACATATATATTTGATATGATATAAATATAAACTATATATTTTACACATGAATCAATCGCTATTATAATACAGCACGGGTCGAAAATCAAGGTGTTGCGGAAATGTGGATGTTGTAAGTTGGGAGGAATTACAGATGGAAATGAAATTTGAATGCGCTATGCTGCTGGCTTTTTTAGCGGCGGTGCTTGTATTGCTGGTGTGGCACGTACAGTTCCACGCCCGCTGGGATATGGGTGAGCGGCTGGGCCTGATCTTGGCCGAAGCCGGTTTTGTTGCAGGAGCGATGCTGGGCTATCGGACGGGGGGACTGCTGGAATTTATTCTGGGTTATTTTGGCATGTTGCTGACGCTCACTACATTGGCGCTTTCCTGGCCGGATACGCAAGAGAATGCAAGAGAAGAGGTGTGATGGGGGATGAATCGAGATTTAACGGTGGGAAAGCCCGGGAGCGTCCTGTGGCGCTTTTGTCTCCCGCTGTTTGGCAGCGTGATCTTTCAGCAGCTTTATAACATTGCGGATAGCTTTGTGGCGGGAAAGTTCATTGGAGAAAATGCGCTGGCGGCGGTGGGCAACAGCTATGAAATCACGCTGATCTTCATTGCGTTTGCGTTTGGCTGCAACATCGCCTGTTCCGTAATTGTATCCCAGTATTATGGCGCCAAAAATATTCGAGATATGATCACCGCAGTCTACACGGCGCTGATTTCCAGCGCCGTTGTGTGCGCGTTGCTAATGCTTATTGGCCTGGTGGGCTGTGGGAAATTGCTCCAAATGATTCACACGCCCGCAGAGCTGATGGCGGATTCCAGCTTATATCTGGATATCTATGTTCTGGGACTGCCGTTTGTATTTTTCTATAATATTTCCACGGGCATTTTTACCGCTTTGGGCGATTCCCGAACGCCTTTTGCCTTTCTGGCGGCTTCTTCCACACTGAATGTGGGAGTGGATATTCTCTTTGTGACGGCCTTTGATATGGGAGTCAAAGGGGTAGCGCTGGCGACCTTTCTCTGCCAGGGAATCAGCTGTGTTCTCGCCATGGCGGTAATTTTCAGGCGCTTGAAGCAGTTCAAAGTCGAGCAGCGCCCCGCGCTTTTTTCCATGCCCATTTTAGGGAAACTGACGGTGGTGGCAGTGCCCAGTATTCTCCAACAGAGTTTTATTTCTGTCGGCAATATAATTTTACAGAGCATTATTAATGGCTTTGGAGCCGGCGTCATTGCGGGATATTCCGCCGCCATTAAACTGAACAATCTGGTGGTAACCTCATTTACGACTTTGGGGAATGGAATTTCCAATTACACTGCGCAAAACATAGGTGCGCGCCAACTTTCACGGATAAAGGATGGATTTAGGGCAGGCATTTATCTGGTGTGGATGCTCTGCATTCCGCTGTCCGCGCTGTATTTCTTTGGCGGAAGACAGCTGCTGGGCTTCTTCATCGATGCGCCCACGGAACAGGCGTTGAACACCGGCGCGCAGTTTTTAAAGATTGTTTCGCCCTTCTACTTTGTCGTTTCCGCCAAACTGGCTGCAGACGGCATTCTTCGAGGCGCGGGCATGATGAAACAGTTTATGGTGGCCACTTTTACAGATCTGATCTTGCGCGTCGCGCTGGCATTTGCCCTGTCCTCGACGGCGCTGGGGTCTACCGGAATTTGGATGGCCTGGCCCTTTGGCTGGGGTGTGGCTACGGCAATTTCCCTGATGTTCTATCGGGGCGGCGCCTGGAACGGAGCGCGTCGCGGCCGGTTGAGCTCCGCCGAACGGAATGTGGAAGGCTTGATGGATGCCGGTGATTGAGATATGGACCAAGAAACCAATTCATTGGGTTTGATAAGGGGCCCCGCTTCCCACATCGGGAAGCGGGGCCCCTGCCTTTCCAAGGGAAAAATTATTCCAGGTGCTACAGATCCAGTTCGGCTTCATAGACCAGTTCAGCGCTGCCGTGGAGGGTGATTCCCTGCTCCCCATAGCGTACCAGCAGGATACCGCCCAGCACATGAACATTAATATCGCTGTCCCGGGCACAAAGGCCATTTTCTACGGCGGCCACCACGGCGGCGCAGGCGCCGGTGCCGCAGGCGAGCGTTTCTCCGCTACCGCGTTCAAAGCAGCGCATGCGCAACGTAGTGGGATTGACGACTCGTACAAACTCTGTGTTCACCCGCTGAGGGAAAATTTCAGCGTTTTCAAACTGTGGCCCAAGCGTTTCCAGATCCAGGCTGTCCACCTGATCGGTAAAGACGACGCAGTGAGGATTGCCCATGGAAACACAGTTGATGTGATAGATCTGAGAGCCGATGCGAGCCGGATAATTTATGGCGCGCTCCACGCCCAGCATACAGGGCAGGCTGGATGTGTGCAGATCAGGCATGCCCATATCGACAGAGACGGAGCTGACCCGCCCATAGCGGGTGTAGAGCTTGAGATGGTGCACGCCGCTGGCGGTTTCAATGTCCATTTCTTCCCGGGATACAATGCCGTTATCATACAGGTACTTGCCGGCACAGCGGATGCAGTTGCCTGCCATGTGTCCTTCGGAACCGTCCCGGTTGTACATGCGCATTCGGGCATCTGCGATGTCTGAATTTTCAATCAGGGCAATGCCGTCTGCGCCTACGCCATAGTGGCTGCGGCACAGCCGGACGCACAGGGATTCAGGATAGGCGATGATGCCGGAGCGATTGTCGATGACGATGTAATCGTTGCCTGCGGTCTGCATCTTGGAGAAGCGCAGGCGCTGGCGCTCCCGACGCAGGCGATTGATGTCTACCAGCTCGGTGTTATCCTGGTTGTAGCGGCTGGCAATGCTGTCCGCCAGAGCGTTTGCCGTATCCAGAGAGGTCAGACAGGCAATGCTGTGAGTCAGTGCCAGGCGGTGCAGCTCGATATAATCTTTCAGAGTGGAATCCAACAGCGCGCCGGTGTAGACGATGTAGTGGATTGTGCCGCTCTCAATCAATGCCCGGGTGGCCTGCATGTCGGAAATATCGGCTACCGTTGTAACTTCAATTCCCAGAGTAGCGATGGCGGAAGCGGTGCCTGAAGTCGCATAGAGCTTGCATTTCAGGTCGCTGAACTTTCGGGCCAGGCCCAATACCTCATAGTAGTCATATTCATCCACACTCAGGAGCACTCCCGTTTCTTCACCGGGACCGGGAAGGCGGAATCCTGCGCTGACCAGTCCCTTGAACAGGGCCTCGCCCACATCTCGTCCGAGCCCCAGCACTTCGCCGGTGGATTTCATTTCCGGACTGAGATAACTGTTGGCGTCGGTAATCTTTCCAAAGGAGAATACAGGCACCTTCACGGCGCAATAGGGGGGCGTGGGATACAGACCCGTTCCAAAGCCCAGATCCTTTAGCTTTTCCCCCACCATTACCCGGGAAGCCAGATCCACCATGGGTACGCCGGAAACCTTGCTGATGTAGGGAATGGTCCGCGATGCCCGGGGATTGACTTCGATGACATACAGTTCCCCCAGATAAATCAGATACTGGATATTGACCAGGCCCTTTGTTCCCAGCGCCAGGGCAAGCTGTGTGGAGCATTCCACGATGGTTTCCAGCATGCGGTCATTGATATTGTAGGGCGGATAAACGGCAATGGAGTCGCCGGAATGCACGCCAGCTCGCTCCACATGCTCCATTACGCCAGGAATCAATACGTCTCTGCCGTCTGAAATCACATCCACTTCCAATTCAATTCCGGGCATGTACTTATCCACCAGCACCGGATTTTCAATTCCACCGGCAAGAATGCGGTTCATATAGCGCTCCACATCCTCATGGCGGTGGGCGATGGTCATGTTCTGGCCTCCGATGACATAGCTGGGTCTCAGTAGGACTGGATAACCAAGTTCTTCGGCAGCCCTGAATGCTTCCGACAGGGTGCGTACGGCGGCGCCCTTGGGACGGCGGATGGAGAAGCGTTCCAGCAGAGCGTCAAAGCGTTCCCGGTCCTCTGCGATGTCAATGCCCTCGGCCGAGGTGCCCAGAATGGCGATGCCCTGACGGTGCAGCGCCTGCGTCAGGCGAATGGCCGTCTGCCCTCCGAAGGCCACCACTACGCCTACCGGTTTTTCCACTTCCAGAACCCCCATTACATCTTCTTCGGTAAGGGGTTCAAAATACAGCCGGTCCGCGGTGTCGTAGTCAGTGGAAACGGTTTCCGGATTGTTATTGATGATCACCACGTCGTAACCCAGTTTTTTCAGCGTCCAGACGCAATGCACCGAGGAATAGTCAAATTCGATTCCCTGCCCGATGCGGATGGGTCCAGAACCTAAGACTACGATTACAGGCTTGCCGGTTCGGGGAAAGTTGCGGGATTCGCATTCAGCATCATAGGAGGAATAGAAGTAGGGGGTTTCTGCGTCGAATTCAGCGCCGCAGGTGTCTACCATCTTGTAACTCATGGGAACATGGAAGGGGACCCGGCTGCCTGAGAGCTGCTCCAGCGCCGCATCCGGATAGCCCAGCGCTTTGCCTTCCAGATAACTCTGCTGGGTTAGCCCATTTTGAATCCGCCGTTCATAATCGGCCAGCTTATTCAGACGATGCAGGAACCAGCGGTCAATTTTAGTGATTTCATGGATGCGCTCCACACTGATCCCGGCTTTGAGGGCTTCAAATACGGTGAAAATTCGATGATCATCCACGCGTTGCAGGCGCTCTTCCACGGCTATGCCGCTTTCATCCTTCAGATTCAGCGTATCAAGCTTGATTTCTGCGCCTCGCACCGCCTTCATCAGCGCCATCTCAAAATTGGAGGCGATGGCCATGACTTCACCCGTGGCTTTCATCTGAGTGCCCAGTTGGCGGCTGGCCCCGGCAAATTTATCGAAGGGCCACTTGGGCAGCTTGACTACCACGTAATCCAGCGTGGGCTCAAAGCAGGCACAAGTCTTTCCGGTGATTTCATTTTTAATCTCGTCCAGGGTATAACCCAGGGCGATCTGGGTGGTGACTTTGGCGATGGGATATCCGGTGGCCTTGCTGGCCAGGGCGGATGAGCGGGAAACACGGGGATTGACTTCGATGACAGCATACTCAAAGCTGTTGGGATTGAGAGCAAACTGGCAATTGCAACCACCCACAATGCCCAGAGCGCTGATGATGTTCAACGAGGCGCTGCGCAGCATCTGGTATTCGCGGTCGGAGAGGGTGAGGGCAGGGGCCACCACGATGGAGTCACCCGTATGCACACCCACCGGGTCCAAGTTTTCCATGGAACATACGGCAATGACATTTCCGGCTCCATCCCGCATCACTTCAAATTCGATTTCCTTCCAACCGGCCACAGAGCGCTCAATGAGCACCTGGGTGATGGGAGACAGATCCAGTCCCACCTGAGCGATCTCCCGGAGGGATTCAGGGCTGTCCGCCGCGCCGCCGCCCGCACCGCCCAGCGTAAAGGCGGGACGGACGATGACCGGATAGCCGATTGTTTCCGCTACGGCCAGAGCGTCCTCTACACTGTGCGCGATGCCCGAGGGAATGACGGGCTCGCCAATGGCGGTCATGGTATCCTTGAAGAGCTGACGGTCCTCCGCCTTGTCGATGGCATCGGCGTTGGTGCCGATGAGTTGTACGCCATGGGCCTGCAAAAATCCCTCCCGGGACAGCTGCATAGCCAGGGTCAGGCCAGTCTGCCCACCCAAGCCCGCCAGCATGCTGTCGGGCTTTTCGTGCTCAATGATGCGTTTGAGGGTACAGGCAGTCAGCGGTTCCAGATAGATCTCATCCGCCAGCGCCTGGTCTGTCATGATGGTGGCTGGGTTGGAGTTGACCAGCACCACATTGATTCCTGCTGCCTTTAGCACGCGGCAGGCCTGGGCGCCCGCATAGTCAAATTCAGCGGCCTGGCCGATGACGATGGGCCCGGAGCCAATCATCAGCACCTTTTTAATCTTTGGGTTCAACGGCATACCTCATCGCCTCCCATCATGGAAATGAAGCGGTCAAAGAGAAAGGAAGTATCTCTGGGGCCTGAACAGGCCTCGGGGTGAAACTGTACGGTAAAGGCGTTAAATTCAGGGTAATCAATGCCCTCGCAGGTTCCATCATTGGCGTTGATGTAACTGAGGCGGCCCTGTCGGATGGAATCCGAAGCCACCGCGTAACCGTGGTTTTGACTGGTGATGTAGCAGCGCTGGCCGTTCACTTCCCGCACGGGCTGATTGGCGCCCCGATGGCCGTATTTCATTTTCTGGGTTTTTGCCCCGGCGGCCAAGGCCGTCAACTGATGGCCCAGGCAGATGCCAAAGAGGGGCAGTTTGCCCAGCAATTTTTCAATCTGCGCAATGCAGTAGCGGTTTTCGGCGGGGTCTCCGGGCCCGTTGGAGAGCATAACCCCGTCGTAACCGGCGCCCAGCAGGCTGTCTGCCGAGGTGGAGGCGGGGAGGATGGTCACGTCGCAGCCCCGGCGCTGAAGTTCCCGGGCGATGTTGCGCTTTGCGCCATAATCGATGAGGGCAATTTTATAACGGGCTGTGCCCTCGGCAGGAAGTAGCCTAGGCGCTTTACAGCTGACAGCGTCCACGACACCGCTGATCCGGTAATTGCAAATTTCGCTCAGATCTTCGGGGATTTTCGCACAAATGCGGGCGTTCATAACCCCATGTTCCCGAATTTTTCGCGTCAGCGCCCGAGTATCCAGACCGCAGATGCCGGGAATGCCATGGGCCTTGAGAAAGGCATCAACATTCCCCTGGCTGCGGAAATTGGAGGGCGAGTCGCACCAATGCCGCACGACATAGCCCTTCGCGGCACAGCTTCCCTCGAAGTCTGATTCGATGATGCCGTAATTGCCGATCAATGGAAAAGTCTGCATGATAATCTGCCCGGCATAGCTGGGATCTGTGAGGGTTTCGATGTAGCCCACCATACCCGTCGTGAACACTAATTCGCCGGTAGCTTCCGCTTCCGCTCCAAATCCAATGCCCTCATAGATGCTTCCGTCGGACAATACCAGATATGCTTTGCCCATGTATCTCCCTCTTTTCGATAGCTCCAAGCGTTACTTCAAGGTGGCCAGCATGACAGCCTTGATGGTGTGCATACGGTTCTCGGCCTCATCAAATACGATGGAGGCGGGGGACTCAAACACTTCGTCGGTAACTTCCATTTCATTTAAACCGTATTTGGCAGAGATTTCCCGGCCGATTCCGGTGTTTAAATCGTGAAAGGATGGCAGACAGTGCATAAACACGCAATCCTGCGCGGCTTGTTTCATCAGGGCGGCGTTGACCTGGTAGGGGGATAGATCCCGTATGCGCTGAGCCCAGACTTCATCGGGTTCACCCATGGAGACCCAGACATCTGTGTAAATTACGTTTGCATGCTGAACTGCCTGGACGGGGTCCTCGCAGAATTCCAGCGTGGCGCCTGTCTCTGCCGCAATGGACTGGCATTGCTTAATCAATGCAGCATCGGGGAAATAGGCTTTGGGCGCGCATGCAACGAAATGCAGACCCATCTTTGCGCAGCCAACCATCAGCGAATTACCCATGTTGTAGCGGGCATCCCCCATGTATACCAGTTTGATGCCCTTCAACCGTCCAAAGTGTTCCCGGATCGTCAGAAAGTCGGCTAGAATCTGCGTGGGGTGAAATTCGTTGGTCAGTCCGTTCCACACCGGCACGCCGGCGTATTTAGCCAGGGTTTCTACAATCTCTTGGCCGAAGCCGCGGTATTCGATTCCGTCATACATGCGTCCCAATACCCGGGCCGTATCCGCAATGGATTCTTTTTTCCCGATCTGAGACCCGCTGGGGTCCAGATAGGTCACGCCCATTCCCAGATCGTGGGCGGCCACTTCAAAACTGCAGCGCGTCCGTGTGCTGGTCTTTTCAAAGATCAACGCAATGTTCTTGCCCTTTAAAACATCCTGCGCCATCCCGGCCTTCTTTTCGGCCTTCAGCTGTGCAGACAGATCGATCAGTTCGCTGATCTGAGCGGGTGTAAAGTCCAACAATTTTAAAAAGCTTTGTCCCTTCATGGTCATTTTCTTCGGCTCCCTTGTGTTTGATGATGTCCTATTATAGCTCATGTCTTATAATTATTCAATAGTTTTGCGGAAAATTTCTGTATAAAAGGGGAACTTGAGAATAAATGTACAAATAAATTTGAAAATTTACATAAATATTCATTGACAGGCGAAAAAGAATGTGCTATCCTTGGCCCATCATTTCCGAAAGGAAAATTGGGAAAAACAGATTGGGAGGTTGGAGAAGAATGAAGAAGTTGTTTGTTCTTTTGATGGCTGGTTTGCTGGGATTTGCGGGCATGGCTTGTGCCGAGACTCAGACGCTGATTATGGGCTCCAGCATTGATTTTGCGCCCTATGAGTACTACGATGATGCCACTGGCGAGATTGTAGGCATTGATGTGGAAATCGTACAGGCGGTGGCGGAAAAAATGGGTTGCCAGGTGGAGATCGTGGATATGCAGTTCGATTCCATCATCGCCGCAGTGGTGAGCGGCAAGGTGGACTTTGGCATGTCTGGTTTCACCATCACCGAAGAGCGCAAAGAAAGCGTAGATTTCAGTATTCCGTATACCACTGCCAAGCAATCCGTCATTGTGCCTGAAGGCAGTTCAATTACATCGGTGGATGATCTCTTTAATCTGGAAAAAAGCTTTAAAATAGGCGTTCAGATTGGAACCACCGGAGATTTGTTCATTACAGATGATGTTGAGCAGAAGGGCTTGTCCCATAGCGTAGAGAGATACAATAAAGCTCCGGATGCCATAGTAGCCCTCAACAGCGGAAAGGTGGATTGCGTGATCATCGACGACCAGGTAGCCGTTAACTTTGTTAACAGCAACGAAGGTCTGTCCATTCTGGATACCGCCTATGCGCAGGAGGAATATGCCGTGTGCTTTGCCAAGGGAAGCGACCTGCTGGAGCCCTTTAATGCTGCGCTGGAGGAGCTGATTGCGGACGGCAGTGTACAGGCCATTCTGGATAAGTATATTTCTGTGGAATAAGTTTTTAAAGCATAAAAGTGCGCAAATACACAGAAATCCCCGCGTCTAATCGGACGCGGGGATTTTTCTATGAGAACTTTTTCGAACGGCGCAAGCGGGCATGCGCCTCTCGCACAAGGGAACGTATTTGAGAGGGTTCCGGGGCGGAGCAATTGTTGTGTTCAGGAACGAGGTGTGCCAGGAATTCTAAATTGCCCTGGGTGCCCAGAATGGGGGAATAATCGAATGATAGAATTTTCCAGCCCGATAGAGGGGCCTGGTTTGCCAGATTCAAAAGTACTTTCTCGTGCACGGCGGGGTTGGTGATAATTCCTTTTTTTCCCTTCTGCTCGATGCCTGCCTCAAATTGCGGTTTCACCAACGAAATTAATTCACCTTGGGGGCCCAGAACATTGCCCAATGCCGGCAAAATTTTAAGGATGGAAATAAAGGAGACGTCCATCACCGCCAGATCAGGCTGCTGGGAAAACATATCCGGAGTCAGGGCGCGTGCGTTTACCTTGTCCATCTGCACGACGCGGGGGTCCGATGCGATTTTTTGATCCAGCTGCCCTATGCCTACATCCAGCGCATAGACCAATTTGGCGCCGTTTTGTAGCAATA
Source organism: Clostridiales bacterium (assembly GCA_019419995.1). Lineage (GTDB taxonomy): Bacteria > Bacillota > Clostridia > Christensenellales > Aristaeellaceae > SFTH01. Next base: position 96,346 of record JAHZHZ010000003.1, read on the forward strand.
CATCGGTAAAACCACCGGTAGAAGCTCCCACGTCCAGCGCGATTCGACCGTCGGGGACCACGTGAAAGCTCTTTAATGCGTGCTCCAATTTAAATCCCCCTCTACTTACGTAGGGGCACCATTCCCCTCGGATTTCAATTTGGGATTCGCATGAAAGCTTTTGAGCGGGCTTTTGAATGAGCAGGCCATCTGCATAGGCAAGTCCTGCGCCTATCAACGCTTGAGCGCGTTCTCGGCTGGCGGCAAAACCTTGCTTGTATAGCAATAGATCTGCTCGGAGTTCTTCTCTTTCCACCATGGTGGTTCCTCCAATAATTCTTTCCGAATAGTATGAATCCATGATTCCTGAATGTCAATATCTGGGAAATTGACTATTTTTTATTGACTAATTATGTATAAATTGATAATATTGTTTCGAAATATATTTCAAAAGAATGAATTGACACAAAGGAGAGTGAAATAATTGAGGCTTAGAAGGAGTATAACGCTTTTGTTGGCGCTGTTGCTCATGACGGTGGGTATGGCATATGCAGATACCTATTTGGATTCCTATGCCAGCGCGGTGGTAGACGAGGTAAACATGGAGCGAGCTAAGCAGGGCCTGGGCGAAGTTCGTGTGGATGCCAGGCTGACAGAAGCGGCTCGGGTTCGGGCGAAGGAAATCGTAGAAAAATTTAGCCATACGCGTCCGGACGGCAGCAATTGGAGCACGGTATCGGAAGTAGCTTATGGGGAAAACATTGCCCGGGGTCAGAAGACGGTGGACAAAGTTATGGCGGCCTGGATGAGTTCAGATGGACATCGCAGAAACATTCTGCGCTCAAGTTATGGGTCCATTGGTGTGTGCTGTTATAAAGCAGGAAACATATATTACTGGGTTCAGTTGTTCGGCAAATGAGGAAGCGCGAATACGTTTGGCGGAAATGACTTCCCTTAGGCGCTATAGGGGCCAGCCGCCTCAGGCGGAAAATAAAAGCATAGGAGACCCGTTTTATGCGGAGGCCGCGTTCGATATTGACGAACGCGGCTTAAACAAGCCATCAGGGCTGTTCGGAAACAATATTATGAATCCAGATCCCTTTGCAGATTAAAACCAGACCGATGGCGCATTTGATCAACTCGGTCAGCTGCACGCACAGAAAGATGATCAAAATATTCCACTGGGTAAAATGTGCCAAAACGTAAGCCAGTGGTATGATGACCACCCAGGTAAATGCACAGTCAAAGAGGAAGGTGATCCCCGTCTTTCCTCCGGAGCGCATGATGAAATAGACGCAGTTGACCAGCGCGCTGACGGGCATGATGGCAGCGTTAATTCGAATCAGCCATGTGGCCAAATTATGGACTTCAAAAGTCGTATTATATAGCATGGGGATGCTACGGGAAAATAGGAGTAAAATGCTTCCCACACCCATGCTTACTACGACGGAGAAGGCCATTAATTTCCAGCTGTGGTCCTTGGCCGTCTCCGTTTCATTTGCGCCAAGCGCCTGTCCCACAATGATGGCAGAGGCGCTGCCCATGGACAGAAAGGCGACGCTGAACAGGTTATAGACGGTGCTGGAAATATTGGTGGCAGCCACTACGTCTAAGCCGCGCAGAGAGTAGATCTGACTCAACATGGCCATGCCGGTGGACCAGAGCAGTTCATTGAGCAATAGGGGCGTCCCTTTGAGGGTGATGTCCCTGACCAGAGGACGGGGAATGCTGAATTTCCTATATAGGCCGCTGGAAAAGGGATAGCGCTGGGGATTGGCATGAGTATAGATGACGATGATGGCTAACTCCACATATCTGGAGAGGACCGTCGCAATTGCCGCACCCTTAACTCCCAAAGTGGGAAAACCGAATTTGCCGAAGATCAATAGGTAGTTAAACACCAGATTGACCATAACGGCGACAATGCTGGCCACCATGGGGAGGGCAGTTTTGCCGGTCTCGCGCAGAGTGTCGGCATAACATTGTGCCAGAGCAAAGGGCACCAGTCCCAGCAGCATGACGCGCATATAGTCCATGGCGTACTCCATCGTTCGCAACACGCGCTGGGAATCAGATGAATCATGCAGATAATAGGAAACAAGTTTGGGCCCTGAAAACATAAACAGTGCGATGGCCGCAGCGGTCAGCGCCAGACAGATATAGAGCTTATAGCGAATGGATGCGCGAACACCTTCCGTGTTGCCTGCTCCATGATACTGGGCAGTAAAAATTCCTGCACCGGATACAGCGCCGAAAATGGTAAGATTGAATACAAAGATCAGCTGATTTGCAATTGCAACGCCGGACATCTGATCAGTGCCAATGCGCCCTACCATTAGATTGTCCAGCAAATTAACAAAATTACTGATCGCGTTTTGCACAATAATTGGAATTACTACAGCCATGAGCATGGCGTAGAAGGAACGATTTCCAACCAATTTGCGCAGTTTGGACGGCATGAAGATGATACCTCCCCCAATGAGGATACAACCTCTGAATCGTATTTCGAAAACATACTATCATAAACAGGCAATGACGGACAACCAATTTCAGGTAAAGAACTCGGGCAAGGGCAATCATCATTATGCAATCAGCTTTTTCGCGTGTAAATTAAATAGGTATAAGGAACATTTCCATTGATTTTTTCGTCTATATATTTGTTGTATTGGCTTTCATCAAAATTGGGGAAAAAGGTGTCGCCATCAAAGACTGCTTCAATTTCTGTCAGATACAGGCGATCTGCCAAGGGAAGGGCCTGCGCGTAAATTTCTGCGCCCCCCGCAATGAAAATATCTAAGCCTTCACATAGCGCGATGGCTTCCGAAAGACTATGTGCAATCAGGCAACCGGGAGCGCAGTAATCTGGCTGTCGGGTGAGGATAATGCAGAGACGCTGGGGGAGTGGGTGGCCAATTTCCTCATAGCTTCGCCGCCCCATAATTACGGCGCTTCCCAGAGTCAACTTTCGGAAATGCAATTGCTCCCCGGGTATGTGCCAGGGAATGCGCCCGTTTTTACCAATACATTTGTTTTGATCGAAGGCCGCAATTATGGATAGCATAAACTCCACCTCGCTGTAATTATCTGATGATAGTATACCAACGATCAACCAAGGTCTCAAGAGCGCAAAACAGTGCTGGATTTGAGCGTGCAAGGCTGAAGGAGGGATATAACACAGTTTCCATTAACTTAACAGTAATACAATTTGACATATGTAAGAATGAAGTGTAAAATAATGTTGTCTGTCCGTAGCGTTTTTTTCATTTGATTGTCGACAATTTGTCGCTTGAATATAGGAAAAGTGCGGATGGGAGAGGCTGACAACTCTTATGCCTGAATAGATGCCCGGTCCCTGGTGGGAGCCAGGAAGAGGGACTACATAAACGGTTTTGATGCCAAGCATGAATCGGAAGGCCGCGCTATTCAGAATATGCAAGTTGGTCAGAATTGTTTCTGAGACAGATATATCTGCTGGAATTATATACTTGCCACCTACACGGCAATTACAAGGGAGGGCAAAGCCTTTGTAATCCGCTTGTCTATCCATATTGGAAGGATGGAATAGGTTTGCGAAAGTTTCGCAGATATGTGATTAAGGGGAGAATGCGATGTTTGAAAATTTAAAAAGAATCGGCCTGATTGGCCTGGTACTTGCGTGCTTGTTGTCAGGCACCGTGAGCGCAGAGGCAGTAAAAGGAGATCTTTCAGACCGGTTTGACGATATTCCCAAGATTGAGTATGAGGGCGAAAATTATATTCTGCGCAACCAGTTAACTACGATTCTATTGATGGGAATCCTTACTGACGAAACCAGTGGCAAGCAGAAAGCGGACTTCATTGCACTGCTTGTGGTGGATGATGATGAAAGAAAAATGTCGCCCATTCAAATTGATTCTAATTTGATGGTGGAGTCTTCTGAGGCCGAAGGGGCAGTGCCGCTGTGTGAACTTTATCCCCTGAGCGATAACTCGGAAGAGAATTGCCTGCGACTGGTCGACGCCGTAAATGGGTTGTTGGGCGAGGACCTGATCAATTACTATGCGGCCTTCGAACTGGAAGGAATGGCTTACATCGACGGCGTAGAAATGGTCGAGGGCGATGCGGAAACGCAGCTGAGGGCATTAAAATCAGTGCTGGAGCAGAAAAGTCTGGAAGAACTTACGGCGCTGAATGAGGAGCTGGCAGATTATATCATTACGGATATGAAGAGCGGCGCGCTGGCGAAGGTCATGGATAAATCCGAGCGCTATGAACGCCCGGACATGGTGGATTTGCCGGTGAAGCCCGCGCTCAGCGGCGAGGACGCGGATGCATCTGCGGTTGTATTGGATGAGACCGGTGCCCTTGAAATGTTGGTTCCTCTCTTTTATACAAAGAGCATTTGGTAATGGAGGAACTTTATAATAGATAAACCCGGTGGGACAAAGCATCATCAAATTTACAAGCAAGGTGGAAGGAAACGTATGAGCGATAAGGAATTGCAGCGCCTGGATCAGAAATTTGAGGATACCTCTGACAAGGGTTCTGAAGTCGAGATAGACTTGATGGAGTTATTCTATCGTTTGATGGAGAATATCAAAAAAATCATTGCCGCTGGCTTGGCGGGAATGATTATCCTTGGTATTTACAGTTTCATTCTGGCTACGCCCATGTACGAGGCGACTTGCAAAATATATGTAATGAGCGCCAGTGATTCAGCCATTAATCTGTCCGACTTACAAATCGGTTCCTATCTCACTTCTGACTATCAGGAAGTCTTTGATACCTGGGAAGTACATCAAAAAGTAATTGAGGAATTGGGACTAGACTATAGTTATGAAAAATTGGGGCAAATGCTTCAGATAAGCAATCCCGGCGATACGCGAATCCTCTACATCACCGTCACTTCCGACGATCCTCAGGAAGCGATGGTAATGGCCAATAAATATGCCGAGGTGGCCAGTTCCTATATCGCATTGACCATGAAAACAGATGAACCCAGCATACTTTCTTCAGCATTGCTGCCTGAGGCCCCGGTCAGCCCCAGAAAGGGTTTGAATTTGGCATTGGGGCTGTTGCTTGGCGTATTGGTGATGAGTGCGATTGTTATCATTCAGTTCCTGCTGGATGATAAGGTCAAAACCGCTGAAGACATTCGGAAGTATATTGATATGCCTACACTGGCAGTGGTGCCCACCAACGGTGACTTTGAAGGGCCGGGACGTGAGCACAGCAATAGCAAGAACGCCAGAAAGCAGAGGGGTTGACTTTTATGAATAAGCTGGAATTCGTGCGCTTTCGCACATTGGATTATGCCTGCAAAGAGGCCATTAACACCCTGTGTACGAACTTGACATTTGTAGGCAATGAAAAAAGAATTATCATGGTTACCAGCACGCAAGCCCACGAAGGTAAATCCTTTTTAACCATGAACATCATGCGGACGCTGTCGCAACTGGGCAAAAGGGTGATACTGGTGGACTGCGATCTGCGCAGATCGCAGATTGCCGCGAAATACGGCGTCCGAATATTGGAAGGCTCCGGCTATGGCACGGTGCATTACCTTGCGGGAATGTGTTCCATCAATGATGTGGTATATGAAACCAACCTGCCCGGGGCGTATATGGTGCCGGTGGGACGGGAAGTTTCCAATTCGCTGGCTCTGTTGAGCACGCCGCGGCTCAAGCAGATGCTCAAGGCTCTGCAGGAGCGCTTTGAATTTGTCATTGTGGATGCCCCGCCTGTAGGCGTCATCATCGACGCGGCGGAAATTGCCAAGTCTTGTGATGGAACGATTTTTGCGGTGCGGTATAATACCATTTCGCGCCGTGAGTTGTTGGAAGCCAAGAATCAGATTATGCGCACTGGTTGCTCTATTCTCGGGGCGGTGCTCAATGATGTGGATCTTGATGCGCTCAGCAGCAAGAAATATTACAATAAATCCTATTATACGCACTATAATTCTGACTATTATAAACCCAATGAGAATAAGAAAGCCAGATCCGGACGCCCTGCATCAAGAAATAAATGAAATATTATACTGACATTCATCATCACTTACTTTACGGAATTGACGATGGAGCTCCCAATCCTAAGGAAATGCACGCAATGTTGCGCAAAGCCATGGAAGATGGGATTGGGAGAATCGTTGCTACGCCCCACGTGACGCCAGGTGTAAAACGCTTCAATTGGGAGCAATATCATCAGGCAATGGAGGAAGCGCGTACCTATTGCAAGGAACGCAACCTTCCGATTGAATTGTTTGAAGGAGCAGAAATCCTGTATACCAACCAGACTTGTAGTTTCCTGCAAGATGGCCGCATTCCAACGATGGCTGGTACGGATCATGTGCTTGTGGAGTTTTCTCCCGATGTTCGCTTTGAGCGACTGAGAGAGGCGTTGGACGCACTTTTATGTCATGGCTATTTGCCCATAGTCGCACATGTTGAGCGTTATAGATGCCTGGCAATGCATCCTGCGCGCATGGAAAAGCTCAAGACCGAGATGGAAATTTATTTCCAAGTCAATTGTTCCAGTATTATTGGAAAAAAGGACGCCGCCACGCATCGATTTGTGGAAAAGTTGCTGGACTGGGACATGATTGACGCTATCGCAACGGATGCGCATAGTTCGACGGTGCGAAGCGTGCACATGCACGAGGCTTGGCTTAAGTTAAAAAAGGAATTTGGAGCACCTTATGCCAATGAACTGACAGATGGACATTTGCTTTTTGATGTTCCGTCAAATTAGGACAAAGGGAACCAATTCCCATGAGCATGCCGCTATTCCGAGTGTGATCGGCAAGAAAGGATGGAGAAATGCGTAAGTTACTTGCTATTGTCATTTGCATAATGCTGGTATTGTCTATGGGGGCTGCGTTTGCGGAGGAGCAACCGAGTGGATGGGAGAATATTCTCCTGCTAGGTGGAGACGCCCGTCAGATGGATAAATACGATCGCACGGACACCATGATCATACTTTCCATCAATCGTGATGAAGCCTTGGTTAAAATGACGAGCATTATGCGCGATACATGGGTGCATATTGAGGGACATGGAAATGCCAAAATTAATGCGGCCAATGTCTATGGCGGCCCTGAGCTGGCCATAAAGACGGTCAATGAATGTTTTGGCACAGACATCGAAGATTATGTGTTGGTCAATATGGAGGATCTGGTTGAGATCATTGATATGCTGGGCGGCGTCGATATTGAGGTCAGCGAAAGTGAACGCAGGCAGATCAATGACTATGTTGAACACTATTTTAATGAAGTCAAGGGTGCATCCGATTACGAGGGAGAGACGGTGCTCAACGAAACTGGTCTGGTGCATCTCAATGGTCTGTTGGCAATGAGCTATTGCCGCGATCGCTATACGGATAGCGATTACGGTCGGGTCATGCGTCAGCAGGAAGTCTTGCTGGCCATGGCGGATAAAGCGCAAAATCTCGATGTGGATGAACTTACGGAAGTTGCCGGCGATATTTATTCCATCATCAATACCAGTATGGATGAGGAAGAAATCAAATCGTTGGCTACAGCATTCATGGTCATGGAAGTGGATCAGGTTGAACAGTTCCGGGTGCCTGCGGATGGAACCTTTGATTCCGGCACGTTTAGCGGAACTTGGATGATCAAACCCAATCTCCAGGAGAATCAGAAACTTCTAAAGGAATTTATTTACGGCGAATAATTTGCGAAATAATAATGTGCGGTGAGCATCCGCGGCAATCCGCGGCTCAAAATACAGACAGAATGGAGTGTGAACTATGGTACGTAAGATTCTGGCACTAGTATTGGTACTGATGCTGACGATGAGTTGCACGGTGGTAATGGCGGAGGAAGCTTCAGATGGCGAATGGTGGAACATTCTGCTGCTGGGCTCCGATGATCGGAACATGTCACAAAGAGCAGGTCGCACGGACACGATGATGATTTTGTCCGTCAATCAGGAAGAGGGCCGTGCGAAGTTGACCAGCATCATGCGTGACACATGGGTGAGCATCCCTGGAAAGAATAATAACAAAATCAACGCTGCTAATGTGTTCGGCGGTCCGGAGCTGGCGGTTCAAACCGTAAATGAGTCTTTCGGCATGGACATCGAGAACTACGTGCTGATCAACATGCGCGACATGATTGATATTGTGGATTACTTTGGAGGCGTTGATCTGGAATTGAGCTCCAGTGAAGTCAAGGTCGCCAATGATTACATTAATCACTATAAGAAAGATACCAAGCAAGAGAAAGAGCCCTATGAGGACTATTCCCTTATTGCCTCAGAAGGCGTCGTGCACCTCAATGGTATGCAGGCCATGGCCCATTGCCGTGATCGCTACACCGACAGTGACTTTGGACGTGTAATGCGTGGTCAGGACACGTTGCTGGCATTGGCCACAAAGGCTCAGGATATGGAGCTCAATGAAGTGCTGGAAATTGCCACTTCCATTTCTCAGGTTGTGGAGACAAATCTGACGGATGAGCAAATTAAGAGCTTGGCAACGACTATTCTGAGCATTGATACGGAGACGGTTGGCCAGTATCGCATACCTGCCGATGGCGCCTATCAGTCCGGAACCTTTAGCGGAACTTGGATGATTAAGGCAGATTTGGCAAAGAATACTGAACTGCTCCATCAGTTTATTTACGAAGAATAATTCGATACGAGCCATAAGCAGCGGCAATAATGCCGCTGCTTATTTATTGCATTGATTTACGCACGTGCGTCAAAATATGAGCAAATCTCCATGAGCGCCGAGGAAGGGGAACTGAACCCTGCGGGGAAATTGGTTGAGCAATAATCCCATTTTCTTCCAAAGATGGGATGGTCGGAAAGTAACTGGATCGTGATATAGTCCAAAGACTGGTCCGCAGAGAAATAAATCTGTGGGAAGTGCCCTGGCACTGGCCTACAGTTGAACTCTGGACGATACGGCGTTGTCCCCATTTTGTGTACAATTGGATATTTGAGACATAGAGCGGTGAGTGTACCGCTTCTGCGTTGACGCGACGCCGGCGCAGTGATTTGCTGTGCGGCACGGACTGCTTCAGACTTTGTGAGTGGGAAGACAAGAGCTAAGGGGTATTGGGGCAAAGGGAAACCCATGGCTTTCTGAGGCTTGCAAAGCTTTGAATGTGAGGATGATGTGCACCGGCACAGACTGGGCGTCCAATGGCTGGGGTGCGCAGTCACAGCAATCGGATTGTAAATGGCATTCGCCTTTTAAACTTTTAAGGAGGGGCGACGTGGGCGGGAGAACTTGCCCGAACGGCCGGATTACAATATTTGCTATGGTCAGGAGAGCCTGAGTGTTTGGTTTGAGCGGCAATAAGTTTATCAAAACCATGTTGAATTTGAGCAGGAAATATGGTACCATACGCGTAGCCAGCGATCACATTGCAATGCACGCTTATGCGTTGGATTTGGCGCGATTGTTGACGGATATCTGTTGTTACAGTGAGACGGATATGATCAGTCCACAGACAAAGTTGGCAGTAAAAGCTGGCGCAGCTTTGTACATGAAATTTCCGTCATACCGATTACTTTCCGCATCATTCCCGCAACACCCAGGGAAAATGGGTTGAGAAAAGGGGTGCATCCCTTCAATGGCCGCTCGGGGAAGCGGAAATTTGCGGACAACGCTTTGAACTCTTTCCTGGGTGAAAGGATGCTCTGGCGCCGTACTTGAAGATGGTTCAAACATCAGTATGCGCAAAGGTTTCCGGCAGGTAATTGGAGAACGCATGGTGGGTCTTGAATTGGCAGGATACCGGGCATTTTTACCACTTTCCGCGGAATAAGAATGATGCAGAGCGCCAATGAACGGGAGAAAGTCTGGCAGAGAACGGCGGTTTTTGATGGGGAAAAGCCGAAAAATAAGATTGTTTTGAGATTTGGGAAACAAAAATGGAGGAAATGGATAGATGTGTGGAATCGTAGGTTACACCGGAACCCGGCAGGCGGCACCCATATTGCTCAGCGGGCTGTCTAAATTGGAGTACAGGGGCTATGATTCAGCGGGCATGGTGGTTCGCGATGGAGATCGCCAACCGGAGATCGTCAAAGCTAAGGGTAGGCTTCGCGTATTGGCGGAAAAGACCGATGATGGCAATGCACTGATTGGAACCTGTGGCGTTGGCCATACCCGTTGGGCGACTCACGGAGAACCAAACGAGACCAATGCACACCCTCACTGCAGCGATGATATGAATGTGGTGGGCGTGCACAATGGCATTATCGAAAATTACCAGCAGCTCAAGGATAAGCTGATCCGTAAGGGCTATGCCTTTTATTCCGAAACAGATACGGAAGTGCTTATCAAAAGCGTGGACTATTACTATAAAAAGTACGCTATGGGCCCTACAGATGCGCTGGCAAAGACCATGGTGCGCGTGCGAGGGTCCTATGCGTTGGCCGTAATGTTTAAGGACTACCCGGGTGAAATTTTTGTAGCCCGAAAGGATAGCCCGATGATCATTGGCGTCAATGAAGGGGAAACATATCTGGCTTCGGATGTTCCCGCAATTCTCAAATATTGTCGAAACGTATACTACATCGGCAACATGGAGATGGCCAGACTCTCTCCGGGTGAGGCGCAATTTCTGAATATTGATGGAGACATCATTGAAAAGCCCCTGACGGAAATAACATGGGATGCGGAAGCGGCCGAAAAGGGCGGCTATGAGCATTTCATGATGAAGGAAATCCACGAACAGCCCAAAGCGGTGGCAGATACCTTCCGTTCTGTAGTAAAAGATGGAGAAATTGATTTTACCGAAGTGGGGCTCACGGAGGAAGAGATTCAGAGCATCAAACAAATACATATCGTGGCCTGCGGTTCTGCCTACCACGTGGGGGTGGCGGCGAAATATGTGCTGGAGGATTTGGCAGAAATTCCCGTGCAGGTAGACCTGGCCTCCGAATTTCGCTATCGCAAACCCATAATGGACAAGGATGATCTGGTTTTGATCATTAGCCAATCGGGAGAAACGGCTGATAGCCTTGCGGCATTGCGGGAAGCGAAGAATCGGGGAATCAGAACGCTCGGGGTTGTGAATGTGGTAGGAAGTTCCATTGCCAGGGAGGCCGATAATGTTTTTTATACATTGGCAGGTCCCGAGATTGCTGTGGCAACCACCAAGGCCTATTCCGCCCAGTTGATGGCCTGCGACTTGTTGGCGCTTAAATTTGCAAAAGTGAGGGGCGTGTTGGAGGACGACGAGTATCGCAAGCTCATCGCCGAATTGGAGCGCATACCCGATAAAATTAATCGGATACTTGAGGATAAGGATCGCATACAGTGGTTTGCATCGAAGTATGCCAATGCCAGGGATATATTTTTCCTGGGGCGGGGCCTGGATTATGCCATCGCGATGGAAGGCAGCCTGAAGATGAAGGAAATCAGCTATATCCATTCAGAGGCCTACGCGGCGGGTGAGCTCAAGCATGGCACGATCAGCCTCGTGGAGCAGGGAACCCTGGTGATTTCCATTGCGACACAGAGCGGTCTGTATGAAAAAATGATTAGCAATATGGTAGAGGTCAAGAGCCGCGGCGCCTATCTGATGGGATTGACGGGCTTTGGACATTACAATATGGAGGATACGGCGGATTTTACTGTCTATGTGCCTCAGACAGATGAACATTTCATGACTTCACTGGCAGTGGTTCCTCTTCAGCTGATGGCCTACTACGTTTCCATCGCTCGGGGATTGGATGTGGATAAACCCCGTAATTTGGCTAAGAGCGTGACAGTGGAGTAGATCATACAATTTCACTTTTTCGTGTGGAACCATCGGCATCATCGGCCGGTGGTTTCACGGGTTATTGCACTGAGCATTGCCGTGTGGCGCAGCGGGTACAGGCCAATAGGGGGTAAAGCGCTTGCCTGGAGGCGCATTCATTATTTGGGCGTTGTGACGAATTTTTGCGGCTAATGCAATGGGCTGTTTCAAGTGTTGGCAGCAGAAAGGGAGCGTGGGCCTGATATTTTTACGGCCAAATCAGGAATTTGGCCGCGATGGGCGCGCTTCGAAATAGATCAGCGGCAGGCAAACAATTTTGATTAGATCCATACGCAGAGAATTTAGCTATTTTGATTCGTGAATGTATGAGCAAGATCTTGGGGGATGAATATTGAGAGAAAAATCATCAATTTTCCTCTCAATACTCATCCCCATCGCCTTCCTGCCGTCGACGGCCTAGCGAGCAATTGCACCCTGTCGCTCCGCCAGAAACATGCGATATTTGCACCCAATCAGAGGCCCCAAGGACTTGGGGATACTCTATCACAAACCACAGACTTGTTCTTCAATTTCCAGTAGTCGGTTATACTTGGAAAGCCGCTCACCTCGCGCAGGAGCACCCGCCTTAATGTACTGCGCTCCTACAGCCACAGCCAAATCCGCGATTGCAGATGAATTCGTCTCTCCACTGCGATGCGAAACCACCACGCTGTATGCATTTTGGCGCGCCAGTTGTACAGTTTCCAGCGTTTCACTCACAGTTCCTATTTGATTGGGTTTGACAAGTATCCCGTTGGCCGCACCTTCAGATATTCCCCGCATGAGTCGATCCCCATTCGTAGTAAAGAGATCGTCTCCAACGATCATCAGTTCCGAACCCAGAGCGCTGGTAAGCTCTCCAAAGCCTTCAAAGTCGTCCTCTCCCAAGGGATCTTCGATGGAGATGAGAGGATATTGCCGAGAAAGCGCGTCATAATACTCGATCAATTCTCCTCTGCGAAATTGCGTTCCGCTCTTACTCTGGCGGTAAAAATCGTTTACGGCCCATTCGGCAGCCGCGATGTCCAGCCCCAGACATACGTCCTCACCGGGCTTCCAGCCTGCGGTTTCTATGGCTCTGACCATCCATTCAAGGGCTTCTTCGTCCTTTTGAAAATCAGGAGCAAATCCACCCTCATCTCCAACGGCAGTGGAAATGGAATTTTCCCGGAGAAGGTCTCTGAGCGCTTGATAGCACTCTACGCCCATGCGCATTGCCTCGTGAAAGCTTTCTGCGCCAGAGGGTATCATTAAAAATTCCTGTATTTCTAAATTGTTGTTTGCATGCTTGCCGCCATTAATGACGTTGAACATGGGGCATGGCAATTGTCCCGCCTGAATTCCACCCAGCCATTGAAACAGTTCCAAACCCATGCTGTGGGCGGCGGCTTCAGAGACAGCCCACGAAGTGGCAATCAAAGCGTTTCCACCCAGCTTGCTCTTGTTTTGTGTTCCATCTAATTCTCGCAGGCGATCATCGATACATCCCTGCCATTGCGCATCCATGCCTAACAGCGCGTCACGAATGCATCCGTTAACAGCTTCAACGGCGCGCATGACACCCTTTCCGCCATACGCATTCCCCCCGTCGCGCAGTTCTTGTACTTCGTGACTTCCGGTGGATGCTCCCGAGGGTGCGCTGCCTACGCCTACGCTTCCATCATCCAACAAGACCCTTGTTTCTATGGTGGGCATGCCACGCGAATCAAAAATCTGCCTTGCGCTCAAATCAACGATTTTCATCCCCATGCACCTCCTGAGGCTATTGTCTGCGCCGGTATAGATTTTATCCGTTTTCTTTGCAAGAAAAATGTGCTATACTGTTCACAATGGATTTTTATAAAGATCGAGAATTTGAGAATTATCTTGGAGCAAAATATGTATTACGATACTTACAGAGGGAAAAATGCCCGCCGCAGGCGTTCGCATGGCTGCTTGGGCTGGTTAGTTCTGACTGCGCTAAAGATCATTTTCTGGATATTGATATTGGCGCTGATTGCGGGAGGAGTGCTCTATGCGCTTCCTGTCTCCCTGTTCAATGTGGAACCCGCGGGAATAGAACTTTCGCCCACGGATGGACTTCCTGGAAATCGTATAAATATTTTGCTCTTAGGTCTGGATGCTTTAAATGACGGCCAGCAGCGCAGCGATGCCATTATGGTTGCTTCTATTGGGTATGATGGTATAAAATTGACCTCCCTGATGCGGGATACCATGGTGGACATTCCCGGCCAGGGACGGCACAAGCTGAATTCTGCCCATGCAATGGGAGGACCGGAACTGGTCATGCGAGTGGTAAATGAGACTTTTCAGCTCAACATTACCAATTACATTGCTGTTGATTTTCGCACGCTGGTAGATATTATTGACGCAGTCGGCGGGGTTAATGTCAATCTGGAGGAAAAAGAGCTGGAGAACTTAAATAAAAATGCATATAATACATATAAAAGTATTTCCAAAGCGGACCCGGAGCGCTACGCGCATTATGCAAATTCCACACCGGAGACGCGCACCGGGGATGTCCGGCTGAACGGTCTGTTCGCCACGGCCTATTCACGCATTCGCTACACCGACAGTGACTATGTACGCACTAGCCGCCAGCGGGAAGTGATCGCGGGAATTCTAGAAAGATTGAGGGAGTGCTTTTGGAATCCACTGGTGTGGGTGCGCCTCTATGAAGTTCTGGAACAAAGTGTGCAAACCAATTTGAGCCTGCCTGAACTGATTTCTTTGGGAGAGAAAGTTTTGATTTCCGGCAATGTGGAAAATATGCGCATTCCAGATGATGATCATATGACGGACAATGGCTCAACTATTGAGATTACAGACATCGAAGGTTGCGTTCAGACGCTGCATCAATTCATATACGATTAAGCTTGACAGCTCAACTGGCATCGTATAAAATGAAAAGATGGGATTGCTTTAATTGTGTAAATCAAGCAACATAGGTTCTGTTTGTACGTCTAATAAAGGAAAAGAATTCTATTTAACGAGTTCGTTAAATGCAGTACAGCGGACCTTAAGAAAGGAGGTACGTATCCCATGAGCAAATTTCTTGCGATTTTAATGATTCTTGCGCTGACGCTGGGCAGCAGCGTTGTTGCGGAAGAAGCTCCTCTGACCTTCGGCTATATTGCCTGGCAGATGAAGGACATGCGTTGCGCTCAATCCGCTCTTGCCTTTGAGTATGCCGCCCATCAAAACGGCATAGCTGTTACCAGGATAGACGCTGAAGGCGATGCACAAAAAGCCCTGACCGCCTTGGAAACTCTTGTGGACAGCCAGGTAGACGGCATTATTATTTATGTTTATACATCTCAAGAGGCAGAGCCCCTGATCCGTGCAGCGAAAGCGTCCGGCATCCCTGTGGTGGTTGAAAATGTAGATGTATCTGCTTCAGTGGACGAAGGAGATTATTTGGCGGCTGTGGGCAGTGGCTATGCTGAGCGCAGCTATGCCATGGCAAAGTATTTGGCAGAAACCCATGGAAATGTGACGTTGTTCCACTGTGCCGCGCCTGAGGGCAGCAGCATTGCACAGGGCTGTGCCGAAGGCCTTAATCGCGCTACGAACGACTTTGGTTCCATTGATTTAGTCGGCACGCTTAACGGGGAAACGACTGTGGAAGAAGGAAAGAACCTTACCGACATTTTGATCAATTCCTTTACGGAGTTTGATAGTATACTTGCGGACAGCGATGCTATGGCCCAGGGAGGATTCCAGGCTGTCAACGGTTCCGGGTATAGGGGAATCAACATTGTCACTGTAGGAGATAGCGCGGGTGCGCTTGGCCTGCTTGAGGATGGAACGGTATCGGCGGTCGCCTCCTCTCCTTCCGCAATTCAGGGGATTGTAAGTTTTAAAGTGCTGCATGAGTATTTGACCAATGGGGTGCTTCCCGAAACAAAATTTCAAGCGCTTCCTGCTGTGGCCATAACTGCCGGAGACCTGGAAAGCTGGGAAAGCTGGGAGGCATATTCATATGCCTATGAATACGTCTATAGCGGCGAACCCCTGGAGTCCTTTGATTTGGAAGTATTGGAAGCCAGAATTGCAGCCGATGGGAATTCAGAAGAGGAAAGCATTGACCCGTAAATTTTATGGTTGTGAAGACATGACTGCCGGCAAGCCCGGTGGTCATGTTTTGTTTTAGCAATTTTGGCAAGCTCAATAGAGCAATGGGGAAGGTCAATTGCCGTGCCAAAGGCGAAAAAGCGCAGGAGCTTATAATTCAAAGAAGTGCTCCCCGGACAATGAGCTGTTCAGGAATACTGGGCAAAAGAAAGCTGCGCGGCCAGATAATTATCGGGCACACATATCGTGGCTTTGTAAGCAGTGCGCACTGCGCATTACAAAGTATCCAAGGGAAGCCATCTGGAAACAGCCGGGAAAAAATTTGCATTTTATAGAATAGAAAAAAGCCGGCGCCTTAAGGCGCCGGCTGGTGTAGTCTGGCTTCCCGGCATTGGAAAAAACCATCCGATGATGGGGCTTGATTTAGCAGTAATCCTTCATGATATCGCAAAAATCAAAGGTGGCAAAGTAATCCTTCGGGGTTTCTGCGCGGCGAATCATGGAGAAGCGGCCGTCTCCGTGCAGGAGAATTTCTGCGGATTTGAGTTTTCCATTATAATTGTATCCCATGGAATACCCGTGCGCGCCGGTATCGTGGATGATCAGCAGATCCCCCATATCAATTTTGGGCAGGGGCCGCTGGATGGCGAACTTATCATTGTTTTCGCACAGAGAACCCACTACATCGTAGATGTGATCAGCCGGGGCATTTTCTTTTCCGGCCACGGTGATGTGGTGGTATGCGCCATACATGGCAGGGCGCATCAGATCCACGGCGCAGGCATCCACGCCGATGTACTCCCGGTAGATGTGCTTTTCATGGATGGCCTGAGTGACCAGACAGCCGTGGGGACCGGTGATGTAGCGGCCCAGTTCCGACGCCACATGCACGTGTTCCAGGCCGGCTGGCACAAGAATGCGCTCAAACTCCTTGCGCACATCCTGCCCGATGCGTGCAATGTCCGGAGTCTCCTCCTCGGGGCGGTAGCCGATGCCAACGCCGCCGGAGAGGTTGACCATGAAGATGTCCACGCCCAATTCCCGGTGCAAGTCCGCGGCGAGGGAGAATAACAACGCCGCATTTTCAGGATAGTAATGGGTCTCAGTGGCGTTACTGGCCAGCAGGGCGTGCAGCGCAAAGGCCTTAACGCCCCTCTTGGAAAGGATGCGTGCGGATTCAAAGATTTGATCCCGGGTCATGCCGTACTTGGATTCTTCCGGATGGCCCATGCAGGTTTCCCCGATGGTCAGGTCCCCGCCGGGATTGTAGCGCAGGCAAATCTTCTCCGGGAGTCCGCCGTTTGCAGCCAGGAAGTCAATGTGGGTGATATCATCTAGATTGATGATGGCGCCCACGGAGCGGGCATAGCGGTATTCTTCGCCCCGGGTTTCATTGGAGGAGAACATGATTTGGTCTCCTGAAAAACCGGAAGCTTGAGCCAGCATCAGTTCTGTAACGGAGGCGCAATCGACGCCACAGCCTTCCGCCCTCAATATTTGCAGAATAAAGGGATTGGGGCAGGCCTTTACGGCAAAATATTCCATAAAACCATGATTCCAGGAAAAGGCGCGATTGACCGCTCTGGCGGTATCGCGGATACCTTCCTCGTCGTAGAGATGGAAGGGTGTAGGATAAACCGAAGCAATTTCGCGCAGCTTTTCCGCGCTCACAAAGGTCTTCTTCTGCATAACAATCACCAAAGGTATTTTTATTTTCCGCAATATATTAGCTTTTTCTGAGCGCGTCGTCAAGGGTGATTTCGTTGTATTTTTCGTTGTATTTGTTGAAGAGCTCAATTCTTTAACAATTCTGCGTTGAATTATATGTTATTTCATGATAGAGTTAATCGGATAGATATGTACTTTTAGGAGGCGTTTGCGTGGAATTGTCCGAGCGCATCGAGAGTCTTCTGATGAAGGTTCAAAAACCGGTTCGATATATGGGCGGCGAATTTGGCGCCGCAATGAAAGATCCTCAGGGGGTAGAGGTGAGGTATGCTTTTTTGTTCCCCGATACTTACGAGGTGGGCATGTCTCATCTGGGCATGCGGATTCTCTACCACATCATCAACCGGCGGGAGGACTGCTGGTGCGAGCGGGTGTTCACGCCCTGGGTGGACATGGCTCAGCAAATGCGGGAAAACGACATCCCCCTGTTTTCCCTGGAGAGCCGCACGCCAGTGAAGTCCTTTGACCTGCTGGGTGTGACCCTGCAGTATGAAATGAGCTTTACCAACTTTCTGGAGGCGTTGGATCTGGCGGGTATTCCTTTGCGCCGGGAAGATCGGGGTGAGGACGACCCGTTCATCATCTGCGGCGGGCCCTGCGCGTTCAATCCGGAGCCGCTGGCGCCCTTTGTGGATCTGATTGCCATTGGAGATGGCGAGGAGGAGACGCTGGCCACCATCGACGTCTACAAGCAGTGGAAGCGCACTGGCCTGCCTCGATCGGAATATCTGCGCATGGCGGCGCAAATTCCGGGCATTTACGTGCCCTCCCTCTACGACGTGCGCTATCATGAAGATGGCACCGTTGCGTCCGTGGAGCCTCTGCCGGGCAGCGGCGCGCCGGAGCTGGTGCGCAAGGCGCTGGTGAACGATTTAAATCAGGCGGATTACCCCGAAACGCTGATCGTTCCTTACGGGGAAATCGTGCACAATCGCATCATGTTGGAGATATTCCGCGGATGTACCCGGGGCTGTCGCTTTTGCCAGGCAGGCATGATCTATCGGCCAGTGCGGGAACGCAAGCAGGAAAAGCTGATGGATTTGGCGCAGAAACTGGTGGATTCCACGGGCTATGACGAGATTTCACTGATGAGCCTTTCCAGTGGCGACTATTCCTGTCTGCCAGAACTGGCTCATAGCATGGTGGAGCGCTTTGCCCGCAGGCGGGTAAAAATTTCGCTGCCGTCCCAGCGCATTGACGCGGTACTCACAGATACGCTCAAGGAGACGCAGAAGGTGCGCCGCACGGCGTTGACCCTGGCGCCAGAGGCAGGCACGCAGCGCCTGAGGGACGTGATCAACAAGGGCGTGACGGAGGAAGATTTGATGCGCAGCGTGACCGATGCCTTCGAGCAGGGCTGGTCAGCCGTCAAGCTCTATTTTATGATCGGTTTGCCCACGGAGACGGATGAAGATGTGCTGGGAATTGCCGATCTGGCCCGCAAAGTGCGCGCCTGCTATTTCTCCGTGCCTAAGGAGCGGCGGGCGCCGGGGCTGCGCATTACGGTTAGCGCGTCGGTATTTGTTCCCAAAAACTTCACCCCCTTCCAGTGGTGCGGCCAGTTGGATCAGGAGACGGTGGTTCACCGGCAGATGCTGCTCAAAGAAGAACTGCGCACAGTCAAGGGCGTGGATTTTAAATATCATGCCCCGGATTTGAGCTATATTGAGGCTGTCTTTGCTCGGGGAGACCGCCGGCTGGCCGACGTGCTGGAGCGCGCCTGGCGTCTGGGCTGTCGCTTTGATGGCTGGTCGGATCAGTTTCGCTATGATCTGTGGCTTCAGGCCTTCCGGGAAGAAGGGCTGGATCCGGACTTCTATGCCCTGCGACAGAGGGACCGGGACGAAAAACTGCCCTGGGATCATCTGGATGCGGGGGTTACCAGATCCTTTTTGTGGCGGGAATGGGAAAAGGCGCAGCGGGGCGAACGGACCCAGGATTGCCGCAAGGGTTGTGTGGGCTGCGGGATGAACCGCTATGAGGGGGCGTGCAAATGAGAATGCTGGTGCGCTTCGGTAAAAATCCGAGGCTGAGATTTATTTCCCATTTGGATTTGCAGCGTTTTATGCAGATGGCGCTGAACCGTTCGGGTCTGCCGGTGGCCTATTCTCAGGGTTACAACCCTCATCCTCTGATGTCCTTTGCTTCAGCGCTGGCGCTGGGGTGGACCAGTGAATATGAGGTTTTGGATGTGCGGCTGAGTGTGCCCATGGGTCGCGGCCGCTGCGAAGAGGCGATGCGTAAAGCGCTGCCGCCGGATCTGCCGGTGTTGGAACTTGTGCTTGCGGAGGACCGCCGTCCTGCGGCCATGGCCCAGGTGGAGGCGGCAGATTATCGGGTGAGCCTTTGGGGCGAGGGCGCAGCTGAGCTGTGCGCCTCCGTGGGAGATTTCCTTCGGGCTGACGAGGTGTTGGCCATGAAGAGGACCAAGGCCGGGGAGAAGGAGATGAACATCCGGCCGCTGGTAATATCCTTGTCGCCCCAGGAAGACGGCTTCGATGTTCGACTGGCGCTGCGAGAGGGCAGTGCGCTGAAGGCGGATCTGTTGGTGCAGGCCATGGCACAGCGTGCAGGCGTGCCGGTACCTCAGATGCGCATTCACCGCAAGACGCTGCTGGGCAGCGATGAGGCGGGGGAGTTGCGGCCCCTGATGCAATTGTGAGCCAAAAGAGAGAATTGCTCATTGAGCGCGTGCAAAATCAGACGCGCCTGGCAGTGCTGGAGGAGGGCAGGCTCTGCGAACTATACTGCGAGCGGGGCAGGCGAACCAAGTTGGCCGGAAATATTTATGCCGGACGGGTGCAAAATGTATTGCCGGGTATGAACGCTGCCTTTGTGGATATTGGGCTGAAGAAAAATGGTTTTCTGTATGCGGGGGATATCGGATGGGATACCCGGGATCAGGAGCAGCTGGCACAGCAACTGGAGGGCGCACGCATCGAGCGCATGCTCTCTCCGGGGCAGATGATCGTGGTGCAGGTGATCAAGGAACCCGGGGGCAGCAAGGGGCCGAGAATTTCAGGCCATCTGTCTCTGCCGGGGCGCTTGAGTGTGCTGCTTCCCGGCCTGCGCTACGCGGGCGTATCCAAGAAGATTGAGGACGAAGGGGAGCGCGACCGGCTCTTTGCCATCGCAGATGAACTCAGCCGCAGCTGCGGCGCGGGCGTGATCATTCGCACGGCGGCGGAGGGCACCGATGAAAGGGCCATTCAGGAGGACTATGCGCGCCTTTTAAAGGACTGGCAGAGAATTGAGGGCGAGGCGCGCCACAGTGCCCAGCCGCGCCTGATTCAGCCGGACGGAGACCTGGTTCTGCGGGCTGTGCGAGACATGCTGGATGAAGACGTGACCCTGGTTCGAACCGACGATTATGAGGTTTATCGCCAACTGGTGGACTGTGCCCGGATTTTGACGCCGCAGTTTGCGGATCGGATTTCTCTGTATGAGGGAGACACGCCCATCTTTGATCTGATGCGGGTAGATCACCAGATGGAAGAAGCCTTTGCCCGGCAGGTGCGGCTCAGGAGCGGCGGTACGCTGGTCATCGATGAAACGGAGGCCCTGACGGTGATCGATGTCAATACCGCCAAGTTTACAGGGAAGAAATCCCTGGGCGAGACCGTATTCCGCCTGAACTGCGAAGCGGCCCGGGAAATCGCCAGGCAGCTGCGGCTGCGGGATATCGGTGGCATTATCGTGATTGATTTTATCGATATGCCGGATGCCGGACAGCAGCAGGAGCTGATGGAGCAGCTGCGCTCATGGCTCAGGGCGGACGCCAACCGCACCAATGTGCTGGGAATGACCCAGCTGGGATTGGTGGAAATGACCCGGAAGAAGGCGCGCATTCCACTCAGCCGACAGTTTATGCGGCCCTGTACGCGCTGTCAGGGAGCTGGCAGGGAATGGACCAGTGAAACGGTGGCCTATCGAGCCGTTCGCGAATTGTGGCGCAGGCGTCGCATGGGGGACGATACGCCCTACCTGTTGCGGGCAAGTGAATCGGTGGCGGAATGGATGCAGACCATCGGCCTGCCGGAGGGTGGCCCGGCGCGCATTGAATGTCGTCCGGATGTGATGGATTTTCAGATTCTTCCGGATGATGGATGCAACGACAAACACAAGGAAGTTGAGGAAACGCTATGAAGGATTATCCGCTGGTGAGCCGGGAGGAGATGCTCCGGCAGCGGGAGTACATGCTTCAGGTGCGCGCTCTTGATGAGCGCCCCCAAAGCTATCACATCGTGTCCATGGGCTGCCAGATGAACGCCCGGGATTCTCAGAGCATTGCGGGCATGCTGGAGGAGATGGGCATGGTTCAGGAGCCGCAGCGCGATCGGGCCGACCTGATACTCTTTAATACCTGCTGTGTGCGAGAAAACGCGGAAAACAAGGCGCTGGGCAATGTCATCTGGCTCAAGGAGCTCAAGAGGGACAAGCCGGAATTGATGATCTGCGTGGGTGGCTGCATGACCCAGGAAAAGGGTATGGCGGAAACCATGAAGCGGCGCTATCCCTTCATTGATGTGATCTATGGCACCCACAATCTCTATCGCTTGCCTCAATACATCTATGAATCTCTGGCCCGTCGGGCGCCGGTGGTGGAAGTGATGGATATCGACGGCGAACTGGTGGAAGGAATGCCCGAGCGACGGGAAAGCGTGCACAGCGCCTTCGTCAACATCATGTACGGCTGCGACAATTTCTGTTCCTACTGCATCGTGCCCTATGTGCGGGGCCGAGAGCGATCCAGAGATCCCGAAGAAATCGTGGCGGAGGTAAACCGCCTGTTGGAACAGGGCGCCCAGGAAATCACGTTGCTGGGGCAGAATGTCAACTCCTATCGGGGCGGCGGCGCAGAGTTTGCCAACCTTCTTCGTAGATTGGACCGGATGGGCGTTCCGCGCATCCGTTTCATGACATCCCACCCCAAGGATCTTTCGGATGAGCTGATTGCGGCCTATGGGGAACTTGAACATCTGATGCCCAGCCTTCATCTGCCGGTGCAGGCGGGAAATGATGAAATCCTGCGGCTGATGAACCGCCGCTATACCAGGGAACATTACCTAAATCTGGTGGAGCGGCTCAGGTCCATACGTCCGGAAATCGGGTTGACCAGCGACATCATCGTGGGCTTCCCCGGCGAGACCCAGGCGCAATTTGAGGATACCCTGTCCCTGGTGCGGCAGGTGCGCTTTGACGCGGCTTACACCTTCATCTATTCACCGCGAAAGGGTACGCGGGCCGCGCAGATGGAGGACCCGGTTCCGGCGGAGGAAAAGAGCGAGCGGATTCAGCGACTGATCGATCTTCAGCTGAGCGTCACGGCGGAGATTTTACGGGACCAGCTGGGGCGTCGGGAACAGGTGCTGGTGGAAGGGCCCTCTACTCGGGATAGCGGCAGCGTAGGTGGCAAGACGCCCAGGGGACACATGGTCAATTTCCCGGGACAGGCGGATTTAACCGGAAAACTGGTGGAAGTAAAAATCACTTCCGCGGGCAAAAATACCCTGCGGGGAAGCATGATTTAAGGAGGATAAAATTAATGGATAAGGTATTTGAAAAGACCCGTGAACTGGGCGAGGCCCTTCAGGAGAGCGAAGCCTACAAGCGCATGAAGGAAGCGGAAGAAAAGGCCATGAAAAACGCCCAGGCGGCGGAAATGATGGCGGAGTACCTGGAAAAGCGCGGCCAGATTCAGGAGCTGATGGAGGAAGAAAATCCCGATCCCGGCGCCATGAAGCGCCTGTCGGATGAGATGGATGCACTTCAGGAGCGGCTTCAGATGGTGGACGATATCGCCAAGCTCACGGCGGCTCGGGCGGAATTTAACGCACTGATTGGACAAATCAATCAGGTTTTGCAGTTTATTGTTACCGGCCGCATGGATGACGGCGGCGAGTGCAGCGGCAGCTGTGAGAGCTGCAAGGGCTGTCACTGATCCTGAGAGCGGCGTGCTTTTCTGCGCGCTCTGCGAATTTACAGAAGACTTTTTGAGGTGAGTTAAAATGCCGGTAACGCCCATGATGCAGCAGTATCTGGATGTGAAGGAGCAGCATCCCGACGCCATCCTCTTTTTTCGCCTGGGAGATTTCTATGAAATGTTCTTTGACGATGCGAAGTTGGCCTCCCGGGAATTGGAACTGACCCTCACAGGCAAGGATTGCGGCCTCAGTGAGCGCGCACCCATGTGCGGGGTGCCCTATCACGCGGTGGACGTGTACGTGCAGAAGCTCATCGCCAAGGGGTACAAGGTGGCCATCTGCGAGCAGATGAGCGATCCGGCGCTGTCCAAGGGACTGGTGGAGCGGGAGGTAACCCGCATCATCACGCCGGGAACGGTGATTGAGAGCAGCATGCTGGAAGAAAAGCGGGCCAATTATATTGCCTGCGTGTGCCTGCGCAAAAATCAGGCGGGCTGCGCCTTCTGCGATGTGTCCACCGGGGAATTTAATCTCTACCAGATTGCCGACGCCCGTTCCAATCTCTCGGATGAGCTGGCCCGCATTGCGCCCAGCGAACTGATTGTCAACAGCGTGGAGGAACTTGCCCAGCTGGACCCGGAGCGGGCGCGGGGGGCCTTCTGCCCGGAGGGAGAGGGATTTTCCCATGCGGTGGCCGCCAAGGCCATGGCCGCTCACTTTGGAAAGGACATCAGGGCGCTGGGGTTTGGGGATCAGCGCTTGGCCGTGTGCGCCGCGGGCGCCCTTCTGGAGTATCTGACCCAAACTCAGAAAAATGCCCTCAAGCACATTCTCAAGGCTACGCCCTATAATTCGGCGCTGTATATGGCGCTGGACAAGGTGGCGCTCAGGAACCTGGAGCTGACGGAGACCTGCCGGGGCAAGACGCGCCGCGGCTCCCTTCTGTGGATTCTGGATCACAGCAGCACGGCCATGGGCAGCCGTTTATTGCGCAGTTGGATCGAGCGGCCCCTGTACCGGAGGGAAGAGATTGAGAAGCGCTTGGACGCCGTGGATCAGATGTTAAAAAATCCCATGGAATCTCAGCGCGTGCGGCAGTTGCTGGAGGGCGTATACGATGTGGAACGCTTGCTCAGCCGCATTGCCTATGAGGCGGTCAACGCCCGGGACTGTCTGGCGCTGAAGAGCTCGCTGGAGGTCGTGCCTGCCATAGCCGACGTTTCCAGCGCCTTTGACGCGGCGCTGATCCGCCAGACTTTGGAAAATCTGGACCCCATGCCGGAATTGACCGAGACGCTCAGGCGCGCCATTGATCCGGACGCGCCCATCTCTGTGAGAGACGGTGGAATGATTTTAAAGGGCTACAACGCGCAGTTGGATGAGCTCAAGGAGATGGCGGCCAATTCCAAGGAATATTTGGCCGCGCTGGAGCGCCGGGAGCGGGAGGAGACGGGCATAAAGAATCTGAAGATCGGCTTTAACCGCGTCTTTGGCTACTATATAGAGGTGACCAAGTCTTTCTACGATCAGGTGCCCTATCGCTACATACGAAAACAGACCCTGGCCAATGCCGAGCGCTTTATTACCGAGGAGCTCAAGGAATTGGAAAATAAAATTCTCGGCGCGCAGGAGAGTGCCGTTCGTCTGGAGTATGAACTGTTCTGCCAGATCCGCAATGAACTCAAGGAACGGCTGCCGCAACTTCAGCGCACGGCGCAGGCGCTCAAGACGCTGGATGCGCTGCTGTCCCTGGCCAAAGCCGCGGAGGAATATAACTACGTGCGCCCCACCATCAACGATGAGGGCAGGTATGCCATTTCCGGCGGCCGTCATCCGGTGGTGGAGGATTCCATCGGACGGGAAAAGTTCGTGCCCAACGACACAAATCTGGATGCGGAACATCGGGTGATGATTATTACTGGCCCCAACATGGCCGGCAAGTCCACCTACATGCGCCAGGTGGCGCTTATTGTGCTGATGGCCCACATGGGCTCCTTTGTGCCGGCGGACAGCGCGGACATTGCCCTTACCGACCGGATATTTACGCGCATTGGCGCATCCGACGACCTTTATGGCGGCCAGTCCACCTTCATGGTGGAAATGAGTGAAATGGCCACCATTTTAAAGTTTGCCACGGCTAAGAGTCTTCTGATTCTGGACGAGGTGGGCCGGGGCACTTCCACCTTTGACGGTCTGTCCATCGCCTGGGCAGCGGTGGAATACATCGCGGGCGAAAAGTGCGGCGCCCGCACCCTCTTTGCCACGCATTATCACGAACTGTCCGAGCTGGAAGGACAGCTGCCCGGCGTGGTGAATTACCGCATTACTGCGCGGGAAATGGGCGAGGAGGTAATCTTTCTGCGCAAAATTGTGCCCGGCGGCGCAGACCGCAGCTACGGCGTGGCAGTGGCCAAGCTGGCAGGGTTGCCCAATTCCCTGATCGCTCGCGCCCGGCAGATCATGGCGCGCCTGGAGGTGGATGGACAGGTCAACGGTTCTATCGGCCGCAGCATACTGGACAAGCGCAAGGTGGTCAACGACCGGCAGCTGGGCTTTGATGAACTGGGCCCCATGGCCCTGGTGCAGGAAATCACCGAACTGGACGTGGTGGGCATGACGCCTATTGAGGCGCTCAACAAACTCTTTGAACTCAACGAAAAGGCCCGGAGAATTTGACCGGGTGCGCGCGGGAAGGAAAGATACGGGGGATGAAGCCCATTTTGGAGGTGACAAAATGCCCATACGCGTGTTGGATGCAGCGACGGTAGGAAGAATAGCCGCCGGAGAAGTGGTGGAGCGGCCCAGTTCCGTGGTTAAGGAACTGATGGAAAATTCTCTGGACGCCGGCGCCAGTTCCATTACCGTGGAGATTCGGGGCGGCGGAATCGAATATCTGCGGGTCACGGACAACGGTTGCGGGATCGAAGCGGGCCAGGTGCGGATGGCCTTTGAAAATCATGCCACTTCCAAACTTCAGCGTGCAGAACAACTGGAGGATATACGCACTCTGGGTTTTCGCGGCGAGGCGCTTCCTTCCATCGCTGCGGTTTCCCGCGTGGAGATGACCACCCGGGCCCAGGGGCAGCAGAGCGGGATGAAGTACAGCTGCGAGGGCGGCCAAAATATCCGCCTTCAGGAGGCGGGCTGTCCTCAGGGCACTACGCTGATCATGCGGGACCTGTTTTTCAACGTTCCTGTGCGTCGGGCGTTCCTCAAAAAGCCCTCCTATGAGGGAGGGCTGGTGAGCGATGCGGTGGCGCGGTTGTTGCTGGGCAATCCCGATGTATCCGTGCGCCTGATTAACGGAGGGAAGACCCTCTATCACAGTTTCGGCGATGGAAAACTGCGCCACGCCGTGTTCGCCGTTTACGGACGGGAAACGGCTGAATCCATGGTGGAGCTGGATGCCGGAGAGGGCGGAACGCGCATCCATGGGCTCATCGGTGTGGGAGAATTGGCAAAGGCCACTCGCGCCCATCAGTATTTTTTCATTAATGGTCGGTCCGTGCGCTGTCCGCTCCTGTCCCGTGCGCTGGAACAGGTGTGCCGGAGCCGGGTCACCATCGGCCTGTATCCCATGTGCGTGCTGAACTTGGTTCTTCCGCCCACCAGCGTGGATGTGAATGTGCATCCCAACAAGTTGGAAGTGCGCTTCCGGGATGAGGAAATGATGCGCACCGTATGCGAAGAACTAATTGCCCGGGCCTTTGCCGGCGAGAAGGTTCTTCAGGTGGAGAAGATCACATCTCAAGCCCCGCGGGTAGAGCGGCGCGTGGAGTTGAGGGAGATCCCCCTC
Source organism: Clostridiales bacterium (assembly GCA_019419995.1). Taxonomy (GTDB): domain Bacteria; phylum Bacillota; class Clostridia; order Christensenellales; family Aristaeellaceae; genus SFTH01. The sequence continues at coordinate 123,605 of JAHZHZ010000003.1, forward strand.
TCTTCTGTAGCGGAGCGGGAAAAGATCAGGGAAGCGGGCGACGGGGCCGCTCCCGGTCAGTTGCCCTCGGGGATGGTTTCGCCTCTATCGAAAGCAACGCTGAATGATGCGCAGGCTTCCGCTCCCCGGATGCCGCCGCTAAGTCAGGAGACAAGCGCGGCCACTTCGGCAAATGACAGGCCCCAAATGCCGCCGCTGCCCGTTCCCTCTGCGCCACAGCAGCTGAAACTGGAATTTCGCGCACCTTCCAACGAAAAATTGCGGGAGAATCAATTTGCCTCGGACGGCCAGGAGAATGTGAAAACCATAAGTGAAATGGAGCCGTCGGCCCAGAACAGGGCGCCTGCACCAGAGGCAAAGCGTGGGGAGCCCAGCGCGCTTCAGGCGGACGCCGAAGCTGCACGAACCGGGCAGCAGGGAAATGCAGTTCCCTCAAGGGAAGAAGTGCCCTTCCGAGTGATTGGCGTGGCTTTTAAGACGTACATCCTGGTGGAGGCGGGGGACAGCCTGCTGCTGATCGACCAGCACGCCGCGCACGAGCGCCTGCAGTATGAGCGCTTTATGGCCCGGGCAGAGCAGGGGACTGCCAGCCAGCAGTTGCTCACGCCCCTCATCTTCCAACTTTCCGCCCGGGAAATGGCCGTGGTGGAAGAGAATGTTGAAACGCTGCGGGCAGCGGGCTATGAAGTGGAACCCTTTGGGGAAAGCGATATTCGCGTCACGGCCGTTCCCTTTGTGATGGGACGTTCGGAGCTTCGTCCGCTGTTTCTGGAAATGCTTCAGTCCCTGAATCAGCTTCGGTCCGCCACGGTGGACGCCCGCCGGGCACAGGTTATTCAGATGGCCTGCAAGAGCGCGGTGAAAGCGGGAGACGCCCTGTCGGAATCGGAAATCGGCGCGCTGATTTCCGACCTGCTGGAGACAGGGGCGCCCCCCACCTGTCCCCATGGCCGGCCGGTAGTGAAGGCCATTCACCGCCGGGAACTGGAAAAGATGTTTAAACGGATTCAATGAGTATGAAGGAAAAGTTGATTGTCATTGCGGGGCCAACGGCTTCGGGAAAGACGGCCTGCGCCGTAGCCCTGTGTCAGAAGATCGGCGGAGAAGTGGTCTCCGCCGATTCCATGCAGCTGTACAGGGGCATGGAAATTCTCAGTGCCCGTCCCACACTGGGTGAGATGGGGGGAATCCCCCACCACATGATGGGCGTGGCCGGACCACAGGAGAAATATTCCGCTGCCCGCTACCGGGATGAAGCCAATGCCGTCATACGAGAGATCCTTGCCCGTGGGAAACAGCCGGTGCTCTGTGGCGGGACGGGATTATACATCAACGCCGTTACCCGCCCCATGGATTTTTCCCAAAAGTGCGACGACGCGCTGAGAAAATCCCTGCTGGAGTTGGCACAGCAGCCTGGGGGAAGACAGAGGCTGCATCAGATGTTGCGTGAGATTGATCCTGAAGCGGCCCAAAAGCTGCATCCCAACGATGTGCGACGGGTGAGCCGAGCCATCGAGGTGTTTCGTCTCACGGGGAAGACCCAGAGCGAACAGGCACGGCTGGATGCCATGCGCCAGGGAAATTATCGGGAAACGCTGTTTGTGCTGCGGTGGCCCCGGGAGGAGCTCTATCGTCGCATCAATCAGCGGGTGGATGAAATGGTGAAGGCGGGATTGATCGATGAGGTGCGCGCCCTGCGCTCCGGCCCACGAGAGCATCCCACGGCCCTTCAGGCGATCGGCTACAAGGAAATAGCGGCGGCTTTGGAGGGGCGGATGTCCATGGAGGACGCCATCTCTCTGGTGAAGCAGCTTACCCGCAACTACGCCAAAAAGCAGTTGACCTGGTTCCAGAGGGACCAGCGGGCAGTGTGGATCGATGCCATGGGTAAGGATGCCGCTGGGATTGCGGAAGAAATGTGCAAATATTTGGAGGAGAATGCGCTATGAAAATCAACATGCCCCGGGTGAGCCAGGCGGTGGAACAACTGATCGTGCGTGCCGAGGCGGATTGTGCCGAGGCGTTTGCCCGCATAGACGGAATCGAATTGAATAATACCCGAAAGGTGATCGAAGCCTTCCAGCGGCACAGGGTTTCCGGCCGACATTTTGCACCCACCACAGGCTATGGTTACGACGATATCGGCCGGGACACGCTGGGTGAGATCTTTGCCGAAGTGCTGGGCGTGGAAGCGGCGTTGGTGCGGCCCCAGATTGTCTCTGGAACCCATGCGCTGGCACTGTGCCTCTTCGGTGTGTTGCGTCCGGGGGATGTGCTGCTCTGCGGTGCGGGCAAACCGTATGACACCATGGAGGAAGTGATCGGCCTTTCCGGAGAGGCGGGAAGTGGTTCTCTGAAGGATCTGGGGGTGGGATACCGTCAGGTGGAACTCCGGGAAGGAAAAATAGACGTGGAGGGAATTGTCAATGCCCTCACGCCCCAGGTGAAACTGGTGCTTTTGCAGCGAAGCCGGGGTTATGACTGGCGTCCTTCCCTGTCTGTGGAGGAACTCAACGCCGCCATTGATGCCATTCATGCCCGGCAGCCGGAAACCTGTGTGATGGTGGATAACTGCTACGGGGAATTTACCAATGCCTGTGAGCCCAGGGCCGATCTGATGGCGGGCTCGCTGATTAAAAATCCCGGCGGCGGCATCGCGCCTACGGGAGGATATATCGCGGGCCGGGCGCGCTATGTGCAGCTGGTGGGTTATCGCCTCACCAGTCCGGGCATTGGGGCGGAAGTGGGGTCCTATGCGGGCAGCTATCAGCCCTTCTATCAGGGACTGTTTCAGGCTCCCCATACGGTTTCGCAGGCGGTGAAATCTTCCATACTGGCCTCCCGTGTCTTTGAACTTCTGGGGTTTGATGTTCATCCCAGGTACAATGATCCCAGAAACGATATTATTACCGCCATTCGCTTTGAGGATCGGGATAAGTTGATTCGCTTCATTCAGGCCATTCAGTTCTGTTCGCCCGTGGATGCCGAGGCAGTTCCGGAGCCCTGGGATATGCCCGGTTATCAGGATCAGGTGATCATGGCGGCAGGTACCTTTGTATCTGGCGCCTCTGTGGAATTGAGTGCCGACGCGCCGGTGCGTTCCCCCTATATTGCCTACATGCAGGGCGCGCTCACCTATGCGCACGGCCGAATTGCCGTGGCCGGGGCGGTGCAGATCCTGTTGGATGAAGGACTGATCAGCCTCAGATAGAAATGTCATTTTTTTGCTAATTCATCTGAAATGGGAAAATGTGTAGCGTAATTTTACAGATTTATGATATAATAAAGACAGTTTCTGAACGCTTTCATTGAAGAGGGTTGTTTGGATCAAGTACAGCGGGGAAGGCCGTGATGAAGATGGACTTATCATTCCAGTACTTTTGGGCGCAGATATCGCAAAATCCACTGCTGCTGTTGGCGGTAGTGCTTACTCTTGGCGTAATTCTGGTCAACGGTTGGACGGATGCGCCCAATGCCATTGCCACCTGTGTGGTGACTCGCTGCATGTCGGCGAGGTCGGCAATTCTCATGGCGGCGGCATTTAATTTTCTGGGTGTATTGGTGATGAGTATGGTCAATGCCACCGTGGCCACCACCATCACCAAGATGGTGGACTTTGGCTCCAACTCTCATGAAGCCATTGTTGCGCTGAGCGCAGCGCTGTTTGCCATCGTGGTATGGGCCACCCTGGCCTGGGCATTTGGAATTCCCACCAGCGAGAGCCATGCGCTGATTGCGGGGCTCACCGGCGGCGCCATCGCCATTCATGGAGGATTGGGCGGCGTCAATGGTTCGGAGTGGATCAAGGTGATCTATGGCCTGGGCATTTCCGTAGTGCTGGGATTTGGCCTGGGCTGGCTGGTGTGCAAGCTGATCGTGCTGTTGTTCAGAAAAGCCAACCGCAGAAAGACGGACGGCGTCTTTCGCTATGCGCAGATCCTGGGCGCGGCCTGCATGAGTTTTATGCATGGAGCACAGGATGGCCAGAAATTCATGGGCGTAATCTTGCTGAGCCTGTTTTTAACCAACGGACAGAGCACCAGCACCGCAGTGGAAATGCCGGTGTGGCTGATGCTGCTCTGCTCCGTGGTAATGGGCTTGGGCACCTCCATTGGGGGAAAGAAGATCATCAAATCAGTGGGCATGGATATGGTGAAGCTGGAAAAATATCAGGGTTTTTCGGCAGATATTGCGGCTTCCATCAGCCTGTTGATTAGTTCTGTATTCGGAATTCCAGTATCCACCACCCATGCGAAGACTACGGCCATTATGGGTGTTGGCGCGGTTCGCCGCTTCTCCGCCATCAATCTTTCCGTGGTGAAGGAAATGGCCATGACCTGGATACTGACCTTTCCGGGATGCGGTCTGATTGGGTTTGTTATGGCAAAGCTGTTTATGTGGTTGTTCTAATAGACACAGGGAAGGAATGAAGAATCATGGCGAATAAGGCGGATCGGTTTTATTTCCAAAATTTTGTGGAGGCTGCGGACTGCTGCTGCAAGGCCGCGGACTATCTGGTGGAATGCCTGAACAATTACGACCCCAAACGCATTAAATTCATGCTGGATTCCATGCACACCTTTGAGCATATGGCGGACATCAAGAAGCATGAAATGTCCTCTGCGCTGGCAAAGGCCTTTGTGACGCCGCTGGATCGTGAAGATCTCGCCGAGTTGAGCCAGAACATTGATGAGGCGGTAGACTGCATTGAGGAAGTGCTTCAGCGGTTTTATGTCAATCAGATCCAGACAGTGCATCCGGATGCAATCGTGTTCGCGGAAAAAATTGCCGGCTGTGCCCAGTTAATGAAATCACTGCTGGAGAATTTTGAAAACTTCAAGCGGAACGATGGCCTCCAGAAAATGATCATTGACCTCAACCACACTGAGGAAGAGTGCGATGCTTTCTATCTGGAAGCGACGGTCAAACTGCGGGAACAGTGCAAAGACGTTCTGGAAATTATTTCCTGGCGTGAGATCTACGATTACATGGAGAATTGCGCCGATGCCTGTGAGCATGTGGCGGATTCCGTTGAAACCGTCGTAATGAAAAATACATAAATGAAAATGGATCGCCGCCAACAGCGGCGATCCATTTTCATTGTCAAGCTCGCGCAGCGGGCAATGGGAAAGGGCCAATGTTCATGTATTGCCTGCGGCGGCGCCGGCTCCTCGAAACAACAGCGCAGCGGAAGGAAGCTAGTTGAAGCACGTTGCAATGAGGGCTGCCAGGCTGAACGCCGTTTATCGTGCGGATTCAAGCCATCGGCGCGCTTGTTAAAACTGTCGGAACAGTGCCACTACCTTCCCCAGAACCTGAACGCTGGGCGCATAAATGGGAGCCATGTACCGATTTTCCGGCTGTAAGCGCACGCGGTGGGGCTCATAAAAGATGCGCTTGACGGTGGCCTCATCTTCAATCATGGCCACGACAATTTCGCCGTTTTCAGCGTTGTCCTGCTCCCGCACCACGATGATGTCTCCATCCAGGATGCCGATATCAATCATGCTTTCGCCCTGCACCCGCAGACAAAAAACATCATCCTGGCCCAGCATGCTTTGAGGAAGGGTCAGATAATCCTCAATATTTTCAATGGCGAGAATGGGAAGGCCGGCGGTTACCTTTCCCACCAAAGGAACGCTGCGTCCGCGGGCAACGCTGTTGTCCAGCACCTCAAGAGCCCTGGGCTTCGTGGAATCCCTGCGGATGAATCCCCGCTTTTCGAGATTATTCAGATGAGCATGTACCGTTGAAGTGGATTTTAAACCCACAGCGGCACAGATCTCCCGCACGGAGGGCGGATAGCCCTTTTCTTCAATTTCCCTTCGAATAAAGTCCAGAATCTTTCGCTGATTTTCTTCCGATGCACGCATACTTCCAACCTCCACATTATTCCACAATCATTGTATCACAATTGCAGATATATTTCAAACATCCGTTCGAAAATGCCCGGGAGAAATCGCGCTTTTTCAACAACAATCTGTGACACAGTATTTAAATACTATGAAAAGAATGTCAAATATTGCCTGATAAGAGTTTGCTTATGCTATAATAAAAATGAGCGGCTGAAGGAAAAGACTATGTTTTGCCGGTATTTTCATTGGAAAAGAGACATAGGATTGTGGACGAGTGGTGCTTCAGACGCGTCAATGGATGTGAGCTGTGCAGTTCTCGAACGGAAGGCGGGAGAATAGATATGGGCATGGGATATCCGGGGCCGAGGCGTAAACCGAGGATACTTGTCAGGAAGCGGACATTGCTCGTATTGGCGGCACTGGTGTTATTTGCCGGATTGTTTGTTCAGATAACGATGCTCTCGCGCATTTCGTATCAGAGCAAACGCGCCAGTGCAGTTGAGAAAGAGTTGACGGAGCTCAGAGCCAGTGCGGAAAACCTGGAATTGAGCATCAATCAGTATCACAATCTGGAAACCATCGCTGCCCGTGCGCAGCAATTGGGCATGGAACAGCCCGACGAGACACAAATCCGCGTTGTCAGCGTGGCAAAGAGCGCAAGCCAAGATACGTCCACCCAGTCCGTTGAGAATACCAACGGAGAGAAAGTCCTGAATTAAAACTTTCTGGCGGGGAGGGATGAAGATGGTTCTTACGGGGCCGGTCATCCGTCGTCGCCTTGCGCTGTTGATGGCGGCGTTTCTGGTTCTGTTTTGCATTTTAAGTGCGCGCCTGTTTCAATTGCAGATTGTGGAGGCACAGAGCCTTCAAATTCGCGCCCAGGCACAGTGGACCAGCGAAAGCACCATACAGCCTACTCGGGGCCGTATTCTGGATAGAAATGGCAGCGTGCTGGCCCAAAGCGCCACCGCGTATACGCTTTCTGTCAGTCCGAGACAGGTGAGCGACCCGGAGAAGATGGCTGACGTTCTCGCTCCCATTCTGGATATGCGCGAAGAAGAGATTGTGCAGCGCGCATCAGATCGCTCCAAGGGCGGCGTCACGTTAAAGCGCCAGTTGCCCAGGGATGTGGCGCAGGAGATCAAGACCCTGATGGCGCAGGATGCTCAATCCCAAAGCCCTGTATTGACGGGACTGTATTTGGAGGAGGAGAGCAAGAGATATTATCCCATGGGAGAACTTGCGTGTCAGATTCTGGGGCTGACCACCATCGACGGAGTAGGTCAGGCAGGATTGGAGCAGACGCTGGACAGCTATCTCTCGGGAAAAGCGGGCCGCGTGCTGGAGGAAATCGATGGCAAGGGCCGCGAGCTGGATTATTCTACCAGCGAATATATTCCGGCAGTGGAGGGTGGAAGCGTCACTTTAACCATTGATGCCTCCATACAGAGTTTTGCGGAGCGAGCGGCTCGGGAGGCGCTCTCGGTCAACAGCGCTACGGCGGTTCGGGCGTTGGTGATGAATCCCGATACGGGAGAGATCCTGGCCATGGTCAATAAACCGGATTATGATTTAAATGACCCGCCCAGAGATAATGTGGAAATGCTCACAGATCTGATGCGCAATCGCTGCATTACGGATGCATATGAGCCGGGATCTACGTTTAAAATCATTACGTCGGCGGCTGCGCTGGACAGTGGAGTAGTGACGCCGGGCGAAGGATTTTATTGCTCAGGTTCGATTTATGTGGAAGGTGGCCGCATCAAATGCTGGGGCAATCCTCACGGCGCGGAAAATTTTGCCCAGGCATTGCAGAATTCCTGCAATCCGGTGTTTGTTGAATTGGCCCTGCGGTTGGGAATCGATCGCTTTTATGATTACATGGAAGCTTTTGGGCTGGGCAGCCCCACAGGAGTAGATTTACCGGGGGAGGCGTCGGGCATTGTAATTTCCCGACAGAATGTCAAGCGGGTGGATCTGGCTCGAATTGGCTTTGGACAATCGGTGGCGGTGACGCCCCTGCAATTGCTGACGGCCGCCTGCGCCGCGGTAAATGGCGGCAGATTGTTGACGCCTTACATTGTTCGTGAGATTACTGACGCCAACGGAGAGGTCATTCTTCAGGGAAAGACGCAGGTTCGTTCAAATCCAATATCGGAAGAAACTTCCGCCACCATGCGCACACTTTTGGAGGGCGTAGTGGAGGAGGGCGGCGGTAAAAATGCCGCGATTCCCGGATATCGGATCGGAGGAAAGACGGGCACGGCCCAATTTTATGTGGACGGGGTAGTATCCTCGGATAAACACATTGGATCGTTTATTGGATTTGCCCCCATTGATGATCCTCAGGTAGCCGTACTATTAATTGTAGAAGAAGCGGATGTCCCGGTGGATTTTGGCAGCGTTACTGCGGCGCCTTTTGCAAAGGATATTCTGGAGCAGACGCTGATGTACTTGGGAATTGCGCCCCAGAGCGATGAGCCCGAGCCCAAACAGGTGAGCGTGCCTGAAGTTACCGGCATGAATCTGACAGAGGCTTCCCAGACGGTGAAGGAAGCAGGGTTGGATTGCGTGTTCGACGGCGAGGGCGGCACGGTGACGGGGCAGCTTCCCGCTGCGGGTGCGCAAATGAGCGAAGGTTCGCTCATGATGCTGTATGTTGACAAATTAACAGACGTGAGCAATAATAGTAAGGTTAGTGTGCCAGATGTGGCGGGTTTGTCCGTGCTGGAAGCTAACCGAGTGCTCAGATCCTATGGCCTGAAAATGCAGATTGAGGGCGGCGGACTGGCGGTTTCCCAGAGTCCGTCTGCCGGCGAAGAGGTCTTTCCCACGGCAACGGTCTGCGTGTGTTTTGAACCGCCGTGAGGAGAAGAAGCATTGAGAAAATTACAGGGGGATGCCGAATGAAGCTGAATGATTTGACCGGGACGATCCCAGGCAAGGTTCGGATAATCGGAAATCAGGACACTGAGATTTCAGATTTATGTATAGATTCCAGAAAGGTGAAGCCGGGAGATCTGTTCATCTGCACGCCTGGATTGCGCATGGATGCCCATAAGTTTGCGCCTCAGGCCATCGAAAGTGGTGCGGTTGCGCTGATGGTGGATCATGAGCTGGAGGTGGATGTGCCCCAGGTGGTGGTGGAGGATGTGCGCGAGGCCACTTCCTATGTAGCGGCGCAGTTCCACGGCAATCCTTCCCGGAAAATGTGCATGATTGGCATAACGGGCACCAAGGGTAAGACCACTACCAGCTTTTTAATCAAGGCGATTCTTGAGGAGGCGGGGAAGAAGGTTGGGCTGATTGGAACGGTATGTTCCATGATTGGCGAAGAGACCATTCCTGCCAAGCTTACGACGCCGGACCCCATAGATACCCAGGCCATGCTTGCGCGCATGGCAGAGGCGGGCGTGGAATATGTGATTATGGAGGTATCTGCCCACGCATTGGCGCTGAAAAGGCTGGCGGGCATTGTGTTCGATGTGGGCGCGTTCTCTAATTTTTCACAGGATCATCTGGACTTTTTTGATTCGATGCAGAGCTACTTTGCGTGCAAAATGTGCTTCTTCGATCCGTCCATGACCCGGAAAATTGTCTATAACGCGGACGACGATCATCTGGCGGAGGGAGTGGCCAGCCTGGGACGCAAGGGCCTGCGCATCGGCATTCGGGAAGGCAGCGATATCTACGCCAATGATATTGAAATCAATGAGTGCGGCTCCAACTTTTTGATGACGTGGCACAAACATTTCCGTATTTCAGTAGCTTTGAAGCTGGCGGGCATCTTTAACGTCTACAATGCGCTGCTGGCAGCGGGGATTTGCATCGATTTGGGTGTGACGCCAGAGGAGATCCGGCGGGGCCTGGAGGATGTGCGCGCCGTTCCAGGAAGGATAGAACTGCTGGAAACCAATACCCCTTACCGGGTTATTCTGGATTATGCGCACTCTCCGGACAGCTTGGAGAATATTCTCAAGGCTGTGCGGCAAACGACCAAGGGGCGCATGATTGCCCTTTTCGGCTGTGGAGGAAACCGCGACCGGGCCAAGAGGCCGCTGATGGGCGAGATTGCGGGTGAGCTGGCCGATTATTGCATCCTGACCAGCGACAATCCCAGAAGTGAGGACCCCATGGAGATTCTGGGGGCCATTGAGGAAGGAATTCGGGGGACAGGCTGCGAATATGTGGTGATCGAAAATCGCAGAGAAGCTATCCGCCATGCGCTGATGATCGCCGCGCCTTCGGATGTGGTTGTGCTCGCAGGCAAGGGGCATGAGACCTATCAGGAGATCAAAGGCGTGCGCTATCCCTTTAATGAAAAAATTGTGGTAGCGGAGTTGCTCAGGGAAATCGGAAAGTAAAGGCAGTAACATTTGGAGGGAACAGAAGATGCAGAGACTGATCTGGACGATCATAGCGGCTTTCGCCATGACCATCGTTTTCGGTCCGATTGTCATTCCGTGGTTAAAGAAACTGAAACTGGGGCAGACCATCTATGATTTGGGTCCTCAGTCCCATAAGAAAAAGCAAGGAACCCCCACCATGGGCGGAATCATCTTTGCGCTTCCGACTTTGGTTGCGGCGATGGTTTTTTCCTACGGGGATACCCGGTTTGAATATCTTTTGATGATTGTGGTTTGCGCGCTGGGCTTCGGCCTGATCGGTTTTGTGGATGACTTTATCAAGGTCAAGATGCACCGAAATCTTGGCCTCACGCCCAAACAAAAGCTGTTGCCGCAGATCCTGTTATCCATTGGAGTGGCCTTGTGGGCCTATTATACCCCCTCCATTGGGTCGGCGCTCACGGTGCCATTCTTTAATGTAGAGTGGGATCTGGGCTGGTTCTACATTCCGGTGATGGTGTTTGTATTGGTGGGAACGGTCAATTCCGCCAACCTGTTGGACGGTTTGGATGGACTGTGCGCGGGATGTTCCATGATTGATTTCATCACGATGATGATCATTGCATTGACGATGGCCGCCGCAAATGGCGATAACAGCTCAAATCTGCTGAATGTGGCCATTTATGCCGCCGCCATGTCGGGCGCATTGATGTGCTTCCTTCGCTTTAACGGCTATCCGGCCCGCGTGTTTATGGGCGACGTCGGCTCCTTCTTCATCGGAGGCTCGTTGGTAGGCGTGGCGCTGGTGACGCGATTGTCGCTGTTGCTGCCCATTATTGCGGTGGCGATGTTTGCCTCAAGCTTGTCGGACATCATCCAAATCAGCTATTTCAAGGCGACTCATGGCAAGCGTGTGTTTAAAATGGCGCCTCTGCATCACCACTTTGAGCTGTGCGGCATTCCGGAGACCCGGATCGTGACGATGTATTATATCGTTACTGCGGCGCTGTGCCTCTTATCACTGCTGGGTTTTGTGGCTTAGAATACGAATATACTTTGAGGGGGCGGACCGCGGGGTAAAATGCCGGCGCGGCTTCCGCCCTTTCCAAACCATTCGGGAGGAGGATTGTCAAAATGAAAAAGAAAGCAATGGTTCTGGGACTGGCTCGCAGCGGAATTGCTGCAAGCAGGCTGTTGCTGCTTCGAGGCTGGGACGTGTTGGCCTGTGATTCCAAGGAGCGCAGCGCCTTTAATGGTGCGCTGGATGAAATTGAGCGGGAAGGGGCTCAGCTGCTGCTGGGGGAAAAACAGCCTGAGGAGCATCTTGGAGGCGTTGAATTGCTGGTGGTCAGCCCTGGCATTCCTCTGACACATCCCATCATGGAGCGGGCCAAAGCATTGAAAATTGAAACGGTGGGCGAGGTAGAATATGCCTACAGGGAATCCACGGGCATGCTCCTGGCGGTCACCGGAACCAATGGAAAAACTACGACGGTTACCCTTCTGGGCGAGATATTTAAAAATGCCGGGAAGCGCACCCACGTGGTGGGCAATATAGGGACCCCCTATTCGGGAGCGGTGCCGGATATGAAGCCGGGAGATGTGACGGTATGTGAGATTTCATCATTTATGATGGAGACTTCTTCCAAATTTCATCCCTTTGTCAGCGCTGTGCTGAACATTTCCGAGGACCATCTCAACCGGCATGGTACGATGGAGAACTACATAGCTCTCAAGGAGCGGATCTTTGAAAATGAAACGTCCGCCGATTTTACCGTGCTCAACTGGGATGATCCCGTCACGCGCTCGATGGCGGCTCATACCCGCTCCCGGGTGGTTTGGTTCTCTTCCCGGGAAGAGGTGGAGTATGGCGCCTTTGTGCGGGAGGGAATGATTTATTTTGGCACCCCCGAAAACTGCCGCAGCATTTGTGAAGTGCGGGAAGTATATATTCCCGGGGAACACAATCTGAAAAACGCATTGGCGGCGACCGCCATGGCCATGGTGGCTGGTGTCCCCGCACCGGTCATTCGCCACAGTTTGCGCACCTTCCGGGGAGTTGAACACAGGATTGAGTTCGTACGCGAGCTGGACGGCGTGGAATTTATCAATGACTCCAAGGGAACAAACGTGGATTCGACGATTCAGGCGGTGCGCGCCATGAAGCGGCCCACGGTGCTCATTCTCGGCGGCTACGACAAACATACGGATTTTATGCCGCTGTGTCGGGAAATTATGGATAGTTCTATTGAAAAAGTGGTGCTCATTGGCGCGACGGCCAAGCAGTGTGAAGAGACCCTGGAAAGGGCGGGATTCCATGCGTGGGAGCATGCGGGCTACGACTTTGAGAAGGCGATCAGGCGCGCTTTCGCCCTGGCCAAGCCGGGCGGAACGGTGTTGCTCTCGCCCAGTTGTGCCAGTTTTGATATGTTTGACGACTACGAGGCCAGAGGCCGGATCTTTAAGGAGATTGTCGGCCGTCTGGAAAGCAAGTTAGGGTGATCTGGCGCAGCGCAAACGGTGCGAAAGCCGCGGGTGAGCCGCGGAAGATGAGAAATGTATTTGCCGGAGTGGATAAAGGGCTGTTTCTTTCCTTCATAGCGCTGTTGATGTGCGGACTGGTAGTGCTGTATTCCGCCAGCTATTACAATGCGCAGGACAAAGGAAGCGCGCTATCAGAGGTTTATTCCCAGCTGATGGGCATTGCGGCGGGCGCGGTGTTGATGGTATTTCTGATGCGCATAGACTATCGGATTCTGGCAAACGGAAAGATTGCGACTGGGCTGCTGCTGACAAGCATTGTGCTGTTGGTGCTGGTGGCCATACCTGGAATTGGAAAGATGCTCAATGGCTCGCGCCGTTGGCTTCGGCTGGGCCCGGTGAGCTTTCAGCCGTCGGAGTTGGCAAAATATGCGGTGATCCTCCATCTGGCCAGGATGCTCAGCCGAAAAAGCTATGATGTGCGTTCCTTCTGGCGTGGACTGGTGCCGGCGTTTATTTTTCCGGGACTGTTGTTTTTGCTGATATTGTTGCAGCCCAACCTCTCCACGGCGGGAAGTATCCTCATCGTGTCCGCGGTGATGGTGATGGCAGCGGGGGCCAGGTGGCTGCACCTGGGCATTACGGGCGTCGCGGGCGTGTTGTTGGGAGGGTATTACGCGCTTTCCGAGGAGTACCGCCGGGCGCGGTTGATGTCCTTTCGCAATCCCTTTGCGTATCTGAGCAATGAGGGTTACCAGCTTTCTCAATCCCTGTTGGCCTTTGGTTCGGGAGGACTCTTTGGCATGGGGCTGGGCAAGGGACGGCAGAAATATGCTTTTTTGCCGTATCCTGAGTCAGATTTTATCTTTGCCGTGGTAGGTGAAGATTTGGGCTGGGTGGGCTGCGTGACCATTCTGGCTCTGTTTGCGGCCTTCGTATTCTTTGGTTTGCGCGTGGCGATCCGCTGCGAGGATCGCTTTGGCAGCCTGTTGGCGGGTGGAATTACCGCAATGATTGGCGTGCAGACGGTATTGAATGTGGCAGTGGTCATAGGATTGATGCCCACAACGGGATTGCCGCTGCCCTTTTTCAGCTCGGGAGGAACTTCCGTCTCCATTTTGATGGGGGCGACGGCCATACTGCTGAATATTTCCTCGTCAGAAAACAGGGGAATGCGGGCATTATAAGAGAAACAAAGGGGGCCTCTGGATGGGCGGTCGCAGAAGCGCGGGGAAATGGGTGGCGCTGGCGGTGCTGTTGGTGCTGGTAATCGCGTGCATCGTCTTGCTCAAGTATGTGTTTGTAGTGCGCAATGTTGTCGTGCAGGGAGAGACGGATACTTCGGATCAGGAGATTATGCGCATTGCGAGCATCGGGTTTGGAACGTCCATATTTGAGCTGGACTCTCGGGAGATTGAAGAAAATATCAATGGAACGGGTACGCTTTGCCTGGAAGAGGTAGTGATTCACTATCCGGATACGGTAGAATTGTATGTGCGCACCCGAAGTAAAGACGCAATGCTGCTGCACATGGGGAAAATCCAGATACTGGACGAGTCCGGGGTGGTGGTAGAGAGCCTGAGCGAAGTCCCTGCCAGCGACCTGGTGTATGTCAGCGGCCTGCATGTGGTCGATTGCAGGATCGGGGAACAATTGCGCGCAAATTCCGGGCAAATGGAGGCGTATTGCGCTGTAATGCAGGCGCTCAGCGCCCATGGAGCGAAAATGTACGCGTCCGAAATTCATTTAAGCGATCCTGAAGAGATTCGCCTCATTACCCGCAATGGCATCACTGTATTGCTGGGAAATCGTGAAAATATGCTGGATAAAGTTGCATGGATGAAGAGTGCCGTTTCAGACCTGGAAAATCGCGGGGAAGGCGGAGGAACGCTGGACGTCCGCAGCGCCAACAAAGCAGATTACAGCAGAAGTGGTCCGGATGATGTTGCATAATATGAGGGTTTGTCGCTAAATTTACAAATTAGTGGATATTCCGCCGGATTTTGCGTGACAGCTTCGTGGTCAAATTATGAAAGAATTTTGACACTTGCCAAAAAACGCGAAATTTGGCGGTTTCGTGTTTGCATGTCCATTGAAATCCTTGTATAATAACTCTATAGTAGATACCTATAAGGAGAACCGGATGGATAAGGTGGGCGAAGGACGGATATGAGTAAGACGCAAATAGCTGCCATTGAATTTGGTACCTCCAAGATTGTCACGATTATCGCGCAGAATGGCGGCATTGACCGTCTGGAATTTCTGGGCACGGGTACGGTGCCATACGATGGTTATCAAAATGGCGACTGGAACACGCCGGGGCAAATGGTTCAGCGCGTGCGGGACTCAATCGCGGCGGCCGAACTTGAGGCAAATCAAAAGGTCAAGCAGATTTACGTGGGAGTTCCAGGGGAATACATTCACGTATGCAATGCCGAGGCGGAAGTGGATTTAGCGGAAGAGGGCGTCACTGAGGCATCTTTGGACGAGGTGCAGGATGCTGCCGCCGAGAAATTAAAGATTGCGGATATGGGTGGATTGGTGCTGCACCGTTCTCCCGCCTGGTTTCAGGTGGATGAGGGGAAAAAGACCATGGAGCCCAGCGGACACGGTTCCAAGCTTCGGGCCTGCACTTCCTTTGTGGTGGCCGATCCGCAGTTCATAGAGGATGTAAAGGAAATTCTTGGCGCACTGGATATTACGATTCTGGGTTTCCTGTCTCCTACGCTGGGCGAGAGCCTGCTGCTATTATCCATAGACGACCGGGATCGGGTGTCGGTGCTCATCGACTGCGGTTACCTCAGCACGGAGTTGAGCGTCATTCGCGGCGAGGCCATTATCTATCATGCGATCTTGCAAATGGGCGGTGGACACATCACCTCTGATCTTGCCACACAACTGCGCATACCGATGCGTGCGGCGGAGCAAATTAAACGCAACTACGTGTTTAACCCGGATGAATTTGATCAGGACGCCTTTGCTGAAGTGTACGATGCCCGAGGACGCCGGCTTACCTTTCCCAGGGAAATGGTCAGCCAGTGCGTGGAGCGCTCCATGGATGAACTGTGCGAAATGATTGATATGACGCTGAAAAACGACGCCCTGGAGCTGCTGGGTGCGCGTTCTCAGATTTATCTCACGGGCGGTGGAATTGCGCTGATGCGCAATGCCCGGGATTATCTGGCGGAGAAGATCGGCAAGCCTGTGAAAGCCGCCGCTCCCAAGACCGCCAAGATGAACAGTCCGGTCTATTCTTCGGTACTTGGGCTGATGGATCTTACGTTTGATTCCATTGAGCGCAACGATGCCTCAGAGGATAGCTTTGGCAGCAAACTCACCGGCTTTCTCAAGAAGAGAAGGTAAACGGATTCACAAATATTACAAAACGAGGGGGATGCCTTGTGATTGAGTTCGAAATGGATACGCATGATACCAATACCAATTTTGCCGCGATTAAGGTCATCGGCGTCGGCGGCGCCGGCACCAATGCGGTCAACCGCATGGTGGACACTGGCCTTCAGGGCGTAGAATTTATTGCAATAAATACGGATAGCCAGGCGCTTGCCATGTGCAAGGCGGAAAATAAGATTCAGATCGGTGAAAAGGTGACCAAGGGTCTGGGCGCCGGCGCGAATCCTGACGTGGGACAGAAGGCTGCGGAAGAGAATCGGGAGAATATCTCCGACGCCATTAAGGGCAGCGATCTTGTCTTTGTAACGTGCGGAATGGGCGGCGGCACGGGCACCGGCGCAGCTCCCGTCATTGCGGAGATCGCCCGGGATATGGGTATATTGACCATTGGCGTAGTTTCCAAACCCTTCCTCTTCGAGGGCCGTCAGCGGATGAAGAATGCGGAGTCGGGTATTGAGCGGCTCAAGGCACATGTGGACACCCTCGTGGTGGTTCCGAATGACCGCCTGCTCAGCGTGGTTTCCAAGGGAACCACGATGACCGAAGCCTTTAAAATTGCAGACGATACGCTCCGTCAGGGCATTCAGGGCATATCCGATTTGATTGCCGTGCCCGGCATCATCAATCTGGACTTTGCCGATGTACGTACCATCATGCAGTCCCGCGGCCTGGCCCACATGGGTATCGGCGTGGGCAAGGGAGAAAATCGCATGGTGGAGGCGGCCAAGATGGCCATTTCCAGCCCCATGCTGGAAACTTCCATCGATGGCGCTCGGGCGGTACTCATCAATATTACCGGTGGTCCCGATACGTCTATCATTGATATCAATGAAGCCGCGCAGCTCATCACTGCGGCTGCTGATGAGGAAGCCAACATCATCTTCGGCGCAGGCATCGATGAGAATATGAAGGATGAAGTTAAGATCACTGTCATCGCCACCGGCTTTGAAAAGACGCCCTTTGCGGTGGATAAGAAAGCCGCCACCAAGGCTGTTGACGTTGAGGAGGAGGAGCCCCGCAGGGAACGTCCGAGCCGCAGCTTTGAAGATGAGGAAGTCTCTCCCATCTTTGAGCGCCGTCAGCGCACCTCACCGCCGCGTGAGCGCCGCTACGAGGAGCCGGATCGGGAATACGCGGGAGAACAGAACCGGCCCCGCCGTACCCGTGTGTATTCCGATGATTCTCCGGAATCCCGCACGCAATCCCGCCGCGGCTTTACTCCCGATGTCCCAAGCTTTATGAAAAAGCGCAACGGCTGATATAAAAATCCTGCACACAAATGTGTGCAGGATTTTTTGTGCGCGGAAGGCGACAAACAGTGCGGCGCTATTTTTCCTTTTCCGATCCAATATAGATGGTTTCCCCGTAGCCTGTCAGGCTGCGCAAATTATCCCGAATGGCTCTGGGGAAGAGATTGCGCTTGGCCGCTTCCTTCAAGGGAATCCATTCTGCTCCGATCTGGTAGCGATCGGTTTCCGAGGGATAAACCTGATCCCCGCTGTTCAGGTGGCATAGAAAAATAAAGTAGATCTTATGGTTATGCCCGTCCTCCCGGCGATTGGAGACGCGCTCATAAATTCCGGAAAGCCGAATAGGGCACACAGAATACCCCGTTTCCTCCAAAACTTCCCGACGCACCGTTTCGGTGAGCATTTCACCGGTCTTTTGTCCCCCGCCGGGCAGGGTATAGTACTCGCCAAAACGGGAACGGCAGCGATTCACCAGCAGCTTGCCATTATTAATGACCACTGCCTTTGCTGAATTGCGTGCAGACAAGGGGATCACTCCCTCGGTTGAAAACTATATGAAGTAATTATACTCCCTGCGAGAGAAAAAGGCAAGAAGGAGAAAATAAGATTCAGTGGCTTTCACCGAGCGAGCGAGCTGAGCCTCAGCGGAGTTGGACAGTATTGTTAAATAGTGTTAAGGATATGAGAAGAACAGGTTGTTTGGTTGATTCTTTTTGGACTGGCTGATACAATGAATATATACAGGTGACACTACCTGAACTCTGGGAAATTTATAATGGGAGGATGCAACGCATATGGCAGTACCAGTCATAATGCCGAGACAGGGCAACACTGTCGAAAGCTGTATCATCAATGAATTCAAGAAGCACCCCGGCGACGCCGTAGCCGTGGGCGATGTGCTCTTTACTTATGAGACCGACAAAGCCGCTTTCGAGGAGGAAGCCAAAGTGGCGGGCACGCTGCTGGCAAACTTCTTTGAGGAAGGCGATGATGTGCCTTGCCTGGTGAACGTTTGTGTGATTGGAAATCCTGGCGAAGATTTTGAAAAGTACCGTCCCACAGAGAACGGCAATCCCCAGGTGGAAGAAACCGCGCAGGCAGCGCCCGCAGCGGCTGCTCCGTCTGCTGCACCTGCCGGCGGATACAAGGGCAATGCGGTTCCTGTGATTATGCCTCGCCAGGGCAACACTGTGGAAAGCTGCATCATTAACGAGTTTAAAAAGCAGCCGGGCGATGCCGTGGCCGTGGGCGATGTGCTCTTTACCTATGAGACGGACAAGGCTGCCTTTGAGGAGACGGCTCCGGTGGCCGGCACCCTGTTGGCGAACTTCTTTGAGGAAGGGGACGATGTTCCCTGCCTGTTCAATGTATGCGTTATCGGCAATCCGGGGGATGATTTTGAACAGTTCCGTCCCACGGAAGACGGCAATCCCGAAATAGCCGCGCCGGCGGCGGATGCCCCGGCGGCACCGGCGGCGGAAGTGGCCGAAGCGCCCGTTACCATGGGTAAAATTAAGATTTCTCCCCGGGCCAAGGCGCTGGCAGAGAAGAGCAAGGCCGATCTCAGCCAGGTGGTTGCCACGGGTCCCGATGGCCGTGTGATCGAGCGCGACGTGCAGGCGCTGATCGACGCAGGCAAGATCCTGGGCGCCGCACCGGCCGCTGCTGTTGCGAGCAGCGCGGCTGCCCCGGCGGTTGAACTGGGCGTTCCCTGCGATGATAGCTACACGGAGCCCATGACCAATATCCGCAAGGTCATCGCCAAGTCCATGGTAGCCTCGCTGTCCACCATGGCCCAGCTGACCCACAATATTTCCTACGATGCCACGGAAGTCAAGGCCGCGCGCGCCCTGTACAAGGCCAAGGGCGAACCCTTTGGCATGGACAAGATTTCCATCAACGATATCATCATGTATGTCGTCACCCGCACGCTGACCATGCCTGAACATCGTGCGCTCAATGCAAATCTGGTGGATGACGGAAAGACCATGAAGTACTTCCGCGGCGTGCATCTGGGTATGGCGGTAGATACGGATCGCGGCCTGATGGTGCCCACCATCTTCAACGCGGACAAGATGACCCTCAAGCAGCTCTCCGATACGGCCAAGAAGCTGGCCAAGGAGTGCAAGGAGGGCAACATCAATCCTGACTATCTGCAGGGCGCTTCCTTCACCGTCTCCAATATCGGTGTCTATGGAATTGAATCCTTCACCCCTGTGATCAATCCCCCGCAGACGGGTATTCTCGGCGTGTGCGCCATGAAGGATGCGTTCCGCATGGTTAATGGACAGATTGAGGTCTATCCCAGCATGACGCTGTCGCTGAGCTATGACCATCGTGCCCTGGATGGCTCTCCGGCCTCCAAGTTCCTCAAGGATCTCAAGACCAATCTGGAGAATTACAACCTGATCCTGGCCAAAGGCTGATCGGGCAGGAAAGCAAGTCAATCCATCAAAAGGAGTGTAATTCCATATGTCCAAGCAACTATTCGTCGATCCGAACGAGATGCGCAAGCCTGGAATGATCCACTTTGAGGACATTCCCTGCAATCAGTACCAGAAGACTGTCAAGGACGAACTGGGCAACTTCACCAAGGAACAGTTGATCAATATCTATCGTGACATGCTGACGCTGCGCGAGTTTGAGACGATGATCAACGAAATCAAGATCAACGGCAAGTATAACGGCGTGGCCTACAATCATCCCGGCCCGGCGCACCTGTCCATCGGTGAGGAAGCCGCCGCCGTGGGCGAAGCTTTCCTGCTGGATGTCAACGACATGATCTTTGGTTCCCACCGTGCCCACTCTGATATTCTCGCCAAGGGACTTTCCGCCATTGAAAAGCTCTCCGACGAGGAACTGATGGATATCATGAAGGGCTTCCTGGACGGCAAGACGCTGGCCGTTGTGGAGAAGTATCCCCATGAAACCGTAAAGGATCTGGCCATCGACTTCCTGCTCTACGGCGCCATGGCAGAGATTTTTGCCCGTGAGACCGGCTTCAATCGCGGCCTGGGCGGATCCATGCACACGTTCTTCACGCCCTTTGGCATCTACCCCAACAATGCCATCGTGGGTGGCAGCGGCACCATCGCTATGGGTGCAGCGCTGTATAAGCGGGTAAATCGCAAGCCTGGCGTGGCCATTGCCAACATTGGCGACGGTGCGCTTGGACGCGGTCCTGTGCTGGAAGCGCTGAACATGGCGGGCATGGGCCAGCTGACGGAACTGTGGAATGACGAGATGAAGGGCGGCCTGCCGGTCATTTTCAACATTCTCAACAACCAGTACGGCATGGGCGGCCAGACTCGCGGCGAGACCATGGGCTATGACTTCCCGGCGCGCATGGGCGCGGGCTTCAACCCCAACCAGCTCAACGCGGAGCGCGTGGACGGCTTTAACCCCCTGGCCGTGATCGATGTCTATCGCCGCAAGAAGCATCTGGCGGAAGAGGGCAAGGGCCCGGTGCTCATCGATGTGGTGACCTATCGCTTCTGCGGTCACAGCCCGTCGGATAGTTCTTCCTACCGCACGCAGGAGGAAATTGAAGCCTGGAAGGCGCAGGACCCCATCCCGGCCTACCGCGCACAGCTGATTGATGCGGGCCTGGCCACGGAAGAGGAACTGGACAAGATTGTCGAGCATGTCAAGGCCGTCAACTTCCATAACTTTAAGCTGGCGATCGACGAGGAGATTTCTCCCCGCATGAATCTTGACCTGGATCCCGATGCCATTGCCGACATGATGTTCACCAATGGCCACGTCGAGGCATTCTCCGATGCAAAGCCGGACGTCAATATTCCCATGGAAGAAATTCCGCGGGTTCAGGCCATTGCCAAGAAGGAACGCTTTGGCATTGATGCCAGCGGCAAGCCCGTCTCCAAGAACAAGGTCTATCAGCTGCGCGACGGTCTGTTCGAGGCCATTGTGGATCGCTTCTACAAAGATGCCAGCCTGGTGACTTACGGTGAAGACGTGCGCGACTGGGGCGGTGCGTTCGCGGTATACCGCGGATTGACGGAGGCCCTGCCGTACCATCGTCTGTTCAACAGCCCCATTTCCGAATCTGCCATCGTTGGCAGCGCTGTGGGATACGCCATGGCCGGCGGCCGCGCTCTGGTAGAGCTGATGTACTGCGACTTCCTGGGCTGTGCCGGTGACGAAGTGTTCAACCAGATGGCCAAGTGGCAGGCCATGTCTGCGGACATTATCAAGATGCCCGTGACCCTGCGCGTGTCCGTGGGTTCCAAGTACGGCGCCCAGCACTCTCAGGACTGGACCAGCCTCACGGCGCACATTCCGGGCCTGAAGATTGCCTTCCCGGCGACGCCTTACGACGCCAAGGGCCTGATGGCTTCGGCGCTGGTGGGTACGGACCCGGTGGTGTTCTTCGAGTCTCAGCGCATTTATGACGTGGGCGAGCAGTTCCACGAGGGCGGCGTTCCCGCGGAGTATTACGAGATCCCCTTCGGCAAGGCGGATGTGAAGCGTCCCGGCAAGGATATCACGATTCTCACCATGGGCGCAGTGCTCTATCGTGCATTGAAGGCTGCTGACGAACTGAAGGAGAAGTACGGCATGGAGGCGGAGATCATCGATGCCCGCACGCTGGTACCGTTCGACTATGACACAGTGATTGAGAGCGTGAAGAAGACCGGACGTCTGGTGATCGTGACCGACGCCTGCGAGCGCAATTCCTTCGCTTCTGAAATTGCCCGCAATGTCACGGAGATGGCCTTTGACGAGCTGGATGCCCCGCCGGCAATCGTCGCTTCCCGCAACTGGATCACGCCGGCCCATGAGCTGGAAGAGGCTTTCTTCCCGCAGCCCAGCTGGATTCTGGACGCCATTGACGCCAAGATTGTGCCGCTGCCGGGACATGTGCGCGTGACCAACCAGTCCACCAGTGAGAAGCTGCGTCGCGAGCGCAAGGGCGTTTAATGCGTCGATCCTCTGCGGATCAATGGTTTTTTAGATCAATTGTTGCGAACCTGTCGCATTTTGCGGCAGGTTCGTTTTTGGGGATTGATTTTTGACTGGGGCAAACAGGAGTATTGAATATGCCCGCCGCGGGCCATCTGAGGCCGGTGAAGCAAGTGCCGTTGGGCCCGGATTCATCAGGGCCACGCACTTGCAAGCCCAATGGTATTATGATAAAATGTTACAGGTAATGACGCAATTTGTGGGGCGGGTCTTGGAATCTGTCGGTTGAAGGGAAGATTTCAGGAAAAAGGACGAAATGCTCTGCCGAATATCGGAGATATGCGTCTAAAAATTATTGGGAGGAAGCAGAATGATTCGTAAGGGACTTTGTGCAGTGCTTTGTGTGTTGCTGGTGTGGATGGTGGGCATTCCGTCAGTTGCGGAGACGAACGAACAGATCGTTTTTACCGACGATCTGGGCCGGGAAGTTTCAATGGCGCAGCCCAAGCGTGCGGCAGCGCTGATCGGCAGTTTTGCGGATATCTGGCTGCTGGCGGGAGGCGAGGATACGCTGGTGGCTGCGGCGGACGATAGCTGGACGCAGTTTGACCTGCCTCTATCTGAAGATGTGAAGAATTTGGGCGCGGTCAAGACGCCCAGTTTGGAAACCCTGCTTGCTGCCAATCCCGATTTTGTCCTTGGAAGCACCAAGACGGCGGCAGACGTGCAAATGATGGAAGTGATGGATGAGATGGGCATACCGGCGGCCTGCTTTGACGTCAGTTCTTTTGAAGATTATCTGCGCCTTTTAGAGATCTGCACGCAGCTGACGGGAGATTCGGAAGCCTATGAGCGCTATGGCCTGGATGTGCAGGCTCAGGTGGACGAAGCCCGGGCGAGGGTGGATGGAAGCCAGCCAAGGGTGCTGTACGTGCGCGCCACCGGTTCCAGCTGCAAGGTGAAGAACAGTGAAGGTACAGTGCTGGGAGAAATGCTGAAGGATCTGGGGTGTGAGAACATCGCAGACAGCGCAACCGGGCTGCTGGAGGAACTGAGCATGGAGACCATCCTCAGCGAAGATCCGGATTACATCTTTGCGGTGCTGCAGGGATCGGACAGCAGCGACGCTGAAGCGATGCTGGAAGGCGCATTGTTGTCCAACCCGGCTTGGAACAGCCTGACTGCGGTGGCAGAAGGCAGGTTTTATTTGATGGATCAGCGGCTCTATAACGTGAAGCCCAACGCACGCTGGGGAGAGGCCTATGAAAAGCTCGCGGACATCCTGTACCCGGCGGATTAATCGCCGGCAGGTGCTGCTTCTGCTGGCGCTGCTGATGCTGGTGGTTGGTGGATTCAGCCTCTGTTTGGGAGCGGAGCCCGTTCCCATGAAGGCGGTGCTTGAAGCGCTTGTGGGTGGCGGTGGCGAAAGTACGGCGGCGCGCATTGTTCGCTATGTGCGCCTGCCCCGCACCTGTGCAGGATTGCTGGCAGGAGCAGCTTTGTCGGCCTCAGGTGTGATCGTGCAGCTGGTGCTTAATAATCCGCTGGCTTCTCCCAGCACCATAGGCGTCAATGCCGGAGCGGGATTGGCTGCCGCCATCTGCTGTGCTTTGGCGCCCACAGCCATCAATGCTGTGCCGTTTGCCGCGCTGGCGGGAGGATTTGGCGGGGCCTTTCTGGTATTGTGCATTGCGGAGAAGACGGGCGCCTCAAGGCTTACATTGGTGCTGGCCGGCGTTGCTATTTCAGCGATATTTAGCGCGCTGGTGGATGCTGTGGTCACCTTTGTGCCGGAGGCGCTCAATGGCTACTCGGACTTTCGCATTGGAGGTCTGTCCAGCGTCACCATGAGCCGCCTGATCCCAGCCTTTGCCCTCATCCTTCCGGGATTTCTGCTGGCGGTCTCTTTGCATAATGAACTGGATGTGTTGATGTTGGGCCGAGAGCAGGCGCAATCGCTGGGACTTCCCGCTGCAAAACTTCGCCTGCTGGCACTGGGAATTGCGGCAGCACTGGCTGGTGCGGCCGTGAGTTTTTGCGGCCTGATGGGATTTGTGGGGCTGGTAGTTCCTCACATCATGCGCAGATTGGTGGGGGAGGAGAGCGCTCCCCTGCTGGTGGCTTCGGCCCTTGGCGGCGCAATTATGTTGTGCGGCTGCGACATGCTGGCGCGCTTGGTGTTTGCGCCCTATGAATTGCCCGTGGGCATCGTCATGTCCATGGTTGGCGGACCTTTCTTCATTGTGCTGCTCCTTCGGCAGAGGGGAGGGCGCATTCATGATTAAATTGCAGAATCTGGCGGTGGGTTACGCTGGATGCACAGTGCTTCAAAATGTGTCGCTGAGCTTTGCTGAGGGAGAAGTTACGGTGCTGTTGGGTCCCAATGGTTGCGGAAAGAGTACGCTGCTGAAATCGGTGCTGGGCTTAATTCCTACGCAGGCCGGAGAGGTGCTGTTGGATGGCGAGCGCCTTGATCAGCTTACAGCCCGGGAGATTGCGCTTAAGGTGGCTTATATGGCTCAAAGCCGCAATGTACCCAGCATTACGGCACGGCGCATGGTGTTGCATGGACGCTTTCCCCACCTGGCCTATCCGAGGCGCTATCGAACCGAGGACTATGCCATGGCGGATCGTGCGTTGGATTGGGCGAATGCCCGGGAACTTTCGGAGAATTTCATGGATCGCCTCAGCGGTGGTCAGCGGCAAAAGGTTTATCTGGCCATGGCATTGGCGCAGGATACGCCCAATATTCTCATGGATGAACCTACCAGCTATCTGGATGTGCAGCATCAGCTGGAAGTGATGTCGATGGCCCGGAGGCTGGCAGGAATGGGCCGGTGCGTGGTGATGGTGCTGCATGACCTGAGCCTGGCCTTGCGAACGGCGGACCGCGTCGCACTCCTGCATCAGGGAGAGCTGCTGCGCATGGGAACCCCGGAGGAAGTGTATCTGAGCGGCGATTTAAATCGCGCCTTTAGCGTGGAAGTGCGGCGCGTAGAGACAGATGAAGGCTGGCAGTATTACTGTGCGCGCAGAGCTGAAAAAGGAGCTTAAAATGGCATACTTTCCTTTTTTTGTGGAATTGGAAGGCAAGAATGGCCTGGTGGTGGGCGGGGGCAGCGTCGCCCTGCGGAAAATTGAAAAGCTCTTGCCCTATGGCGCCAGGCTGACGGTGGTGGCGCCGCAAATGAGGCCCGAGATTGAAAACTTTCCAAATCTCAAGCTGATTCGGCGGACCTTTGATGCTGAGCATCTCAAAGGAAAGGATTTTGTCATTGCGGCCACCAGCTGCCGGGAAGTGAACCATCAAATATCCGTTCTCTGCAAGGAGAGAAGAATCCCGATAAACGTTGTGGATGACGGCCCGGAATGCAGCTTTTATTTTCCGGCGCTGGTAAAGCGCGGCAGTTTGTCCATTGGGATTTCCACGGGCGGAGCCAGTCCTGCCGCCGCTGCGTGGCTGCGCAGTCAGATAGAATCGTCCCTTCCAGAGGGAATTGAAGGAATATTGAAATTCATGAACGGCCTGAGAAAATGGGCACAGATGCAGATTCAGGATGCTTCCCAGCGCGAGACGCTGATGAAGCGTTGCCTGGCTGCCTGTCTGGAACTGGGTAGGCCATTGGAGGAAAGGGAAGTGCGCTCATTGCTGGAGCAGAGCGGGGAGGGGAATAGATGAAAAACGGCGCAGGCTTTGTATATCTTGTAGGCGCAGGATGTGGCCGGGCGGATCTGATTACGCTGAGGGGACTTGAATGTCTTCGCCGCTGTGAAGTAGTGGTCTATGATGATCTGATCGATATGGCATTGCTGGATGCCGTCCCTGCGGAGGCTGAGCGCATTTACGTGGGCAAGCGCAGCGGCCGCCCGTCTGCGGATCAGGCTTGGATCTGTGAGCTGTTGGTGGAGAAGGCGAAAGAGGGTAAGCGCGTAGTTCGCCTGAAAGGGGGAGATCCCTTCGTGTTTGGGCGAGGGGGTGAAGAGATGCTGGCCCTGATTTCGGCGGGCATACCCTGTGAGGAAGTGCCGGGCATTTCTTCTGCCATCGCCATTCCTGCGTCAGCGGGCATACCGGTAACCCATCGTGGGGTCAGCACCAGCCTGCACATTGTCACCGGGCATACCATCTTTACGGACGATGGCTTGCCTGAAGATTTAAAGCGCCTGGCGCAGCTGCATGGAACTTTGGTCTTTTTGATGGGACTGAGGGATTTGGATCGCCTGGCGGCGGGGCTGATGGCAGCGGGGTTGAAGGCGGATACGCCCGCGGCGGTGGTATCGGGCGGGTGTGCGCCGCATCCCATGGCGGTGCGTGCCCCGCTGGCAGAGATCGCAGCGCAATGTGCAAGCGCGGGTGTGCAGCCGCCGGCGGTCATCGTGGTGGGCGGCGTAGCGGGAATGGATCTTCAGGGAAGATCGGCCCTTCCGCTGAGCGGAATGCGCGCAGGGCTTACAGGTACGCCGGAAATGTTGAAAAAGCTGCGCGCATTGTTGGAAGAGGCTGGAGCTCAGGTACAGGTCGTTTCGGAATCAACGGTGGTGGAACTGCCGGTGGATGCGGAGCTGGAAGCGCTGTGCGACGGAGCATGCCATTGGCTGGTCTTTACCAGCGCCAATGGAGCAAAATTGTTTTGCGGCAAACTGCGCCGCCTGGGGATGGATTTGAGAAGATTGCATGCCTGTAAATTTGCCGCAATTGGTTCTGCTACCGCAGAAGCCCTCAGGGCGGGCGGCATCCAGCCGGATCTTTGCCCCGAAGGGGAGTTTACCAGCAGTTCTCTGGGGAAAAAGCTCTGTGAAGCGGTTGCTCCAGGAGAGGATGTGGTTCTGCTGCGCTCTCAATTGGGCACGGAGATATTGCCCCGCGCCCTGGCGGATGGGGGAATTCCTACGCGTCAGCTTTCCCTGTACACCGTGCAGGGGTCAGCGAGAATGGCGCCGGAGGCCCTTGCGGAACTGGACTATCTGGTGTTTTCCAGCGCAGGAGGGGTGGAGATGTTCCTGAGCCAATTCGGAGATATTCCGTGCGGCTGCACCTGCGCGTGCATAGGTTCTACGGCGGCCCAGCCCTTGCAGGGGCGCGGAGTAAGGCAGGTGATTGCCCGCATTGCTTCGGCGGAAGCGATTGTTGCGGCAATATGTGAAGATGCACTTTCTCGCAGAGATAGCTTCTGAAAAAATCGTGGGATATTGCCCTCAAAGGCTGAAAGCCTTTGAGGGCATGTTGTCGTTTTCTGGAAAATCAATTGTAGGATTGTATGCACCCATTGTTCCCTTGAGGAATACCCTTACATGGGGATTATTCCCCGAAGGGAGGCAACCACATGGGAGTAACCAATTCCAACAAGCTTATCAATCTGGACAGCATTGAATGCGACGGTTCCCTGAAGGTAACCTTGGCGCTCACGGCTGCACCGGATATTGTTTCCAATCCTACGGATATAGTCCTGGCGCTGGACCGCTCCGGAAGTATGGCCGGCAGTCCGCTGACCAACCTGAAGGCAGGGGCAAAAACGTTTATTGATATTTTATCGGAGGCCACTGGAGGAGCGCCGAATGGGGAAATCGGGTCAGGAAGCCGCATTGGCATCGTCAGTTTTGCAGATACGGCCATTGCCAACACACAGTTGATCACTTCTGTGGACGCGCTGAAAAACGCCGTGGATGCATTGGTGGCAGGCGGCAATACGAATCATGCAGACGCCTTTAAAAAGGCCACTGAACTCTTTGACCCGTTATCTGGAAATGCCAAGGTAATCGTCATGTTTACCGACGGAAACACCACGGCCGGCCTGCCGCCCGCCCCCGTTGCGGCTCAGGCCAGGGCCCAGGGAATTATCATTTATTGCATTGGTCTGATTGGATCGGACGGCATTGATGTCAATGCCCTGAACAACTGGGCCACTGATCCCGACGCCTCGCACGTGGCGGTTACGCCGGACGCGGCAGATCTTGAGGAGCTTTTTGCTGAACTTGCCGCAAATATTTCCAAGACCGGAGCTACAAACATTCAAATTGACGAAGTAGTCAATTCAGATTTTACCATCACCAGCATCGCACCCCCCAATAAGGGAACGGCGCAAAAGCTTTCGCCCAACAAGATCCAGTGGAATATTGATGAACTGGGCGTGATTTCCAGTGAAAGCGCCGTGCTGGAGTTCTTTATCCGGCATACGGCTCAGACGCCTGGGAAAAAGAAAGTGAATGCGTCTATCCAATATTCGGACAACGAGGGCAATGTGGTTGTATTTCCCGAACCGGAAGTGACGGTAGAATGCGACGTGGTGGTCAATCCTGAGCAATGCCCCCGGCCAGTGGACTTTTCCGTGGAGGGCTGCGAAGATGCAGTCATCGTAGATCTGGGCGAGACGTATCTGGAGTCCCAGGGACGCATCATCCAGATGGATGTGACGCTGAAAAACGTGTGCCCTGGGAACCGGGTGGCGCTTGCTGCGATTCTTACGGAAGTTGATCAGGATGGCATGGAGTACCAGCGGGGAATGAAAGCCTTTACAATTCCTGCGCACGATCAACCGGATTGCCGGGATGTACTGGTAAAGTGCATCCGATTTGTGGTGCCCGAGGATCTGAATGTTTCCGGCGGCACGGAACAATCTTTGTGCAGCCGGCGAAGCTTTAAGGCGCGCTTCATTGCGCATTATATCGACACAAATTACCGCTGCTGTGAAGCGGTGCTGCAGAGCGATTGATTTGAATCCGATGCATCCTGGTCCGCAGATATAAGCGAACCGATATGGGAAGTTTCTGTAGATGAGCGAGCAATACACGCACAAGGAGCGTCCCTCAAATGAGGAGGACGCTCCTGAAATATTTGTATAAAATTAGTCTTTGAGCAGCACTTCACGAATGACTCGGGCGACGCCGTCATGGTCGCAGTCGTCGGTGATCATATCAGCCACGGCCTTGGCCTCCGGGCAGGCGTTGCCCATGGCGGCGGAAAAACCCGCGGTCTGTAGAATTTCCACATCGTTCATGCTGTCGCCCACGGCAATGGTTTGAGAAATTGGAATGCCCAGATGACGGCAAAGCATGTTAAGGCCGCGCCCCTTGTCCGCAAGTTCAGAGACCACTTCCAGCATGTAGCCCATGGAAAGCACCAGTTTCAGGGGACGGGAGGAGAGCGCCTGCATTATGCGGGCCCGATCCCGGGCATTTTCAAAGTACAGATTGATCTTTTCGATGCGAAACGGACGCTGTGCATAATTGGTGAACAGCTTTTCATCAAATATGGAGCTGTTGCGAAATACGTTTTTGTAATTTTCCATTCGGCAGGCATACACAAATTGCGTATCCTTTTGATTGAAATAAGATTGGTTCTCATGAAAAACCTGTATGAAAACCCGCTCGCGATCCATCATTTGAAGAATATGCAATACTTCTTCTGTGGGGATGGGATCGACATGAATGGTCAGATCATATTTACAATCGTAAACGCAGCTGCCGTTTTCGCATACCAGGTAGCGGATTTCCGGAAGCTCTTTCAGAGTCTGACGAATTTCCGACAGGCAACGCCCGGTGGAAAGGATTACGTGCTTGCCGGATTGGGTCGCCAACTGCACCGCGGCCCGGTTGCCGGGAGAAAGCTTGATTTCACTGTTGAGCAGAGTACCGTCCATATCCAGGGCGATGAGATTGTAAGTTCCCATGACGCACCTCTTTTGCATTTTATGTTTGATTGCATTATCTCAAATAAATATTAGTTTCGCCTGCTTCAACAGGTAAAATCCCGGTTCATATATGATGCGGACCCTTGTCAAAATTCCCGTCATTGCTTATAATATTTCTAACAATCCAATGCAACAGGAGGCAGAACATGCGAAAGAGCGGCGTTTTGATGCACATTACCTCCCTGCCGTCTCGCGGTGGCATCGGCACGCTGGGCCGGGCCGCCTACAACTTTGTGGATTTTGTGCAGCGTTCAGGCATGAATATTTGGCAGATGTTGCCTGTGGGACCCACGGGTTATGCCGAGTCCCCTTACCAAAGCGCATCGACCTTTGCGGGAAACCCGCTGATGATTGATTTTGAACTGATGGTTCAGGACGGACTTTTGCCCCAGGGGTCCTATGAGCCCTTGCCCAACCGGGATCAGGTGGATTTTGAGAGTGTCAAGGCGCAGAATCGGGAACTTCTGCACAAGGCGTTTGCCTTCAGCGGTGAGCGCTTGGGGGAGGCGCTGAATGCGTTTGAATCTCTGCATCCTTGGGTCCGGGACTATGCGCTGTTTTCCGCCATTAAGGAATACTTTGACTTCGCTTCGTGGATGGACTGGCCGGATCAGGACATTCGCCTGCGCAAGCCCGAGGCGCTGGAGAAATATGCGCTGCTGTTGAAAAATGAAATTTCCTACTATATCTTTGGTCAATATGTGTTCTTCAGCCAATGGAATCGCCTTCATGACTATGCCCGGGAGCGGAATGTGGAACTGATGGGGGACATGCCCATATACGTGGCGGAAGATTCATGTGATGTGTGGCTCAATCCGGAGTTGTTTGAACTGGACGAGGATGTCAGGCCCATACGCATTGCGGGTGTGCCGCCGGACTATTTTCAGAAGGATGGGCAGCGCTGGGGGAACCCCCTTTACAATTGGAAAAAACATGAGGAGACAGGCTATCGGTGGTGGATTTCCCGCCTGCGGGCGCTGGGCGAGATGTTTGATATCCTGCGCATAGACCACTTCATCGGTTTTGCCAATTACTATGCCATCGATGCGTCCGAGCCCACGGCGCGCAACGGGAAGTATGAATTGGGTCCCAATACCCGCCTGTTCCGTCGGGTTAAGAGAGAGCTGCCCAATCTGAACATCGTGGCGGAAGATTTGGGCGTGGTGAGCAAGCGGGTGCGGAAATTGCTGGCCTACTGCGGCTATCCGGGCATGAAGGTGCTGCAGTTTGCCTTTGGTTCCGATGATGAAAACCCGGATCTGCCGGAAAATTATGTTCCCAATTGCATCGTCTATACGGGCACTCATGACAACGATACCACTCTGGGTTGGTGGTTGAATGCAGGGGAGTCGGTGCGCGCCTTTGCCCGGAAGAAGTTGGGCATGGCGGACTATGATGAGGATATCGTATCCGCGATGTTGCGCGCCGCTTGGAACAGCGTGGCGGAAACGGCCATTGCGCCCATGCAGGACTTTTTGAATCTGGGCAATGAAGCGCGCATGAATTTCCCGGGAACGGTGGGTGGAAACTGGCTGTGGCGGATGCAGCCCCAGGACCTGAGCGCCGTTTCCAGGCGTATCCGCATACTCAACCGCCACGGGAATCGGGGCGGCAGAAGCGCGATGGACGTGGAAGAACTCATCGCAAACGCAGAAGCCTTCGTGGCCTGCAAGTATCATTGTACTTTGCAGGGCGCCACCGCTGTGCAGCTCCATGAGGGCATATCCGACGCGGTCATGATGGCCATAGCGCCCATGTGGGCGGATGACCATGCCGCCCGCCTGGAAAAGCGCCATGCGCTCTATCTGTCGGCGGAGTATCTGGTGGGGCGGCTGATCTATAACAATCTCTTTTCCCTGGGCATTCTGGAGCCCATGAAGGCGCGGCTGATGGAAAAGGGCGTGGATCTGGCGGATCTTGAGGATATCGAGGACGCCGCGCTGGGCAACGGCGGCTTGGGCCGCCTGGCCGCCTGCTTTCTGGACAGCGCCGCCACGCACAACATTCCTCTGGACGGTTACGGACTGCGCTATCGCTATGGCCTGTTCAAGCAGCGCTTTGAGGACGGCAGTCAGGTGGAATTGCCTGACGACTGGACGCGCTATGGAGATCCATGGAGTATTCGCCGGGATGAACTGGCTGTGCAGGTGGAAATGAAGGGCCTCAGCGTGCGCGCCGTGCCCTATGATATGCCGGTGATCGGCTATGGCGGGAAGAATTTCGGCACCCTGCGGCTGTGGCAGTGCGAGAGCGAACATGAATTTGATTTTGAACTGTTCAATGCGCAGGACTACGATGCGGCCGTGCGGAACAAGAATGCCGCGGAAGATATCACCAAACTGCTGTATCCCAACGATACGCTCAAGGCCGGCAAGCTCATGCGCCTGCGCCAGCAGTACGTGCTGTGCAGTGCATCTCTGCAGGACATGCTGCGCAGTTACAGGGCTGAATTTGGCAGCGACTACAGCCACTTTGCTGACCGGCATGCCATTCAGCTCAACGATACCCATCCCACCATGGCCATTCCAGAGCTGATCCGCTTGCTCGGCGCCGACGGCGTAGATTTTGAGACCGCCTTTGGCATTGCCCAGCAAACTTTCCGCTACACCAATCATACAGTGATGCGGGAGGCCCTGGAGTGCTGGGATGTGGCACTGATGAACGCGCTCTGCCCCGAATTGATGAAAGTCATTCGCCGGATTGATCAGCGGCTGCGCCGGGAACTTAAGCGCCTGAAGGCCCCGGATACGCAGGACATGCCCATCGTTCGGGACGGAAGAGTACACATGGCGAATCTGGCCGTGTACGGCTCCAGCTATATCAACGGCGTGGCGGCCATCCATTCCAGAATCCTGCGCGACGACGTGTTCCGGGAGTGGTATGCCCTGTGGCCGGAACGCTTCCAGAACAAGACCAACGGCATTACGCAGCGCCGCTGGCTGGGCCTGTGCAATCCCGAGCTGTGCGCGCTGTTGAATCAGACCATCGGCGAGGGCTATCTGACCGATTTGTATCGGCTGGAAAACCTGAAGGAGAGGATTGACGAAACTCTGGCAAGGCAGTTCATTGCCGTCAAGCAGGAGAAGAAGCGCCAGCTCTGCGCCCTGATCCGGGAACGGGAAGGCGTGGAGATTCCAGAGCACTTCGTCTTTTCCGTGCAGGTGAAGCGTCTGCACGAATATAAGCGTCAGCTGCTCAATGCCCTGTCCATTTGGGACATCTATCAATCGCTGAAGGATGGTAGCCTGACCGATTTCCCCGCCACGGCTTTCATCTTTGGCGCCAAGAGTGCGCCGGGGTACGCCCGCGCCAAGGCGGTCATCCGCTTTGTCAACCGCATCGCGGAGATCATCAATGCAGACCCGGTGGTGCATGACCGGCTTCGGGTGGTCTTCTGTCAGAATTATAATTGCTCTTATGCGGAACATATCATTCCTGCGGCGGACATTTCGGAACAGATTTCTCCGGCAGGTACGGAGGCCAGCGGCACCGGCAACATGAAATTAATGCTCAATGGCGCGGTGACGCTGGGCACGAGGGATGGAGCGAACATTGAAATCTTTGAACAGGCAGGGGAGGAGAATAATTTCCCCTTTGGACTGGGTGTGGAGGAGATCAATGCCATCCGGGACAGCTACGATCCTGTACTTCTCTATGAAGCCGATGCGCACCTGCGCAGGGCGGTGGACGCGTTGGCGGATGCCTCTATTACCCGCGAGGAGGGCGATCCTCATCGGGAGGGCGATATCCTGGAGCTGCGCACGGCCCTTCTGGAGGGAGCCAGCTGGCATAAGCCCGATCACTACTTCCTGCTGAAAGATTTTGAAAGCTATCAGCAGGCGCGGCTCCAGGCCATTCGCGCCACCCGGAATTCCGTGGAGTTTGCGAAGATGTGTCTGATGAATATTGCCGGGGCAGGGAAATTTTCCTCAGACCGCACCATTGCAGATTACGCCCGGGAAATCTGGTTCATTTGATCTGATAGCCAAAACATTTGCGCCGTCTCTGAGAAGAGGCGGCGTTGCTTCATCTTCAGTTGATTTGGGGTTGATAGAATAAATACAGATACATGAAAATGGGGGGAGATAAATGGCCTTTGTAGAATTTAAAAATGTGGCCAAGCGGTATCAAATGGGCGAAGTGAGCATTGAAGCCCTCCATGATGTAAGCTTTACCGTAGAAAAAGGAGAAATTTGCGTCATTGTCGGCCAGTCCGGCGCAGGTAAAACGACTTTATTGAACATCTTGGGCGGGATGGATAGCCTGACCAGCGGCAGCGTCTGGCTCAATGGTAAAAAAATATCCAATTATTCGCCTCGAAAATTAACCCTTTATCGGCGCCGGGATATTGGCTTTGTGTTTCAGTTTTACAATCTGGTGCCCAGCCTGACGGCTTTGGAAAATGTGGAATTGGCTGCGCAGATCTGCGCCAATCCTCGCCCGGCGCGGGAGATGCTCAAGGCGGTGGGCCTTGAGGCGCGCATGGATAATTTCCCCGCTCAGCTTTCCGGCGGCGAACAGCAGCGGGTGGCCATCGCCCGGGCGCTGGCCAAGAATCCAAAGCTGCTGTTGTGCGATGAGCCCACAGGCGCATTGGACTATAAGACCGGCAAATCCATTCTCAAACTATTGCAGGACACCGCCCGCAGCAGCGGCATGACCGTCATCATCATCACCCATAATTCCGCCCTCACGGCCATGGCGGATCGGGTGATTGAAATCAAGAGCGGCACCGTTCTCTCCGAGCGCCTGAATGACCGGGCCATACCCGTTGAGGAGCTTGAATGGTAATGAAACCTCTGAAGAAATCTGCTTTGCGTGCCATACGCAAGAATTTGGGCCGCTATTTGGCCATACTGGCCATTATTGCGCTGGGCGTGGGTATTTTTTGCGGCCTGCGCATTTGCCGCACGGCCATGGTGCGCTCGGGCGACGCGTATGTTCAAAAATACAATTTGTTTGATTATCGGTTGATTTCCACCCTGGGCTTTACCTCCGAAGATGAACAATATTTTGCCAGTCTCGATGGAGTGAACTATGCTGAGGGCGCAGTTTGGATAGATTTTCTGTATGAGGATGCCAGTGGAAACAGCCATGCTCTGCGCGCCCATTCCATGACGGATCACATCAATGGTCTGGATCTCTTATGTGGGCGCATGCCCGAAGCGCCCAATGAGATGGTGGTTGATGCCCGCTGTTTTTCGGAGTCGGATATCGGCAGGCAGATTCGCCTCTCCTGCGACAACGATTCCGATACCCTGGAACAGTTCCGCAGCGACAGCTATACCATAGTGGGGCTGGTCAATTCCGTATACTACATGAACTATGAACGGGGAGCCACCAGCATCGGTTCCGGCAGCCTGGAAGGATTCGTTTACCTGCCCTATGAGGGCTTGGACGTGGATTATTTCAGCGAGATATTCGTGGACATCGACGCGCCAGGAGAAATCTATTCCGATGCGTATAACGAGGCCCTCGCTGCCTTTGAGGACAGGTTGGAGTCGGAGACGGAAAGCCGCGCCGACTTGCGCTATCAGAGTCTGGTGGATGACGCCTGGCAGGAAGTTTCCGAGGCGCAGGCAGAATTGGATGCGGAATATGCCGACTATCAGAGCGAAAAGCAGGATGCGCAGGAGGAATTGCTGGATGCTCACGCGCAGCTGGAGGATGCGCGCCAACAGATTGCCGAGGGCGAGACAGAACTGAGCGAAAATGCGGACAAGCTCGATTCTGCCCGCTCAGAATACTATTCGGGGAAGCGCGAATACAACCAATCCAAAGAAAAGTTTGAAACGGAGCGGGATAATGCGCGCAATCAACTGGAGATGGCTCAGGCGGAAATAGACCAGAACCGATCCAAGGCGCAGGAGGGCATACGCCAGATTGAGGAGAGCGGCGTGCTGGAAAACCGCCAGAGCCTTCTGGATGGTATCCAGCAGTTGGACGCGGGCCTTGCGGAAATTGAGACCCAGCGTGAGAACCTGCTGGGCGACGCCCGGGTGCAGCTGGAAGCGATGAAGAAGCAAATGGGCGAATTGGATGGGCAAATCGCCGCTGCTGAAGCCGGCCGGGACGAGGCAATTGCGGAAATTCAGGAACAGATTGACGCTCTCAACGGGCAGATGGAGGACTGGGAGGAGGAGCTTGCCGCTCTGCAAGCGAGCATTGCGGAACCGGCGCAGAACCTTCGCGCGCAAATTTCCCAGGCGCAGAAGAAGATCGATGAACGAAAAGCCGATATTTCCCAGATCCAGAGCGAATACGGGAATCAAATTTCCGATTTGAATGGTCGAAAAGAAGCGCTGGATGCGGAAATTGCAGCCGCCGGAGCGGAGAGGGACGCGGCGATAGCTGAGCCTCAGAGTCAGATTGAATCCCTGAAAGGGCAGATCTCAGCCTGGGAAGAGGAACTTGCGGCGCTGGAGGCTGAGGGCGACGCCCAGCAGATTGAACGCCTGCGGGCGCAGATTTCCCAGGCGAAGGACCAGATTTCCAGCTTGGAAGGGGCCATTGCTGCGGCACAGAGGGAATGCGAAGATCAGGTATCTGCGCTAAACGGGCAAAAGGGAGATTTGGATGGCCAGATCGCCGCTGCGGAAGAGAAGCGCGACAATGTTGTGGCGGAAAATCAGCGGCAGATTGAATCGTTAAAGAACCAGATTTCGGGCTGGGAACAGGAACTTGCCGGTCTGGATGAGGGCAATGCCGAGCAGGCAGGGCAAATTCAGGGCCTCAAGGATAAGATTTCAGAAGCCAAGGGCCAGATTTCCAGTTTGGAAAGCGCCATAGCTGCGGCGCAGAGCGAATGTCAGGACAAGCTGTCCGCACTGAACGGGCAAAAGGAAGATCTGGACGCCCAGATTGCCGCTGCGGAAAAGCGGCGCGACGATGCCGTGGCGGAGAAGAAGACGCAGATTGGCGCGCTGACGGACCAGATTTCAGCTTGGGAGCAGGAACTGGCCGGCCTGGAAGATGGCGGCGGCAATTCATCACAGATTCAGAAACTGCGGGAACAGATTGCCCAGGCACAGGCGCAAATTGCAGAACTGGAGGAGGAAATTTCCAGGGTACAGGGGGAGTATGAGAATAAGATCGCTCCCCTGAACCAGCAGAAGGGCGAACTGGATGCGCAGATCGCGGCTGCCGAAGCGGCTCGAGACGAGGCGCTGTCGGCTCCACAGGGAGAAATTCAAGAGCTGGAAGGACAAATTTCCGGATGGAACGCGGAGCTGACTGCGCTGGAGGAGAGCATTGCTGAACAGGCCGAAGCGCTGCGGGAGCAGATTGCCGTATCCCAGGCGCAGATCGACGGCCTGAAGGCGCAAATGTCTGAGACTGAGGGCCAATGGGAAGCTTCGCTCTCTGCGCTCAGCGGCCAGAAGCTTCAGTTGCAGGCCGGTATAGACGCGGCCGAGGCGCAGATTGCGGCGGGGGACGCGGAATTTGACGCGCAGAAAACCGTCCTGGAGGAGCAGCGCGCCGAATTGCAGGCGGCGCTTGACCAGATCGAGGCCAGCGGGGTCATGGAACAGTATGCGCAGGCCCAGGAGGCATTGAATCAGCTGGACGCGGCGCAACAGGCGTTGGACGGCCAGTTGGCTGAGGCGCAAGCGAAATTTGAAGGTTATGAGGCCCAGCTGGATGATGCGAAGAGCCAGCTGAATTGGGCGTGGAGTCAGATCGAGAGCGGCGAGAGCCAGCTGGCGGACGGATATGATGAATTGGAGGATGCCCGTCAGGAATTGCAGGAGGGGCTGGCGGACTATGAGACGGCGTTGGTGGACGCTGAAATGCAGTTCATGGACGCGGACGCGAAGTTCAGCGACGCCCAGGCTGAAATTGATGAAGCGCAGGAGAAAATTTCCGAAATTGAGCCGGCAAGCTTCTATGCGCTGAGTCGAAAGACAAACGTGGGTTATGTCTGCTTCGAAAATGATTCCCAGATTGTCCAGGGCATTTCCGCGGTATTCCCGCTGTTTTTCCTGCTGGTAGCCGCATTGGTATGCACCACCACCATGACCCGCATGGTGGATGAGCAGCGCACAGAAATCGGCACCTTGAAGGCGCTGGGCTATTCCAGGGGAGCCGTAATGTCCAAATATCTGTTCTATTCCGGCAGCGCCGCCGCCATTGGCGCACTGATCGGCTATTTCGGGGGATGCTACCTCTTTCCCAAGGTCATCTGGATGGCCTATGATATGATGTATGGATTTGCATCCATACCCTATGTGTTGGACCCGCTGATGGGCGCGCTGGCCTTTGCGGCTGCGCTGGCCTGTTCCATGGGCGCCACCTTCTTCTCTTGCAATCTGGAACTTGCTGAGGTTCCGGCAGAGTTGATTCGCCCCAAGGCGCCTAAGGCGGGCAAGCGGGTGCTGATGGAGCGGGTGGGTTTCATCTGGCGCAGACTCTCTTTCCTGCGCAAGGTAATGGTGCGCAACGTGTTCAGGTACAAAAAGCGGCTGTTGATGATGGTCACCGGAATAGGCGGCTGCGCGGCACTGCTGGTGACGGGCTTCGGCATCAACGATTCCATCGCCAATCTGGCCAACGATCAATTTGGGCGCATCATGCAGTATGATCTTTCGGTGAATTTTTCGGAGGAGCGCACCCAGGAAGACCAGGCAGCATTTGTAAACGAGCTGGGCGGGGATGTTCAGCAACTGCTCTTCCTCTATCAGGGTTCCGTGGATGTGGCCTATGGAGATCAGACCCGATCGGCCACGCTGATGCTGACGGACGGGGATCTGGAAGGATTGATGGACCTGCATGCCGGGGAAGTGCCCGTATCATTCCCGGATGTGGGTCAGTGCGTCATCAGCAGGGGTCTGATGGAGAAATGCGGCTTTGAAACGGGTGATACGATTACCATCTATGATAGCGACATGCAACGCATGACTTTGCAGGTCAGCGGCATATTTGAGAATTATATCGACGACTATGTGATCGCCCGCTCCGATGCGCCGCTGGGTCAGTGGAGTGAGATCCCCGGAGTTAATTCGGCGCTGATCAATGTCAGCGAGGGCATGGAGCCCCATGCGCTGGCCGCCCAAATCTCCGAAATGGAGGAAGTAAGTAACGTCACCATCAGCGCCGACACCCGCAGTCGCTTTGATAATATGATGTTCAGCCTCAATTACATTGTGATTCTGGTGGTCATCTGCGCTGCGGCTCTGGCGTTCATCGTGCTGTATAACCTGACCAACATCAACATTACCGAGCGCATCAGGGAAATTGCCACGGTGAAGGTGCTGGGCTTTACCCTGAAGGAAACGGCGAGTTATGCCCTGTCTGAAAATGTGGTTCTCAGCGCCGTGGGTGCGCTGGTGGGCCTGCCTCTCGGCAAAGCGTTGCACAGCTTTGTCATGGCGCAGATTCGGGTGGACATGGTGATCTTTGACGTGCGGGTGACGCCACTGAGCTACGCCATCTCCTTTGGGCTTACGCTGGGCTTTGCGTTGTTGGTCAATCTGGTCATGCTCAGAAAGATCGACCGCATCAATATGGCGGAATCGCTGAAGACCATTGAATGAAAAATGAGGGACGCTTTGTATGGACAAAGCGTCCCTCGGGTTTTGCCGGGGAATCATCTGGCACTGGATGCCCCCTCGGGTTTTACTGGGGAATCACCTGGCACTCGATGCGCCCCAGCTTTACCGTATCTCCGATGACCTTCGCCTCCAGATACAGCCTTTCAGGCAGTTCTTGAAAATAGGGGAGCGCAATGGTATCGCGAAAATTTCCATTTTCCAGGGGCCCGAAGATCTTTGTCGAGACGTCCACTTCTTCAATTTTATGGCCATTGGCGTCGTAGACCCAGAGGACGATGCCCATTTCTTCCCCTGAACTGGCCTGCTGGTAGCTGTACTCCACCTCCAGATAGCTCAAAACGGAGTTTAGGCTTAGCTCAGCGGATACGATGGAGAAGCGCTCTCCCTGATTGCTGCCCACAGGCTGCACGATTGCGTGACGCTGTTCGGCGCACAAATTCAGATCCAGTTCTATATCCTCCAAATTCAGTTCGCCGCCCAGATTATTTTGAATGGTTACATGGATGGACTGCGTGTTTTCCGGCACGTCTAGCTGGGAGCTGTTGAATAGAACCATGCTTCCATCGGATTCAATTTGCCAGGTCGTTCCCACACAATCCGCACCGTTTACAAGCACATGCGGCGGCCAGGGATACAGTGGCGTTGCGTTGGGTTTCGGCTGTTCAACGCCTTCGGAAACAAAGCTGTTTCCGAAGTAGTAGCGGTCCGGATCTGTAAGGCGATAGCGCACGGTCAAAATCAAGCTCTTGCCATCAAACAGGGCTTCCTCCACGGAAGCGCTCAGCATTTCGCTGGATGCCTCAGCTTCCAGGTTTGTAAGAATCTCTTCGCTGTCTTCCATGGGCGGCTGATCGCGGTACAGATATCTCAGCAGGCCCAGCTGATTTACGGCGATGGCCGCTCCTGCGAATAGCGCCAAGATCAAAATAGCGATCAGGAGTACAGAAATTTTATGGGATTTTGCTGTATGGGCAGGCTCCGTAAGTTTGCTCAGCGTCTGACAGAGCTCGTTGTGGAATTCCTCTGTGGGCTGTCCATAAGCATTTTTCCAATTGCTCTGATACATCATCAACCCTCCATATCCGGCTGAATGAGCCGCTTAAGCTCCGCTTTGGCCTTTAAGATGCGCGTTTTGACCGTGCCTTCAGGAATCTTTAAAAGATAGGCAATTTCCCGCTGACGATAGCCCTCCATGTAATTAAGCGTTAGCGGTAGCCGAAGCTTTGGCGGCAGCTGCATCAATGCGTGATGCAGGAACCGGTCTGCTCCTTCGGGCGGCGCAGGAGGCTCCGGCAGTAGGTCCAGGGGGATATTCTTCTTGCGATACCTTAAAAGATTGTAGCATTCGTGAATCAGAATTCGGGTCAGCCAGGTTTCGAAGTAAGCTTCCTTTCTCAAACGGCCGAGACCGGCCCATGCCTTGAGTACGCTCTCCTGCACGGCGTCCATCTGGTCCTGAGGATTTTGGAGGATGCCATAGCTGATTCGGTACAGACGTGGCTCCAACGCCATGACGCGCCGGGTAAATTCCTGCTTGTCCATTTCTGTGTGTTCCTTTCTGGCATATCCATTGAATTCGGTTGACAAACATTAGACATTTTGTAGGGGAATTTGGATTTTGGCGCAGGCATTTTGTGAAACTTTTACTTGCAAAACGGCTGCCGTGGCGCTATAATAGAGGGCAAGTGAACAGTGCATGAAGGAAAAATAAGGCTGCTTCAAGCGCATAGAGAGCCGGTGGGGGTGGAAATCCGGCGGTGGCGGCAGTCGTTCCACTTTCCGTGCATCCGGCGAGGAGCCGGAGGGGCAGCCCCATACAGCGCATCGAGGGGTCGCCTGCGGGCGGCAATTTGGGTGGCAACGCGGAAGTCTTCCGTCCCATGAGGGGATGAAGGACTTTTTCTTTTTGCATTGGAATACACACGGGAGGGAAGAATCCATGATTGACATTAACTTGATCCGCACCAATCCGGATCTCGTGCGGGAGAACATCAAAAAGAAATTTCAGGATGCCAAACTGCCGCTGGTGGATGAAGTGATTGAACTGGACCGCCAGAACCGGGAAGCCATTCAGCGGGGCGACAACCTGCGTTCCCAGCGCAATAAAATTTCCAAGCAGATCGGCGGCTTGATGGCCAAGGGTCAGAAGGACGAGGCGGAGGCCTGCAAAAAGCAGGTGCAGGCCATCAACGACGAGCTCCTGGAACTGGAGAAGAAGGAAGAGGAGCTGGGCGCGGAAGTAAAGAAGCGCATGATGGTGATCCCCAACATCATCGATGCCTCTGTGCCCATTGGCCGGGACGACAGCGAGAACGTGGAAAACGAGCGCTTTGGCGAGCCCGTGGTGCCGGATTTTGAGGTGCCCTATCATGTGGACATCATGGAAAAGCTCAATGGCATCGATCTGGATGCTGCCCGTCGCACCAGCGGCAACGGCTTCTATTACCTCAAGGGCGATATTGCCCGGCTGCACAGCGCCATCCTGTCCTACGCCCGCGATTTCATGATTGATCGGGGCTTTACCTATTACGTGCCCCCGTTCATGATTCGTTCCGCGGTGGTCAATGGCGTCATGTCCTTTGCGGAAATGGAAAACATGATGTATAAGATTGAGGGAGAGGATCTCTACCTCATCGGTACCAGCGAGCATTCCATGATCGGCAAGTTTATCGATACGATTCTGGATGAGAAGGAACTGCCTCAGACCCTCACCAGCTATTCTCCCTGCTTCCGCAAGGAAGTGGGCGCCCACGGCATCGAGGAGCGGGGCGTTTACCGCATCCACCAGTTTGAAAAGCAGGAGATGATCGTGGTCTGCAAGCCGGAGGATTCCATGATGTGGTACAACC
Source organism: Clostridiales bacterium (assembly GCA_019419995.1). Classification (GTDB taxonomy): domain Bacteria; phylum Bacillota; class Clostridia; order Christensenellales; family Aristaeellaceae; genus SFTH01. The sequence continues at coordinate 165,959 of JAHZHZ010000003.1, forward strand.
GCCTCTGGCAGAACACGGTGGATTTCTTCCGCACGCTGGATATCCCCGTGCGCACGCTGGAGTGCTGCTCCGGAGATCTGGCGGATCTGAAGGTCAAGAGCTGCGACGTGGAGGCTTGGTCGCCCCGCCAGCAGAAGTACTTTGAAGTGGGTTCCTGCTCCAATCTGGGCGACGCGCAGGCCCGGCGGCTGGGCATCCGCGTCAAGGGCGCAGACGGCAAGAAGTATCTGGCCCACACGCTGAACAACACGGTGGTAGCGCCGCCGCGCATGCTCATCGCCTTCCTGGAGAATAATCTTCAGGCAGACGGGCGCGTGCGCATTCCCGAGGCGCTGCGCATGTACATGGGAGGAAAGGAATACCTGGGCTAAATGTTTAAACGGCGGGCCGTGGGGTGTAAACCGACGGCCCGCCTTTATGAAAGGATGGAAACAGCGTGCGTATACTGCTGTTGGGTACCGGCGGGACCATCGCCTGCCTGCCCTCGGAACATGGACTGACGCCCAGCTTCAAAGTATCTGAGCTGCTGCCTTATGTGGATACGCAGACGGCGGATGTGGTTTGTCAGGATCTATTTCAGTTGGATAGTTCCAATGTGCAGCCGGAGGAGTGGCGCACCATGGCTTCTGCCCTGAGGCGAGCCATAGACGGGGGATTCGAAGGCGTGGTGATTACCCATGGAACGGATACGCTGGCCTATACCGCCAGCATGCTCAGCTTCATGCTCCAGGGCGTGGAAGTTCCCATCGTGCTGACCGGTTCCCAGTATCCCATCGCCTATCCGGATTCCGATGGGCGCCGGAATCTTACCAACGCGCTCATCGCGGTCAGATCGCTCCCCGGAGGGGTGTACATCTGCTTTGGAGACCGGATTATTCTGGGATGTCGCAGCGTAAAGGTGCGCTCCAGTTCCCTCAACGCCTTTGAAAGCATCAACTATCCTAACGTGGGAACCATTGCCCAGGGGCGTTATATTGCCCTTCATACGCCGCCTCATCGGGGTCCGCTGCGGTATAACGATGAAATTGATCCCAATGTGGCGCTGATTAAGCTGGTGCCGGGCACCAGTCCCGCTCTGTTTGATGTGCTGCCTGACTGCGGTTGCCACGCGCTGGTAGTGGAAGGATTTGGACTGGGCGGTGTGCACAACATGCGCCGCAACCACGCGGAGGCCATCGTCAGGCTCCTGCGGGAAGGCATGCCCGTGGTGTTGACCACCCAATGCCTCTATGAGTACAGCAGCCCCGACGTCTACGAGGTCAGCCGCGCACTGGCGGATGCAGGGGTCATTTCCGCCGTGGATATGACTACGGAGGCGGCGGTCACCAAGCTCATGTGGGTGCTGGGGCGTAGCCGCGACATGGAACAGGTGCGCCATTGGATGGGCGAAAACCTCTGTGGAGAAATCGGCGCGGATTGAGCCGGGCGCATTTGCGCGAATATCTTGGCCCGTTGTTGGCTGTACTTGAGAATAGAAAAGCATTTCCAACCGAAGGCGCGTCAGGCAAGCGCCGCCCTTCACCGCTTGGAAATGCTTTTTGCTTTTGTCTTGCAATACCTTAATTTTGAACCGGGCAGCGGGCCGCCACAGCATCCACGATGGCCTTTGCTGCATCGTGAGCAAATTCCTGCCGGCAGTTGTCCTTCAGGGAAGATAAGAGGGAAGGCTGCTCCAGAGCCGACACCGTCAATCGGCTCAAGGATGGCAGATCAGGTACGGAGACGGCACAGCCCAGGGACTGGAGAAAGGCCATGTTGCGGCTCTCACAGCCGGGCACTGCGTTGATCAAGATCAGCGGCAGCTGCTGGTGCATTGCCTCCGTAGTGCTCAATCCGCCGGGCTTGGTGATTAAAAGATCGGCGGCGGCCATGAAATCGCGCATGTGCCGGGTGAAGCCCTCCACCCGCAATTTGGAGGTGGAAAAATCCCGGCGCAGATTTCGTTCCAGCGCATGGTTGTTTCCGCACAACGCCACCAACAGGGCGCGCTCAGGCAGGGCCTTGACCAGCGCTGAAACCATCTTTCCCATCTGTCCCGCGCCCATACTGCCGCAACTGAGCAGGGCAATGGGCCGATCCATGGGCAAACCGAGCTCGCTGCGGGCCTCCAAAGGTTCCTTTTTTTCCAAAAATACCCGGCTTACGGGGATTCCGGTGGGAATCAGCTTTTCACGAGGAATGCCATAGGAAGCAAATTCTTCCAGCAATTGGGGGTGGGGAATCAGCCAGCCGTCAGCATCCAATTGATTGACCCCTGGACTGCAGGTATAATCTGTCGCCAGAAAAAAGGAGGGAAGATTCACCTGGCCGCTGCAGCGCAGTTCACTCACCAACCGTGCGGGAAAGACGTGCGTGCAGATCACCGCATCGTAATGTCCGGAACACAGAAGAGAGCGCAGGCTGCGCCTGCACCGGGGAAGCTTCCGCCATCGGTTGCGGCGCACCTGAGAATTAAGCTTCTGCTGGTAATTCTGCCGGCGAGACTGTTCCTCCTCAAAGCGATAGCCTACGCCATACACCTTGGGAAGGCTGCGGTAGAAAAAGACATGGCTTTTGCAAATCAACTTGTTGGAAGATTTGCCGAAATAGTTGAGCCCATCCTCGATCTGGCAGCTGCCGCCCGATACTTCGATATATTCCTTGAGCGCCCGGGCCGCGGAGTTGTGCCCTTCCCCGGTATTAGCTGAGAGTATCAATATTCGCATGCTTAATTCGCTCCTCGCGCTCCTTCAAACGTTGAACAAGGGTCATCAGAACCGGCCGATTGTAGCGCTGAATGATGATGAACGGAATGTGGGTCAGGCCGTAGATGATGGCGATGACCGCACCGAGGGGGGTGGGGCAAAGCAGGTAGATGACGAACGATAGAAACATCAGGACCCAGTGAACCATTTCCGCAACGCAGGTTTCGAGGATGACCTTCCAGGCGTCGCGGGTGCTGCCGGTGAGAGAAATTTTTTTCTTCACCATCTTCGGCAGGATTTTGCTCATGTCCGGAAGCTTGTCTTTCCAGAGCTGAACGCCCAGCTTTTGGTAAATCTTTCCATCATCCTCCCAGGACCAGGGGGCGTAGGGAAAGCGATCGGGATGAAACCATTTGCGGGGGATTGCTTCTCCAATGAGATGGGATAGCACTGCGGTGATGAGAATGTATAAAAAGCACAAAGCTACTTGCAAAGGTATGTCTCCTGTCCAGTAAAATTGAACCGGGCGGGGATAGCCCGACACTTATTATAGCACAGTATGCACAAAAAAAACAGGGGCAATGGGGATTTTCTGTCATGTTAAGACTTGATTTTTGCCGGAATTAGGCGTAATATAAATTTAACCGCCCGACCTTTGTCGAGCGTTGAATTTCATGGGCAAATGACTGTGAAAGGAAGGCGTATATCCATGAAAAAGAGAATTATTACCATCAGCCGGGAATTTGGCAGCGGTGGACGCAGCATCGGAAGGTTGCTTGCCGAAAGATTGGGGCTGAAATATTATGATAAGGAACTTGTAAAGAAAATCTCCCTTGAAACGGGGTTTGATCCCAAATATATTGAAGAGCACGGTGAATACGCGCAGAGCAAGAGCATCTTTTCCTATATCTTCAATGGCGCCGGCCATCCAGGCGTCATGAATGGATTGAGCCCTGCGGATTTTCTCTGGTGCATGCAGCGCAAGATCATCTTGGACATCGCGGATAAGGAACCGTGCGTGATCGTGGGCCGCTGTTCCGATTATATCCTCAAAGATCGGGAGGACTGCCTGAACGTATTTATTCATGCGCCCAAGGCTCAGCGCGCAGAGCGCATTGTCAAGCTTTACGGTGAGAGCGATGTGCAGCCGGAAAAGCGCCTGGATGATAAGGATGGCCGGCGCCGGGTGAACTATCGCCACTATACCGGAAGAGAGTGGGGCGCGGTGCAGAACTATCACATTGCCCTGGACAGCGGACTGCTGGGCATTGAAACCTGCGTGGATATCATTGCCGACGCCTTTGCCCACGAGGGTTCCGGAACTTTTGATTGTCACTGGGAACCCCATGAAGGATCGGAGCAAAAGCAATGACATTTCTGCATGTTTCAGATTTGCACGTGGGAAAGAAGCTGATAAACTATTCGCTGATAGAAGATCAGCGCCACATCTTGCGTCAGATTGTCCAAATGGCGGAGGATGTGGATGCGGTTCTGGTGGCGGGGGATCTCTACGACAGGGCTCAGCCGAGCGCGGAGGCGATCGAAGTTGTGGGAAGCTTCCTTTGCGCCCTGGCGGAACTGGGGAAGCCTGTCTTTATCGTCAGCGGAAACCACGATTCACCGGAGCAGGTGGCCTATTGCCGGAACATTCTCGCGGGCGCGGACATTTATGTCTCGCCCGCTCTTTCGGCTGCGCCCCAACCTGCGGTTCTCAGGGACGAATTTGGGGATCTGGACGTATATATGCTGCCCTTTGTGCGTCCCTTGCAGGTGCGCAGAGCCTTTCCCGATCGAGCGTCGGAAATCAAAAGCTATGCGGACGCGCTGCGCGTGACGCTGGAGGAAATGCACGTGGACTCATCCCGACGCAACGTTCTGGTGGCCCATCAGTTTGTGGTGGGCGGCGAAATGGCGCTGTGCGATTCGGAGGAGCACATGGTGGGCGGCGTGGACGCCGTGCCTGCGGAGCTCTTGAGGGATTTTGATTACGTGGCGCTGGGGCATCTTCACACGCCTCAGCGAGTGGGAAGCGAGCGGGTGCGCTATGCGGGTTCCCCCCTGAAGTATTCCCTGTCGGAGGAGAGGCAGCGGAAGGCTGCGCTCAAGGTTTGCCTGAAGGGAAAGGGCGCCGTGCCGGAGGTGGAAAAGCTTGAGTACCATCCGCTGCGGGAGCTCAGAAGCCTGCGGGGAACGTTGGAAGAACTCACAGCTTCGCCGAAGGTGAGCATGGATTATGTGTTTGTTGCCCTTACGGATGAATTTCCGCCGCTGGACCCCATGGGCGCGCTCATGCAGAATTACCCCAACCTGGTCAAACTTCGCCGGGAAAACAGTCGCATGGGGGAGGAAAAACAGATTGTGGTGGCCCAGCAGGTGGAGTCCAGCGATCCTCTGGAGCATTTTCTGCGCTTCTATCGGGCGCAGAATAACGATCAGGAACCTGTGCCGGAGCAGTTAGAGATACTCAGGCAGGTAATTCATGAAGCGGAGGAGGATTTGCATGCGCCCGATTGAACTGGAAATGACCGCCTTTGGGCCCTACGCGGACACGCAGCGGGTGGACTTTTCCACCTTTGGCACCAGCTGCCTGTTTCTGGTGGCAGGGGATACGGGGGCGGGCAAGACTTCCATTTTCGACGCCATCAGCTTTGCGCTGTATGGGGAAGCGTCGGGCGCTGTGAGGGAAACCAAGGGCTTTCACAGCGATTACGCGCCCATTGCGCGGGAATGCAGCGTGATGCTCCGCTTTTCTCACGGAGCAAAGACCTATGTGCTGCGGCGCAGCCCGGCCTATATGGTGCCCAAGAGGGATGGTGGAGAGCGGCTCCATCCCTCCACCGCTGAGATGAACTGCCTGGAAGACGGTCGCAGCTGGCATACGGTGCGGCAGGTGAATCAGGCGGTGGTGGAGATTGTGGGCCTGAGCGCGGCGCAGTACGCTCAGGTGGTGATGATCGCCCAGGGAGAGTTTCAGAAAATTCTGCTGGCCAGCAGTGAGGAGCGCCGGACCTTGCTCAGCCGGCTGTTTGGGACGCAGCTCTATCAGGAGATTGAGCGCCGTCTGAAGCTGCTCAACGGGGAGGCGCAGAGCAGGGTGGAAGCCGCCTGCCAGCGCTACGCCACTGCACTCGAGCGCGTCCAGTGGAATTCGGAGGATGCGGAGGCGGAAAAGCGCTTCGCCAGTCCTCAGCGCTCCCGTGAGGCGGCGCAGTGGTTGGAGGAGCGCCTCGACAGCCAGCATGCGCGCCACGGCGCGCTTGTGAAGGAGGCGAGCCGGCTTCGGGAGCGGGAGGCGGCGCTGCGGGAAAACCTGGCCCTGGCGCAGCAGCAAAACCAGGGGGTAGAGCGCCTGGAAGATGTGCGGCGGCGCCATGGAGAGTTGGCAAATCAGGTGGAGAAAATACGTAAACTCCAACAGGAATTGGATGAAGCGGAGCGGGCGGAAGAACTGCGCGCCCAGGAAAAACTGGTGGAGCGGGAACACAGGGAGGTTCAAAAGAGCGAAGAACAGCTCGCCGGCTGTGAGCGGGCATTTCAGGACTGCGAAGCGCGCAGAGGGGAAAAGGCCCGGGCGCTTGCCCAGGCCCAGCAGGCGCAGCCTCGCCAGCGGGAACTGACCCTGCTGGGGGAAAAGCTCCGGGAAATGTTGCCACGCTTTCAGGAGGCGGCGGAAGCTCAGGCGGAGCTTGTTAAAGCGGAAGAAGCCGCCCGAACGGCCCTTGGCGCCAGCGAAAGGGCGGAAATGGAATATCTGCGCCTGCATCGCCTGTATCTGATGGATCAGGCCGGAATTCTGGCGGATGGATTGCGCCCGGGCGAGCCCTGTCCCGTTTGCGGCGCGTTGGAACACCCGAATCCGGCAGGGCATGTGCATCAGGCTCCGGATAAGGCCGGGGTGGACACTGCTGCCCGCAAGAGGGAGGATGCCGCGCGCCGCGCCGAGGCCGCTGCGTCCAAGAGCGCCGCGGCCCGGGAACGCATGCGGGGCCTGATGCGGGCTCTGGAGGAGCGGGGAGCCGAGTCGGAAGCAGGCGCTGCGGCCGGAAAGGACCTGCGGGCGCGGGAATGTGCGATTCGGGAGCAGTTGCAGCGCTGCGACGAGGAAGCGGAGAAACTGCGGCGACAATTCGAAGTGGCTGACGAAGAAGCCCGCCGGGCGGAAAAGGATTTAAGCGCTGCCGAAGGGCGCCTGTGCGCGGCCCGCAGGGCGCTTGAGGAGGGACGAACCCGCTGGCAGGAGGCGAAGAACGCTCTGCTCGATCGCATGGGCGACCTGGGTTTTGCCACAGAGTCGGCCTATCGGGAGGCGCTCAGGGACAGCGTGCGGCGCGGTGAAGTTCGCCAGCGCATAGCGCGTTGGAGGGAGCAGACGGGCGCTGTAGAGGCGCAGCTGAAGGACCTGGAGGAGATGTGGGGCAGTAAAGGCAAAGTGGACACGGCTTGTCTGCTGGCGGAGATCGAACAGTGCGCCGGCGCCTTTCAGCAAAAGGACGCCCAGGAACATGCTCTGTTGAATCAAATCCATCAGAACGAAGGGGCGCTGCATGCCCTCAAGAGCTGCTGCGAGGAACTGGATGGCGCCCAAAGGCGGTTTGGATGGGTCAACGGCCTGTACCGGACGGCGGCGGGCCGCTTGGAGCGGGCGAACAAACTGCCCTTTGAGAGTTATATTCTGCAATACTACTATACCCGCGTCATTGCCGCGGCAAACCGCAGGCTGGAGCGCATGTCTGAGGGCCGCTATTATCTCAGAAGCAAGGTGGAGAGCGCGGGCAATGCCAGAAGCGGCCTGGGGCTCAGGGTATTGGATAACAATACGGGAAGGGAGCGGGAGGTTTCTTCCCTTTCCGGCGGAGAGTCCTTTATCGCGTCCTTGTCCCTGGCGCTGGGCTTTGCGGATGTGGTGCAGACGGAGAGCGGCGCGGCGCGGGTAGAAGCCGTGTTCATCGATGAGGGCTTCGGATCGCTGGATGAAGATACGCTGCGCCTGGCCATTGGAACCCTGGAACAGCTCAGCGGAGGAGATCGGCTGGTGGGCATCATCAGCCATGTGGCGGAACTGAAGAACTACATTCAGCCGCAGATTCTCATTGAAAAGACGGCGCGGGGGAGCCGAATAAGCCTCCAAAATTGAAAAAAGAAAAAATTTTTGGGCATATTTCACCTTTGTTCCCTTGACAGTATTTTTGAATGGTATATACTGATTCTAATCCATATTTCCAAAAGGAAGTGCGCGCAATGGCTGTTTCACTGAAGGTTGCTCAGGAAATGTTTGAAAAACTGCCCCGGGCACAGCTGGGATTTTTCCCGACCCCGCTCTATTGTCTCGAAAATATTTCGGATGAATTGGGAATCGAGCTGTACATCAAACGGGACGATTTCACGGGCATGAACCTCTTTGGAGGCAATAAAGTGCGCAAGCTGGAATACCTGTTGGGCGAGGCGAAGCGCCGAGGCTGCACCCATGCCATCACGTATGGAGCCACGCAGTCCAACCACGCCATGGAGACGGCGGCGGCCTGCCGTCGGCTGGGCATGCAGCCCGTGTTGTATTTGACGGCGGTGGTGGCTCCGGATGAAAGGGACGTGCGGGCCAATCTGCTGTTGGATCGGGTTCTGGGCGCGGAAGTCCATATCGTGGATATTCTGCCCGGAGAGACGGAGGATGACGCCGATGCCCGGGCGGCGCAGCTGGGCGCGCAGCGTTGCCGGGAACTGAACGCCTCTGGATGCCCGTGCGTGGATATCCCCATGGGCGGCGCCAGCGATCTGGGCAGCGTGGGCTTTGCCCGGGGCTATCTGGAAATGAAGCAGCAGTTGCAGCAAATGTCCCTGCAGGTGGATTCTATTTTTCACGCCACAGGCACCGGCGGCACCATGGCGGGACTGGCAGCAGGCAGAAAACTGTTGGGTGGCGAGGAAAAGGTGGTTTCCGTGGCTGTAAGTCCCAAGGATGTGCCGGCCTATCTTTTAAAGGTGGAGGGCATTGCCAACCGGGTTCTGGAGTGCCTTGGCGCACAGGAACGGGTGAACCGGAATGAAGATCTGAATGTGGAAACAGGCTATTATTATCCCGGCTATGAGCAGCCCAACGCGCTGGCCTCCGAGGCCATCAAGTTGCTGGCCAGAAGGGAAGGTTTGTTTGTGGACCCAGTATACACGGGAAAGGCGCTGGCGGGATTGATCGACTGCGTCCGCAAGGGCAGGATCGCCGCGGGTAGCCGGGTGCTGTTCTGGCACACCGGCGGGGCTACAGCCCTGTTTGCCGAGCGGGAAATGCTGGGCGATATCTATTAAAAGAAGTTGTTCTAAGAGGAAAGATAAATGAAAACGTTGATTCAAAATGGTCTTCTGGTGGACCCGGCGAATCGGGTTCAGGCAAAGCTCAACCTGCTCCTGGAGGGCGGAAAGGTGCGTGCAATTACCACGGAAATTCCCGAAGCCGATCGGGTGATCGACGCCAGCGGCAGGGTGGTTTGTCCGGGCTTTATTGATCTTCACATGCACGAGGACCCTGTGGGCGAGGATGGCAAACTGCGGCCATGTATTTTCAATGCCATGCTGCGCATGGGCGTGACCACGGCTGTGGGTGGAAACTGTGGCATCAACACCTATGATCCGGCAAAGTATCTGGATCTGGTGGAGCGGGATGGCGCGCCGGTGAACGTGGCCCTTTTTGCGGGGCACAGCTATTTGCGGGAACAGGCCGGCGCGGTGGACAAATATGCGAAGATCACTGCGGATCAGCAGAAGCTGATGCTGGATAAGATTGACAATGCGCTGGCTGCGGGCTGCGTGGGCGTGTCCTTTGGTTTGAGATACGTTCCGGGAACGGACAGGGATGAGTTCTGGGCGGCGGCGGAGCGGTGCCGCGGAAGCCGCAAGCTCATTTCGGCACATGTGCGGGATGATGCGGCGGGCATTTTTGACGCCGTGGACGAGGTGGCCCAGGCGGGCATCCACTGCAACATTCCTGTGCAGATCTCCCACATCGGTTCCATGGGTGGGTTTGGACAGATGGAACAATTGCTGCGTCAGATCGATGAATATCGAATGAACGGGCTGGACATTGCCTGCGATTGTTATCCTTACTTTGCTTTCTCTACTCGCATTGGGGAGACTACCTATGACGATGGCTGGCTGGAGCGCTATCAGTGCGATTACAGCGCCTGCATGCTCACCGAGGGCAAGTACAAGGGCCAGCGCTGCACCCGGGAGACCTTTGAAGAGATGCGCCGGGATTTTCCCCGCTGCATCACGGTCTGCTATGTAATGAAGGAAGAGGACGTGCGCATGGCGCTGGCCCATCCCAATGTCATGGTGGCTTCCGACGGCCTGTTGGATGAGGGCCAGGGACATCCCAGAGCTGCGGGCAGTTTTCCACGCTTTTTAAGCCAGTTTGTGCGCGGGGGAGAGATCAGTCTGTACGAGGGCATCCGCAAAATGACTGCTCTGCCCGCTCAGCGCATGGGTTTTGTGTCCAAGGGGCGCCTGAATGTGGGCGCGGATGCGGATGTGACCATCTTCAATCCGGAAATCATTCGGGATGGAGCTACTTTTGAAAGCCCCATGATCCCGCCCGTGGGCGTGGATTATGTGCTTATCGGCGGGGAAATTGCCGCGAAGGACTGTGAAATTGTGAACGGTACCTGGGGAACGGCAATCCGCGCCCATTAACAAGGAGGAGGGTATTTCTATGGAACTGGGCTTCTGGTCCGTGGTCCCGCCGCTGCTGACAATCGTGCTGGCGCTGGTGACCAAAAACGTATTCATCTCTCTGCTGATCGGCATCATGACCGGTGGCATCATCCTCTCGGGCGGATTCTTTGCGGGAATCAATGCCGGCATGTATTACATTGCCGATGCCATGACGCAGAGCAACACCCTTGTCATCGGTTCCGTAATGCTGACGGCGGCCATCATCTATCTGGCGGAGAAGTCCGGGGGCATTGAGGGTTTCGTGCAGGTCGTGGTCAAGCGCAAGGGCCTGATCAAGTCCAAGCGCGGCGCAAATATCTTCACCTGGCTGCTGGGTCTGGTGGTGTTCACCTCCGGCACTCTGAGCTGCATGGTTACCGGCTCCGTTTCCCGTCCGGTCAACGATGCGTTGAAGGTACCTCACGAAAAGTCTGCCTTCATTGTACATACCACGTCTACCCCCTGGTGCGTGCTCTTCCCGTTCAGCGGTTGGCTGGCTTCCATGGTGGGCTATCTGGTCAGCGGCGGCGTGCCCGAGGGCGAGGCTGTCTCCACGCTGTTTAAGTCCATCTTCTTTAACTTCTATTGCATTCTGGCCATCGTGCTGGTTCTGGTTCTGGCCATTACGCAGAAGGACTTCGGTCCCATGGCCAAGGCGGAGAAGCGTGCCGCCGAAACCGGCATGTTGGACGATCCCAAGCACAACAAGGCGGCTGAAGCGGAAGCGCAGGGAGTTGCCAGCGGCGCCAAGCCCCGTGCCATCAACCTGCTGCTGCCCATTGGCGTGCTGATTGTTGTGGTATTTACCGTGCTGCTCATTTCCGGAAAGGGCAACATTATGAACGGAAATGGCATGCAGGCGCTGATCTGGGCAGTTGTCACTTCACTGCTTACGGCTGCCGTGCTTTGCGTTGTGGAAGGAATTTTCAAACCCGGCGAGGTTGTGGACCAGATCTTTAATGGCATGAAGGGCTCCCTGCCCCTGGCCTTTGTGCTGCTCTTCGGCTTCACGATGGGCACCATTGTCAAGGCCATGGACACCGGTTCCTATCTGTCCTACCTCTTCCAGAGATTCCTGAGCCCCAGCCTGTTGCCGGCGCTCACGTTCCTGATTGCCATGTTGATTTCCTTCGCTACGGGCACTTCCATGGGCACCATGTCCATCATGGCTGTGCTGTCCCTGCCCATGGCCTATGATATGGGTATCAGCATTCCGCTGGTGGCAGGCGCCATGTTTGCCGGTTCCATCTTTGGCGATCATTCTTCCCCCATTTCCGATACCACCATCATGACCTGTTCCACCACCGGTTGCGATATCATCGACCATGTCAAGACCCAGTTCCCCTATGTGGCGGGGGTTGCCGTGGTGTCCTTTGTGCTGTATGTGGTGTTCGGCTTTGTGATGTAACCGCGGTCGCGGTCAGCACAGCTTGCCGAAAAATAAGCAAGGAGCGCGGGAGAGCTTTGGCTCTCCCGCGCTTTCATCGTCTCCGCAAGGTGCGCGGCGGGGACGGGCCGCTTCTTCAGCGGATTTCAGACCTTCCATGCGATGGAAGCCGGCATGGCGTCCAGCCTCGTGCAGTTGGTCAGATCGTTCGTGGGAATGACGAAAGTGCAGCTTCCCATGTCCTCCTGGGAAATGATGGCCGCCAGAGCATAGACGATTGTCTGATAGTCCAGGCCCCTTTGGGAGAAATCCGCAGCCATGGAGCGTGCCCGGGCAAAGGCGTCTTTGCCGTTTAAAGCTCTGATTTCGGAGACAAGCAGCCCGGGGCATTCTGCGGATATACTTTGCAGCCCCATCATTTCTCCTGAAATCGCGCAGTGCGATTACACAAATATGGCGGCCTGCGATGTGGTTTCGCAGACCGCCTTTAACTATGATGGATCAGTGACAGCCGTGTTCGCCGCAGCCATGCTCGCCGCAGCCGTGCTCGCCACAATCGTGGCCGCTTCCGCCGTGCTCATGTTCATGGTGGCTGCACCGGACGTCGGGATTATAGTCCAGCGTTCCTTCCAGCAGGGACTGGACCGCCGCGTCCGCATCTCCGCTCACTCCGCCATAGAGCTTGATTCCCATGCGGGCGAGTGCCGTCTGAGCGCCGCCGCCGATGCCGCCGCAAATCAGTTCGTCCACCCGCTGGGTCACCAGAAAACCCGCCAGAGCGCCATGTCCGCTGCCCATGGTGTCCACCACTTCGCTGTGAACAATTTTGCCCTCTTCCACGTCGTAAATCTTGAACTGAGCCGTGTGTCCAAAATGCTGAAAGACCTGTCCGTTTTCATAGGTAACCGCAATGCGCATCATTTTTTCTCCTTTCTCCGTGGATGTGGAATTTTGTCCCACAAATCCACACTTCCTGCCACAACAGTGTCTGGCGGACCCTTCGCAGAGGCGATACCGCCCTCCCGCGATTTCCAGGCGCTTTCCATTGACCAGGGCGTCCGAGAGCTTGTGGCGGGCATTCTCATATATCTCCGTCACTGTTGTGCGGGAGATATCCATCTGCACCGCGCACTGCTCATGGGTTCGCTTTTCATAATCTACGATGCGCAGCACTTCGTATTCGTCGATGCTGAGCACTACGGTCTCCACCTCGGCCTTTCCCTCCGGCACAAAGCTCATTTGCTCCGGCATTCGGCAGATGCGGCGACAGCGCTGGGGCCTGGGCAAGGAAATCATCTCCTATTTCCGTCATATGTCGATTATAGCATGGAGGAAGGAAGCTGTCAAGGGGCGGGGCGCATGATTTTAAAATTGCTTCGGTGGTAGTCCAACAGACCTTCGGCCTTCAGGCGGCTCAATTCTGCGGAAAGGGCACTGCGGTCCACGGAGAGGTAATCGGCCAATTGCTGACGATTGAGGGGAATTTCAAAGGCGGCGCATTGCCTGCGGCGGGCTTCGGCGGAGAGATAGGAGAGGAGCTTTTCCCGAATGCTGCGTTGGCTGATGTGGGTCAGCTTTTCATTGAGGTATAGGTTTTTAGAAGCCATGGCGGAGAGCAGGTTTTCAACCATGCGCCGATGATGGGGGCACAGCTTGGGGCAATTGGCCACCACCCGGGAATAGTTCATAAACATCACCACGGAAGGAGCGCCGGCGACGGCGCTTACGTTCAGGGGCAATTGGGGACAGGCGGCGAAGCTCTCTGCAAAGAGAGCGGCGCTTTCCAGTGCGGCCAGGATATTTCGATTGCCCCAGTAATCTTCCTGAAGGATAAGGATCTTTCCCTCCAATACGATGCCCAGATCATGGATGCAGTTCCCGGCGGACAGAATGACGGCATCCCTGTCGTAGCTTTGCACCCGGGGCTCCAGACAGCGGAGCATTTCCTCCAGCTGCGTCGCCTCGATTCCGGCAAATAGGGGGGACTGTTGAAGAACATTCAGATATTGCACGGCGATCCTCCTCAAATGTTGTAAAAACAACATACTTATGGACGGCATTATAGTAGAATACAGATAGAAAAGCAAGAGGGAGGCGAAAGAATGGCGCAAATTTACAGCGGTTGCCCCGGTGCAGCGCGCCTGAAGGTGCCCACCATTACAGAAAAAATCTGCCCGGTGTGTGGGTCGGTAATCGAGCTGTTTTCTACAGATGTGAGCGTAGCCTGTGATAGATGTGGCTTTGTGGCTTACAATGATCTTCAAAGCTGCATACAGTGGTGCGAACATGCCCGGGAGTGCATTGGAGAGGAAATGTACGAAAAATTGGTGAAAAACAGGGAGGGGAAAGATCATGATCCGAAAAATCATTGAAATTGATGAATCCCTTTGCAACGGTTGCGGGGCGTGCGCGAAGGCCTGCCATGAAGGGGCGATTGGCATGGTCGACGGCGTGGCCAAACTTCTCAGGGAAGACTACTGCGATGGCCTGGGAGACTGTTTGCCCGCATGTCCCATGGATGCCATACGCTTTGTGGAACGCGAAGCGCCGGAATACGATGCTGAAGCTGTGCGCAAGGCTCAACAAATGGAGAAGGGCCCACGCGCCTGCCCGGGCAGCGTCCCCCAGATCCTGGATGGAAAACCCGCAGGGGAAACTGGTTTCCACCAGGCCGCGCCGGGGCGCCTGGGCAACTGGCCCGTGCAGATTCAATTGGCGCCGGTGCGCGCCCCTTATTTTGACGGTGCAGATCTCCTGATCGCCGCGGACTGCACGGCATATGCGTTCGGGAGTTTCCACGAAACCTTTATTCGGGGGCGCACCGTCCTGATCGCCTGCCCGAAACTGGATGGCGTCAACTATGCGGAGAAGCTTGCGGCCATACTGGCCGGCAACGATATCCGAACCATCACCCTGGTGCGCATGCAGGTGCCCTGCTGCGGAGGGCTGGAGCGCATGCTGCAAGCCGCCCTGGAAAATAGCGGACGCAAGATCCCCATGAAAACCGTGATCATCGGTATGGACGGAAGCATCGTGCATCAGCAAGCGAAATGAACCAATAAAAGTGGCTCCGCGTATTTTCGCGGAGCCACAGACATTTTGGCGGGTATCATTTATTTCTTGTTCCGGATATACTCGTCGATGGCAGCGGCGGCATTCTTGCCCGCGCCCATGGCGAGGATGACGGTGGCGGCGCCGGTCACCGCATCGCCTCCGGCGTACACGCCCTCGCGGCTGGTCAAGCCGTCTTCACCCTGGGTGATGATGCAGCCGTGCTTGTTGGCGTCCAAACCGGGGGTGGTGGAGCGAATCAGCGGATTCGGGCTGGTGCCCAGAGCCATGATCATGGTGTCGATATCCAGGACAAATTCGCTGCCCTCTTTCACAATGGGGCGGCGACGGCCAGAAGCATCCGGCTCGCCCAGCTCCATTTCCACGCACTTCATGCCGCAAACTTCGCCGTTGCGGGGATCGCGGGGATCGTCAGGATTGTTGTAACCCAACACTTCCACGGGATTGGTGAGGGTCTTGAAGATGATGCCTTCCTCCTCGGCGTGTTCCACTTCTTCCCGACGGGCAGGCAGCTCGGCCATGCCGCGGCGATAGACGATGTACACTTCCTCAGCGCCCAGGCGCTTGGCGCAGCGGGCAGCATCCATGGCCACGTTGCCGCCGCCTACCACCGCCACCTTTTTGCCGTGGCGAATGGGGGTCTTGCTGTCCGGCAGATAGGCCTTCATCAGATTGATGCGGGTCAGGAATTCATTGGCGGAATACACGCCCTTGAGGCTTTCGCCCGGGATGCCCATGAAGCGGGGCAGGCCGGCGCCGGAGCCGATAAATACGGCTTCGTTGCCCATTTCAAACAGTTCGTCGATGGTGAGCACCTTGCCGATGACCATATCGGTCTCAATATCTACGCCCAGGTCCTTCAGGTTGTCCACTTCCTTGTTGACGATGGCCTTGGGCAGACGGAACTCCGGAATGCCGTAGGACAGCACGCCGCCGGCCACATGCAGCGCCTCATAGATGGTGACCTTGTAGCCGAGCTTGGCCAGGTCGCCTGCGCAGGTCAGACCCGCCGGGCCCGCGCCGATCACGGCCACTTTGTGGCCATTGGGAGCGGGAGCCGTCGCCTTTTCCGTGGAATGCTCCCGATGCCAGTCGGCCACGAAGCGCTCCAGGCGGCCGATGCCCACCGGCTCGCCCTTGATGCCGCGCACGCATTTGGATTCGCACTGGGTTTCCTGAGGGCAGACGCGGCCGCAGACGGCGGGAAGCGTGGACTGCTTGTGAAGAATTTCAAAGGCGCCTTCCATATCTTCGTTGGCCACTTTTTCGATGAAGGCGGGAATATCGATGCGCACCGGGCAGGCTGCTACGCAGGGATGATTCTTGCAGTGCAGGCAGCGCTTTGCCTCATTGACGGCCATTTCATAGGTGTAGCCGGTGGCAACTTCCTCAAAAACTTTGTTGCGGTAATTGGGCTCCAGAGAGGGCATGGGGCACTTGACGGGACTCATATTCCGATCGGCCATTTTATTCGACCTCCTTTTTGAAAAGGTTGCAGGTTTCTTCACGCTTGTGGGCCTCAAAGTCACGGTACATGGCGCCGCGCTTCATGGCTTCGTAACAGTCTACCAGATGGCCGTCAAAATCGGGGCCGTCCACGCAGGCGAACTTGGTTTCTCCACCCACGGTCAGGCGGCAGCCGCCGCACATGCCCGTGCCGTCTACCATAACGGGGTTCATGGAAACGACGGTCTTCACGCCGTACTTCTTGGTGGTCAGGCAGACGAATTTCATCATAATCACAGGGCCGATGGCAATGACCTCGTCATAATTTTCACCGGCAACGATGGCCTCCTCCAGCGGAACGGTGACCACACCCTTGCGGCCATAGGTGCCGTCGTCAGTCATCATAAACAGCTTGTCGGAACAGGCCTTGAATTCGTCCTCCAGAATGACCAGATCCTTGCAGCGGAAGCCTACAAAGGAATGCACCTCGGCGCCCGCGGCATGCAGGGCCTGGGCAACCGGCAATGCGATGGCGCAGCCCACGCCGCCGCCCACGACGGCCACTTTTTTCAGGCCTTCAATGTGGGTGGGCTTGCCCAGCGGGCCTACGAAATCCTGAAGGTATTCGCCCTCCTGCTTGGCGTTGAGCTCCATCGTGGTTCCGCCGACGATCTGGAAGATAATGTCAACGGTGCCCTTTTCCCGGTCATAGCCGGCGATGGTCAGGGGAATTCGCTCGCCATCCTCGTTTACCCGGAGGATGATGAACTGGCCTGCCTCAGCCTTGCGGGCGACCATGGGCGCCTCAATCACCATGCGTGTAACCGTAGGATTTAACGCCTCTTTGCGGACAATCTTAAACATATAATCCCTCTTCTCTGTTTAGCATGTACAAAAGTACGGATAAGACGCATGCTGCGCCCAAATACTCGTTTATATACTATCACAAATTGCTTTCAAATACAAGATATTTTTGCACGCTGCACAACTTGCCGCGGCAAAAATGTACGAATTCCGGCCTTGAGGGCGCTTTGAGACAAGCCGTGCGCCGCATGAGCGGAACCATTGCACCCGGCCGTTGTGGGAAAAGTCGAAAAATAGCCCGGAAAAGCCGACGGCACCTGGGGGAATAGAAGAAACTTTTCCCCAATCCGATGCCGCCGGCAGCTTGTCAAAGCCTGGTTTCTAGGACAAATCCCTGAGCGCTTCGCAGATATCCGCGATCATGTACAGGGAACCGCAGGCGCAGACCACGCCCGATTCCCCCGCATGTTCAATGGCGGTGCGCACGCCCAGAGCCACGCTGTCACAGGGGTACACCGGCAAATGGTATCTTTCCAAATGTTTTGCCAGCTGAGCCGCGGTCAGGGCGCGGGGATTGGGGGGCGTGACGGTTACAAATTCACGGGCAAAGGGCGCCAACACGTGAAACATTTCGCCATAGTCCTTGTCTGCCATGCAGCCGTTGAGAAAGGTAATCTTCCTTTCGGGCAGATAGTCGCGGAAGGCCTGCGCCAGGGCGTCCAGGCACTGGGCGTTGTGCCCGCCGTCGATGATGAACAGCGGGGCGCGGCGCATCAGCTGAAACCTGCCCGGCCAGGAAACTTTATCCAAACCGGATCGCAGCGCCGCTTCAGGAATTGTCCAGCCCTTTTGAGCGAGCACTTCCAGGGTGGTGAGCACAGTGGCCGCATTGTGCAGCTGATGTTCGCCCAGCAGCGGAATGTGAAGATTTTGAAGATGCTTCCAGTCAAAGTCCTGACCCTCCAGCCCGTGGGAGCGGGGGGTCAACTTGCTCATTTCTGCCCGGTGCAGATGTGCGCCCTGATCACCACAGGCCTGGGCGATCACAGCTTCCACCTCAGTTGTCTGTTCGTAGAGCACGCAGTCACAG
The DNA here is from genome assembly GCA_019419995.1 of Clostridiales bacterium. Taxonomy (GTDB): domain Bacteria; phylum Bacillota; class Clostridia; order Christensenellales; family Aristaeellaceae; genus SFTH01. The sequence continues at coordinate 184,140 of JAHZHZ010000003.1, forward strand.
CCGGGCTTGATGATACCTGCTTTGGCCTGGGCAATTTCCCGGAGACTGTTTCCCAGCACCTGCATGTGATCCATGCCGATGTTGACAATGACGGCGGCTTCAGGGGCGGAAATGACATTTGTAGAATCAAATTCACCGCCCAGACCCACTTCCAATACGACAATATCGCATTTGTGCCGGGAAAAATACTCCATGGCAATGCAGGTTACCAGCTCAAATTCCGTGGGATGTTCCTTCAGGGAATCGGCCAGGGGTTGTACGTGCGCGGTAATTTCCGCCAATTCCTGATCTTCAATTTCCCGTCCGCAAATCTGCATCCGTTCGTTGAAGCGCAGAATGTAGGGGGAAGTGTACAGGCCCGTGCGATAGCCCGCTTCGGTGAGAACCGAAGCGAGCATGGCCGCAGTGGAACCTTTTCCGTTGGTTCCGGCAATGTGGATGAATTTTAATTTGCGCTCCGGGTTTCCCAGGAGGGACAGCAGCGCCTGGGTGCGCCCCAATCCCGGGATGGAGCCCATCCAGGATACGCTGTGGATGTAGTTCAGGGCTTCATTGACGTTCAAGTGAATCGGCCTTCTCTCGTGAAAGTGTTATTCGGTGCGCGGTTGATACACCCGGCGCAGCAGTTGCAGCGTCCGGGGCACCACCACGGTATAGATGGCGCACATGATCAGTGTGTTGATCAAGCGAAATACGATGACCATTCCCGTCAGACCCGAGGGATATCCCCAAACCTGCGCGTCCATATAGATGACGCCCGTGGTCAACAGGGCGGAGACCAGCCCGGAAACCAGAACGATGAGGCCGGTCTGTTTCATATTGGGGATGCCGCCCAGACGTTTGGCGTAGAGCCCGGCCACCAATGCGTGCACCATGGGCGGCAACATCCACATGAGCGTCGTTGGGCCAAAGCCATACATCAGCATCTGATACAGAAATTCACCAATTCCAGCTACATAGATGCCATCCCCAATGCCAAAGAGCATGGAAGCGCATAGAAGGGGGAAGGACGCAAAGGAAAGCTTGATTTCATTTCCAATGTAGATGGAAGCCATATCCAATACGACGTGAAGGGCGATGAACACGGCGTTCATCGTCAGGCGGCGGGTGCTAAAACCGGGTTTGTGCGTAAAACTGGTCATAAAAAATACCTCCAAATGGTTCTGGAGGAGGTTGAAGATTCCCGCATTTGCGCAGGATGAGAAACGGGCAGCGCCATGCGTGCCTCTGCAATGTAGCAGCGGATGCGATAATGGCATCGCGAGATCTGAATCTCTTCGCCCGGCGGCAACCTCCCATCCGCCGATACTTGACGCGCCATTCCTACTCCATACATTGCGAAAACCAGATGCGCCATGCCTGCATATTGACGGGGATTTGCATCAGGCCCCATCTCAAGCGCAAATTTCAGAACCTCCTTTTGACGCCTTTATTATAGTGTGTCTGATGAATTTTTGCAATCCCCAGAATTATTTTTGATGAAAACAAATGGGACCGGACAGGTATTTCCACAAAATACCATGATAATTAAGAATAAGTATTGACATTTTAAATTAGTGGTATATAATAACAGGCGACAGAGTAGGGTTTTCTTCGTTAAGTGCCGCCAAAATGGGGAGTTGTCTGGTGGACGAAGGCGCAAGCCGCGGTTGAGGACCCGCACCCGCTGAACCACATATGGAGAGAATATTTAACCTCCTTATGCAGCATGTGTGAATGCTCTGAAAGGAGGTTTTTTTATGTCTCAGGATTTGAACGACTCCAAGCTTTTTCCCCATCCCTTTTCCAAAGCCTATTGGCTGGAAGCTGCCAGAGAATTTAAAAAGACAAAGATACTCATCTTTGCCGCACTGATGATCGCCCTGCGCGTAGTGCTCAAGATGGTCAGCATCCCTATCGGCCTGGATTTGCGCATCAACACGGCATTTTTCATCAATGCCTATGGCGCGATGGTTTTTGGACCCGTTGTATCCATCGTCGCCGCGGCCATTTCCGACACTCTGGGCTGTCTGCTCTTTCCCACGGGCATTTACTTTTTCCCCTTTATTTTCATTGAGATAGCGGGATCGCTGATTTTTGCCCTGTGCTTCTATCGGGCGCGGGTAAGTTCGGCCAGGGTCATTCTCTCCCGTTTTCTCATTGACTTCGGGGTCAATATTGTACTCAACACACCGATCATGTGGCTGTACTACAAGGTGGTGATGGGAAAGTATTATACGCTGGTGGACCTTCCCCGCATCGCCAAGAATCTGGCAGGTTTTCCCATCGAATCCCTTTTGCTGATTCTCTTCTTCCGTGCGGTCATTCCGCGGACCAAGAGCGCGGGGCTGATCTACAGCGACGTGGATAAGCTGCGCTTTACCAAGAAAAATATTACGGCGCTGGTACTGCTCTTTGTGATTGGCGTGGGCAGCGTATTCGGATATTCCGTGTACAATTACAATACCAAATCCCTCAGCGCCAGCTACAGCGCGCAAGAGCGCACGGAGCACAACATGGCCATGCGGGACATTGTGATGGAAAACAATCCCCAGCTGGAGGGCAAAACGGTGGTTGGCATCGTGGAAAGCGCCCTGCCGAAATTTATGGATTCCAAGCTGACCTATTCCGTGGCGGTTTATACGGTCAATGAAGCGGAATTGGAGGCAAATATCCAGGAAAATTTGGCGGAAGACCCGGAATCTACCTATGGCATGGATACGCTGAATGGCTATTCCAAGTCCAAAGCCAAGGCGGATGACGCACTGGAGAGCGTCGGTATGGCTACCATTGTGGTGAATAAGAAGACGGGAGAGCTGATCTCCTACGAGGATGACTTTAATTAAAGGGGATCTGGAACGGACGCCTGTCAGAAGGCCGATGACTGTGGTCATCGGCCTTCTGTCTTGAAAAAAGATGCGCCGGATAAGCTGCTATGCGCATCCGGGAGGGCGGGATTGACCCGCCTGAAAGAGAAGAGGGAAACGGCAAAAATCGCGGGGCCGTGGGATTGAGACAGGGCGGGGGATGGCTCATTGCCCAAGTCCTGATTTAATCACACAAAGAGGCCCTTACAGGGCCCCTTTGGTGGTTGGAATCGCGCATTTCAGGAATGACCGTGATTTCAATGCCGCCCGTTCCCGCCCATCTTCGGGGCGAGAACCATACATTTCGGGAAGCATCATGATTGTCAGGGCTTGGGATCGATGTGGACGCCCTTGGAGGTTTCTATTCGCTTACAATGGCAACGCCATTGCTGGAACCAATGCGCGTAGCGCCGGCGTGAATCATCGCTTCAGCCTCGGCGCGGGTATGTATGCCGCCAGAGGCCTTGACCCCCATTTCAGAGCCCACCGTCTTGCGCATCAGAGCGATATCCTCCACAGTTGCCCCGCCCCGGGAAAAGCCCGTGGAGGTTTTGACAAAGTCTGCGCCGGCGTTTTTGGCCGCGATGCAGGCCTTCATTTTTTCTGCGTCTGTGAGCAGGCAGGCTTCAATGATCACCTTCAGAAGCGCCGGGGCGCAGGCGCTCTTGACGGCCGCAATGTCGCTCTGCACCAGGTTCCAGTCGCCGTCCCTGGCGGCGCCGATATTCATGACCATGTCAATTTCACGGGCGCCGTTTTCCACGGCCTGTCTTGCCTCGGCGGCCTTGGCCTCAGCGGTTGCTGCGCCAAGGGGAAAGCCGACGACGCAGCATGGAGCCACGCCCGAGCCCTTCAGCGCTTCCGCGACCAGGCCGATTCTGCCGGAATTTACACATACGGAGGCAAAATGATGGGCCTTCGCTTCCTCACAGATTTGCAGAATCTGCAATCGGGTCGCATCCGGTTTCAGCAGCGTGTGATCAATGTATTTGGCAAGCTCGTCAGGATTCATGGGGCACGCACTCCTTCTTTTCGTAGATACATTGGCCATCTTTGATGGTTTTCAATACCTGGATATCGGGAATTTGATCCAGGGGGACTTCCAGAGGATTTCGATCCAGAATGACCAGGTCAGCGCGCTTGCCTTCTTCGATGCTGCCCTTTTCCCCCTCTTCGCCGTATTGCCATGCCGCCCAGAGGGTGGAAGCCTTTAAGCCGTCATAAATGCTGACCGCTTCATTCTGGTTTAAGTCCACGCCGGCTCGGGTTTGCCGCTTTGCCGCGCACCAGATTGTTTTAAAGATGTCCGGCGGCAATACCGGGCTGTCCTGATGAAAGGTAAAGGGCAATCCCAGCCTCAGGGCGCTTCCGGCGGGGGAAATGTTTGCGGCTCTTTCAAAGCCGAAATTCTGAATGTGAATGTCGCCCCAGTAATAGGTGTGCGCCACGAAGAAGCTGGGCATCATTTGCAGAGGCAACATGCGTTCGAGCTGTTGACTGTGAACCAATTGGGCGTGAATCATCACCGGGCGCTTGACGGGATATTGGGGATGGTCGCGGTGGACCTGCTCAAAGACGGACAGGTATTGCTCGGCTGCGGCGTCTCCATTGCAGTGGGCCAACAGTTGCTGACCAGCTTTCAGAGAGGTCAGGATATCCTGATAGAGCTTTTCATTTTCCTTAATGGGATATCCGCGATAGCCGTCCGTTGAATTGGCGTAGGGTTCCAGCATCCACGCGGTTCTACCCTGGGGCGAACCGTCCAGAAAAATCTTATAACCGCCGATTTTCAGATGGTTTTGATATTTGCCGGATCGTTCGGGATGCTTTTCGGGCAGGTCTGCGCAAGTTTCCAAATCCAGATAGGCGCATAGATCCAGATACAGAATGTTCTTTTGCTGGGCGAGCATCAATAGCTGAAACAGGGGAGCGGGCGTCATTCCCTCCTGAACCGTGGTGATGCCATGGCTGGCGTAAACGGCCTGGGCGCGCTGCATCAGATGCATCAGCTTTTCTACGCTGGGCATGGGCATGGCATTTCGAAAAGAGACAAAGGCATTTTCTTCCATGTAACCATTCAGATCGCCGTCTGTCCGGCCGTAGCGCCCGCCCTCGGGGTCCTTTGTTTCGGCGGTCAATTGCTGGGTGCGCAGACCTTCCGAATTCACAACGCCCATGTGGGAAGAAGCATGGATAATCATTACGGGATGGGACGTGGAAACCTGATCCAGTACATGGCGATCAGGGTGCTTTTTTTCCATGAAAAAGTTGTGATCGTAATTGGTGCCCACCACCCATTCGCCTTTGGGAATTTGATTTTCCTCAATAAAGCGGCGCAGGGATTCCACCATTTCCCCAAAACTTGTGCATGGGGAAAGATCGCATTGATCCAATGAATTGGCCAGCCCGGTGAAATGGCTGTGTCCATCAATGAATCCCGGCATCAGCGCGTGTCCCTGCAGATCGATCAGCTCCGTATCCTCGGATCGCAGGGCCAGTACCTGCGCCGCTTTACCGACGCAAACGATCCTGCCGTCCGCTACGCACACAGCTTCCGCACAGCCATGGCGTTCATCCATGGTTATTATGGGCCCATTGTAATAAATCTGTTTCCTGGAAGAAATGGAATTAGACATGCGCTGCTGTACCTCCTTTAAATACTTGAACACTTTGCAAAAGCCAGTCCCGGGGGAAAAATCCATAGCTGCAATCGATGCAGCATGCTTCCCTTGTGGCTCGATCCGCTGCGGAAGGGATTGAAGTGGAAAGGAGCGCCACAAAGGACGCCCCCAATTCTTATTTTTCCAAATTGCCCCGATAGTCGTTTAGACCGCCCAGGTTTACCGCTTCATACCCCATTTGCTCCAACAATGAGCAGGCACGGGCACTGCGTGCGCCGCTGCGACAATAGGCAAATACGGGTTCTCCTCCATCGTAGAGACTGATGCGTTCCAGCGGCCAGTTGACGCTGCCCGGGATGTGGCCGGCGCAGAACTCTTCCGGCGTGCGCACATCCAGGAGCACCGCGTCGGGAACAGTGGCCATCAGCTCCAGACCTTCCTGAAGGTCGCTGAACTCAAATTTCATTTCAAAAAATTCTCAAGAGCTTCGCGGCTCTGGAAGCCCACCGTCTGTGCCACCGGCTTTCCATCGCGGAACAGCAAAAGCGTGGGGATGGACGCGATGCGATATCCCATGGCCAGTTCGGGATTTTCGTCCACATTGACCTTGCATACCGTGATTTCCGGGTGAGCGGCGGCCAGCTCCTCCACCAGAGGCGCCAACATCTTGCACGGACCGCACCAGCTGGCCCAAAAATCTACCAGCACCGGCTTTTCGCTCTTTAAAACGATTTTATCAAAATTACTACTGTTTATTGCGTTTACAGCCATAATTATAAACCTCCCATTCTATACCTTACAATTATTTATACCCTTGATGGAAGAAATTAAACGCGCACCTGGCCCTCTCCGCGAATGATGTACTTGCTGCTGACCAATTGCTCCAGTCCCATGGGGCCGCGGGCATGCAATTTCTGGGTGGATATGCCGATTTCTGCGCCCAGACCAAATTCGCCGCCATCGGTGAAGCGCGTGGAGGCGTTGATGTATACTGCCGCGGAATCCACGCGCTGGGCAAATTTTTCGGCGGCGGCGTAACTGCGGGTCACTATGGCGTCGCTGTGGTGGGTGGAGTAGCGGGCAATGTGGGCGAGCGCCTCATCAATGCCGGAAACAACCTTTGCGGAGAGTATATAATCCAGAAATTCGCGGCCGTAGTCCGATTCGTCCGCGAGCACAGCCTCCGGGAGAATTCGGCAGGTCTCAGAGCAGCCGCGGATCTCCACATGTTTTTGGGCCAGCTTCCGCGCAATTGCGGGCAACGCAGTTTCGGCGATGTCCCGATCGACCAGCAGGCTCTCCATGGCGTTGCACACCGAAGGGCGGCTGGTCTTGGCATTATACACGATTTCCGAGGCCATATCGATGTCGGCCGTCTTTTCCACGTAGACGTGACAGTTGCCAACCCCGGTCTCGATCACCGGTACGGTGGCGTTTTCCACCACCGTGCGGATGAGTCCGGCTCCACCCCGCGGAATGAGCAGATCGAGATAGCCGTTCATGCGCATCAATTCCCGGGCGCTTTCCCGGCTGGTGTCCTCCACCAACAGCACGCCGTCGGGATTGACCTGGCAGCGATTCAGGCCCCTGCGCATGGCCTGTACGATGGCCGCGTTGGAACGAATCGCCTCGCTGCCGCCCCGGAGTATGCAGGCATTTCCGCTCTTAAAGCACAGGGCCGCCGCATCCCCCGTAACGTTGGGGCGGGCCTCATAAATAATGCCAATCACCCCAAAGGGAACGCTGCGCCGCTCAATGCGCAGGCCGTTGTCCAGCGTTCCACCGCAGAGCAGACGCCCCACAGGGTCCGGCAGGGCGGCAACTTCCCGCATTCCCTTTGCCATGGCGGCAATGCGCTTTTCCGTAAGTTGCAGGCGGTCAATCAGGGGTTCGGGGGTTCCCTTGGCCCGGGCGGTTTCCACGTCGGCGGCGTTGGATGAAAGGATCTCTTCCGTAGCGCGCAGAACTTCATCGGCCATGGCCTGAAGCGCCTGATTTTTTTCCGGAGTCCGGAGCACGGCCAGGGAGATGGAGGCGGCTCTGGCGCGCTCGCCTATGCGAATCAGTTCATTAGACATTTTCTCTCCTCCTTCCGGGGAATATGGTGCCGATTTCCTCGCCGGACAGCAGGGCATAGAGATTTTCGGGGGCGGAACCATCGATGATTGCCGTAGTGATGCCCGCTTCCGTGGCGTTTTCAGCGGCAATGATCTTGGTGTACATTCCCCCAGTGCCCCTGGAGCTGCCTGCTCCACCGGCAATGTGCTTTGTATTTTCGCTGATTTCTTCCACAATATGAATCAGCGGCGCGTCCGGATTAGATTTGGGGTTCTCGGCGTGCAGACCGTCGATGTCCGTCAGAATCACGAGGGCGTCCGCATGGACAACCTGGGCTACAATGGCGGAGAGGCGGTCGTTGTCTCCGAATTCAATCTCTTCCGTGGCCACGGTGTCATTTTCATTAATGATGGGCAGCGCGCCCATATCCAGAAGGCGATCAAAGGCATTGCGAATGTTCTGAAGGCGCGCTTTGTCGTCCACGCAGTCGCGGGTGAGCAATACCTGCGCGGTTACGTGACCGTATTCGCCGAAAAACTTATCATAGATATACATTAACTCGCACTGGCCGACGGCCGCGCAGGCCTGACGGCCGCCGATATCATGGGGCTTGGCGGGCAGTTTCAGCTTGCTCACGCCCACGCCGATGGCGCCCGACGATACCAGTATTATTTCAATGCCCCGATTGCGCAAATCTGCCAGCACCCGAGTCAGATGGTCCATCCGCCGAAGATTCAATCTGCCGTTGTCGTGCGTCAATGTGGAAGTGCCCACCTTAACCACCAGGCGGCGGATGTTTTCAAAGTAATTCACAATACCCACCCTTTATCTCTGAATTTGGAAACAGTATAACACGCCTCAACGGGTTTGTAAATGAAATGCTCGGGAAAAATCCCGAGCCTGTTTTTGTAATCGTCTTCCTTTTTCACTCAGCACAGCAGCGGGGCCACCGCATTGTATATGACCGCATGTCCCTGGGCGTTGGGATGGATGCCGTCAATGCACATCAATTCATTGAGATCTCCGGCCAGCATACAGCTGCGGATATCCACCAGGGGCACGTTCATTTCCTCGGCAAGGCCGCGCACATGATCCGCATAATTGGCCTGCCAGCGGAAAATATGCTCCACGTCTCCCAGATAGCCCAGTATATTTTCCCGGTTTAGGCCTCGGGATACCCAGTCAAAATAGCGTTGGGCAATCAGAGGGGGCGGCAGAACCAGCACGGGCAGCATGTCCGCATTCCGCGCCCGGCGCACCATCTCCGCCAGGTTCCGGGTAAATTTGTCCACGGGAACTTTTCCAAATTGTGGGCGCTCCGGATGCTCGGAAACAGCTTTCCAATCCAGATCGCAATCGTTTCCACCATATTCGATCACGGCTACTTCCCCCGGCTTTAAGCTGTCCGCCCGCATCCGGGAGAGGCCGTTTTCGGTGGTCTGGCCCATGACCGAATGATTTTCTATGGTTATTTTGTCATCACGGCTCAAACGCATCAGACAGCTGTCGCGGCATATGGCATAGCGGCCTCGCGTCTCGTCATAGATAACGCCTTTGGCAATGGAATCTCCCCAGACGCTCAGACCAGCATAATTCATTTTTTTGCCCTCCATATAATCTGATTATCAAAACCAGATTATATCATTTTCGATGTTTTGTCAAGGGGTTTCAAAAATCTTTGGTTGGCAAGATTGCAGGAATGTGCTATAATTCAGGATAGGAGGCGAAGAGGATGGAAAACGGTCAGGAACGCGCTTACGGAGAAATGGGAAATTATCGGCCCGTGCCTTGGGATCAGATCCCGGATCTGGGGCTGTACATGGACCAGGTAATTACATTGATTACCCGGGCCTATGAGCCGCTCTACGGCGATACCACCAAGAGCTATCTTTCTGCGCCGATGATCAACAATTATGTGAAAAACAAGTTGATTCCCCGCCCCATGGGCAAGAAGTACAGCCGCATGCAGGTAGCCATGCTGATAATGATCGTTTCGCTGAAGCGGGTATGTATGATGGAAGATATCCGCGCCATGCTGCGTGCGCAGACGGAAGATGAAGTTAAGGAACTCTATACATTATTTTGCGAACGGCAGATAGAATCTATACGGGAAATGATGAATAAAAGCAGCGCTCTGTCACCGGCGATGGATTGCGCCATCTTTGCTTCCGCGTATCGAGCCGGCTGTGAATGCCTCCTCAAGGACGAGCCGGAGTCGGTAGCCGAGCAATAAGTTATTCTTTCTTTGCATAAAATGACCTCCGATGGAAGCATCGGAGGTTTTTTGTATGCGCAGAATGCTGGTTGGGTTGCTGGTCATAATGATATTGGCCATGGAAGCGGCAGCGGCATCGGAGGAACTGACCGTAGCCGCTCGTTCGGCTGTGCTCATCGACGGGAGTAGCGGGCGGATACTCTTTGGACAGGATGAAAATGTGATGCTGCCCGAGGCCTCCTGCACCAAGATTATGACGGCGCTGCTGGCGTTGGAGCACTGCGATTTGGACGAGGAGGTCACGGCGGGAAAGAATGCCCATGGGGTTACGGGCACATCCATTTACCTGTCGGAAGGGGAGACCCTCACCATGGAACAGATGCTGTACGGCCTGATGCTTCGCAGCGGAAACGATGCGGCGGTGGCCATTGCGGAACACGTGGCAGGCAGCGTGGAAGCATTTGCCGATTTGGCAAATGCCCGCGCAGCGGAATTGGATGCCGACGCGCATTTTGTCAATCCCCATGGCCTGGATGCTCAGGGGCATGCCGCGTCCGCTCTGGGCTTGGCGCGCATTATGCAGGAGGCCATGAAAAATCCCGATTTTCGCACCATTACCGGTACCCAGAAAAAAATTATTCCGTGGGTTGGAAACGAATATAGCCGGGTTCTGGAAAACAAAAACCGCCTGCTGAGCACCTATGAAGGCGCCACGGGCGGAAAGACGGGATATACATCCAAAGCGGGGCGTTGCCTGGTTTTTTCGGCCAAGCGCGACGACATGGAGCTCATCGGCGCCGTATTGAATTGCTACAACTGGTTTGACACGGCCACCCTGCTGTTGGACTACGGATTTGAAAATTACCGGATGGAGGAAGCGTTGGAAGCGGGGGAGTTGGTGGAGAGAATCAGCGTGCTGGATGGGGAAAAGGCCAGCGTAGACGCCGTGGCCGCAAGTTCGCTCAGGGGCGCCGTCAGGGTGGGAACGGAAACCCGGGTCGAAACGGAAATAAAGGCGCTCAAAGCTCCTGTGGAAGAGGGGCAGGTCATTGGCAGAGCGCATCTGGTGAATGAAAATGAAATTGTGGCCAGTTGCGATCTCATTGCCGCATCGGATGTGGACGCCTGGAGCTTGAGCGCGGCCATACGAAACATACTCAGGAATTGGGCGCTTCAGTTTGCGTAAATTCCCAATAGACCTGGCCGTGAAGGTCGATCATCTGCCAGAGATTGTCGTTGCGCGTCAAAAAGCGGTCGTCGCACAGGTATTCAATGGAATCATATCCGCAGGGAACGCACAGGTTTCCCCGGGCATCCACAATGCCATAGCGTGCGGTGTCCATATCCACCGATAGCTGAATTTCCCCCAGCAGATCGTTGACATACCGGGCGGCATCCACCTCGAGGCAGGCGTACACCGCTTCCCCGTTGGAAATTCCAAGGGGATAGAGGTTTTGATAATAGGTCTGCGTTCCCAGTAAATAGACGCAACTTTCGCCCCACATGCCCGTAGATACGATGAAGGCGCCGTCCATCCCTTCAGACACCGAGGCGTCAGGAGGCAATTGAGCCAGCTGCGTTCCCTTCGCATCGTACAGGAACAGGGCTTCGCCGTCAGCAACGGTATAACCGCTGCCCACCAGCGCCACGGAAATATTCTCGCCGGGATATGAAGCAATTTCTCTGCCGCTCAGATCCAGCGCCCATGCGCCCTCTCCGCTGCGAGCCGCAATCATAAATCCCTGAGATGAAATCTGAATAAAATCATAGTCCGGGTCAGCGATTTCGAGGCCCTGGGCGTCGATTACGCCATAGCGCCCATTTTGAACCACTACGGCGCGGCCGGAGATAAATGGGCCGGCATAGGTGTATTCATCGGAGATGGTCACGCTTCCGCGGGTATTGCAATATCCCCACCAGCCGCTGGCGGAGAGCAGCACCGGCAATAATCCGCTGTCTCCGGGCTGCCCCAGGCTGCGCACAAACAGGCTGGTTTCTATTTCACGGCCCTGGCCGTCCAGTACAAACAGGCGATCCGATCTCGTGTCATAGGGATCTCCGCGCAGCGCCCATGCGCCGCCCCATCCCGTTGGCACGATCACGCTGTATTCGAATGCTCCGCAAATTGACCCGTCGGATCGCAACAGTCCCCAGGCGTTTCCCCGTCGGGCCATCAGAAGGCCGCCCTGCAGGCGCAGTTCCTGATAGACGGGCTGGGTCAATAGCGCGCCGACGCTGTTCATCAGCGCGTAATTTCCATTCTGGTTGGCGGCATACAATCCGCCGCCCAAATCAATGATATCCTGAAAGGTATTCGGGGCGCTGAGCACCCGCCCGTCCTCCTCCAGAAGAAAGGCCGTTTGATCCAATCGGACGTTTACTGCGGCTTGAGCGCCGGCAAACAGCAAGCTCATCCCCAAGAAAATGAGGAAGATTTTTTTCATATACGTCTCCTTTTCTGCGTTTATCCCCAGTATAACATATTTCAAAGTTAAAAAAAGAATTTATTTGCAAAAAACTATAGACAAAGCGCGTCAAACGTGCTATAATTCTGACCTGTCGGTAGGGTGTTCTCCTGTGCGTGTGCGTATGCGCCAGTAGCTCAGTTGGATAGAGCAACGGCCTTCTAAGCCGTGGGTCAGGGGTTCGAATCCCTTCTGGCGCGCCATGTGTGGTGGGTGTAGCTCAGTTGGTTAGAGTGTCAGGTTGTGGCCCTGAAGGCCGAGAGTTCGAGTCTCTTCACCCACCCCACCCTTTTTCAGAGCCAGCGCGGCTTTTTTGCTTTAATGGGGCGTAGCCAAGCGGTAAGGCACCAGACTTTGACTCTGGCATTCGCTGGTTCGACCCCAGCCGCCCCAGCCATGATTCATTAGCTCAGTCGGTAGAGCACCTGACTTTTAATCAGGGTGTCCGGGGTTCGAATCCCCGATGAGTCA
>JAHZHZ010000030.1 GCA_019419995.1 Clostridiales bacterium
AGTCTATGAGAAAATCACCGCTCTCTACTGCCGTATCTCTCTGGATGACGGCGGTGACAATGAGAGTATGAGCATCAGCAACCAGAAACTCATGCTCCGGGACTTCGCAGAAAAGCATGGGATGTTCCAGTATGAGTATTATGTGGATGACGGCTACACGGGCCGCAATTTCAACCGTCCCTCGTTCCAGCGCATGATCGCTGACATTGAGGCGGGAAAGGTCGGCTGCGTGGTCACGAAAGACCTATCGAGGCTTGGTAGGAATTATATCGAAGCCGGCAGCTATATCGAAATCTTTTTCCCCAAACACAATGTACGCTATATCGCCGTCACGGACGGCGTGGACAGCCTGACCCGTCAAGAGATGGACATCACACCCTTTAAGAATATCCTGAACGATATGTACAGCCGGGATATTTCCAAAAAGGTGCTGGCGGGACGCATGACCCGTTCCCGGCAGGGAAAGTTCTGCGGCGGGCAGCCGCCTCTTGGCCTGATGCGTGACCCGGAGGACAAAGGGCATCTCATTCTTGACCCGGAAACAGCGCCGGTGATCCGAAAAATCTATGATCTGGCACTGGACGGCTGGGGCTGTATGCGGATCGCAAAGCAGCTCATGGAGGATAAAATCCCCATTACCAGAGTAAAAAGCAATACAGAATGTGACGTGAACTACTATTCATGGGGAAGCGCAAGGATCAGCCATATCCTGCGGAATCCCTTTTATAAAGGCGCACATCTTGTCTGCCGGACACACCAGAAAGGCATCCGCTCCAATACTTATGACATTATCCCCCGTGAGGATTGGGAGGTCATCGAGGGCTGCCACGAAGCGATTGTGACGCCGGAGGAATGGGAAGAGGTGCAGGAAATCATTGACCGCAGGCCCACCATTATGAAAGGCAACGCCTGCCCCTTCTATAACCTGTTCCACGGGCTGGTCTACTGCGCCACCTGCGGGAAGTCCATGCAGGTGCGGTATGAAAAGGTAGGCAGAACCGGGAAGAACCGCTTCACCGGCGAGATGCGGGAGCCGATTGACAAGGCATACTATATCTGCCAGACCTACAACCGGCTGGGCAAGAACGCCTGTACCAGCCACAAGATTGAGGCAAGGGATTTGTACAATCTGGCGCTGAAGGATATACAGGAATTAGCGGCGCAGGCTATGAAGGACGCCAATGCGTTCTACCAGCGGCTCAGTAGCCGGATGGAGCGCCGGTATCTGGTGGATGCTTCTCAGACGGAGAAGGAACGGAAACGGCTGGAAGCCCGGAATCAGGAAATTGACGGAATGTTTTTAAGCCTGTACACGGATAAGGCCAAAGGCGTCCTGACCGAACAGCGGTTTATGAAGCTGACGGCGGCGCTGGAACAGGAACAGGAAGCCAACCAGAAGCGCCTGCACGATCTGGCGGTGATGCAGAGCCGGGCGGATGCCCAGGAGAGTGAAGTCCGCACCTTCATCAAGGAAATCCGGCGCTATGCCACCATCGAGGAACTGGATGAGGCAGTGCTGAACCGGCTTATTAGCCGGATTTTGATTGGCGAGGTCAAAAAGGTGGACGGCCAGAAGGTGCAGGAAGTCAGGATTGTTTATAACTTTGTCGGGGAAATCCCGGAGATTGCAGCATAAAGACAGAGAAGCCCTCCCCCTGATGACGGGGAGGGCTTTTGTTTTGCAAAAGCAGGAAAAACAATCAACGCTGGTTATTTTACTGCTGAATATTTTAACGAGCCTTTGTATAAATTCGTTTCACATATTTTGTGATTTCCACTTGAAGAATCGACATCAAGGACAACCCAATGACAACCAGCCATTGTGTTCCATTCAACAGGGTCAACTGGAACGCGCTTTGCAGTGCGGGGATAAACAGAATACACGCCATCAAGATTGCAGATGCAACAAAAGAAAGTATCAGCCAGGGATTGATTCCTTCTGCCCGCACCCAGATAGGCTCCGTATTGGAACGCTGATTAAAAGCGCGAAGCATCTGCGAGAAGGCCAGCACACAGAACGCCATTGTCTGACCAGTCACATGACCTCTCAGGTCTGCGCCGATCCAGTAAGCGCAAGTGGTCATGGCCGCTACAAAGATACCCTGCGTAATAACCCGGCGAACCAGATCCTTTTCAAACAGAGTGCCTGATTTTACCGGCTTATGCTTCATAATATTCTTGCTGGCCGGATCAACACCCAGGGCCAAAGCAGGCAATGTAGCTGTAGCGAGATTTACCCACAAAATATGAACGGCTAACAAAGGTGCATCCCAGTTAAAGAGCGTGGCTACAAACAGAGTTAAGATCTCTGCAATATTACCTACCAGTAGGAATTGAATTACCTTCTGGATATTGCGGTAGACACGGCGGCCTTCCTTGATAGCATAAGCAATGGTGGTAAAACTGTCATCCAGCAAGATCATATCGGCGGCATCCTTAGCCACATCTGTGCCGGTGATACCCATCGCAACGCCGATGTCCGCCGCTTTCAGGGCAGGGGAATCGTTGACACCGTCACCCGTCATAGCCGCTACTTCACCGGTACGTTTCAAACTCTGGATGATGCGTAATTTATCCGCGGGAGATACACGGGCGAATACGGTCGTTGTTTTTACCGCATCGTCCAATTCGTCATCTGTCATCACATCCAGATCCTCGCCAGATATGACGGTATCGCCTTCTCGGTAAATATCCAATTCCTTCGCAATGGCAAGGGCTGTTACCTTATGGTCGCCGGTGATCATGATCGTTCGGATGCCAGCCTGACGGCAGGTGCGCACAGAGTCAGCCACCTCTTTTCGAGGCGGGTCGATCATTCCAGTCACACCCACAAAAGTCATGTCAAATTCCACATTCTCATCATCATCTGTGGGCAGTGCCGTGAGGGTACGCATGGCAAAGCCCAGCACACGCAAGGCGTCCTCCGACATGGATATGCAAAGTTTTGTAATGTTTTCTTTGTCAGCCTCCGTGATGGGCCGCACACCTTCCGAAGTCAGAATATGGGTACACAGGGGCAACATTTCATCCACCGCGCCCTTGGTATAAGAAGTCCACTTCTCATTGATGCGGTGAACAGTGGTCATCCTTTTACGCTCGGAATCAAAAGGCTGCTCAAAAAAGCGGGGATATTCATCCTCCAGGGCTTCATGGTCGATTCCAAACGTCTGTGCCAGATAGATCAGCGCACCCTCTGTGGGATCGCCGATGATTTCTCCCTTTCTATCCGGGTCAAGGCTGGCGTCATTACAGAGAGCTGCTGCATAAACCAATTCTTTATATACCGCAGGATGCTGCTTGGCGGCACTTTCAATCGGGGTTGTTGTGCCGTTTTCAAAATCTCCGTTGACCGCAATGTGTGTTACCGTCATCTTATTGAGTGTAAGAGTACCGGTTTTATCGGAACAAATAACGGTGGCGCTGCCCAGGGTTTCCACTGCGGGCAATTTACGAATCAGTGCGTTTTTCTTAGCCATGCGCTGCACGCCCAGCGCCATCACAATCGTGGCTGTGGCAGGCAGTCCTTCGGGGATGATAGAAATTGCAAGCGAAATTGCAACCAAGAACTGCGGAATCAGCGGGCGCTGATAGAAAGCGCCGATGGCAAAGATCAGGGCACAGACGATTAGTCCAACAATGGTCAGTGTCTTACCAACTGCGTTCAGCTTTCGCTTTAAGGGCGTATCCGTATCGTCCTGATTGTCCAGCATACCGGCGATGTTGCCAACCTCGGTATCCATACCAGTGGCTACCACAACGCCGGTTGCCCGCCCATATGTGACAATGGCGGAAGTGTATGCCATATTACTGCGGTCACCCAAAGGGCAGTCTTCCGGCAGTATATCTTCCGCTTCTTTTTCAGATGGGACGGATTCGCCCGTCAAAGAAGCCTCCTGCACCTTCAAGTTGGCGGAATCTATCAGGCGTAAGTCCGCCGGAACCATATCTCCATCGCCAAGCATCACAACGTCACCCACTACCAGATCACTGGCGGGAATTACGCTCTCCTCCCCCTGGCGCAGAACTCGGGCTGTTGGAGCGCTCATGTTGCGAAGCGCCTCCAGAGAGGATTGTGCTTTCTTTTCCTGCACAATACCAATTACAGCGTTGACGATTACAATAACAAAGATTACCGCCGCTTCCGTCCATTCCTGCAAAATTGCGGAAAAAACTGCCGCGCCGATGAGGATGAGTACCATAGGGTCAACGATCTGCGCTTTCAGCATTTGAAGAATGGTTTTGGGCGGTTTCGAGCGCAGTTCATTGCGCCCATGTTTTTTCAGCCTTTCGGCAGCCTCGGCATCACCTAATCCTTCCTCGGAGGTATGTAAAGTTTCATAGACCTCCGTAAGTTTCAGTGCGTGCCAAGGCGTCTGTCTGTGTCGATCCATAATGGATCAATCACTCCTTTCTTTGATAAAATTTATATTCTGACCGCCTTTCAGCGGTGGTCAGCAAAAAGAAACGCAAAAAGGCATAGCCTGCTATCTAATGGTTAGATGCAGGTTATGCCTATTATATATAAAAACGTATTCAGTTTACAATAAGTGTTACTTCGGTCAGCGTCGCTACTGTCGGCGTCGTCCATGGTTGGTCTTCCAATTCCTTTCTTTGACGTGTTATTTTATAGGATACAGGAGATGTTGTAAAAAGTCAATAGGTAAAATGTGATTTGGTGTATTGCATACATTTCATCTAAAGAGAGCGGTTTATAGCCGCAGAATAAACAGAGGGCTCCCCACTTTTGCGGCGGAGTTCTATGCCCCAGAATTATTCAAATTTCCTGTCGTACAACAGCGCCACGATCAGCACCACAAAGCAGGAACCTGCATAGTTACCACTCCTTGTGCCACCTTAGGTGGAGGTGGGAGTATGACATGAGGATGGAAGAAGCCTGTACGGCACTTCCGTCCTTTTTTTGTGGAATAATGAGGCTTCTTTGAATTCATCACTTGACATTGTGGCAAAGATCACCCCGTCCTCCGGTATATTGTAATCATTATGGTATATACGTTGAACCATTTGACAAATTGTATCATGTAGGGCGGGACAAGGTGAATTGCCCGAAGGGCAAGAGAAGGTGCCCTGGGGTATGACCCCATCCCGCCGTTTCTCGTCGAATTACACCAATTTTATCAACCTGTACCCGTCAACTGCCGCGTTCATTCTCCATTTTCCACTCTCAATTCTCAATTCCCTCTTGACTTAGAGTACACTCCAAGTGCTACACTAAGGGCAAAGGAAGGTGACTCCCATGACCATCGCAGAAGTGAGCAGACAATTCGACATCACACCGGACACTCTGCGCTACTACGAGCGCATCGGTCTGATCCCGCCGGTACCGCGCACCAAAAGCGGCATCCGCGATTACGACCAGACCTCATGCAGCTGGATCGAGTTTATTAAATGTATGCGTGCGGCCGGTCTGCAGATCGAGGCGCTCATCGAATATGTGGCCCTGTTCCAGCAGGGTGACAGTACCATCGGTGCCCGCAAGGCTTTGCTCCTCGAGCAGCGCGACCAGCTCGAGGAACGCATTGCCACCATGCAGCAGACGCTCGAACGGCTCAACCACAAGATTGAAAACTACGGCAACTGCCTCGCCAAAGAACCCGAGCTGCGCGGTAAAGCCAAAGACTGAACTGCACCAACACTTCACCACCGCAGAGTTCTCCCGCCGGAGAGCTCTGTGTATTTGTGTATTTTTACCAGTTTCCAACGTTTTTTTCGGTATTTATCACCATACCCCGCGTTTTGAGAATATTCCGCTTGTGCAATCCCTTATAATTTACCAAATTTATTGCTTTATTCCGTTAATATTGACAGTTGACGCTTGCTATCTGGTGTGGTATATTGGTAGACGGAACAAAAACTTAACAAAAAAGTGTGCAAAACCCGCTCCAAACCGAACC
>JAHZHZ010000004.1:0-48690 GCA_019419995.1 Clostridiales bacterium
GCAAGGTTCTGGCTCAGGTTAAGAGCAAGAAGATCGTCGTCTATAAGTATAAGGCTAAGAAGAACGAGCGCAAAAAGCAGGGTCATCGTCAGCCCTACACCAAGGTTGAAATCACCGCTATCAACGGCTGATGAAGATCTCGGGAACGACCGTTACATTCGTGAAGCGGTCCGACGGCGCTCTGATCGGCTATTCGGCCAGTGGACATTCGGGGTATGCACATTCGGGCGCGGATATTGTCTGCGCAGCGATTTCGGCGCTGACCCAAACGACGCTCAATGGATTGAAAAATATCCTGTGTGCGCCGGTGATGTTCGAACAGGACGATGATGGAGCGTTCATTGAAGCAAGTTTGACGCCCGAAGCATCGGAGGAAGAAGTACAGCAAGCTCAGTTGCTGCTGCGCACGCTTTTGGAAGGGCTTCAGGCAATCCAGAGGGAGTACCCTCGAAATCTTCGGATTATCTTCAAGGAACGGAGGTAAAGCAAATGTTCAGAATGAATCTTCAGCTCTTCGCTCATAAGAAGGGAATGGGTTCTTCCCGCAACGGCCGCGACAGCCATGCACAGCGTCTGGGCACCAAGCGCAGTGATGGCCAGTTCGTTCTGGCGGGAAACATTCTCGTTCGCCAGCGCGGAACGAAAATCCATCCGGGCCACAATGTTGGCATCGGTGATGATGATACCCTTTACGCAAAGATTGACGGCGTAGTGAAGTTTGAACGTCTGGGCAAGACCCGCAAGCAGGTCAGCATCTATCCCAAGACGGAAGCTGCCGCTGAATAAGGGGTATGGTTTAAAAAGCATTGAAGAGTAATCTTTAATGCTTTTTTCTTTTACCTATATCTGGAAATACGCAGGAGGTTTTCCCATGTTTTTGGGAAATGAAAGCTTGGATTTGCAATTGACGCTGATGGATAGCGCCCAGTGCTTTCACTGGAGGCACATAACAAGCGGATTTGCCGCAGTGGTGGACTCAAAGGCAATCTATCTCCAGCATGGGGAGGACGGCTTGCACGCCCGGGGACAGATGACTGTGAAAGAGTTGCGCCGGTATCTGGATCTGGACAGAGATTATGCTTCCCTGGCACAGGAGTATGGGCATATTTCCGCGGCTAGGAGTGCCATCGAATGTTTTCCCGGATTGCGAATACTCAATCAGCCTCCCTGGGAGGCACTGGTGGCCTTTATCCTTTCGGCGAATAACCATGTGCCCCGGATACGTGGCCTTGTGGAAAGACTCAGCAGAGAATTAGGAGAAAGCTTTGAATTAGAAGGAGAAAAACTGTGGGGCTTTCCACGGCCGGAGGTTCTGGCGGAGTGTAGTGAAGAGGAATTGCGGGCGCTGGGCGTGGGCTATCGTGCTCCCTATTTGATTGCAACAGCCCGAGCTGTTGTAGATGGATTTCCCCTGAACCAGCTGTGCCAAATGCCCTATGAAGAGGCCCATCGCACCCTGACAGCCCTTAAGGGCGTGGGAGACAAGGTGGCGGATTGTGTGTTGCTGTTTGGCTGCGGCCAGAGCTCGGCCTTTCCGGTAGACGTGTGGGTAGCTCGCCTGCTCAAAAGCTGGTTTGGCATGGAGGACGCCAGCCGAAGGGAAATGGCACGAAGTGCTCGTGCCATGCTGGGAAATCATGGAGGATTGCTCCAGCAGTTTCTCTTTCATGCTGCCCGAGTGGGCGCGCTGAAATTGTAAAGCGCCGCGCTTCTCCTTTTGCTATGGGAGAGGCGTGGCGCTTTTTGTCAAAAAGCTGAGGGCGTGGGCGGTTTGCAGCAGGATCTAACAGAACACTTTGCGCCGTCTCAGTATGCAGTAGTAGGCGATGCCCACGCAGTCTGCTAAAAACCAACCGATGGGAATGGCGACCCAGATTCCCTTGACGCCGATGGATTCAATAGGCGAGAGAAGGTAGGCCAGAAGCACCCTGGTGCCCAGGGAGCAAACGGTGAGAACCACAGACATACCTGGGCGGTTGACGGCCCTGTAGTAGCCATAGAGCATAAATAACAGGCCGATGCCGAAGTAAAAACTGGCCTCAATGCGCAGGTATTGGACGCCAATGGCGATGATATCCGTGCGTTGGGAATCTACGAAAATGCGCATCAGATCCGAGGCGAAAACGCATACGAGGGTGCTGATGAACAGACAAAATGTAAATACAGCAATCACCGAAGATCGAATTCCCTTTCGTATCCGTTCCGGCTGATGTGCCCCGTAGTTCTGTGCTACGAAGGTGGAAAATGCGTTTCCAAAGTCCTGCACGGGCATGTAGGCGAGCGTATCAATCTTGACCGCTGCTGCAAAGGCAGCCATAACCGCCTTTCCGAAGCTGTTGACCAACCCCTGGATCATTAGAATTCCGAAGTTCATTACGCTCTGCTGCACGCAGGTAAGGATGGACAGGGTGGAAATAGATTTGAGAATACCTGCATCAAAAACCATATCACATCGGTGTAGATGGAGGTCTGGACGACGTACTAAGGTATAGATGGCAATGCCGATGCCGGAAACATACTGAGAGATGACGGTGGCGATGGCCGCACCTTGGACACCCAGAGGAAAGACCAGCACCAGCAGCAGATCCAGGCCGATATTCAAGATGGAGGATATTCCCAGAAAGATCAGGGGAACCAGCGTATTCCCCAGAGCGCGAAGGAGACAGGCATAATAATTGTAGAGGAAGGTGGCCACAATGCCACAGAAAATGTAGAGCAGGTAGTCCAGCATCAGCCCTCGCAGCTCTTCCGGTACCTGCATCAGTCGAAGGATCGGCCTTGAAAAGACAAATACGGCGATGTTGACGGCCAAGGTAATGGCGCCGGTGAGCACGAAGGAGAGGAACATTCCCCGGCGCAAGCGCGTGTAATCCCGGGAACCGTACTGCATGGCAAAGTAAGCGCTGCTGCCCATGCATAGCCCCAGAATCACGGAAGTGAGAAAGGACATCAGCGTGTAGGAGGAACCCACAGCGGCCAGAGCGTCCTCGCCGATGAATTTACCAACGATGAAGGTATCGGCCAGGTTGTACAACTGTTGCAGAAGATTGCCGATCATCAGGGGAAGAGAAAATTTCAGCAGGTTCCCCGCGATGCTTCCGCGGGTCAAATCGTAATTCAAGGGAATCGATCTCCTATCTTAATGGACTTAATGAACTTTTGCACTTTTTACCAGCTGAGCGGCTTCAGCAGCGTCTTCGCCCGGACGCAACGCCCTCAGGGCTACCACGAAGCGACCATTTTCGTGGGTATATTCACAGGTAACCAACAGCAGTAGACGGTCACCCCTAACCACCTCTATGGGGATTTCCCAGAGAGAAAGGCGGCGCAGGCCATCTACATAGGCATCAAAGCTTCCGTCATCAAAGCTAAACTGCCGCAAATTCAGATGGCCTTCGTCGGTGGGATCCGCCGTCACGCTGAGTACCGCAAAGGGGAGGTAATAGCGGTTTTCATAGAGAGTGTCAAAGCGTACCAACGCGTGATTTATCAGAAATTCCCAATTCTCATAACCGGTAAGCGGCCGGAACATAGTACCATTTCGCATGTTGTGGCCGTAGACGATCAGCACTTCGTCTTCTGGAACCAGTAGATTCGAGCCATCCAGAAACAGGGTACCAGCAGAGCTCTCTTCACCGTTGAAGCTGTGGTTTAGGTAATACGTATTGTCGTTTTTACGCTGTACCACTGGCAGAGATATGGCTCCTTCCACACTTAGAAAGCCTACCGTTTCCGGATTGAGGGCTAACAAATCGCCAAAAGAGGATTGGGCGGGTGGAGGCGTCTGTAAAGCGTAGATCAGGGTATCCGCATCAGGAGTGGCCAGGGGCTCCCTGGTGGCATCCACCGCAATATCCACGGGGAGCGGCGTAAGCGCTGCAGCGGGATTTGGTGAGGCGGCGGAAGGCGAGGAATGGAAAGACGTTGCACCGGATTCAGCGGAGGGGGACGGCAGGCTTGCCGTGGGAGAAGCGGATGCTACTGCTGAGGGCGAAGGAGAGGGAAGAAAAGTTGACGGTTGCAGGCTTTCCATGGGGTAGAGCGCACTGAATGCGGCATTTTCCCTCAGAATCCTGCACCGGGTCAATTCCCAATCGGCCACATAAGCCAGACTCAGGACAATGATCGGAACGCACACAGTGACGGCCAGCAGTCGCCGGGCCCCGCGCCTTGTGGCAGCGCGATGACTTCGTAGATCCCGGAACAGATGGCGATAGCGCCGGAGCAGACCAGTGGAGCCACGCCCCTCATCTCTATTTGACTTCATTATGCCCCTCCATAAGGTTGCTGGTCTTATTATAAGCGTGGAGCGTCTCAAATGCAAGGGCGGGCATAAGCCGGAAGGTAAGGTCATAAGGTTGATGTGAAGAAGCATGGGGAGGCGTGTTCCATGGATCAAAACACACTTTACAGGGACATTGCGGGCCGTTGCGGCGGCGATATTTATATTGGCGTCGTAGGTCCGGTCCGAACAGGCAAATCAAGCTTCATCAAGCGGTTCATGGAGCTGATGGTCTTGCCGAACATGGAGGATGGGAATGACCGCCAGCGGGCTATTGATGAATTGCCCCAGAGCGCTGCGGGAAAGACAGTGATGACCAACCAGCCGAAGTTTGTGCCCAATGAAGCGGTGGAGGTTCATCTCAAGGATGCTTCCAGCGCACGGGTTCGGCTGGTGGACTGCGTGGGTTATCTGGTTCCGGGCGCGTTGGGAACCAGTGAAGGCGATGGTGCGCGCATGGTGCGTACCCCCTGGTTTGACCATGATATTCCCTTTGAAGAAGCCGCTGAGCTGGGGACCCGCAAGGTTATTTCAGAGCATTCTACAATTGGAATTGTGGTCACCACGGACGGAAGTATTGTTGAATTGCCGCGGCAGGCGTATGTGGATGCGGAGGAGCGCTCGGTCAACGAGCTCAAGGCATTGGGGAAGCCCTTCATTGTTCTGCTCAACAGTACCCATCCGGGAGATGCTGCCACGCAGACTTTGCAGGAACAGTTGAGGGAAAAATATGGCGTTCCCGTTCTCTCCACAGATGTGATGAATATGAGTGGTCAGGATGCTGGGACGCTGATGGAGAGCTTGCTGTTCGAGTTCCCCCTGCGGGAGATTCGCATCAGCGCCCCCTCCTGGCTGAGTTCGCTAGATACGGAACACTGGTTGGGAAAATCAGTGCTGGAGTCCATTCAGGCGGCCGCTGGAAAGATGCAAAAGGTGCGTGATCACGGCGAAGTTGCAGCAGCACTTCAGGAAAATGAATATGCGGAGGATGCCGCTCTGTATGGCATTGAGCTCAATCAGGGACGTGTAGATTACCGCCTGAATATGAAAGACGGATTGTTTTACAAGATCCTGGGTGAGGCCAGCGGACAGGAAATTGAAGATGAAGAACACCTCTTTGATTTGATGAAGTCGCTGGTACACAACAGCAGGGAATTTGAAAAGATTGCGCCGGCCCTGGAAAGCGTGGAACGCACGGGATATGGCGTGGTGCTGCCCAGCGTGGAGGAACTGGATCTAAGCGAGCCTGAAGTTTCCCGGGAAGGCAATCATTTCGGCGTAAGACTCAGGGCCAATGCACCATCACTGCATCTGATTCGCGTAGATCTCAATACCAATGTCAGCCCCATTGTGGGCACCGAGAAGCAGAGCAAGGAGCTAGTGGAGCTACTGGCGGCAGAATATAAGAAGGATCCAGCCGGCGTGTGGGCAACAGAGGTCTTTGGAAAGCCGCTGCGGGATCTGGTACGGGATGAAATGGGCGTTAAACTCACCCGGTTGCCCGAGGATGCGCGGGAGAAGCTGAGAGAGGCCATGGGCAAGATTATCAACGAGGGTACCGGTGGAATGATCTGCATACTGTTGTAAACGAAAGTTAAATTTTTGCTTGCATGGAGCGAAAAAGTCGTGTATAATAAATACATGCACTTGGAAGGAGAGTGAAGCGCATGAAGTTGATTATAGCAATTGTACAGGACGAGGATGCATCCCGTCTGATCAACAAACTGATGAGTGAGGGCTTCGGCGCGACCAAGCTGGCCACTACGGGCGGCTTCCTTCGCTCCGGAAATACGACTCTGCTCACGGGCGTTGATGATGAAAAATTGGACGCCGCCATGGATATTATTGAGCACACCTGCAAGAGCCGCAAACAGCTGGCTCCCGTGCATGCACCGATGCCGGGCGCGGCGGGCATGTATGTGCCGGCCTATCCGGTGCAGGTGACGGTTGGCGGCGCGACTGTGTTTGTGCTGGACGTGGAGCAGTTCCACAAATTCTGATGGTTCAGGAGGGACAGCGCGGGAGCTTGAAGTTATCTGAATTCGCAGGTTTGGATGCAAAGATGGAACAGCTGATGCGTTCGGCGCAAGCCGGGCGCATTGTTCATGCCCTTTTGTTTTCAGGGCCCAGGGGAAGCGGGAAAAAAACCATGGCCAATCTCTTTGCCCGCGCCGTGCTGTGTGAGTCTCACGGGGAAAAGCCCTGCGATGTCTGTCCCGCTTGCAAAAAGTGCTTGGGTGGTACACATCCGGACGTGCATATCGTCGCCCCCGAAAAAAATACCATTAAGGTGGAGCAGATTCGCACTCTCACGGAGGAATTGAGTCTGGCAGCTTATGAGGGCGGTAAAAAAATTGCCATCATTGAACGAGCAGACAGGATGAATGAAAGTGCGCAAAACGCGCTGCTCAAGACGTTGGAAAATCCGACGGGCGATGTGTTGTTTATGCTGTTGACCGATGCTCCAGGGACGCTTTTGCCTACGGTTGTTTCCAGATGCCTCCAACTGCGCTTTCGTTGCCTGGAGGTGGAGGACTGCGCGAGGGTGCTCCGCTCTCGAGGCGTAGAGGCTGAACAGGCCCAGTTGCTGAGCGCGTTGGCACAAGGATCGGTGGGACGAGCTCTGGAGATTAGCGGGGATGAAGGTTATTTGCCTTTGCGGGATCAACTGATCCGCACCCTTATAAATTTGAGGAAACCCGAAGGTTTGATTCAGTTTTCGGCGCTAATGGGCGAATCAAAGGATCGGGAGTCGGATATTTTGGAAATTCTGGAATTGTTGGCGAGGGATCTAATGCGCCTGCAAAATGGCGTGGTACCCCTGGAAGCCAAAGGTGTTGATCAGCTAGCAAAGATTCAATTGAACGGGAGCGCCCTTTTGCGGCGGGTCATGCTGGCCCGTCAGCAGCTTAATGCAAATCTTTCCTGGGCGAATGCGATGGAATCCATGGCTTTCGAACTGGCTCAGGAGGCGCTTTAGAGATATATGGGAGGAACATGACCAATGGCAACGGTAATAGGCGTCCGCTTTAAAAAGGCAGGCAAGGTATATTATTTTGATCCATGCGATTTTTGGCCCAAGCCGGGGCAAAACGTCATTGTGGAGACGGCGAGGGGCATCGAACTGGGTGAGACGGTTACGGCTCCCAGGACGGTCAGCGATTCGCAGATTGTGGCTCCGTTGAAAAAAGTGGTGCGTCTGGCCACCGAAGAGGATGAGCGTCGGGCCGAATATAACGCTACCCGGGAAGAAGAGGCGTTTCGCATCTGTCAGGAGCGTGTTGAACGCCATAAATTGGAAATGAAACTGGTGAGCGTGGAGTATACATTTGATAATTCCAAGATCATCTTTTATTTCACGGCCAATGGTCGCGTGGACTTCCGGGAATTGGTCAAGGATTTGGCCAGCGTATTTAAAATGCGCATCGAACTGCGCCAGATTGGCGTCCGGGATGAGGCCAAGATGCTCGGCGGCCTGGGTTCCTGCGGGCGGCCTATCTGCTGTGGCGCATTCTTGGGGGATTTTCAGCCGGTATCCATCAAGATGGCAAAGGAACAAAATTTGTCACTCAATCCATCAAAGATTTCCGGTCAGTGTGGAAGACTCATGTGCTGCCTGAAGTATGAGCAGGAAACCTATGAGCAGATTCTTAAGCGTCTCCCCAAGGTAGGCAAGGATATCGTTACGCCCGATGGAGTAGGAGTGATTACTGAAATCAACGCCATACGGGAGAAGGTCAAGGTGCGCATCCGTGTGGGCGACGACGACAGCTTTGAAGTGAGGGAGTACTCCGTAGACGATGTTCGCAAACTGGGCCCGGGAGATGTGCCTGCCATTCGGGAAACATCCAAAGTGCAGGAGAAGCGCAATTCCCCTAAGCGTACAGCTGTGGCTCAGGAGGGTGAAGAGATTCAGGAAGAGGATGAGGAGCTGAAGAAAAAGCGCTATCCGCATCAGAAGGCCCCAAAAAATCTTTCCACCGATCAGTTTTTTGAAAAAATGAAGGAAAATCAGAATGGGGCTCCTGAAGAAGAAACGGAAGCACCCAAGGAGCATAAGCGCCGTCGGCGGGGCGGTCGGGGACGCCATCGCTCGGAGGGCTCCAAGGAAGGAAATGATGCGTTGAGCCCTGAAACCGCTGCAATTCTCGTTGAGAGGGAAGAATGCGAAGTGGTCGAAAGTCATCGAGAGACCATTGTTGTTACAGATATACAACCGCAGTTAGGAGAAGAACGGGAACCATAATTCTTTCGTTGCCAGCGGGTAAAGCTTGGATCAAAAATAATGGTAAGAAAATCTCGCAAAAGGGCTGTACAACCGGCAAAGCTTGTGATATAATACTTCCAGCCCCGATTAGAGAACTTCGAAACCGTATCCCTCCGGTGGACCCCTACCGATGAGATTGGACTCGGCTCAAAGGACACGCATCGCTAGGGCACAATATTTAGGAGGGTATATATCCATGTTCGAAGACAAGACTTTGGTTTGCCGTGAGTGCGGCGCAGAATTCGTGTTCACCGCGTCTGAACAGCAGTTTTATGCTGATAAGGGCTTCCAGAACGAGCCCGGCCGTTGCCCGGCTTGCCGTGCAGCTCGCCGTCAGGCGAATGGTGGCGCCAACCGCGGCGAGCGCCAGATGTATGATGTGATCTGCGATGGCTGCGGCCAGCCCACTCAGGTTCCGTTCCAGCCCCGTGGAGATCGTCCGGTTTACTGCCGTGCCTGCTTCGAGGCCAATCGTCAGAGCCGTTATTGATTTTCATTGATTTAAGAGTAAACCCCTCTGGAAGGAAATCCAGAGGGGTTTATTTTGTAGGCTTACAACTAGCTAGGAAAAATGTCAAATCCAGGAAAAGACTTCACAGGCGAACATATTTGAAGGCGGCTATTTTTACAATTTCTGAAACTGTGGCCGTGGAAACTTATTTTCCTGTCCTTAGTACAGCCCTTGAAGGGGCATCTTTAAAAGTGCAGGGAATCGTCAAACTCTTCTAACAGGCTGTGTAAAACTCCGCCCTTCTTCCAGCCGTTCAGACTGTCCAGCATGGCATTGTGGCCGCTGCGAAAGATATTGGCAGAAGCATCAGAATGCAATTGATCTAATTGGGCGATGAGTGCTTTTACCTGTGCTCGCCTGGAGTCGAAGCCGCTCTTTTCGGAGGTTACCTGGCAGGCGCAGTCGAGGAAGGACAAGTCGCTTTCGTCTCTCCAGGCAATAATCTGCTGTTCCCGGACTTTATAGAGCGGGCGGATCAATTCCATACCTTCAACACTTGAACTTTTCAGCCTTGGGCGCATGCCCCGCAACTGGCCGGCGTAGATCATGCTCATGACCAGGGTTTCCACAGCGTCGTCAAAATGATGTCCAAGGGCGATTTTGTTGCACCCCAAATCCCTTGCCCGCCGGTAGAGGTATCCCCGGCGCATTTTTGCGCACATGAAGCAGGGATTACAGTCCATTTCTTTTATAGCCGGAAAAATATCCGTAGAAAAAAATTCCAGAGGGATATTAAGCAGTTTAGCGTTTTCCTGGATGCGGGAGCGGTTTTCGGAGGTGTAGCCCGGGTCCATGCACAGATAGCGCAGCGAAAAATCCAAAGGGCTGTGGCGGCGCAACTCGCGCATGCACAGGGCCAGCAACATGGAATCCTTACCGCCGGAGATGCACACGGCGATAGAATCCCCTTGGGAAACAAGCTGGTATTCTTTTATGGCAGACATGAAGGGCCGCCAGATTTTTTTCCGATAGCGGCCGGTAAGATCCACCGCGTTTTTTACGTCAGGCAACTTTTTCTTCCTCCCGGTTCAGCGGATTCCAATGGCCGCGGAGATATCTGATTAAAAACAGCACACCTAAAATCAGATTGTGGGCGATCATGCATCCCCAGGCGGCGGTCAGACCATATCCCAGCAGTCTGAGCATGATGAACGTGCCCAGTATGCGCACGCCCCACATGCCTGCTATATTGCATACCAGCGTATATTTTGTGTCGCCCACACCCTGGAAAGTACCTTCAAGAATTATGGCCAAACCGTACACAGGTTCTGACAGGGCCACCATCCGCAATACCCGGGCACCCAGAGCTATAACGCTTTCATCCCTGGTAAATACGCCCATCAGTGCCTCTGCGCCCAGGTACAAGGCAGTTCCGGAGAGAATCATCAGAACCACTTCAAGCCAGATCATCATTCGTGAAAGGCGCTTCATCCTTAAGTGGTCTCGGGCTCCATAACAGTTTCCAGCCAGCGTCGCCGCGGCTGTTTGCATGCCGTAACCGGGAATATAGAAGGCGGATTCGGCGGTATTGGCGATGGAATGGGCTGCAATTGCAGTGGTTCCTAAAGAATTGATCATTGAGGCAAAAATTACGTAACCAAAGGAAGTGCCAAATCGCTGTAAGCCGCAGGGAAGGGCAACTTTCAGGCAGGGGCGCAGAATTTTGGGGTCGGGCTTCAGGCTCAATCCCTTGGGTGAGATCAGTGGATGGCGGTAAACCATCACGGCCATGCCAATACCCCCAAATGTAAACGCCACAGCACTGGCCAGAGCTGCGCCCGCGACGCCCATGCCAGCGCCAGGCATGGTAAAGCGCAGGGCAAGAATCTGTACATTCCGACTGGGATAAATCAGGAGAAAATTGAGAACGATGTTGATCAGATTTACCAGAGTATTGACGTACAGCGGAGTGCGCGTGTCTCCTGATGCCCTCAGACAGGTTCCATACATGATGATGGCTGTTCTAAAGAGCATCGGTGCATAAATTATGAAAAAGTATTTAGAGGCGTCGGATAGAATATCTTCGCCCGCGTGCATCCACAGGGGGATTTTTCGGCTCAGGGAGAGTGCGAGTATCGTGAAGAAGACGCCAGTAACCAATGTAACCAGTGTGGCCTGGGATGTGGCGCGCCGGGCGTTGTCCGGGTTCTCTGCGCCCAGTTCACGGGAAATATAGGCCAGAAAACCAATGCTCATTGAAGACAGCGTGCTGCTCAGCAGCCAGTTAATGGTGGTTGTGGCACCTACAGCGGCCGTGGCGTGGGGGCCGATGCGGCCAACCATGGCTGAGTCCACATAGGAAACGGCAGTTTGTAAAATCTGTTCCAAAACGGTGGGCCACGCCAGAAGGACAATGGTCTTCAGAGCGGCACGACGGGAAAACGCTTTGTGCATGGAAACCTCGCATCTAATTTTATATACATTGATTATAGCATGGACGCGCATTGCCTTCAAGGTCGGTCAATTGCCTGCAATCAAAAGATCTGTTCGCGTGATGGAAAAAAACGCCAGATACTTTTTGCATATTTTGTCCTTCTTTGCGAACAATAGGAAGGCCTGTGTTCACACGGACATTAGTTGAAGTTAAGGAGAGATCCATATGAGAGCAACTGGCATTGTGCGCAGAATTGATGAATTGGGACGCGTGGTGATTCCCAAAGAGATTCGCCGCACCCTTCGAATTCGTGAGGGCGATCCCCTGGAAATTTTTACGGACCATGACGGTGAGGTAGTGCTGAAGAAGTATTCCCCCATCGGAGAAATCGCAACCATCGCCAAAGATTATACCGATTCTCTGTATCGGACTTTGGGACATGTGGCACTGATTAGCGATCGAGACGCCGTGGTTTCGGCCTCCGGGACCAACAAGCGGGAGTACGTGGATAAACCGCTGAGTCAAGAGGTGGATCAGATCTTGCAATCACGTCAGCTTCAGGTGCTGAACCTGGCTTCGGGGGCAAAAATGATTCCCGTCACAAACGATGATCGGGCAGATGGATATTCCGCTCAGATTATTGCCCCCATTCTTGCCGATGGGGAAATCATTGGAGGACTAATTTTGCTAAGTAAGGAATCTGGCGTACAGATGAGCGATATCGACCACAAAGTGGCAGAGACGACCGCCAGCATCGTAGCGCGTCAGATGGAACAGTAAACTTGCGCCCCGGCCGCCTTTGTGATAGAATGGACGCATCCTGTATATTGGATGTGATGTGATGATGTCGGCAATTACGGCCGTGGGCGTCGGCCTTGAACGGGGTCAGCTGACCCTGGAGGCCGTTTCGCTGCTGGCGAGTGGCGCTCGAGTTGTGTTGCACACCGGACGCGTGGGCTGTGCGCAGTGGCTGGAAGAAGAGGGCATCGCTTATGAAACATTAGATGCACTCTATGAAAATTGCGAAGATTTTGACGAACATGCGCGCCTTGCTGCGGAGCATGTGATGCGCATGGCAGAGACGGAAGATGTGGTTTACGCCGTATACGATGTGCGGGATCGAAGTGTGCTGGAGCTGTCCAGGCGAGTTAAGGGCTTGAGAATTGTGGCCGGCCCAGCGGTGGAAGGAGCGCTACTAGGGCAATTGGACGGATCGACCCGCATGCTGGAGGCGTCTGATTGGGCAAATTATCGCCTATCGCCCCGGGACAATAGCCTCATTCGGGAACTGGATTCCCGTCAGCAGGCATCAGAAGTAAAGCTGAAACTTATGGAATGCTATCCCGACGATACTCGCTGCCTGGTTTTAAACGGGTTGGACGGCGGTGTGGCACGCGTGCCCTTGTATGATCTGGATCGCTTGAAGGCATACGATCACCGAACCTGCGTGTTGGTTCCCGCCCAGCGGGATTTAATGAAACTGGAGCGTTACGGCTTTGAGGAACTGTTGGAAATCATGCGTGTGCTTCAGGGACCCGGCGGTTGCCCCTGGGATCGGGAACAGACGCATCAGTCCCTGCGGCCATTCATGTTGGAGGAAACCTACGAGGCCATTGATGCCATCAACGAAGGGGATATGGATCACCTCTACGACGAACTGGGTGATCTGTTGATGCAGGTGGTCATGCAGGCAGAAATCGGCCGCAGGCATGCGGAGTTTGATATTTGGGATGCGACCACTGCGATCTGTGAAAAAATGATTCAGCGTCACAGCCACATCTTTGGGGGGGATCAGGCCTCTGACGCAGATTCCGTGCTGGATCTATGGGCTTCAAACAAGATGAAGGAGCGCGGACAGAGTACGCGAACCGAAGTGCTTCAGGAAGTTTCACGGAGCTTGCCTGCACTGATGCGAGGGTGCAAATTGGCAGAGAAAGCGGCCCGAGCGGGCGTGGTTTCCTCAAACGTTGCCTCGCTGAATGAGGATGCGGCGCGTATATTGGCCTCCGTCTGCCAGGCCCAGGATCAGGAGGCCACTCTGGGGGATGCGCTGTTCTTGATTTGTGCCTTGGCTCGGAACGTGGGGGTGGATCTGGAAATTGCGCTCAATGAGGCGCTGGATCGCTTTGTGGATCGCTTTGCAGCTCTGGAACAGGAGTTATTGGCGAGGGGAATTTCACTCCCTGGGGGCGAGGGTTGTGCCGATGAATATTGGAATCGCGTAAAATTGAGTAAAAATACATCCAATCAGCAGGAATTGACTAATTCATAGCGAATAATCAGAAAATATCGTCCATAGAGGAATGATGTTTGAATCGGAAGAATGGAGGAACGAATCAATGAACAAGGCAACTCTCATCGCCAAGATTGCTGAAAAGGCGGAACTGAATAAAAAGCAGGCAGAAGCGGCGCTGGCCGCCTTTACGGATGCTGTTGCTGAGGCGCTCAAGGAGGGCGACAAAGTTCAGCTGATGGGTTTTGGCACCTTTGAGATTAAAGAGCGCGCGGAGCGCACCGGCCGCAAGCCGTCCACGGGCGAAACCATTGTTATTCCGGCGAAGAAGACCCCGGTCTTCAAAGCGGGCAAGGGTTTTAAGGATATGTTTTAATCTGAACATATTGTCAAATTCGTCGAAGGGCTGCTTGCAGGAGCGGCTCTTTTTCTATAGATTTCGCTTTTACATTCAGGAGGAGTTTCTATGAGTAGAAAGGCTGTGGAGGCCAGAAAGCCGGTAGTTCGGGAGGCGGCGACTTCCATTCGGCTGGATAAGTTTTTAAAAATTTCACGGATTATCAAGCGACGCAGTGTAGCCAATGATGCCTGTTCCACCGGTCACGTTTATGTCAATGGCAGGGAGGCCAAGCCTGGAACGGATGTGCGGGTGGGCGATGTTCTGAGTATACGCTTTGGCGAGCAGACGCACGAATATGAGATTTTGGCCATAGCGGAGCATGCG
The DNA here is from genome assembly GCA_019419995.1 of Clostridiales bacterium. Classification (GTDB taxonomy): domain Bacteria; phylum Bacillota; class Clostridia; order Christensenellales; family Aristaeellaceae; genus SFTH01. The sequence goes on from JAHZHZ010000004.1 coordinate 14,392, forward strand.
GCGAAGCAGGATGCATCTGCCATGTACAGGGCAAAGACATGAGCGTGTGGTGTGTGCTTCTGGCGGCGGGGCGCGGCAGCCGCTCTGGGCTGGAAATGAACAAGGTTTTTTTTCGGTGGCAGGGGCGCAGCGTGCTGTCACGCTGTCTGGATCATCTGCAGGCTGCAGAGGTGTACGATGGCATCGTACTGGTGATTTCTCCATCAGATAGAGGAGAATATGAGACTTTGATGCATAGAGAAGGCGCTTGCCCTCTGGTGAAATTCGTTGTTTTTGGCGGAGACAGTCGTCGAGAGAGTGCTTTGAACGGTCTTCGGGCGGTTCCTGAAGATGTGGAAATTGTGTCGATTCACGATGCTGCCCGGCCTTTCGTCACCCCGCAGATTGTTCGTGCCACGGTGGAGGATGCTCGCAGGTATGGAAGCGGAATAATATCTACGCCGGTGGTGGATACCATCAAAATGATGAATCCCGTTGACTTGAGCGTAACCACGCCGGACCGGGCACTGCTTCGAGCGGTACAGACGCCGCAGAGTTTTCATTTTGCCAAGTTGTTGGAGGCACATATGCGGGCAGAACGAGAAAAATTGGACGCGACCGATGATGCCATGGTGTATGAGCACTGTTATGGCTCTGTGCACCTGTCCACAGCTCCGGGAGCGGAGAAAAACATTAAATTAACCCTTCCAGATGATTTTCGCCATTTGGAAGAAAGCGCTCCGAGGATGCTCGTGGGTACGGGGTATGATGCGCATCGCCTGGTGGAAGGACGCAGATTGGTGCTCTGTGGAGTTGAGATACCCCATTCGCGGGGACTGGACGGTCATTCAGACGCGGACGTGGCCGTGCATGCGCTGATGGATGCTATCTTGGGAGCTCTTGGAGAAGGGGACATTGGCAGACATTTTCCGGATAGCGATGCGCGCTACCGGGGTATTTCGTCCATGCTTTTGCTGGATGAGGTTATGCAGATTTGTGGCCGCAGAGGCTACGCGGTTTCCAACGCGGACGTGACCATTGTGGCACAAAGGCCCAAGTTAGCGGACTATATCCCCAGGATGCGCGAGAATATTGCCGGGGCCATGGGCATTGATTTAAATCGTGCCAATGTCAAGGCCACCACCACGGAGCGGATGGGCTTTGAAGGGGAAGAAGTAGGCATATCTGCTCAGGCGGCTGTGCTGCTGGAAAAGCTAATGTGAGTTGAGGTGAGTACATATGATCGGCATTCTCTGTGCCATGGAAGAGGAAATTCGCGAATATCTGGACAAAATTACAGATGCACAGACGCGTATCGTAGGTGGATTTAAATTTACGGAAGGCATTTTGATGGGCAAGCGTGTGGTTTTGTGCAAGTGCGGCGTGGGAAAGGTAAACGCAGCGGCCTGTACCCAGGCATTGATTCTCAGCTGGCCGGTGAAATTGGTGGTGAATTCCGGCGTGGCCGGCGCCCTGCGGGAACCTTTGGAAGTGGGCGATATCTGCGTGGCCACCGATCTGGTGCAGTATGATGTGGATACATCGGCCCTGGGGGATCCTGTGGGCTTTGTTTCCACTGTGGAGCAGACCAGCTTCCGATGCGCTGAATGGGCCGTTGCCGCTCTTTTGCAGGCGGCCCGATCCATTGAAGGGGTACGTACTTTATCCTGCAGGGTGGCCACGGGCGATCAGTTTATGGTCACGCAGGCGAATAAAGACCGCGTGGTGCGCCTCTTTGACGCTTGCGCCACTGAAATGGAAGGAGCAGCCGTGGCCCAGGTCTGCTTTTTAAACGGTGTGGACTGCGCCGTCGTGCGCACTATTTCCGATGCATCCAGCGAAGAACATAAGTTGGAGTACGAAAAATACATGCCTGCCGCGGCGCATACGGCTGCCAGAGTTGTTTTGAAATTTCTGGAAGGCTGAATTCAAGGAACGGACTGTCCCGTCCGTTTCTTTATTTTTCCTATTGCAAAATGTGTGCAAATGGTCTATAATAGTCAAAGATAGTCAGAAGAAATTTGCAAATGCCGCGAGGAGACTATCTGGAGGAGGTCAAGGCCAATGGCACAACTCAGCGATTCCATTGAGCGCTTTATCAAAGATTTGATGAGCGAGGATGCCCACATTGAGTTGCGGCGAAATGAGCTGGCGCAGCACTTCGGCTGTGCGCCGTCGCAAATCAATTATGTGCTGGCAACCCGGTTTTCCGTAGATCACGGATATTTAATTGAGTCCCGGCGAGGCGGCGGTGGATATGTGCGCATTGTGCGGATGCATGCCCGGGAAGAGGGAAATCTTCTGGATGCGCTGATCAAGCGCGTTGGGAACTCCATTGATGAAGAGACGGTTAATGCCATAATTCAGCATCTGCTGGATTGCAAGCTGGTTACGAACAATGAAGCAGCGCTGATGCGCGCAGCCACGGCTCGCAATGCGTTGAGCTTGCCGGTGAGTGGGAAGGATGTATTGCGCGCAGCGGTGTTTAAGAATATGCTGATACAGGTGTTTCGCAATGCCGAAGGAGGTGTCTAGTGATGATGATGTGTGAAGAATGCGGCGTCAATCCCGCAGTTTTCCATTTTGTAACTATCCGAAATGAGGAAAGAACAGAGCGGAATCTCTGCCCGGCGTGCATGGCAAAATATAAAAAGCAGTTGCCTGGAATCGATATTAAGAATCTGGCGGGTATTTTGAATAATCTAATTGATGGAAAGCGCAGTTCTGGAAGGGAAGAGATCAATCCCGAGACGGAAGCAATTACCTGTGAGCAGTGCGGCATGACTTACGGGGAATTCCGCAAGTGCGGAATGGTGGGTTGCGCCAACTGTTACAAAGCATTCCGAGAACCCATGACTGCCTTGTTGCAGCGCATTCACGGCAATACGCAGCACGCGGGTCGAATTCCCGGCGGCGTGCACAGTGGTACGTCCATTCGCATGAATATTGACCGCCTAAAGCAACAGCTGGTCAAGGCGGTAGCTGCGGAAGAATACGAACAGGCCGCCAAATTGAGAGACGCCATACGGGCGCTAACGGCTCAGCTGGAGCAGCGGGATAAGAGTATCCGGGTGCATCCGCCGGAGCGGATTGAGCACTGGAATGACGTGGAGGGGGGCGGTAGAAATGCGTGAATATGTCTGCGCGCCCGACCAGGACGTGGTTGTTTCCAGCCGTGTGCGCCTGTCGAGAAATTTTGAAGATCTGCCATTTTCCCCGAAGTTGACTCAGGAATATGCCAATGAGGTGATTGACCGGACGGCCAGATCTGTGTTTTCCAGCAAGCATGGCGCATCCTTTATGTTGCTGCGCATGCGCGATCTGGAGGAGGATGCCCGCAACCGCTTGGTGGAGCATCACCTGATCAGTTACGATCTTTTAAAATTTGCCAGTCGGTCTGCGGCCATGGTATCTTCCGCAGGAACCATTTCAGTGATGCTCAATGAGGAAGACCATGTGCGCTTTCAGGGCTTGTTGCCTGGCCTCCAGTTGGAGCGCAGTGCGGAAATGGCCCTTACGCTGGATGAAAAGGTGGGGGATGATTATCCCTACGCGTTTGATGCCCAGTGGGGGTTTCTTACGGCCTGCCCAGCCAATACGGGAACGGGCATGCGGGCGTGCGTGATTCTGCACCTGCCGGCGCTGGCGGCGGCAGGCCAAATGGGCGCGGTGATGCAGTCCGTAGCCAAGCTGGGATTGAATATACGCGGCATGTATGGAAACGGTGCGGAGGCTCAAGGCCAGCTCTATCAGATGAGCAATGTGGCCACCCTCGGCCGGAGTGAGGAAGATGTGGTGCGCGCTCTGGTGGCGGCCACTGAAGAAATTGTGGGTCACGAACGGGCCATGCGCGAAAGTGCAGAAAAGCGGGATATGTTGCAGCTTCAGGATGCGCTGATGCGCTCCTGGGGTGAGACGATGGAGGCTCGGCTGATGACCAATAAGGAATTTATGAAGCGGTATTCGGATATTCGTTATGCCGCGAGTCTGGGCTATCTGCACTTGCCCATACCGGCGCTGGACCTGATGATGATGGATCTTCAGCCCGGTTCTCTGGGTGTGCGGGCCGGGCGCCTCATTGGCGAGCGGGAGGGAGAAATCCTGCGGGCAAAGACCCTGCGGGAAGAGCTGTCCGCCCTTAGCCGGGAGGATGAAACCTGATTGTAAGCAGGAGGTAATCAATGGCTTATTTTGCAAAATTTACGGAACGTGGGCAGAGGGCGCTGATTGCCGCGCAGAAGGAGGCGGCGCAGTTGGGCCGCAGCTATGTGGGAACGGAGCATCTGCTGTTGGGTGTGCTCAGTGATCCCGGCGCCGCGGCGGGCATACTGCGGGGCGTGACGCTGGATGCTGCACGCAACGAAATTATCGCCATCCTTGGCCGGGGTACGGAGAGCGCCGAGGGCAAACAGATGGTGTATACGCCCCGCACCAAGAAGGTTATCGAACAAAGTGTGCGGGAGGCCCGGGAACTCAAGCAAAACTACGTCAGTGTGGAACACATTTTGCTGGCGTTGATGCGAGAGCGGGAAGGCGTGGCGGCTCACGTGTTGATTAAGATGGGGTTGGATCTCAACAAGGCCAGAGAGGAGCTATTGCATATTCTCACCGGGACGGATGAAGATTCTGTTTCCGGAGCAGCGGACGCCCAGGAGACGCCCATCCTCAATCAGTTTTCCAGAGATTTGACCAGCGCGGCCAGGGCTGGAGAACTGGACCCTGTGATTGGCCGGGAGAAGGAGATTGAGCGCATTGTGCAGATACTCTCCCGTCGTCGCAAAAACAATCCTGTGCTGATTGGTGAACCCGGAGTGGGTAAATCGGCCATCGTGGAAGGATTGGCCCAGTTGATTGTGGAGGAAAACATCCCGGAGATTCTCCGAGGACGCAGGGTAGTTTCACTGGATTTGGCAGCTATGCTTGCCGGAGCAAAGTACAGGGGTGAATTTGAAGAACGCTTGAAAAATGCCATGGCGGAAATCCGCAAATCGGGCAATATCATTATGTTCATCGATGAATTGCACACCATTGTGGGAGCCGGTGCTTCGGAAGGGGCCATTGATGCGGCCAATATTCTCAAACCCATGCTGGCCCGAGGAGAAATTCAGTGCATTGGTGCGACCACTCTGAGCGAATATCACAAGCACATTGAAAAGGATGGCGCTCTGGAACGGCGCTTTCAGCCGGTGCAGGTGGGCGAACCTACCAAGGAGGAATCCGTTGCGATTTTGGCGGGGCTTCGGGATCGGTATGAGGCTCATCATCGGGTGCATATTACGGATGAAGCCCTCAGGGCTGCCGTGTATCTCTCCGATCGCTATATTTCAGACCGCTGCCTGCCCGATAAGGCAATTGATTTAATTGATGAGGCAGCATCACGGGTGCGCATTCAGGCATTTACTGCACCGCCGGACATGAAGGAGCAGCAGCTTAAGCTGGTGGCCCTCAACAAGGAAACAGAAGAAGCTGTAGCCAACGAGGACTTTGAAACGGCGGCCCGGCTGCGCGACCGGAAGAAGGAACTGCAAAATGAAATGCAGCTGCGCAGAACGGCTTGGGAACAGGGCCTCAACAGCAAGATGGAAACCGTGGGCGAGGAGGAAGTGGCCCAGATTGTTGCCACTTGGACAGGCGTGCCTGTCAGCAAGCTCACCCAGGATGAAGCGCAAAGGCTGATTCATCTCGAGGATACGTTGCACAGGCGCGTGGTGGGACAGGATGAGGCCGTTAAGGCCGTTTCCCGGGCAGTGCGCCGTGCAAGGGCGGGTCTCAAGGATCCCAATCGGCCCATCGGTTCCTTTATCTTCCTGGGTCCCACTGGTGTGGGCAAGACTGAATTGTGCAAGGCGTTGGGAGAGGCGCTCTTCGGAGATGAAGACAGCCTGATCCGAATCGATATGTCAGAGTACATGGAAAAGCACTCGGTATCCCGCATGATCGGATCTCCGCCCGGCTACGTGGGGCACGACGAGGGAGGCCAGCTGACGGAAAAGGTGCGCCGCAAGCCCTATGCGGTCATTCTCTTTGATGAAGTGGAAAAGGCTCATCCGGATGTCTTTAATGTGCTGTTGCAGATTCTGGAGGACGGCAGGCTTACCGATGGTCAGGGCAGGGTGGTGGACTTTAAGAACACAGTCATTGTCATGACCAGCAATGCAGGAGCGCACACCCTTAAAAAACAGCGTTCCCTGGGCTTTGGTGGGCAGGAAGACGCCCAAAAGAGCTATGAAGGCATGAAGGAAAATATCATGGGCGAAGTTCGCAATATTTTCCGGCCAGAATTTTTGAACCGCGTGGATGAAATTATCGTGTTCCACGCGCTGACGGAAGACGAAATTGATCAGATTGCCCGGCTGTTGTTGGATCAGGTCTGCGCCCGCTTGGCGGAGCGAGGCATTCGTCTGGAAGCCGGCGAGGAGGCCTTAAAGCTGATTTCCAAGGCTGGCTATGATCTCAAATATGGTGCACGCCCCCTGCGCCGGGCCATTCAGCGACTGGTAGAGGATGCCCTCAGCGAGGAGATTCTGCTGGGCGAGGTGCATCTGGGCGATCGGGTGTTGGCCAGCGTGGAGGATGATAAACTGAAGTTTACGACCTTGCCTGCCGAACCATTGGAACTGGCCCCGGCCGCTGAACCCGCGCCGGTGGAGTAAAGTAAATCATTTTGACTGCCGCGAAGATCGCGGCAGTCTTTTTTTAGCTGAAAATGCGTGTTGTCTTCAGGATACCATGTTGGAAACATCAAAAATTTTATTTAGTATACCTCCCGGCGTATAGGTTACCGAGTTGCTTTCCTTACCTGTGAGCACCGTGCCACTTTCATAGAGAAGGCGGTTTCTGGGGAGAATGGAATAGTTGTAGACGGAATTTGTATCAGCTTGAGGGTCCGTCCAGACGATCACATTACCTGCATCGGCGCTCAATACTGCTGCAATGTCGGTATTGTTTCCCTGGCGTCGCAATACCAGGTAGTCTGCGGCTGCGCTTCGGGAAGTGAAAGCCAGGGCCGGCGGATCTCCTTCCTCGCTGAGCAGCATTAGATCTTCCACCTGTTCCGGCGCATTCCAGAGCTGAGACTGGGCTTGAGGGAGCTTTTCCTGGGGAAACCATTCGATTTGCACGTAGCGATCGGGGGTATTATCCGCTGCCAAAAGCACCAATTTGTCTTCGCTGAGCGCAGCTCGGTCGATGCGCACGGGTACAAGACCTTCAGGAGCGACGAAATCGTCGCCGCTCAATTCAGTAGAGATGCCGCGCAGGAGAGCAGCGCACAATTGGGCGGGATAGCTGCTGCCGCCTGCATAGTCAGGGAGGGCGTGATTGGCATCCGGCTCGTCAAAGCCCATCCAGACGGCGGTGGAGATTTCCGGGGTGCAGGCGACTGTCCAAATATCTCGGTTGCCACCTCCTGCTTCGCCTACAGTGCCGGTTTTGCCCGCTACTGGGATTCCGGCGGAACTGAGTGCCTTGGCGCTGCCGGTGGTGGCGGCAGTTTTGAGCATATCAGTGATCAGGAAAGCAGTCTGTTCGCTCACAGCGGTTTTGCCTGCAGGCTGGGCCTCATAGAGCACGCGGCCATGGCGGTCAGTGATGCGGCGTATGGCGTGAGCTTCCACCTGGGTGCCTCCGTTGCTCAATGCGCAGTAGGCCGCGCATAGCTGAGCGGGGGATACGCCGTATGTCATACTGCCCAATGCCAGAGATAGATTGACGTCGGCCGCTGCCAAAGGCACGCCAAATTTGACGAGAGTGTTGCGAACCCGCTGGATGCCAATCAGATCAGCTAAATCCACGGTGGCTACATTTAAGGATCGGGACAGAGCTTCCCGCAAGGTTACGGTGCCGTAATACTTGCCGCCTATGTTTCCGGGAAGATATTTCCCAGGGAATTCTCTTTGAACATCTTCCACCATGGAACAAGGTAAAAAGCCCTTGTCCTCAATTGCGGCGGCATAGGTGGAGATGGGTTTGATGGCGGAACCCGGTTGGCGCTGTATTTGCGTGGCACGGTTCAATCCCCGGCGCACATCGTAGCTGCGACCGCCTACGATGGCTGCGATTTCTCCCGTGGCATTGTCCAAAGTGATGAGCGCAGCCTGTACGGGCGTTCCATCTTCTGCGGGGTCTGGGAAATTGGCACCATTTTCGAATAGTTCCAGTGCCTCGCTCTGCAATTCTGGGCGCAGCCCGGTGTAGATGTGCAGTCCGGAAGAGAGAATTTCTTCCGAGTCCATGTCCAGAATTTCTTCGGCTTCCCACATGACCTGATCCATATACCAGCCGTCTGTTGCTGAGGCCTGTACCTGCGCCTTGAGCACCAGTGGTTCCTGAATCGCCTGTTCATAGGCTTCGGAAGTGATTGCCTGCTGATCCTTCATGGTCTTTAGAATCAGATCCCGACGTTCAATGGCATTTTGAGGATGCAGGTGTGGCGCATATTTGGAGGGGGATTTGATGATACCTGCCAGGAGGGCACCTTCTGCCAGCGTTAATTCCGAGACGTCCTTGTCAAAATAGGCCCGGCTGGCCGCGCCGATGCCATAGGCTCCGTTGCCGAAGTAGACGATATTTAAATAAGCTTCCAGAATTTCATCTTTGCTCATCTGCTTTTCCAACTGCCAGGCCAGAACAATTTCCTGCAGCTTTCGGGAAATGGTCTTTTCGCTGGTGAGATGAGTCAGTTTGATCAACTGCTGGGTGATGGTGGAAGCACCTTGTTGAAAGCTCATGGTTCGCAGATCGTGCCAGAGGGCACCGAAAATGCGCTTAATATCAAAACCATGGTGGCTGTAGAAGCGCTGGTCTTCCGCTGAGAGAAAGGCCTGGATTACATCCGGAGGCACATCGCTGAGCGATACGCGACTTCGTTCACTGGTGGCGTAGAGGGCGCCCACGCGTTGCCCATCGGCATCATAGACCACCGTGCTTTCAGGTGTGGCGCGGATACGGCTGATATCCAATGTTTGCCAGTTGGGCAAATCCAATTGCCAGATCAGAAGTCCAATTCCCAGCACAAACAGCGCGATCAGCGCGATTCCAATCCATTTGCGCATGTAAAACTCCGCCTTTCCCACTGATTTATTCCGCAAATGCGTTTCCCAATTTCAGGCCGAGCCAGGGAAACACGGTTTATCATTGCCGAAAAGCGGTGAAATTAGACATTCTTTTCCCAAATTTCGGAGCAGAATTCTGTCACACAAAAGCGTTCATTCGTCGCAAACAGTGTTTCTTCGCAGCAGGAGGTGACAGTCCAAGCGGGGAATTTCTTGTCCTCAGGGAGGGATGATACGCATGTTGGACTATGAAAGGCGGCATCAGACGCTTACGGTGCGCCTGGCAAACGAATTGGATCATCGATCGGCATCTCAGCTCAGAGGAGAGTTGGACGCTCTGCTGGCGGATGCGTCCATACGCCGTCTGGTGTTGGATTTGCGCAAATTGAGGTTCATGGACAGTTCGGGCATTGGCTTGATCATTGGTCGCTATAAACAGATGGCCCGCAGGGGTGGAAGCGTCGCCGTAGTGAATCCTGACGCTCACATGGACCGTATTTTTCAAATGGCGGGATTGTATGAACTGGTGGAGCGCATGGCTTAAAGGAGGAGAAGGCAATGGGTATTCTGAATGAAATCCGGCTGGATTTTCCGGCCATTGCGGAAAATGAATCGTTGGCGCGCATGGTGATCAGCGCCTTTCTTTTGCCGCTGAATCCTACAGTAGAGGAACTTGCAGATGTAAAGACAGCTGTTTCCGAGGCAGTAACCAATGCCATCGTACATGGCTATGCAAAAACTTCAGGTACGGTACGCCTGCGGGCAGACTATAGGGAGGATGGGATGCTCACGGTAGATATTTGCGACTGGGGCTGCGGCATTGCGGATATTGCCCGGGCGCGGGAACCCTTTTACACCACTATGGATGGAGAGGAGCGCAGTGGCATGGGCTTTACGGTTATGGAGAGCTTTATGGATGGCGTCCAGGTCCAGTCTGCTTTGGGAGAGGGAACCACCGTGAGGCTGATCAAGCAAATGAACCTGCGCGAGGAGCGCCTCGCGCGACGGGCCTGAATCCAGAAAAGTACCAAGGAACCCTCGATAAACTCATCAAAGCCCATTCAGGAGACGCTGCGGCTCGAGAAGAGCTGGTCAAGGAAAACCTGGCGCTGGTTCACTTTGTCCTACGACGCTTCAAGGACAGGGGTGCGGAGTATGAGGACATTTATCAGTACGGTTGCATGGGATTGTTAAAAGCCATTGACCGCTTCGACCCAAGCTATCGCGTTCAGTTTTCTACCTATGCCGTACCCATCATCATGGGTGAAGTGCGGCGTTTTCTGAGGGATGATGGACCTGTACATGTCTCTCGCACTATCCACGACAACGGTGTACAGGTTGTACGTTTTCGGGAAAGCTACTTTCAGCAACATCAGCGGGAACCTTCCATTGAAGAAATTGCCCGGGGAACCGGGCTTTCGGATGAAGATGTATTGCTTTCCCTCAACGCACGGCAGAGGGTACATTCTTTGAGCGAACCTGTGGGGACGGGAACACAGCTTCGGTTGATGGACGTCATTGGGACGGAGACCATGTCCGAAGTGGACAGCCGCATCATGCTCTCCCAGCTTTTGCGGGATTTGAGTCCCGAAGAGCGCATGATTATTGTGCGCCGGTATTTTCATGCCCATACGCAGAGCGCCATTGCCCAGGATATGGGTATTTCCCAGGTGCAGGTTTCAAGGCTTGAGAACCGGATTCTCAAGCGCATGCGGCGCAATGCCGAATCTGAGACGGGGTAATAGAAAAGGGCCGCCGCAGCTTTTGTCTGCGACAGCCCTTTTGCTCGAGAACGGTTTTCAGCGCTTGAGCGTTTTTGCCCGACGGCGGGCGATGGCGTTGTAAATGGCCATGGCTGCAATGGTGGAAATATAGGGAATACATTCCAGCAATTGCTGCTTGATGGCGGTATTTTGGAGGACACGGGCCAGCGCCTGGGTAAACCCAAACAGGGCGCTGGAGAGCAGGGCTCCCAAAGGATGTCCCTGGCACAAATTGTTGGCGGCCAGAGCCACATAACCACGTGCGGCGGAGATATTCTGAATGAACAGCGTCACCGAACCCAGGGAGAGCAGACAACCCGCCAGACCGATCATGCTGCCGGAAAGGGTGGTGGCGATGATCTGGTAACGGCCCACATTGATGCCCAGACTGCTGGCAGCATTTTTGTTGATGCCGATGGCCCGCAGCCGGAAGCCAATTACTGTCTTGTACATGATTATGAACATGACTACGGCCAGCACAAATGCAGAATAATCAATGATGGTCAGCGAGGAAAAGATAGTTCCTAACACAGGGATATCCTTGATTACCGGCAGCGTCACCTTAGGCAGACCCTTCAGCGTGGGATCGGTAACGGTGCCCTTGGTATCAAAGATCATGGATAGCAAAAAGGTAGTAAAGCCCAGCGAAAAGGTGTTGAGTGCCATACCCACAATCATGGGCTGTCCGTTGAGTCGTACGATAAAGAAGGACATAATGAAGGTCATCAACATGGCTACGGCCATGGCTACCAGCACGGACAGGAGGATGTTCCGGGTAAAATACTGGGTGAGAAAGGCGAAGAAGGAGCTGGTTAGCAGCGTACCCTCCAGGGCAATATTGAATACCTTTACCTTGGAACAGACACCGGCGCAGAGGGCTACCAGCAGGATGGGGGCAGTCATGCGTATGGTGGAGTTTAGGACGGATGCGATATACTCTATGGACAGTGTCATGCCTGTTCGCCCTCCTTTGCCGCTTTGCGTACCTTGTGGTTCTTGTAAGCGATGCGCATCAGCCGCACGGACATCAGCAGCATGATGATGCCCTCGATCATATTGCAGACTTCCACAGGGATGATGGTGCTGCGCTGCATGGCACTGCCGCCCGTGGACAGGCCTGCCAACAGTATGGAGGCAACTGCCGTGCCTATGGGATTGAAATTAGCCAGCAGAGCGGCTACCATTCCGCTCCAAGCATAGCCAGTGGTGAAGATCATTTGATCAATGTAGCGGTATTTTGAACCCAATACCTCGAACGCTCCGCCCAGACCAGCTAAAACGCCGCTGAGAATCAGTACGATGTAGAGCATACGGCGAGCATTGATGCCGCCGTAGAGGGCGAAGCGGGGATTTAGTCCGCCCATGCGGGATTTGTAACCAAAGCTGGTGCGTGTGAAGAGGATATAGATAATCACCACAAAGACCAGCGCAAACACAAAGCCCCAGTGTACGGAACCGGGAACAACTTTACCAAACTGCGCCTCGGCGGCGATCTTTCCGGTCTGCACGGCGTTGATATCCAGCGCCTCAGGATCCTTGACCACAAAGTTGGTCATGTAGCTGGCAAAGTTATTGGCGATGTAGTTCATCATCAACGTGGAAATAATAAAAGTCACGTTGAAGCGCTCATACAGCCAGCCGGAAAGGGCGGAATACAGAGCGCCGACCACGATTGCCGCGAGAATCGCCAACAGGATGCGAACTATGCCGGGAGCGGGCAGATAATAAGCCACCAGAGCCGCACAGAAGGAACCCAGGATCATCTGCCCCTCGCCGCCCATGGCTTCATAACCGGATCTCCAGGCTACGCATACTGCCAAGCCACCCATAATGATGGGGGTAGAGCGGGAAAGTGTAGCAGTGAGATAAAAGCTGTTTCCAAAGGCACCTCTCAGCATAGCCGAATAGGCGGTAAAGACGTTTTCACCGCAGATGATGATGACCACTGCGCCCAGCAGCAGGCTGATCAATACCGCTATCAGCGGCTGCGTAAAGGCATCCGCAGTGGCAGCCAGTGATTTCTTCCAGTTTCTGGATTCCTCATTCATGATCAATCGTACCTCCCACCATCAGCAGACCCAGGCGCTTGTCGTCCATGCTGTTGCGTTTAAACTCGCCGTTGATCTTTCCTTCATAGATGACGTAAATCCGATCCGACAGACTCATAATCTCCGTCAGCTCGGATGAGACCAACAGAATAGCCGCACCCTCGCTGCGCCGCTTGAGCATGCGCTCATGGATGTCCTCCATGGCTCCGATATCGATGCCACGCGTCGGTTCACAGCAGATCAGCACCGGAGTATTCATGCCCATTTCCCGGGCGACAATCAGCTTTTGGGCGTTGCCGCCGGAAAGCTCGCGCATCTTCTGGGTGGGAGATGAAGCCTTGACGGAAAAATCATGAATCAGCTTGCGGGCATAGTTGCGAATTGCACCGTGATGAACGAAGCCATTCTTGGAAAAGGGTTCTTTGTCCTGCTTGCCCATCAGCCCGTTTTCCTCGAGACTTCCCTCCAGAGCACTGCCCCAGACGTAGCGATCCTCGGAAATATGTGCCAGGCCAGCATCCCGGATTTCCCGCACGGATTTATTGGTTACATCCTTTCCCTGCACCAGCACCTGGCCCTGAGTGGAATGAAGCAGTCCCGTAATGCAGCCGATCAATTCCGACTGGCCGTTACCCGATACGCCGGCAATGCCGACAATTTCTCCGGAATTGACGTGTAAATCTATGCCTTTGAGGATTTCTCGGCCGTCTTCGATCAGGTGCAATCCTTTGGTTTCCAGCAGCGTTCGTGTGCTTTCAATGGGTTCTACATCATGATCAAGAATTTGATGCCCCACCATCAGATAGGCCAATTCATCCATGGAGGTTTCCGAGGTCAAGCGTTCAGCCACCACTTTTCCCTGGCGCATGACATAGACCCTGTCGGATACGTTCATTACTTCCTGCAGTTTGTGTGTGATCAAAACGATGCTCTTGCCCGCCTCTGCCAGCTTGCGCATGGTGTCTAGCAGGGCCTCCACCTCCAGTGGGGTCAACACAGCAGAAGGCTCGTCAAAGATGATGATTTTCGCATTCTGATACAGGATTTTTAAAATTTCAACCCTTTGTCGCAGTCCTACGGGGCATTCGGAAATGCGTGCGCGGGGATCAATTTTTAACTGGTATTTATCAGAAAGGGCCTGAACCGTCTCAATGATCTTGGACATGTTCATGAAGGGACCCTTGTGGATTTCGTTTTTAAAGACGATGTTTTCGGCAACCGTCATATCCTCAAAGAGCATAAAGTGCTGCTGTACCATGCCAATGCCGGCAGCCATGGCATTGGAGGGCGTGCGGAAGTGCATTTTTTTGCCGTTGACGTAAATCTCACCGGAAGTGGGCTTTTCCAACCCGTAGAGAATCTTCATGATGGTGGATTTTCCAGCACCGTTTTCACCGACGATGGCCAGAATTTCCCCCTGGTTCAGATGTAGGCTTACATCGTCGTTGGCGCATACGTTATCGTACATCTTTACGATGTTCTTCATTTCAAAAATCATGGATATCGCACCTCATTTAGGATAAAAACATGGCGAGGAGCCAGCAAGGGCCCTGCGGAAAAATCGGCCCTTTGGAAGGACTCCAAAGGGCCGAAAAGCGACCGTTTTTATTGATCAGAAGGTGTAGTCCGCTTCATTGGGGAGCTCCAACACCAGTTCGCCGGATACGATCTTGTCAACCACGGCTTTGCAGGCGTCGATCACTTCGGGGGTCAGAATTTCCTCGTTGAGGTAATTGCCCTCGTTGGTGATATGGGTCGCGCCGATGGCGCCATCCACCAGCTTCTGCTCGGTCAGACCCATGGTCATGGTACCGGCGAAGAACTGGTCGATGATGTAACCGGTGGTCACGCCGGTGTTCTTCAACTGAGCAGAGAGGATATAGGGATTATCGGGCGTGGTGGCGTCCGCATCCTGCGCGATGGAGTAGATGGGGGTGCCAGCCTCGGCCAATTCCAGAGCCGCCTGGAAGATACCTTCGTTGCAGGCAGCTGCGCCGCCAAAGATGTAGGTCGCGCCCGCAGCGGCCTGCTGCTTGGCGTACTCATAGGCGATGGCGGTGTCGGAATAGCTGTTGGTGAAGTTGAAGATGAACTTCGCATCAGGATTGACGGACTTCACACCCTCAGCAAAACCCCAACGATACTTGAAGGAACCGGCACCATCGTAGCAGCCGATGTATCCGTAAATCTCTTCGTCCGGGAAGGCATAGCCGGCCATAACGCCCATCAGATAGGCGGCCTGCTCCTCATTATAGCTGATGGACATGACATTGTCATTGCCCGCGTCAGTATCGATGACGGCATACTTTGCGGCATCCGGATATTCGGTAGCCACTTCGTTGGCGTATTCAGCGCTCTGCCAGCCGACGCCCAGAATCAGGTTGTAACCCTCAGCCACGGCGGCGCGGTAGTTGGACTGCCACTCATCCGTATCGGAGCACTCCATTACGCTCAGCTCATAGCCGTAGGTCTCCTTCAGTTCTTCAGCCTTATCCACTACCTGGGTCAGGAACAGGTTGGTGCCCACGGGGTCGCAAATGACGGCAATCTTCTCGCCCTCGGCGAAGGCCGCGGGAACAGCGGAAAGAACCACGATCAGCGCCAGAATCAGAACAGCCAGTTTCTTCATGATGTATGAACTCCTTCAGAATATTTATTCAAAGCTCCGTTTGGGGCCTTAAATCAAAAACCGAACATTTATTTCGGCAATTTCCGACTCCATTCGGATTCATCATACCATAAGATTGGGGAAAAGTCTAGTTATTTTTTAGTTGAGCGACTTATTTTGATCATAATTTACGCGATTCAACATTTGCGACGTTGACGGAGAATGGAGCACATGTTAAAATAGTTGAAGAATTACGCTGGCTGAGCCGGCTGTCAGGAGGAACACCATGGAATATACCTATGAATATTTCCAGAAGTCCGCAGATTATTTAAAAAAGATCGTCCCCTATACCCCGGAAGTGGCATTAGTGCTGGGCTCCTGTCTGGGCGCCTTTGCCGATACCATCGAGGATCCAATCGTGGTGGACTACAAGGATATCCCGAATTTTCTGATTTCCACCGTGGAATCCCACGCCGGAAAGCTGATCTTTGGCACCGTGGCGGGGCGCAAGGTAGTGTGTATGTCGGGACGCTTTCATTCCTATGAGGGTTACGACTTTGAACAGCTGGTAATCCCCGTTCGGGTATTTAAGCTGCTGGGCGTCAAGGCCACTATTTTGACCAATGCCGCCGGAGCAGTCAATACTTCCTATCGCCCAGGAGACGTGATGATCGTTTCTGATCACATCAAAATGACCGGCGCAAGCCCCCTGCGCGGACGCAATGTGGAGGAATTTGGTCCTCGGTTTTTTGATGTTACCTATATGTATACGCCTGCATTGCGCAAATTGGCCTGGGACTGCGTGGAGGGCACGGGGTTGACGGTGCACGAGGGTGTATACTTCTTCTTCACTGGTCCGCAGTTTGAGACCCCCGCGGAGATTCGTGCGGCCCGGCTGTTGGGCGGCGACGCCGTGGGTATGTCCACCGTCACGGAAGCGCTCACTGCTGCTCACTGCGGCATGCCTCTGCTATGCCTGAGCGTCATGACCAACATGGCTGCAGGTGTGCTGGATCAGCCCTTGACTAATGAAGAAGTGGATGAGACGGCCAAGACCATCTCCACTCGTTTTGGCAAATATGTCACCAAAATTATTGAGCGGATTGGCGAGGTGGAACTGTGAGACGCCTGTTTGTAAACGCTGGCATTCTGGCATGGCGGGAGGACAGCTTTCATTACCTGCCGTCCGGCTTTCTGGGTGTGGATGGCGATACCATCTGTTATGTGGGAGAGCGTCGCCCCAGCGAAGCTTATGACGATGAGATGGATTTTTCCGGGCGCTTGCTGATGCCCGGACTGATCAACTGCCATTGCCATGCAGCCATGACTCTGCTGCGAGGCGTGGGCAGCGATCTGCCCCTTGACAAGTGGCTCTTTGAGGAAATGATTCCCGTGGAGGATAAACTTACGGCCGAAGATATTTCAGCAGGCAACGAACTGGCCATGATGGAAATGATTGCTTCCGGCATTACCTCCTTCAGCGACATGTACATGGAACCCCGTACGGCCATTCGCCTGAATGAAAGGATCGGCATGAAGATGAGCCTTTGCAGGGCCATTCAGTGCTTTGATCCCAATGGCACGGTGGAACAGTGTGTCAATATTCCTCAGGCCATCGAGCTCTATGAGGAGCAAAACGGCGTGCAGAATGGTCGGGTGCGCATTGATTTTTCCGTTCATGCGGAGTATACCATCAACGATGCAGTGACCAGCGGATTTGCCCGGTTGATCCAGCCCTACATTGCCAAGGGCGCACGCATGCAGATTCACCTTTCCGAAACGGAAAAGGAGCATCGGGAATGTATTGCCCGCCACGGCATGACACCTGCGGCATGGTTTGAAAAGATGGGAATTCTGGATATGCCCACGGCGGCAGCCCACTGCGTTTGCGTAACGCCGGAGGATATGCAAATTCTGCTTCGCAAAGGTGTCAGTCCCATTCATAATCCCACCAGCAACATGAAGCTGGGCAGCGGCTTTGCACCCGTCCCTAAGATGCTGGATATGGGCCTGAATGTGGCCCTGGGAACTGACGGCGCGGCCAGTAACAACAATCTCAATCTATTTGAAGAGATGCATTTGGCGGCCATCATCCATAATGGATTTGAGCGGGATGCGGTGATTATGAAGCCTGAACAGGTGCTTAAGATGGCCACTGTCAACGGTGCCAGACTTCAGGGGCGTGACGATACCGGATGCCTGGAAGTGGGGAAGAAGGCGGACATCGTTGCTATCGACTTCAGAAATCGTGCCCATCTCTATCCCGCCTTTGAGCCCATGTCCATGCTGGTCTATGCAGCGCAGGCCTCGGATGTGTGCATGACGATGGTGGATGGAAAGATCCTGTATCAGGATGGGAAGTTCTTTACTCTGAATCCGGAGAAAGTATTTGAAAATGCTCGATCTGCCGTGCGGAGGCTCTACGAGGAGGAGAGATAAATGGAAAGAGCGGACAAAGGTCTTGCCTTTATGTTGCAATATGAAAATGTAGCCTGGTATGATTCTGGAGAGGTGCGCATTCTGGACCGGCGGGTCTATCCCCGCAAGGTAGAATTCGTAACCTGCAAGACGCATCAGGAAGTTACTCAGGCCATCACCGATATGGTTACCCAGAGCGCCGGCCCCTATACGGCGGCTGCCATGGGAATGGCGTTGGCGGCCCATGAGTGTCGCAACATGTCCAAACAGGCACAACTAACCTATCTGGAGCAGGCGTCCTACACCATTTCCCACGCCCGGCCCACCACGGTGGAGCGGATGAAGTTGATTACCGAAGGATGTCTCGTAGCGGCCAGAGCTGCGCTTGAACAGGATAGAGATGTTAGTCAGGCCATCGTGGATCACACAGTGGCGGCTAACAATGCTCGCTACAATAAGGTGGGCATTATGGCCCGGTACCTGGTGGATATGTTTCCGGACAATGGCAGCGTGATGACCCAGTGTTTTGGTGAAACCATCGTGGGCCAGATGCTCAAGGAGGCAAAGATCCGTGGAAAGAACATTCGCCTGTTCTGCCCGGAAACCCGCCCGTATTTCCAGGGAGCGCGACTGACCGCCACCGTGGGCCACGACATGGGCTTTGATGTGACGGTGATTACAGATAATATGCCCGCATTTGTTATGCAGAAGGAAAAGATCGATGTGTTCACTTCTGCTGCCGATGCCATCTGCCTGGACGGCTATGTGGTTAATAAGGTGGGCACTTTCCAGATCGCCATCGTGGCCAAATATATGGGCGTGCCCTACTTTGTCACGGGCGCTCCGGATCAGGGTCACCCCAACGTAGGTACCATCAACATTGAAATGCGAGATCCTGATTTCGTGCTGCAGGCCATGGGTGTCAGAACGGCCTGTGACGGCGTAAAAGGGTACTATCCCAGCTTTGACATTACCCCGCCGCATCTGGTGAGCGGTGTGGTGACCGACGCAGGCATCTTTTCGCCCTACGACCTGCACCGCTATTTTTCCAGCGGAAATGAGGGTGAGTTCCCCACAGGAAAGGAACTGTGCGTCTGATTTTTACCACAGATTTCTTTCATGTCAAATTCAAGGAGGTAGTTCGACCCATGTACAATCCCGAAGGAAAGGGCTTTTCCACCAATCAAATTCATGCGGCGCGTCCGGAACCTGTAGGACCGGCGCCCCTGGCTACGCCTATTTATCAGACTTCCACTTACATCTTTGCCAACACCCAGCAGGGTGCGGCCCGCTTCGCAGGGGAAGAGGAAGGGTACATCTATACCCGGCTCCACAATCCCAACGGGGATGAGGCGGCGGCGCGCATCGCTTGCCTGGAGGGGGGCGAAGCGGGGATGCTGACCGCTTCTGGTATGGGTGCAATTACCGCTACCCTCTGGACGATCCTCAAGTCCGGGGATCACATTGTTTCCGATTCGACGCTCTACGGCTGCACTTATGCGCTCTTTACTGAGGGATTGCCCCGCTTTGGCGTAGAGGTGACGATGGTGGATTTCTGTGACCCAGAGGCATTGCGAAATGCCATTCGTCCGGAAACCAAAGTGGTATACTGTGAAACGGCTACCAATCCGGATCTGAAGGTGATTGACATCGCGCAGGTGAGCCGCATTGCCCACGAAGTCAATTCCCAGGTGCAAGTTATGGTGGATAATACCTTTACTTCTCCCTATCTGGTGCAACCGTTGAAGTTGGGCGCCGACATTGTGGTTCACAGCGCTACCAAATATTTAAACGGGCATGGGGATGTCATTGCAGGTGCCATCATTACCCGCAAGGAGCTCATCGATCAGATCATTCCCTGTGGACTGAAGTACATGACTGGCTGCGCCATCGGTCCCTTTGATTCCTTTTTGATTACTCGAGGGCTTAAGACGCTGGATATTCGCATGGACCGACACTGCGCAAACGCATTGAAAATTGCTCGCTTCCTGGAGAGCCATCCTGCGGTGCGCCGCGTGTGTTACCCGGGATTGGAACACCATCCCCAGCACGAACTGGCTAAGCGCATGTATCAGCACGGCGGCTTTGGTGGAATGGTTTCCTTTGAACTCAAATGCGACCGGGAGCGTACGGCGGAGTTTGTCAACAGCCTGAAGCTATGCACCCTTGCGGTGAGCCTGGGAGATGCCATCACCTTGATTGAGCATCCTGCCAGCATGACTCATAATACCTATACGGTGGAAGCTCTGGCGGAAATCGGCATCAGTGAATCCTTGCTGCGCCTGTCGGTGGGGTTGGAGGATGCGGACGATCTCATTGCGGATCTAAAGGCTGAACTGGATAAGATTGAGGTGGAATGACGATGAATGCTCAGGAAACGAAAGATCTGTTGATTCAGGTAACCAAGCAGGCATACAGGGACAAAATGTTTGCCGCTACCAGCGGAAATCTGTCCATCTATGATCGCGAGGAAGGGCGCATGTACATTACGCCAAGCTCCTATCCCTATGAACTGATGACTGTAGAGGACGTGATGGTCATTGATCTGGAGGGCAACATCCTTGAGGGTATCCACAAGCCCTCTTCCGAGTGGCACATGCACGCGGCGATTTACCGTGCGAATGATTCGGTCAACGCTATCGTACATACCCATTCCCCATATGCTACATCTTTTGCCATCAATAACATGAGAATTCCCACGGTGCTGTACGAGATCGTCTATTTTCTGGGTGGGGATATTCCTGTGGCAGAGGGAGCCATTCCCGGAACAGATGCAGTGGGCGAGAATTGCGTGAAAGTGTTGAAGGATCGCTACGGCTGCCTGATGGGAAATCATGGTGCGCTGGCTGTGGGAGATACGCTGCCCAAAGCTTATACCCGAGCTGTCTATATCGAAGATGCGGCCAAGGCCTACTCGCTGGCACTGAGCCATGGGCCCGTTCGGGTCATTGAATCCACGATAGTGGACAAAATTCTCAATGGTTGAAGACACATTGGTTATTCAAGCGGCGCAGAGGAATCTGCGTCGCTTTTGAATAAGCATCTTTCAGAGAAAGGGTGAAGAGAGATGAAAGATGAACGAGTTTACCACATGAAATTCTCGGAAGTTTATCCGCTTTTGGTGAACAAGGCGCAAAGAAAGGGTCGCACAAAGCAGGAGGTGAATCAGATTATCTCCTGGTTGACGGGCTACGCCTTGGAAGATATTGCCGTGTTGGCTGAATCAGATGAAGAATACGGCACTTTTTTTCAAAACGCGCCTGCCTTAAACCCTAACAGAAGAAAAATCACCGGCAGCGTGTGCGGAGTCTGCGTGGAACGGATGGAGGATTCTCTCATGAAAGAAATCCGATATCTGGATAAGCTTGTTGATGAACTGGCGCGGGGAAAATCCATGGAGAAGATTCTCAGAGCGTAGGTCGGTGCTGGAGTCGGATTGAAAATTTATAAAAGGATGCGCAACGGGGGATAATTCCAGCGCCATTTCCATACGCTACTTTTAAAAGGAGGTGGTCGCTTGAACCGAAAAAAATGGCATCTGATACTATGCTTGGCAATCCCATTGGCCGTTGGGGGCATTTCTGCATGGATATCCGGCGACAGCATGCAAACCTTTTCCAATTTAAACCAGCCGCCCCTCAGTCCCCCGGGCTGGCTGTTCCCGGTTGTGTGGACGGCGCTATATTTGCTGATGGGGCTGGCCTCGTGGCTAGTTCTGTATTCCGGGATGGATCGCGGAAGTATCCAAAGGGCGCTGTGGCTCTATGCCGCCCAGCTGATGGTAAACTTTTTCTGGCCGGTGTTCTTCTTCAAATTATCGCTGTACCTGTTTTCGTTTTACTGGCTGTTGCTGCTGTTTGTGCTGGTGGTATTGACCACAATGGCCTTTTTTAAGCTGCAAAAGGCAGCAGGCTGGTGCATGATTCCTTATCTGATATGGCTTGCATTTGCAGGGTATCTCAACTGGAGCATCTATCTTTTAAATGGGTAAAGATTGAGCGGACGTCATCATACGTCCGCTTTTACATTTATTTGGGAAGTGGAGTTGTTTTCCGTTGCAAATAATCTAGTCGAATTTATGTGGATGATACTTATGCTTTTACCGTAATAGCGCAGCTATCCCACCGACCATTGGCACTGGTTGCGGTAATTGTACAGCTGCCGGATTTCAGGGCGGTTACAAGCCCCTTTTCATCTACCGTAGCGACGTTTGGATCACTGCTACTCCAACGGAGAAAGCGTTCATCGGCATACTCTGGAATAACCAAGGCGCTCAATTGCAGTTTTTCTCCGGGCATCAGACTAGCCTCCAGGAGGCTCATTTCAATATTTGCAACTTCCTGAACGTAAAGGGAAGTCATTTCGCAGCTATAACGCAATTCCGCCTGACTACCGTCAACTTTGACCAATCCGCTTACTTCCACCGTCCAGAGTTGATTTTGTACGTATTCCTCAATGCCGGCCCGATCCATATCCGGCCGGAAGATCAGACAGGGGCCCGAACCGTATTGATCACGGTTGATGGTGCAGTATCCATCACGGTTTTCACCATTGGAAAAGTTGAAGGAAAACGATGCGCCTGAACTTTCTTCACGGAGTGTAACAACCGGATGAGATAGATCAAGATTATAAATGTCCTCGTTTAAAGAGATGGACCAGGCCAGTTCTTTGCGCATGAATTCCACCGGGAAGACGCCGGCGGAAGGCCAGGCTACATGCGACCACTGCGCATCCTGATTTCCCATGTCAACAGCGTACATTGTCACATAGCTCATGCCGCTGTTGGAATTGGCCAGGCCAAAGCCGGTTTGAGACATGTATGGGTTGAGCAGCCAGCGTCGATGCCCCAAATCCGCCAGATTTTCATCCCCATCATCGCGGGCAAAATACGTAACACCGTCGATCAATATTTCAGGACGCATCCAATTGAATTTGGCGATATTTCCCTCGGAAGTGCCCAGCAGGGCAGATTCATAGAGCGCATCGTCCATATTTTCAGGCTGAGGGGGATAGTGATCTAAAAAGTCATGCGCTGCCAGAAGCAGTGCGCCGTTTTGGGCGCGCAGGCTATAGAGTGGACTGAGAGCTGCTGGTTCCAGACCTGCCAATGCGCGCAAGAAATTTAGACAGGCCAAAGCATTTTCCTGGGCAGTTTCCGTGAGTGCACCAGGCGCAAAATTTTCGGAATCAGGATCTTCCTGGTATAGGGGAATTTCATCGCACTGTTTTGAAATTTCCGCCCATTGCAGCCGCATCGTTTCCCGATCCATTGCCAGAGCGCAAGAACAGAGCAGGGTCGCGGTTATAAAAATGCATAAAATTTTGCGAAACATAAAATTGTTCCCCTCAAAAAAAGTAAGGCAAATGGCTGCACAGTACCGAAAAATTCAAATAATTCGGAAGAATATAGCTATATTCATCGGAAAAGTGTGAATTTCCTTCATAAAAGGTCTTTTCAAATGAGAAGTTTTCTGTTAAAATATAAATACTGTGGCGTATAGGACGCTCGCTGCGTACAGCCAGACCTGCCGTGTCTTGTTGGCAGGAAAATATAAGTCGAACAGGGGGAATTTTCTGTATGAAAGATTATCAGGCCAAAAATATCCGCAACATCTCTGTTGTGGGCCATGGCAGCGAAGGTAAGACCACTCTCGTGGAAGCACTTTTGTTTACCGCCGGCGCCATTGATCGCCAGGGACGCGTGGAGGATGGCTCCACCACCACGGACTTTGAGCCGGAAGAGACCAAGCGCCAGATTTCCATTAGCGCGGCCATGGCTCCTCTGGAGTGGAAAAATACAAAAATTAATCTCATCGATATCCCCGGCTATTTTGATTTTGCGGGCGAACAGTCTGGTCCTTTGACTGTTTGCGAAGGTGCTCTGATTACTGTGGGCGCTGTTTCCGGCCTGAGTGTGGGCGCAGAAAAGGCGTGGGCCATGTGCGATAAGACGCACACCTCCCGCATGATTGTCATCAATCAGATGGACAGGGAAAATGCAAATTTTGAAAAGGCTCTGGCAACCATTACGGAAAAATATGGCAGCCACATTGCGCCTATTCAGGTTCCCATTGTAGAAAATGGAAAATTCACCGGCGTCGCTTGTATTCTGGAAAATAAGGCTTTCATGGGCGAAGGAAAGAATTTAAAGGAGACGGAGATTCCTGATTTTGTGGCAGCAGAGGTAGAATCTGCTCGCGAGGCCATCATGGAAGCAGCTGCAGGCGCTGAAGACGAATTGATGGAGAAATTTTTTGAAGACGGAGAACTCTCCTTTGAAGATATGATGCATGGCCTGCGTCAGGGTATTAAGGATGGCACGGTGGTTCCTGTGGTTTGCTGCTCTGGCATCACCCGCGTGGGATTGAACAAAGTGCTGGACAATGTGATTGACCTGATGCCCTCTCCCGCCGGCACCGTAGCCACATGTGTCAATGCCAAGACGGGCGAACCCGATGAGCGGATTTGTGCCGATGATCAGCCTTTCTCTGCTCAGGTATTTAAGACCATGGCGGACCCGTTCGTGGGTAAACTGAGCCTGATGAAGGTGATGTCCGGAACGCTGACGGGCGATATGCTTCTGTACAATGCCAATGCAGAGAAGACGGAAAAGCCCGGCACCATCTATACCTTGAAGGGCAAGAAGCAGACTGCAACCCAAAAGGTTTGCGCGGGCGATATTTGCGCCTTGGCCAAGCTTCAGTCGGTGGCCACGGGCAATACCCTCTGCGATGCAAATAATCCTGTAAAGTTCCCGGAGATTGAGTTCCCGGCTCCCTGCATTTCCAAGGCAGTCTACGCAAAGAAGGCCGGCGAAGAAGATAAGATCTTCTCCGGACTGGCCCGTTTGATGGAGGAAGATCCCACCATCACCGTCACTAAAAATGTGGAGACCACCGAATCCGTGCTCAGCGGTTTGGGTGAAATGCACATTGAAGTTGTAGCCAAGAAGCTGGCTACGAAGTTTGGTGCGGAGTGTGTGCTGCAGGATCCCAAGATCCCCTATCGTGAGTCCATTCGCAAGCCTGTGGATGTACAGGGCCGCCATAAGAAGCAGTCTGGTGGACACGGCCAGTTTGGCGATGTCAAGATTAAATTCCGTCCTAACGATGATCCCAACGATACCGAGTTCCACTTTGAAGATGCTGTTGTCGGCGGTACCGTTCCCCGCAACTTCATTCCTGCGGTTGAAAAGGGCCTGCGCGACAACATTAAGCACGGCGTACTGGCAGGTTATCCGGTGGTCGGCCTGACGGCGCAGCTCTATGACGGATCCTACCATCCGGTAGACTCTTCTGAAATGGCGTTTAAGACGGCAGCCCGTCTGGCATTTAAACAGTTGACCGGCGCCAATCCGGTGCTTCTGGAGCCCATCTACCACGTGGAAGTGGACGTCCCAGATCAGTACATGGGCGATATTATCGGCGATATGAACAAGCGCCGCGGCCGCATTTTGGGCATGGACAAGGTAGGTGAGTTGCAGCGCGTTACCGCTGAAGCACCTCTGTCCGAGATGTTCAAGTATGCGACAGATTTGCGTTCCATGACTCAGGCTCGTGGTTCCTTCACCATGCGTTTTGAGCGCTATGAGGAGGTACCGGCCATGGATGCAAAGAAGATTATCGAGGCCAGCAAGCAGGAAGAGGAAGAGGAAGACTAATATACGCCTGCAAGGCGCCGCGGTTCGCGGCGCCTTTTGTATCGCAATGAAATGGGGGAATATTGATGCAGACGTTCATACGCGTATTGGAAACTGCGCTTCCTGTATTTGTGACTTTGGCCATAGGAATGTTGTGCAGAAGCCGGCGGATACTTACCAGGGAAGGTGTGGCGCAACTGAAATCCGTGGCTGTGAATATTGCGCTGCCGGCGGTTCTCTTTTCTGCCTTTGCCACAGCGGAATATACCGGTGACAGCATTGCCATACCGTTGGTGATGTTTGGGCTGTGTTCGATCGCATTGCTCCTGGGTTTTGTTACTGTTCGGCTGTTTAAGGTTTCTGGAAAGCTAACCCCCTATCTTTTTTCGGGCTTTGAGGCAGGAATGCTGGGATACGCGCTGTTTGCTCTGCTGTATAGGGATCAGTCGAATTCCAGTTTTGCCATCATTGATTTGGGCCAGGTGCTGTTTGTATTTACCCTGTATAAGATATTGTTGTGCGGCAAGGGAGGCCTTAGAAGTGCGCTCAAAGATGCGCTGGTTTCTCCAGTACTATGGTCAATCATTATAGGATTGATTGTAGGTGCGAGCGGGCTGTACGATGCACTAAAGCCCAGTGGTGTCAGTGGTATACTGGATTCCGTCGCCAGCTTTATTGCTGCCCCCACCAGTGCGCTAATTCTTATCAGCATTGGATATGATCTGATTCCAGGAGAGATCCGTTGGCGGGCAACAGCGGCAATTGTGGGGTTGAGGCTGGCGATTATGGCCGTTGTGCTTGGAATGGCCTTGCTGGTCAACCGCTATTTGTTGGGAAGTGCCATGCATACGGGTGCGTTAGTGTTAATGTTTATGCTTCCGCCGCCCTATGTGCTGCCAGTGTTTGCCGACGCGGGAGAGGAACGGGCCAATATTTCTTCTGCACTGTCGGTTCTCACGTTGGTAAGCATTATTCTGTTCGCAGCCATGTCTGCGGTCATTTGAGAAGTGAAGCTGTTTTCTTCAGGGAGAAAACAGCTTCACTTTTTTGTGTGTATTTGCACCGGTATCAGCAAATTTTGCAGCAGAAACAACGATTTCAATATCGACATATGTTCAGCATTTTAGAAGTATTTGACTTGATTTTCCAACGAGGGAGCGTATAATTAAAAGTGAAGATAAAACAAAAGACGCAAAAGGCGCACCCACGAAAGTGATTTGGGATAAAGGAGGCAAGATGATTACAGCCTGGGATATCAAACAGGACCCACAAATTCGAACTTATATTGAAAAGGCGGACGAAGCGCTCGCTGCCCTGGGATTTACTGAGCATTCATTTGCCCATGTGACCAGAGCGGCGCACTTTGCACAAAAGCTACTCAGTGATCTGGGATATCCGGAACGCATGTGCGAGCTGGCCTGGATTGCGGGCTATATGCATGATATTGGAAATGTCGTCAATCGAATTGACCATGCCCAGAGCGGCGCTGTGATGGCCTTTCGAATTCTGGACAAGATGGGAATGTCTGCTGATGAGATCGCAACGATTTGCAGCGCTATTGGCAACCACGATGAGAGCACGGCTTTCCCTGTCAATCCTGTGGCGGCGGCGTTGATTCTATCTGATAAGACGGACGTGCGCAGAACGCGAGTACGCAATCGGGATTTAAGTAATTTTGATATTCATGACCGAGTGAATTATGCAGTAGAAAGAGCCAGCACTCGTTTAAGCGAAGATCATAAGGCAATTGTTTTAACTTTGGAGATTGATACATCTATGTCTCCGGTTATTGACTATTTTGAAATCTTTCTGGACCGCATGCTTTTGTGCCGCAAGGCTGCGGAGAAGCTTGGCTTGGCCTTCACCCTTGTGGTCAACGGTCAGCAGATTTTGTAAATAAACAAAAAATTTGGGGCTGAGACTGGTCAAAATGATAAACATTTTGTTTTCCGGGAACGGCCCCGGAAGTTTTTTCGTCGAATGGAAAGAAAAGGGAGGTGGCGAATGTGAAAATCATGCGCATAACTGTCCTCGCAATGATCATAGCGGCGCTGACTTTGCCGGTTTTTGCCATAGCACAGGATGAAAAGACTTTGACGGGCATCGTGGTGGATGCGGGAATGAACGGCTTTACGCTGGAAGTAGCCCCTGAAACACGGCTAAGCTTCAATGTGGAGCAGGGGAGTATCAATACGGATGAACTTACCGAGGGATTGCTGATCGGTAAGGTTGTTGAAATTTGTTACACGGGTTCGGTGAATTTGCAGAAAGAGGATACCAGCTCTGCTCACATATCTTCGATAAGTGACGGAGATATTCATAAGATGATTTATAGAACGCATAGGGAGGAAGACGGAGAGCAGGAGTCCTTCACACAGGTTGTGCAGTTGGGAAGCGGCTACCTGATGTGGTATGACACAAGCATTTTTAAAATGGATAATGGTTCAGAAACAGGTGATTTTTTAAAATCCGTAGATGAAAAGTTGGATCTGAGCCTGCAGGTTCAGATAGATGATTCCGGGGCGGAGGGAGTAGAAGCTGCACTATCTGATTTAAAGGAAAAGCTCAGCGCCCAGGATTACACACTGACTGCCGCAGATTGTTCCGAACTTCCTGAAGATTATATCCAGGGTGGTTGGATCTGCAATAAGGACGGTAGAGAAATGCAGGTATTTGTGGTGGAGGCTGCTGCAGGACTGCCATTGTATCGGATTACCCTTTCCTATCCGCAGGAATCTGCCAATAGTTGGGCAGCGAGGCTACTGGAAGTGCTTTCGACTTTCCGCTTGCTTTAATGAAACTGAGCGCGTGGAGTGCGAAACTACAGCTTTAAAAGGATTCTTTTCGACAACTTCTGGGGCCGTTGTTGACAAAAGAATGTCTCTGTGTTAGAATATTTTTGAAAATTGAATACGGGTAAGCTACAGGTGTCCAGATCAATGCTGGATGAAAAGGGAACGAAGTGAAATTCTTCGACAGGACCGCTGCTGTGAAGGTGAGCGCGGGGCATAATGTCATTGGTATTAACCGAGAAGACCGCTCCGGGCGATGAACCCAAGTCAGAAGACCTGCCTGTGGTGTATGGCGTATCGACTTCTTCGGACCAAAGAGAGATATGTTCCTGTCAGACGGAGATTTGTTCACGGACAGCATCCGGCAGCGAAAGCGAACGAGAGGATATATCGGCACATCCGGTGTATTCTCTCTTTTCATGAGTATGCCAGCATGCCTTTTTATGCTCTCTTTGTAACGATGTCGTGGCAGCGGAATAAATCCGTTTCCATAGAGAGAAAAAGGGAGGAATACCTGTGAAAAAGTTGCTCGTAACCCTGCTGATCCTATCGTTGTCTGTGGCCTGTTTAAATGTTGCGCTTGCGCAAGAGGAGGATCAAACCGTGATTTTGGTCGTTAGCTTTGGTACCAGCTATAATGAGAGCCGCGCTGCCACCATTGACGCCATTGAGGCGGATATTGCTGCGGCATTTCCCGAGATGGAAGTGCGCCGGGCTTTTACTTCTCAAATTATCATTGATAAATTGGCCAGCCGCGATGGTTTAAAGATTGACAACGTTACTCAAGCCATGGAGCGATTGGTGGCGGACGGAGTAAAGAATGTGGTCGTTCAGCCCACGCATATTATGCCTGGGTATGAATACGACGATGCGGTAGCGGAGGTGCGCGCCTATGCAGATAAGTTTGAGAAACTGACCATTGGCCGGCCTCTGTTATATGCGACGGAAGACTACGATGCCACGATTAATGCGGTTATGTCTGATATTCCCGAAGTGGGCGATGAGGAAACTGCCATCGTTTTCATGGGTCATGGAACGGAACACTTCGCCAATGCCAGCTACAGCATGTTAGAGAGAAAGTTGCATTCCATGGGATATGTCAATGCTTTTGTAGGTACCGTGGAAGGTTTTCCCACTCTGGAAGATGTAATTTCGTCACTTAATGCTTTTAAGGCGAAAAAAGTGGTACTGTATCCTTTTATGATTGTGGCGGGAGATCATGCCAACAATGATATGGCTGGAGATGAAACGGATTCCTGGAAGAGCCAACTCAGCGAGGCAGGTTTTGAAGTGGAATGCCGGATACAGGGACTTGGCGAAAATGCAAAGGTGCGAGAAATCATTGTGGAACATGTGCGGGAAGCGATGACGAGTGCGGGTGTATAAGGGAAGAAAATTCTGACGGCGGCGCAGATATGCGCTGCCGTCAGAGCAATTTATGGAGGACAGGAAAATGAAATTAAAGATAGCATTGGGGATTATGCTGATTTTGAGTGTGGCTGTGGGCCTATGTGTGACAGGAGTGGGAGAATCTTCAGTTCCTGAAGATGGCCTTTACAGTATTGCGGTGGATTCGGATTCAAAGATGTTTAAAGTGGTTGGATGTCTGCTCAGAGTCCGGGATGGAAATATGAGCGCTACAATTACTTTGAGCGGCCAGGGATACGGATATGTATTCCCTGGAACTGGTGCTGAGGCGGAAGCGGCGCCCCGGGAAAGCTGGATTCCCTATGTGGAAGATGCCGATGGCAAATATTGCTATGAAATTCCGATTTCGGCTCTGGACCAGGAAATTGAAGTGGCCGGATGGTCCAAAAAATATGAAAAGTGGTATGATCGGAAGCTGAATTTCCGTTCTCAAACGCTTTCGGCATATAATTTAATCCCTGAAGACGGACATTACAGTGCAGTAGGTGAAGTGGATGGCGCGAAAAGCGAGTGCGTATTGAATGTCAGGGAGGGAAAAATATACGCTACGTTTGATTCGCGGGGATGGAAAGAAGTGGCATTGAGCTCTTTGGACCAAGCCTTTTGTGTAGATGTTCAGTCAAACGGATCAGTAGAGTCGCATTGGATTGAAGTGGATTCAAAGACGCTCAAACCTCGGGCTGTCATGCCGGAAGATGGTACATATGTCGTAGGTTGTAGTTCCGATTCAGGTTTGTTTCAGGTTGTGGAATGTGAATTGGAGGTACAGGACGGTGAAATGACCACCTGCATTTTGGTTCAGAAGTCCACCTACGATAAAATATGGATTGGCGTGCCCGCCAATGCGCGTACAGCCCCGGAGGAAGAGTACATTGCGGCAGAAGAAAGGGAAGATGGAACTTGCCTATATCGAATTCCGATGGAATCATTGGAAAGGGAACTTACAATATCCACGTGGTCGCAACAGCAGAGTGCGTGGTATGAACGGACCCTTAGTTTTGATTGGGATAATATGATTGAAGGTAATTGTAAATGAAAATAAAAGCCCTGCGAAATAAACGCAGGGCTTCTATAATTGCCTGAAACCTATGGGGAATAGCCCATCAACGCTCTTTACCCAGGAAAAACAGAGCAAGCGTTCCCGGACCAGAATGGGCGCCGATTACGGGGCCTACATCTGCCACCAACTGAACCTCTACCCCGTGTTCCTCCTGGATCATTTCGCTCAGCCGTTTGACATCCTCCATGCAATCTCCGTGAGAGATAAAAACCGGTCCGGCTTTGGGATCTAGGGCCAATTCGGTATATTTTTTGGCCAGTGCCTTGAGGGATGCTTTTCGGCCGCGTGCCTGAGACACATTTATCAGGTGGCCTTCATTATCCATGTGCAGAACCGGCTTAATTCCCAACATGGTTCCCACCAACGCCACGGCGGAACTGATGCGTCCACCCCGCTTGAGATATACCAGGTCATCCACCGTAAACCAGTGACATTGGTGTAGACGCGTATCCAGAACAAATTGTGCCGCTTCCTCGATGCTGGCACCTTCATCACGCTTTTTTACTGTCAGATAGAGCAGCATACCAAACCCCGCAGACGCTGCCAAAGTGTCTACCACCAGTATTTTCCGATCAGGATACTGTTCCAGGAGATCGTTGGCGGCCAGTTGGGCGGCATTACAGGTGTTGCTCAGCCCGGAAGAAAAGCCCACATAGAGAATATCATGCCCGTCTTTCAGGAGGGATTCAAATGAGGCTTTAAACGTTTCCACGTTGATGGCGGACGTCTTAGCCACTTTGCCGGAACGCATGTTTCGATAGAATTCATCCGCAGGCATATCGCTGTTGGCGTATTCCCGATCTTCGCCTACAAAGTGAAAAGTGAGACTTTCATATTGGACATTCCATTGACTGAGAATTTCCGGGGCAATATCGCAAGCGGAATCGGTAAAGATGATGTAATCATTCATAAGCGTTTCCTCCTCAACGTGTGGCAATGTATGTGGCGGTGCATATTCAAAACAACTTAAAGATTTTACAAACTGGATAATCTAATATCGAATACTATTATACGATATGGAAATAAGTGTGTCAAGCAAATGTGGAAAGCTTTGTTTTAGCCACACCTTGAGAAAAAATTCTATGAAAAAAATGGAAAACAGAGGGAGCAAAGATCGATTTTAAATACAGAGATCCACAACCTTTCTTCAAGTTTTCTTTTGCTAGCATATTGAATTCCTGGGCCGTAGATCCCGGTGCATAGTCTGAAGTAAAGCGAGTGCCAATTTGCGGATCTGGAAGATCCAGCGCAGATTACTTTGTATTTATCACGCAAAGCTGAATTGTTGCCTAATAAGGTTGGGTAGAAGAATAGTTGAGGAATTCTTCACAGCTTTGCCACCTTTAGATTGGCAACGTCCGGAGTATTGCAGTTGAAGTGCTGACGGATTTACTTTAGATGGAAATATTGATAGGAAGGTTGACAGGCAGCGCGTGCCAGAGAGGTTTACTACAGAGTCAACTTTTATCAGCCGTGGGTTTAGTCAGTTATTTTACCGCTGGATTCTAGCTTGAAATGTTATGGAAACCGTGCATTGCTATCGTCAAAGTCGATTTGGCAAAGGTTTGTATACAGACATTCAAAAATAAAAGCATCCATAACGCAGGTCATAGATGCATTTCTTTGTCAGTTTATGTTTTAACCTAATGGTATTGTCGCACATTATTGCAGCCGAATATAACTGATAAAAGCGCCTTTATATAAGCAAAAAGCTGGGAGGATTGAGGGCCGCTTTAAATCATATCCAGGTTTGGTTGAAACTAATATTAAATGATTCTACAAAGCCGTAGAGGCCCTTATTTCATGTATTTATCAATGGCTTGACAGAGATCATCAATAACCTGTTGATCGCCCTGTTGAGCGGCATCAAGAATACAGTGCTTCAGATGATCCTGAAGGATAAGTTTTCCGGTGTTGTCAATCGCACTGCGTACGGCTGCAATCTGAATTAGCACTTCAGAACAATCTCTACCCTCTTCCACCATGCGCCGCACAGATTGCAGATGTCCGATAGCCCTGGAAAGACGGTTGAGAACTGCGCGAGTATGCTCATGCGTGTGAGTATGGCCGTGCTCATGGGTATGAGCGATACCATGTTCATGCAGCCAGTTATGGTCATGCTCCGGCAAGGAGTTTTTTTCGGTACAATTGTGGATCTGTTCCTCATTCATGGGGGTCACCTCTTTCATGAGCAATATTTTAAGCCATAACGTTTTTTTTTGCAAGCCACATGGGGGGATATTGCGAAGAAGTGTTTCATTGTTGAATATTTGGTTGATATTTAGTACAAAGATGGCTTCCTTTTGACAAAGAAGGTTCATTGGAGTATAATGGTAATAGTAAAGGTAAACTGAATGTGCTGTCAGAATTGTGAGGAGATATAAAATGAATCAGAATGAACATGAATACATGCATGCCCATGGAATTGAACATAGCCATAATGGAGAAGGTGGGGGGCACAGTCATGATCATTCCCACTCCCATTGTGGTGGAGATGCGGCATGTGGCCATAGTTGCGAAGGGTGCCAGAACGTTGACCCCCGGGCCGAGCTGATTGCTTTGATGAAGTATATGGTTGGACACAATACGGCGCATGCCAATGAGCTGGCTCAATTGGCCGGTAAACTCAAGGAAATGGGTGAAAGCGCAGCTTATGATCAGGTGATGCTTGCGGTATCCGACTTTGAAAAGGGTAATATGCGGCTATCTACGATCTTGGCAGCACTTAATTAACAGGAGGGAGTTAAATGTGCCTGTCAACAGTCTATAGAAATGAAAAAAAACCGGAAAACGAAATTTTGAAAAACGTGATGCTGATCAATTGTGAAAATGGTCGCGTGACACTGACGGATATCATGGGCCGGGAAGCTGTGGTGGAGGGCGAAGTATCTAGCGCAGATCTGACCGGTGGCACCGTTGTGTTGAAAACTTCAAAGGTCGGCTGAGCCTGCAGCTTTATGCCGGCAGGGATATCGTATGTGATTTGCCGGCACCGCATTTTCTGCGGTGCCGGCTTGATTTCTGGCAAAGGAGAAAAGCAACGTGGCAAGATTTGAAGTGGTGCGGGAAATTGAAAACAGCTGTGCACGCAACCAGATGAGGGATGTTTTTTTCGATGAAGTAGAGACGGATGATCCCATGGAATGGGTTCGGACAATGCTCAAAGAGGAGAAAGATTCCGTGCTCACCATGCAGCAGCATGATACGGAAACGTTTACGATTTATGCTGAAAGTTCTGGCATGACACAAAAGTTTCTTTTTACGAAAATTTGACGAAAGTGCATTTGTTTTTTGGATGAAGCGCTTGCATGAGTAAGGCTTTTGTGCTAATATAAAATAGTATAATAAGCTGGCCATGAGGTCTGCAGAGCTATACATAATGCATAAGGAGGGAACAAATATGACTGTTCCGGAGATTTTGGAAGAACGCTCCGCTTTTTCTTTTGAAGTATTTCCGCCGAAGACGGATGTGGGCATGGAAAAGCTATGCGGGGAAGGCGGCGTTCTGGAT
>JAHZHZ010000004.1:48700-154162 GCA_019419995.1 Clostridiales bacterium
CTTACGGTGCGGGCGGAACCAATGTAGGTAAGAACCTTGAAGTGCTTGATAAGATCAAGAAGGACGGCAAGTGCATTCCTGTAACGCATTTTACCTGCGTGGCCAACACCAAGGAAGGCATCAAGGATCAGCTGGAAACTTACCTGAAGTATGGCATTGATCATATGCTTGCCCTGCGCGGGGACATTCCCTTCGGTTGGACAGGGACCAACGGTGATTTGCATTATGCTACGGAACTGGTTTCCTTTGTTCGCAAGGAGTTTGGCGATAAATTTGCCATCGCAGTTGCGGGTTCCCCTGAAGGTCACATTGCCTGCCGCAGCCTGGATGCGGATATCTCCTTCCTGAAGCAGAAGCAGGATGAGGGTGCGGACTATATCATGACTCAGCTTTGCTGGGATATGGATCAGTTCCGTCGCTGGCTGGAGAAGGTGCGTGCTGCAGGCATTTGGATGCCTGTGGATGTGGGAATTATGCCGGTGCTGGATGCTGCCGCCACCATCAACATGGCGCTTTCCCGTAACGGCTGTGTGATTCCCCGTGCGCTGGCAGAGATCATCTCGAAGAACTGGATCTTCCCCAATGTATTTGCTCCGGCAGAATCTGAGGAGTCCATCGCTGCGAAGAAGGCTTCCTTTAAGGAAGCGGGCATGGAATATACCATCAAGCTCATCGACGAATACCGTGCATGCGGCATTGATGGCATCCACCTCTATGCCTTGAACAAGTGGGAGGACGTCACCCGTCTGGTGAAGGAATCCGGCATCAAGGATCTCGTCTGATCCGATAGAATCTGTGCTTTCTCCGGCGTGCGGATGTGCGTCGGAGGGGGCAATAAAATTGGGAGCGTAAATTATGACCCACACCATTGCTGTAGCCGGAAAGGGAGGCGTCGGAAAGACGACCACCTGCGGCATGATGATTGAATATTTGTGCAAAAAGGGGCAGGGCCCCATTCTGGTGGTGGACGCGGATGCCAATTCCAATTTGAATGAAGTGCTGGGCGTGGAAGTGGAAACCACGCTGGGCGATATTCGCGAGGAGATGGCTCAGGCGGAGCTGAAAAAGGATAGCGCCATTCCCAAGGGAATGACCAAGGCGGAGTATGCCGAGATGAAGTTTTCCTCTGCGCTGGTGGAGGAAGATGACTTTGACATGCTCGTCATGGGGAGAACCCAGGGCAAGGGCTGTTATTGCTACGTCAATGGCGTGCTCAAAAGCCAGATGGACAAGTATTACGGCAATTATAAGTATATGGTCATTGATAATGAAGCAGGGCTTGAACACGTCAGCCGGGGAATTCTTCCCCATGTGGATACCCTGCTGCTTATCAGCGACTGCTCCCGCCGGGGGATACAGGCGGCGGCGCGCATTGCTGAGATGGTGCGCGAATTGCAGCTCAACCCCGGACAGATGAAACTGATCGTCAACCGTGCGCCTGGCGGCCAGCTGAACGCAGCGGTTCTCGAAGAGATTGAACGGCACGGTCTGGAGCTGGTTGGCGTTCTCCCGCAGGATGATACGGTATTTGAGTACGACTGCGAGGGCAAGCCCAGCGCCAAAGTCCCTGAGGACAATCCGGTCAAGCAGGCAGTTGGTTCAATCATGGAAAAATTAGGAATGTAGACTACACTTTAGGGGGATACGATTATGGCTTTTAATCCGAAGAAGCAGGCATACAACGCATCCATCAATGCCGTTACGCTCGGCACGGGTGAGAAGAGCATTGTGGTCGGCGGTGAGAACGTTTTCCCGTTTTACACCTTTGATGCGCCGATTGCCAATAGTCCGAAGATTGCGTTGGAAATCTCCGATAAGGGGATTGAAGCCCTTCAGACTGCCGGCATGAAGGCGGCCTTTGAAGGCTGTGCCACCGTTGCCGATATGGCGAAGAAAGCTGAAGAAATTGAAGGCGTTTCTGCCATTTGCCTGCACTTTGAAAGCGCGGATCCTAACGGCGAGAATAAGTCTGTAGAGGAATGCGTTGCGCTGGCCAAGGAAGTGGCTGACGCCACCGCGCTGCCGATCATTATCATGGGCTGCAAGAACATTGAGAAGGATGCCGAGATCTTCAATAAGTGCTCCGAAGCCCTCCAGGGCAAGAACATTCTGGTGCTCTCTGCCCGTGAAGAAAACTACAAGGCCGTCGGCGCTTCTGCCGGTATGGCCTACAACCAGAAGGTGGGCGCGGAATCTGCTGTGGACATCAACCTGGCCAAGCAGCTCAACGTTCTCCTTTCCCAGCTGGGCGTACCTGCGCAGAGCATTGCCATGAACCTGGGCTCTTCCTGCGTTGGCTACGGTTATGAATATCTCTCCTCTACGCTGGATCGTGTTAAGGCTGCTGCGCTGGCTCAGAATGATGCTCAGCTGCAGATGCCCATTGTGACCCCCGTTTCCACTGAAACCTGGAGCGTCAAGGAAGCCATGGCTTCTGAGGAAGAAGTTCCGGAGTGGGGAAGCCTGGAAGAGCGCGGCATTGAGATGGAAGTTTCCACTGCAGCCGCCTGTCTCACCAGCGGTTCCGATGTCGTGATCATGAAGCATCCTGCGGCGATCGCCACGATTGCCAAGTTCATCGACAGCCTGATGTAAGCCGGGAAGGGAGAGAAACACAATGGCACTCAAAGGTCTTGATATTTTTAAGCTGACTCCGAAAAAGAACTGCAAGGAATGTGGCAGCCCCACCTGCATGGCCTTTGCTATGAAGGTGGCTCAGGGCGCCGTTACCATCGATAAGTGCCCCTACATGTCTGATGAAGCGTTGGCTACGCTTTCCGAAGCGACGGCTCCGCTGATGAAGACGATTGAAGTGGGCGCTGGCAACAATGCTCACAAGCTGGGCGGCGAAACCGTGCTGTTCCGCCATGAGAAGACCCTGGTTAACAAGAACCTCTATGCCGCGACGCTGTGTTCTTGCATGAGCGCTGAGGAAGTGGATGCCGCTATTGCCGCTGTGAAGAAGGTGGACTATGAGCGCATCGGCGAGCGCGAGTATATCGAGTTCCTGTTCCTGAATTATGCTGGCAATGGCGCGGATAAGTATGTGGAGCTGGTAAAGAAGGCTATGGAAGCGGATCGTGCGTTGGTGCTCAACTGCGCGGACGTGGAAGTTGCCAAGGCTGCTCTGGAAATCTGCAAAGCTGGCAAGCCCATCCTCAATGGCGCTAACAAGGACAACTACGCTGAGATGAGCGCTGTGGCGACGGCCGCTGGCGTGACCCTGGGCGTGGGTGCGGAGAGCGTAGAAGAACTTTACGACACCGTCAAGGCGTTGGAAGCTGCCGGAAATAAGAATCTGATTCTGGATGTCACCGGCAAAGATGCCAAGGAGACCCTGAAGAACGCAGTGCTGGTGCGCCGCACCGCTCTGAAGGACGGCGATCGTTCCTTCGGCTATCCTTCCATCGTGAATATTAACAAGCTGGCGGAGAATGATCTGCACATGCAGACGGCTTTGGCTTCCATGTTCACGCTGCGCTATGGTTCTATCCTGGTCATGGGCACGCTTGGCTACGCAGAGGCTCTGGCACTGTATGGCCTGCGCCAGAACATCTACACCGATCCCCAGAAGCCCATGAAGGTGGAGCCTGGCATTTATGCCCTCAACGGCGCGGACGAGAACTCTGTTTGCTCTCTGACTGTGGACTTCGCTCTGACTTACTTCCTGGTCTCTGGCGAGTACGAGCGCTCCAAGGCGCCGGTCAATCTGCTGATTGCGGATGCCAGCGGCATGTCCGTATTGACTGCTTGGGCCGCCGGCAAGTTCTCTGCAGGTACCATCAAGAAGTTCTTTGATGAGTACGACATTGAAAATAAGGTCAAGTCCCGTACGCTGATCATCCCCGGCAAGGTTGCCGTGATGAAGGGCGAGATCGAGGCCAAGCTGCCCGGCTGGAACGTGGTGGTGGGCCCGATGGAGGCCGTACAGCTGGTGAAGTTTATCAAGGACTACGCATAACGAGTTTTTTGTGCCGGGCCGGCGCTTCGCCTGCCCGGCTTTACCCCATGAATGAAAAAGGAGCAAAGAACAATGGCAAAGTTTATCACCATCGGCGAAAGAATTCACTGCATTTCTCCCGTTATCCGCAAGGCTATGGCAGAGCGTGATCCCGAACCCATCCTCCAGCGCGCCCGTGAACAGCTGGATGCCGGTGCTACCTATTTGGATCTGAACATTGGCCCTGCCGAATCTGACGGCGAAGAGCTCATGCAGTGGGGCGTCAAGCTTCTGCAGGAGAACTTTGATAACGTGCCGATCGCTCTGGATACTGCAAACCGCAAGGCCATCGAGGCTGGCATTCAGGTGTATAATCGCTCCAAGGGCAAGCCCATTGTCAATTCCGCAGACGCTGGCAGCCGCATCGAGAACATTGATCTGGCTGCTGCTAACGATGCCATCGTTATTGCCCTGTGCTCTGCTGACGGCATTGCCGCTGATAACGACGAACGCATGATGCACTGCCAGAACATGCTGGAGCGCGGCTTGATGCTGGGCATGGAGAGCGAAGATCTGTGGTTTGATCCGCTGTTCTTGGTCATCAAGGGCATGCAGGACAAGCAGATGGAAGTTCTGGAAGCCATTAAGATGTTCTCTGACATGGGCCTGAATTCCACGGGCGGCCTGTCCAACAACTCTAACGGCATGCCCAAGCACATTCGTCCCATCATGGACAGTGCAATGGTGGCTATGGCCATGACCATGGGCCTGACTTCTGCTATCGTCAATCCCTGCGATCAGCGCCTGATGGAGACCATTAAGTCCTGCGACATCATCAAGAATAACAATCTGTACGCGGATTCCTATCTGGAGATCTGATTTTTTCGCGAATAAGGAAGGGCTGCCC
This sequence comes from Clostridiales bacterium, assembly GCA_019419995.1. Lineage (GTDB taxonomy): Bacteria > Bacillota > Clostridia > Christensenellales > Aristaeellaceae > SFTH01. The sequence goes on from JAHZHZ010000004.1 coordinate 53,548, forward strand.
GGAGCGAGAGAGCTTCGGGCAGTTTTTTGTCTCGACTCGACAATCTAAAATTTAAAAGATACAGCGGCAGCCTTTGGCTGCCGCTGTAAAGTAGAAGAAAATTTGATTAAGGCTTTGCCGGCATTTTCCAGCCGCTGTGATCCGTATGCAGAAGCTCGTGACTCAGATGGGATAGGGGCTTCCCCAGGAATTCGCTGTACAATTTCTGAACGTCAGGATTTTCGTGTGAGAAGCGCATCGAGTTTCCCTTATCCAGGAAGTAAAGGTTATCGCCGCGCACATCTGCCAGTTCCTGACCGTCATGGATGGGCTGTCCACCACCACCTACGCAGCCGCCGGGGCATGCCATCACTTCTACAAAGTCATAGGCTACCTCACCACGTTTTAATGCACGAATCAGTTTTTCAGCGTTGCCCAATCCGCTGACAACGGCCACGCTCAAACTGATCCCCGCAATATCGATGCGTGCTTCCTTCCAACCATCCATGCCGCGAACCATGTAAAAGGCATCCGGCTCGGGATTTTGCCCAGTGAGCAGATAGTGGCAGCTGCGCAAGGCCGCTTCCATAACACCGCCGGTGGCTCCAAAGATGACCGCAGCGCCGGAACCGGTGCCGAAGGGATGGTCAAAGTCTACCTCGGGCAGTTTGCGTACATCAATATGATCGGCCCGGATCATTCGCACAAATTCGCGAGTTGTTATGACCAGATCTACATCCCTGGCACAGCCAGAATCATTGATGTTGGGAATTTCTGCCTCACCCTTCTTGGCTACACAGGGCATGATGGAGACATTAAATACTTTTTCTTTATCCACGCCCAGCCGATCTGCCAAATAAGCCTTGGTGACTGCTGCTTGCATCTGGTGAGGGGATTTTGCAGTGGAGAGCTGGGGAACCATGTCCGGGTGGCGCGCCTTCAGGAAACGAACCCAACCCGGGCAGCAGGAGGTGAACATGGGGAAAGCATATTCATCTCGATGATTTAAGCGTTCAATAAACTCGCTGCCCTCTTCCATAATGGTCAGATCGGCACCGAAATTGGTGTCGTAGACCTGATCAAAGCCCAACTTCTTCAAAACAGCAACCATGCGTCCCGGAGTGGCTTCTTCACGGCTGAGGCCAAGTTCTTCTGCCCATGCGGCGCGAACGGCCGGCGCCACTTGCACGATGACATATTTGTCTGGATTACTCAATGCACCGCGCATGGAGGTTAGCTTCTGCGTGTCATCGCGCTCACGCAGCGCACCCACGGGGCAGTGTGTGATGCACTGGCCGCAGAGGGAACAGTCTGCCTCAGTGATGCGCCGGTTGTGGGATACGCCTACCGTAGTGCGGGAACCGGTACGAGCTACATCCCAGATATTCAGGCCCTGAACCTTGTCACAGATCTGAATGCAGCGCATGCATTTGATACACTTCTGTGCATCCCGAATGAGTGGGAAGTTGGCGGGCCAACTGCTCTTGGGGACGTCGCGATCATATTCATTTAAAACAATACCCAGATCATTGGCAATTTTCTGTAGGGAACAGTTACCGCTGCGCACGCAGGTGGCACAAAGACAATCATGCTGGGAAAGGATCAATTCCACATTGGTGCGACGGGCTTCACGCACCCGGGGAGAATTGGTCAGGATTTCCATACCTTCCTGAACGGTGGTGTTGCAGGCGGAAACCAATTTGTTTACGCCCTTGATTTCCACCACGCAGACCCGGCAGGCGCCAATCTCATTGATATCTTTTAAAAAGCACAGGCTGGGGACCGGAGAATTTGCCTCTGCTGCGGCAGATAAAATGGTGCTGCCTTCCTTGACTTGAATGGGCTTACCATTAATTGTGATATTTACCATTTCGTTTCCCTGCCTCCTTTGAAGATGCCGAATCCAAAGTGGTCGCAGCGCAGGCAGCGGCCGGATTCCTGGCAGATTTCTTCGGGGTTGAGCTTGCATTCCACAGCTTCAAAGTCCTTGCGGCGCTCCGATGCCGGCCGTTCCTTTACATTGATGCGGCCGCAGGCAGGGTTGTCGCGCACCCGGGGAGCGGGAATTTCAACATCGGTGGAAATGATATGGTTGTAACCCAGATAGGCGTCGATATTGGCAGCGGCTACTTTACCCGCGGCGATGGCACGAATGGCCGTGGCCGGTCCCGTCACGCAGTCTCCGCCCGCAAATACGCCAGGAGCATTTTCCACGGCGCTCCAATCTGCTGCAGCAATGACGCCCCGCTTGATGGGAATACCGCGTTCCTCAAAATAATGGGTCTCAATGCCCTGTCCCACTGCTACAATCACCACATCGCAGGGGATGCGCAGTTCCGGCTGATTGCTCTCGGCAGGAGAGGGGCGACCATCGCGGCCATACTTGCCGATCATTTTGGGCTGGGTGATGAGCGCGGTTACCTGATTGTTTTCATCGGTTTCAATGCGCACGGGCGCATGCAGTTCCATGATTTCCGCGCCCTCTGCGATGGCGGAGCGTACTTCCTCTACCAGCGCCGTCATATCCACCTGGCGGCGACGGTAGACCGTCTTGACTGTCTCCGCACCCAAGCGTATGGCAGAGCGGGTTACGTCCATGGCCACGTTTCCGCCGCCGATGACGCAGACGTTTTTGCCCTTCAGATCAATGGTTCCACCGTCTGCCAGCGTGCCCAGCATTTCTACTGCGGAAATAACGCCCTTGGCATCTTCGCCAGGCAGACCGATCTTTTTATCAGTGTGCGCACCAATGGAAATATACACGGCGTCATAATCCCTGCGCAGATCATTGATGGAGATTTTTCCTTCGCCCTCGCCCACATAGCTGTTAAGTTTAACTTCAACGCCCGTGGACAGGATGGTCTCGATATCGCTGTCCAGGCGTTTCCGGGGCAAGCGATAGCTAGGAATGCCGTAATACAGCATGCCGCCAAGATGTTTATGCATTTCGTAGACGGTGGTTTGATGCCCCATCAACTGCAGATAGTAAGCAGCGCTCAGGCCACTGGGACCGCCACCGATGATGGCAATGCGCTTTCCGGTGGAAGGCATGCATTCAGGGGCGGGCACTTCTCCTGCATTGTCTACCGCCGCCAGCTTCATGCCCCGGATGTTTACGGAGGAGTCGATCATATTTCTGCGGCAGCGAGCTTCGCAGGGATGCTCACACACCAGCGCGCAGGCGGTGGGGAAGGGGTTGTCCTTGCGAATCAGGCGCACGGCATCTGCATAGCGCCCTTCGTGTACCAAGGCAATGTAGCCGGGAATGTCTACGCCTGCTGGGCACAGCGCCACGCAGGGTACTGGCTGCTCCAGAGACGCCAGGCACTTTCCATAGAGCACATGCTCCTCATAATCGTCCCGGAAGCCCTGAACACCCTTGAGCACCATGTTTGCAGCTGCAAAACCGATAGCGCAGTCTGCAGTATCGGCGATGACTCGGGCAGTGCGTTCGATTAATTCAATCGTTTCCAGTGTGGCCTCTCCATCGAGAACCTGTTCCAGCATGTGGGCCAGCTGCCCAAGCCCAATCCGGCAGGGCACACACTTGCCGCAGGTTTGTGCATGGCATAGCCTCAAAAAGGACAGAGCCATATCCACAGGGCACAGACCGGGCGGACTGGCGACAATTCTGCGCTCCAAATCTTTATAGAGCAATTCGACCGTTGTTTGAGCGGTACTCTTTGTTGTGATGCTCAATCTGCTCAAGCAATCGTCCCTCCTTAAGTAATAAATAACTATGGAATTATTGATATTATACCATAAATAATGATCGAAGTAAAGTAATCTTTTGTAGATAAAGGGAGAGAGCGTGATAATTTCAGCATTTAAGATTTTCTAACACTATAGATGGTGTAGATGAATTTTATTGGGGATGGAACGTGCATTATTACGATTTGTGGATGTTTGGATATTGTGTTTTTGTATTACGTGTGTTATAATGTGTTAAATAGTTTTGGACGGAACTGGAACAGGCAAGCTTCGCAATGAAAGATCAATAATCTCGAGCAATTTTTGATTTACGATAGATTTATATTTTAGAGATTACACAGCCAGGTAACGTAGAGTGGAAGATGAATTAGCGGTGATACTGTCCTTTAGAGCGGCACCGGTAACTTGAAAGCCTTTCAGGAAAACTTTTGCTGTTGCAAGGCTGGATATTCAGCTTCGAGAAGTGGATGAATGCGTATTGCTCCGCAAGGAGTGAATATAAAAAAGGAGGACGAGTTTTATGAAAAAAGTTGTTGCTCTGATTCTGTCGCTGCTCATGGTATTGACCTGCGCGTCTGCGCTGGCGGATGGCTATGAAATCGTCGTTGTGCCGAAAGACGCTTCCAATCCGTGGTTTGTGCGCATGGACACTGGCGTAAAAGAGTACGCGGCTGCCCATCCCGAAGACAACATCTATCAGAAAGGCACACCTGAAATTGATCCCACCCAGCAGTATCAGCTGGTGATGGACCTGGTAGCTCAGGGCGTGGATGCCATTTGCGTGGTGCCGGTAGACCTGGAATCCATTGAGCCGGCATTGAAAGCGGCTCGGGATGCCGGTATCGTGGTAATTGCTCATGAAGGCGCTGCCCTGGAAAACGTCGATTATGACATCGAAGCTTTCAACAATGAACTCTACGGTGCGTTCATTATGGACAACCTGGCCGCAGCCATGGGCGAGGAAGGCCTGTACACTACCATGGTGGCTGACCTGACCAACGGTTCCCACAATGAGTGGGCGGATGGCGGTGTAAAGCGTGCCGAGGAAGCCTATCCCAACATGACGCTGTTGGAGGCAGAGCCGCGCGTGGAATCCCACGACAACGGCGATACTGCTTACAATGTAGCCAAGGAGCTGTTCAAGAAGTATCCCGATCTGAAGGGCATCATGGGCACTTCTTCCTTCGACGCTCCTGGTGTTGCCCGTGCCATTGAGGAACTGGGCCTCTCCGGAAAAGTGTTCACGGCTGGCACCGGCATGCCTGCCGACAATGCGGAACTGCTCAAGAGCGGCGCCGTTCAGTATCTGACGCTGTGGGATCCCGCGCTGGCAGGACAGGCGATGGTCGCCTTGGCGCAGAAACTGCTCAACGGCGAAGAGATTACCACGCCTCTGGATCTGGGCATTGAAGGCTACGAGGCATTGGAGTTCAAGGAAGGCTCCGAGACTGTCCTGGAAGGCCAGGGCTGGATCACCATCACCGCGGAGAATGTGGATTCCTTCGGATTCTAATCTTCAGGGGATGCGGCGGGGAGCTGAAAAGCTCCCCGCAGGCCTTTTAAGGGGGAACCACCGGCTTCGTTTCGATGATTCGCCCTTAAAGGCTCCTTTAAAAACCGATACCTGCGGCCTCGCCGCATAAGGAGGAGACGGCCCATGTCCGAGTATCTGCTCAAAGCTGTAGATATCAGCAAATCCTTTGGAGGCGTGCATGCTCTTCAAAAGGTTTCGCTAGAAATCAAGCCGGGTGAGATTCACTGTCTGGCCGGTGAAAACGGCTGCGGCAAATCTACGCTGATTAAGGTGATTTGCGGCGTACACAGTCCCGATTCCGGTCATATTGAATTTGACGGGAAGAGCTATTCCCGCATTACGCCTCTGGAAGCCATTGAAATGGGCATTCAGGTCATTTATCAGGATTTTTCCATTTTCCCAAATCTCACAGTGATGGAAAATCTGGCTTTTAACACGGAGCTTGCAGCTGGACACAAGCTGGTGAACAAGCGTCGCATGCGTGAAATAGCCCTGGAGGCGCTGTCCAAGATTAATTTTCACATGGAACTTGACCGCCTGGTGGGATCTCTGACCGTGGCAGAAAAGCAGATGGTTGCCATATGTCGCGCTCTGATGTTTAACGCCAAACTCATCATCATGGATGAACCTACCACGGCGCTGACCCGCAAAGAAGTAAAAGCTCTGTTCGAAATCATTGCCAAGCTGCAATCACAGGGTATCGCCATACTTTTTGTCAGCCATAAGCTGGACGAGGTTTTTGAAATTTCCCAACGCTTTACCATTTTCCGCTCAGGGAAATTGGTGGCGACGGGCAGCACAGCCGAGCTGGACGATAAAAAATTCTCTTACTACATGACGGGCCGCGAATTTGAGGACAAAAAGTTTAAGGCCAGCTACCAAAGCGAAAAAAATGTGTTGGAAGTACGCAACCTGTGTCTCAGTGGTGCGTTTGAGGATGTGAGCTTTGGCCTAAAACGGGGAGAGATACTGGGAATAACTGGCCTGCTGGATTCCGGCAGAACCGAACTGGCGTTGACACTCTTTGGTTTGCGTAGGGCCACGTCGGGGCAGATTCTCAAAGACGGCCAGGTAGTTCAGATCCGCAACGTGCGCGACGCCATTCAAAATGGCATCGGTTTTGTGCCGGAAGACCGTCTCAGTGAAGGTTTGTTTTTGCCCCAATCCATTGCGGATAATATCATCATTTCAGAGATTGACAACCTTTCTCATGGCCCCGGCATTCTTGACCGCAAGCGCTGTCAGGAGGAGATCGATAAGTGGGTTAAGGAGCTTGCCATAGCTACGCCGAACCCGCAAAATGCCTGCAACACCCTGTCTGGCGGTAACCAGCAGCGCATTGTGCTGGCAAAGTGGCTGGCCTGTAAGCCTGATATACTGGTGCTTAATGGTCCCACTGTGGGTGTGGATATTGGTTCTAAACATGATATTCATGCCATTCTACAGAAGCTGGCGGATCAGGGCATGGCGGTAATCATCATTTCGGATGATCTTCCTGAAGTGTTGGAGAACTGTTCACACCTGATCGTTATGAAGGGCGGCAAGATTGTGGCACGTCTGAATCCTGCGGAGACCGACGAATCCGTCGTGCTCTCCCATATGATGTAAGGAGGGCTGAGCATGAATTATAAGAAATCGTTGCGCAAGCTCACCGGAAGAAGCGAGTTTTATATTTCACTGGTATTTATTGCGCTGTGTCTGTTGATTCAGGTGCGCTCGGGCCAGTTCTTTACGCCAAACAATATCGTCGATCTGCTCAGCGCGCTGGTGGTGCCGGCCATATTTGCCATTGGCGAATTCATGGTTATTGTGTCCGGAGGATTTGACGTATCCTTCCCGGCACTGGCCTCGCTGACCAGCTTTGCCACTACAAAGATTTTGCTGGATGCCAACTATCAGGGAGGCGTGTGGCTGCCGATTCTCATGTGCGTGGTGTTCGGTGGGCTGCTGGGTGCGTTTAATGGCCTGTTCATCGGATATTTTGAGCTTCCGGCTATGATTGTTACGCTGGGTTCTTCCAGCGTATTCAAGGGCTTTATGCAGGGAACGCTCAATTCTCAGCAGTTGGCAGTCATCCCGGAGGGCATGCGTTCCTTTGGAACTTCCGCCCTGTTCGTGGCCAAGAACCAGACATCGGGCTTAACTTCGAGAATGCCCACCACATTTATTGCGCTGGTGGTTGTTCTCATACTGGCGTATTTTATACTTAACAGAACTATGTTTGGCCGGGGAATTTATGCCATCGGCGGCAATCCGACTTCTGCGCACCGGGCGGGCTTCAATGTCAAGCGCACGCGCTTTATGATGTTTATTTTCGTGGGTATGATCTCCGCTCTGGCGGGCTTGTGCCGTGTGTGTATGATGCAGCAGATGCACCCCACGAATATGCTGGGCATGGAAATGAACATCATTGCTGGCGTGGTGTTGGGTGGAACGGCCATCATCGGTGGTTCAGGTACGCTGTTTGGCTGCATGCTGGGTACGGCGCTGATCGTGGTGGTGGAGAATTCCATGATCCTCATCGGTATTCCTACGGTTTGGAAGGACGTCTTTGTGGGTGCACTGATCGTGGCTGGTACCGGACTTTCGGCCATGCAGGTGGCACGCGCCAAGCGTGTGGGACTTCGCAACCTGAAGAAGGAGGCGATTCAATGAACGCACTGACTCGGTTCTATCGAAAGGATCGCCACATCTGCCGCCTGGTCATTATGATTGTGCTGTGGATGGTTTTTCTGGCAATTACCCGCTTTGATAAATTCTACACCATCGTCAATTTTCAGACGATGGCAGGTCAGTTTCCGGAATTTGGATTGATGTCTCTGGGCGCCATGCTATGCATGATTACCGGAGGTATTGACCTTTCTTCTGTGGGGATTGCCAACGTCACCTCTATTCTGATGGCGATGTTTATGAAATCCCGCATGGATGAAGCGGGGGAAATTGGGGGATGGGTGATTCCAGCGGCTTTTATCATCGCGATCATTATTGGCGCGGCGGCTGGCAGTATCAACGGTCTACTGATTGCCAAAGTGAAGATCCCCCCGATCCTGGCTACATTGGGCATCAATCAGCTGCTCACGGGCGTATCCATGGTGGTGACCAACGGAAATGCGGTTAGCGGTTTGCCTAAGGTGTATTCCGCCACAATCAACACAAAGATTCTTCAGGTGGTTCCGGGCAAGCGGGGTACTGTATCCGGCTTGATTCCAGTACAACTGATTTTCTTCGTGGTTGTAGCGGTGTTGATCTGGTTCCTGCTGGCTCGCACCAGTTATGGCAAAAAGTTGTACATGATGGGTACCAGCGAAAATGTGGCGCGCTTTTCCGGCGTCAAAGTGGATCAGATGCTTTTGAAGACCTATGCCATGTCCGGCATTTGCGCGGCATTGGGTGGCATGATCATGCTGGCCAATTACAATTCCGCACGTGCGGATTACGGCAGTGTCTATACCCTTCAGTGCATTCTGATCGTGGTGCTGGGCGGGGTCAGTCCCACGGGAGGACGCGGAAAAATTTCCGGAGTGCTGCTGGCCATTGTGCTGCTGAGGCTGTTGGAGACAGGCATCAACCGTTTCCCGCAAATCTCCAGCTATTACATCACTCTGATTTGGGGTGCGGTATTGTTGCTGGTCATGGTGCTTAACTATTTTGTGGAGCATCCCATTGCGAGGAGGAAGGCATAGAGAAAGGCGTCGCATTGGCGGCACACATGGAAAGGTATTTAAATATTTATAGGACAGTATGGCGCTTGCCTTACTGTCCTTTTTCTGGGGAATGATCTATTGCATGGCCAGGCCTAAATTGTATTTCAAGATTGAATGACATGTGCACATGAGGAAAAATATGTGATATTATAACGAGCGTAATGTATTACACCCAGGATGACGAATACGAAATGAAATCGATACCCATATGGAGTAATGGGCTTGCTTTCCCTGATTGATTTTATAGGCATATTTATTGAAGAATGGAGGAATACATGTTCAAATGCGAAAAGCATTTGAAGAAACTTTTATACTTTCTGTCCGTGTATAAGAGCGGGACAGTGATATCTGAGGATCTGTTGCATGAGAGTTCTTTTGATGGCCAAATTGGTAGCATCGCAAATTTTGTAAAAGCATAGAAAAATGATGGAACTTCCGAGAATTGCAGATGAGACTTATGGATGGAGTCGTTGCGGAGAAAGAGTAGAAATTCTGTTTTGCAAACGCAAATGTTCCCCAAATAATACTGGCTACCCCATCGGGGCAGCCAGTAAAACTATTTTTTAGTGTTTTCTTGCTGCGCGAAGGGCCAGGATGCGTTCCATTTCATTATAAACGATCATGAAGCCCTCATCTACGCCCATTCCGGGTTTGGCGAGAATCTGATCCGGTTGCGTAGCCATGGCACAGTTGACACAGACCTGCGCGCTGCGGTCCGTCTCATTGCATGTACCGCCCTGATAGGCGCCGATGCCCTTGGATTTGCAGTAGAGCACAGCCTCAATGGTGTTGTTGATGCCGCCCAAGTCCGGAGTTTTGATCTGCACCATGTGACCCGCCTTGGCGTCGGCAAAGAGCTTAATGTCCTCTAAGGTGTTGCACCACTCGTCAGCTACCAGTTCCACGTCGCAACCACGGCTATCCAGCTCGCGGGTTAAGCCGGACAGGGCTTCAATTTGGGTCTCGCGGTCGCAGTCGCAGTCCATGGGGCCTTCAATGCGCAGGTGGAACGGCTTGGCCAGTTCCCCAAGCTTCTGGATATAGTCGGCCATTTCCACGTAATTATTGTTGCCGAAAACCTGGCCGATGGTGCCGTAGACATCAATATGCAGGATGGGGCTGTAGCCGGGGTCCAATCGATGCTCCAGGATGCGGTTGCGCAGCCAGGTGACGTATTCGGCCAGTTTTTCACCCTTTTCACCCAGTTTGTCGTGTACGTTGTTGATCAGCGCATGAGGTAGTACCTGAGCGCCCTTGATGATCATCTTGTCAGGATTTTCATAGCGGTCGTCGCCAGACTGGGTAAAGATCGGAATGGGGGTTTCAGATACGGTGCAACCGTATTCATCGGCGACTACTTCGCACATTAACCGTCCCGTAGCCTTGGCCACTGCGTCCAGCAGCGCCTGGGAAACGCCGTAGCGGATGGCGGTGTGCAGCCGCTTGCCATCGATGTGAATCTCTTCTAGTTCCCGGCAAAGCTCTCGGAAATTATTGGCCTCTTTGCCCACCAGGTGGGGCTTGATGTATTGGTCGATCAGGGGAATAAAATCCTTGGCCAGGAACAGTGGATCGCGCCCGCCTGCGCCACTGTATTGCACGGCGGCACAGTCGCCGTAAGCCATCTGTCCATCTTCCAGAATCAGCATTACCGAAATCGCTTCGCCCGCCTGACGGACGGCACTGAAGCCTTCGGTGACCGGTTTTCCTACATAAAATACGCCGTCGTGGCCCGCGCCACGCTTAATGGCGCGCTGATCGTCAAAATAAAAGCCTGTGCGTCCCCTGGAACAAACCACATCAACAATTTTCATTTTCAATTCCTCCGTGTCATCGTTGAAATTTTATTTTGCTGCTTCCCGTCAGCGGGGACGACCTACCAGATAGCCCTTGCCGATGGCGTACACATCGTCGATAACCATCTGGAAAGAAGCCTTGCGGTGTTCAGCTCGAGCTCGCTCCTCGATCTTGGCGGTGTGGAAATCCTTTAAGTCCTGACTGAAGGGCAGGTTTCCGAAGTTTAAGATGCGCACGGCACCCTCATTGTCCCGGGCTGGCAACATCAAGCCGGCGTTGAATCGGCAGGGGGCAAAGGGAACGTCCAGTGCACCAGACTCCACGCCACGGCATACGCCTACGGCAATGTCATCGTGCCCCAGTTCAAAGCACTTGTCCAGTATGGCCCGGGTCTCCTGACGGATGATTTCTTTTTCCGCCTCCAATTCGTTACCCCGGAAATCCTGGTCTTTAAGCATGTTGACTACTTGCTTGGTGCAGCGAAGACCCTGAGCGTTGGCTTCCATGGTGGGGATGCCCACAGCTTCATGGGGGGTCTTAACGATGACTTTCGTGGCCTTGGAAAGTGCCGCAATCATACTGCCCATGGAAATGACACCAAAGGCCTTGGCTTCATCCGCGGGGAAGCCGCCCATCCACTGGTGGAGCACGGTGGTCACGGTTACGTTGTTGTAGCCAAATTTATTGAGATATTCGTCGGTTAGTTCTTCCAGAGTGTGGATGGCGGCGATGTCCTGTACCAGATTGCCGCACTGTCCATATCCCACGGTGATATTGCGCACGCCCTGCTCAGCGGCAAGCAAGGCTTCGATGACTGCTGCTGCGTGAGAGATACAGGGAGGAACCAGTGTGCCGGTAAGCGGCCCGTAGGGCTCGCGGTTGATGGATACGCCCATTTCCTCATACAATCCGGCCAGCCGGTCTACATATTGCCAGTCCCGGATGGTGCGTTCCATGGGCACGTTTTTGCAGTAGGGAAGGTTGTAGGAGACGCCGCCACCTTCATAGCTGGTAAAACCGCCCGCAAAGGTGATTTCTGCCAACAGGCGGGCATCAGGCGTGCCGTGGCGCACCTGAACGGGTACATTGACGCTCTCAATTACCTTTCGACAGCCTGATACTCCATGATTGACCGCGGGGAAGCCATTGAGCATGGCGCGGTCCAGTCGCAGAGATTCATTGATGCCGTTGTCCGCTTCCTTATAGCGGTTTTGACGGGTATAGCTGTCAATGGTGGTGGGCAGCAGATCTGCTTCGCCTTGCTTTTCCAGATATTGCAGTAGCTCAATGTGGCGTTCAATTACTGGAACTCCGGCGCGGGGCTGCACCAGTGTACGATGCTCCTCCTTAGCTTTGAGGAGTTTTTTGGAGAAAATGCGGGTTTCGGGCATGGATTTGTGGTAGGCTACGGACTCTTCGAGATCGACGTCCTTGCCAGTGGGCCACTGGTTGAGCACTTCGCTGCGGATGGCTTGAAATTCAGCTTCGGGAATTTTCTTATTCTGAATATCCATAGTTTACAAGCTCCTTTTTCATGATGCGCAGAGCGGTCTGCGGATATGCTTCGCTGAGCAGGCCCATGGCGGCCAGTATGTAGCGCCGGTCCACGCGAACTTGGGCTTTTTGCGGCCTTAGAGACATGGGTGCGGCGGGCGAATAGAGAGCATGGGCGGCAATTTCAGCCGTCCGAACGGTGTGAATCAGACATCCGCCGGTAACGATCAACTGCTGTACCGGTCGCAAATCCTTGCCTGTCTGAACGTAGGTCAGTCCCATGAGGGTATAGGTTTCCTCCATTTTGCCCGCATGGCGCGATACTGCCGTTTCCACGGCCAGAGAGGCCAGGGCATAATCCAGTCTTTCCAATTCGCTTCCAGCTGCGGGCACCAAATCGGTGTGCTGAGAAAGTTGGTCAATCAGTGCTTCGACCCGCTCGGGGCTTAGGCCGGAAAGGGAGCAAACCCGTTGAAGGGCGGTAGCCTCCACGATTCCACGAATGGAGTAACGCATGCCGATATCTCCTTCCACGGTGCGCTTGACATAGGGCTCCGGAAGTCCCTTGTATACCGTGTTGGCCTCCAATGGCATGCCGTCAGACATGGAGTAGACATCCGTAGTAGCGCCTCCTACGTCTACGGCCACCAGATCGCCGATTCCTGCCTCGCCTTCACAGCCTTTGGCCAGCAGTTCCATGGCCTTCATGACGGCGGAGGGAGTGGGCATCAGGATTCCGGAGATCAGGCTGGCAGCCTGGGTCAGTCCCTTGGCCTGAATGATGCGGTTTAAAAAAATTTCACGAATTTTTTGACGGGTGGGCTCCGTATTGAGAACGCCGAAGCGCGGCATTACATTTTCGCATACATGCACTTCATGTCCACTGAGGATGCGCTCGCACTCTCGGGCGACGCTGCGGTTTCCTGCCAAGACCACCGGGAAGGAGAAATCTGCCTGCGCCAACATGCGGGCATTGTGGAGAATGCATTCGCTGTTGCCACCGTCGGTTCCGCCCACCAGCAGAAAGATGTCCGGATTTAGATGGAGAATCTCCTGAAGATCATCCTCAGTTAATTGGAAGGAATAGACCTTCAAAACCTTGGCACCGGCGCCAAGACTGGCCTGTCTGGCCGCTTCAGCGGTCAACTCCGGCACCAGGCCGCTGGTGATCATACGCAGTCCCCCCGCGGCGGAGGAACAGGCATAGCGCGCCACAAAATCAATGGGTCCTGTTACCTCCCGAAGTTGGGCCAGGGCGCGTTCGAGGCCTTCGCCCACATCGGTTTGTACCGTGGTATAGGCCTGAGCCGTACCCAACAGCACCTCGCCTTCCAGATCTACGGCTGTAACTTTGGTGTAGGTGCTGCCGAAGTCGATCAGAAGAACGTTCTTCATGCGGGGGCATCCTCCATGTGCAACAATTCTTTAAGTGCAGCGATGGTGGTTTCCGGCGCAGTGTTGGGCGGAAAGGCACGGTCAAAGCCCATCTCTTTAAACCGCTTTTCCACATCTTCAAATTTCTGCTTGCCGATGACGATGTTACCGCCTACCAACAAGGGAATGCCCTTTAGGCCTGCCTCGTCGCACTTTTCCCGCATGCCTCGGCAGTCCAGCTCGCCCTGCCCGTAGAGGGAGGAAATAACGATGGCGTCGGCGGCGGATTCAATGGCGGCGGAGATGTATTCCTCCTGGGAAACCATAACGCCCAGATTTACCACATCAAAGCCCGCCTCTGTAAAGGCGTGGTAGAGAATCTTGTTTCCCACAGCGTGAACGTCTGCACCGATTACACCGATGACCAGTACCTTCTTTTTCATGGTTCGAGACTCCTTTTTCTCCAAAGTTCCACAATTCAACGGCTCTATGCCGCAAATTCTCCTTAATGGCGTAGCAGGCTTTGCAATTGCTGCATACTGGCATCTGAGTGCTCTCCCACGAAGCCGATCAGCAGGTAGCGGTTTTGCTGATTATCATAGACAATTTCGTGGTTGAGCCTGAATCCCACAATTTTACCTGTGGATGTTACATGGGTTCGGGGACCGCTGCATTCGTGCAATCGGTCGCCCACGGCAATATGCGATTCATCAGCGTAATGCACGGGGAGATCATTGGCAATGTCCTCCTGAACGCGGCGCTCCAATTCAAACAGATCAATCTGAGGGGGACGGTCCTGAAAGGCCAGGATGAAGCCGTGATGGATGTCGTCGTGCTTGCAGATATGCACCAGATCCGGATCCATATGCATTTCACACAGATCCTCTGCTGTATGGGCCATTAAGCGATAGGGGAGAGACTTGTGCACGATGTTGACAAATTCATCCGGCTCCGGACCAAACATGGTAGGGCGACTGATGATAATCTGTTCCCCCACGCCGATCATCAAATCCGCGTTTCGGGGGAGAAGGGGAAAGATCAGATCAAAGTGTTCTACAATTACCCGCTTGCCCAGCCCAATGGCCTCCATGATGGCCTCGGCCAGCACATGTGGCTGAGTGAACCCTGTTTCAAAGCGAATATCCATGTGATAGGTGTGAGGGGTGTAAAAGCCCCGGCACTCGCCCACATCCAGAATAGGGAGGGGGCGCACGTTTACGCCATCGTCGTCATTGGTCAGCTCCAACCCCGGGAACATCCCGCGTACCAGCGCGCTCTTGCCGGAACCGGCATCGCCGATAAAGCCGATCAACTTATCGTTGGGACTCAAATACAACTGGGCAATCTGCATGCCCAGGCCGTAGATGCGGTTGCGGCCCCTGGGTGCAAAGAACGAAGCCTGAATCAGACTCTGCTGCATGCGATGAATATAGGGCATGATTTCCTCCTCACTGCCGGGCGTAGTGGCAAATGATTTCGTAACAGGGTTTGGGAACAAGGGTCTGCACGAGGGCAAAATTCTTCGTCTGGATCAAGTCGCGAACTCTCGAAGCGCTCACACATTTGCCCTCCACTTCAAGGCGGCGGAGTTTTACCAATTCGATGGAGTAATCGGGCAAGCGGCTCTGAAGTTCTTCGTTGTAGCGTCTGGTCACCGGACACAGTGGCTCCTCGCCTACGAAACGTCGGGCGATCTTTAGCGCAGGGGCGATTTTTTCTCCAAAGAGGCGCACGTCCAGTTCGCAGCGAATGGATTCCACACGAGCCTTTTCCCGGATAAAGTAATCCGGGAAAGTGGCAGATGAGACCATATAGGGACCGGATGGCCGGACACATACATTTTTTAAATCCGCACAGGAAGCCCGCGCCATTTCCAGACGCACTTCTGGCGAAAACATGCCCCTGGCCTCCGACAGGATAAACAGATAGACGCCGTGACCATCCTGCGCCGCCCGCTCAACCAGATAGCGGTGGCCCAGTGTAAACGGATCTGCATTGGCAACGATGCAGGCGGTTTTTTCACTAAATTCATGGCAGCGGCTTTCGTTGAGAAAGCGCGCCAGTCCATTGCGCTGATCTTCCATCAGCAGACAGTCCCGGGTGCGTATCAGAGGATAAAATCCCAAATTTTCAAATTGAAATTGATTTTCCGGCTTGGTAAACAGGGTGAGCTGCGCTGCGCCTCGGGCAAAAGCTTCCCGCCGCAGTTCCGTCAGCAGGCGGGCACACAAATCTTCTCCCTGATGCTCCGGGGTAACAGCAATGCATTTAAGGGTTGTTCCGTCCAGAGAACCGGTGGCAATGATGTGATTTTCTTCCATCAATGCAACGCTGAAATCGATACCTTCATCATAGTCCAGTCCACAGCTGGAGAGAAAGCGCTTCAGCCGGGAAAGAGCTGCGCCCGCAAATGGGCGCCCAGTTTCCAGATACATGGGCAACACACCCCCGATTTCTGAGCTCAGTATAGCAGAAAAGGCATGGGTTGTAAATGAAACATAGTTGTCAAAAAACAAATTCCATTATATAATAATGGAGGAATGTTCTATATCAAATCACAAGTTTTGTATTTGTGGCGAGGAGACGGTTAGCTATGGGAGAACTCATCAGGCGCGCATCGGCAGGCACGTTGGAATCCAGCGACGTCTATGTGGAACTGGAACCGGGTACAGACGGAATTGAGATCGATTTGGATTCCGTGGTGATGCGCCAGTTCGGCGATCAGATTTGCCGGGTGGTGGAAGAAGTTCTTCAGCAGCAGGGGGTGAGCTGCGCCCGGATCAAGCTGGTGGATCGCGGCGCCCTCGATTGCGTCATTCGTGCCAGGGTTGAGACGGCCGTGGCGCGGGCAAAGGAGGCGTGATGATGCGACGGTCCATGTTGTTTTTGCCGGGCAACACGCCCAATATCATTGTCAATGGAGAAGTTCTGGGCGCGGATGCGCTTATTCTGGATCTGGAGGATGCGGTGGCTCCCAGCGAAAAGGACTCTGCGCGCATTTTGGTGCGCAATGCTATTGGCCGCATGGGATTTGGAAAATGCGAAGTTATTGTGCGTATCAACGCTATTGACACGCCTTTCTGGGAGCGTGATCTGGAAGCCATAATCCCGGTGCGCCCTGCGATGATTATGCCGCCTAAAACGGGAACGGCGGAAGATGTTCGCAGGGTGGATGCCTGTATCACCCGACTGGAGGAGAAGGCGGGCCTGCCTCATTGTTCGGTTCGGTTGATTCCCCTCATTGAAACGGCATTGGGTGTGGAGAATGCCTATTCCATTGCGTCCGCCAGCGAGCGGGTGGAGGCCATTTTCCTGGGCGGGGAGGATCTGACTGCGGATCTCCATTGCAAGCGCACCCGGGCGGGAAATGAAATTGCTTATGCCCGCGGCCGGATGGTTTGTGCAGCCCGAGCTGCGGGTGTAGAAGTCTATGATACGCCCTTTACCGACGTCAATGACGACGATGGAATCTACGAGGATGCCCGGCTTGCCAAGAGCCTGGGCTTTACCGGAAAGGCGTCCATTTCACCCAGACACGTTAAGGCCATCAATGAGGTGTTCAGTCCCACGCTGGAGGAAATTGATTACGCCTATGAGGTGATGGAAGCCATTCGCCGGGGCCAGGCGCAGGGGAAGGGGGCGGTCTCCCTGCGGGGAAAGATGATCGACGCGCCCATTGTTGCTCGGGCCAGGCAGACGATTGCCGCAGCCGAAGCTTTGGGATTGGAGAGGAGGAGTCTGGATGAATAAACTGGCGGGAAGCCTCCGGGAAGCCATTGAACGAAGCGGGCTCAAAAGCGGCATGTCCATTTCCTTCCATCATCACTTGCGCAACGGCGACTACACCATGAATCTGGTGCTGGAAGAGATTGATCGCATGGGGATAGGGGATTTGATTCTCAATGCCAGCTCCATCTTCGATGTACATGCGCCTCTGTTGGAGGCATTGATCGAGCGGGGCGTGATTCGCAAGATTCGGACCAACTACATGTCTGCGGGGCTGGGCAGGCGCATTTCAGAGGGGCTGATGGAGAATTGCGTGGAGTTTCGTACTCATGGAGGGCGGCCACGGGATATCGCGCTGGGTGTAACCCCTATTGATGTGGCCTTCATTGCCGCGCCAACGGCGGACCCGGAGGGCAATCTTTCTGGGAAATTCGGTCCTTCCGCCTGCGGCAGTCTGGGCTATGCCTTTCCCGATGCCATGTATGCACGGCATGTGGTGGCTGTTACGGACAACCTGGTGCCCTATCCCCTGACAAATGCCTCTATTCCCGAAATCTATGTGCATCAGGTGGTGAAGGTGGAGGCCATCGGAAATCCCTCAGGCATTGTTTCAGGAACCACGAAAATTACCCGGGATCCGGTGGGGCTGGTGATGGCGGAGCAGGCCGTGCAGGTGATCCGCCACAGCGGGCTTTTAAAGGACGGGTTTTCCTTCCAGACGGGTGCGGGTGGTGCTTCCCTGGCTGCTGCAAAGTTTTTGATGGATATAATGGTGAAGGAGAAGATACAAGGGTCCTTTGCTTCCGGTGGCATCACGGGTTATCTGGTGGATATGCTTAACGCGGGCTGCTTCCGCGCTTTGATGGATGTACAGTGTTTTGACTTAAAGGCGGTGGAATCCATTAGAACCAATCCCGCCCATCAAGAGATTTCTGCCATGCAGTATGCCAGTCCAGCCGCCGCCAGTTCGGTGGTAGATCAGCTGGATGTGGTCATTCTGGGCGCTACGGAAATCGATACGGATTTCAACGTAAACGTGCATACCGATTCCAACGGTTACATTATGGGGGGTTCAGGTGGTCACAGCGATACGGCGGCAGGTGCAAAGTTATCCATGATCATTGCACCGCTATTTCGAGCACGCCTGCCCATTGTCACCGACCATGTGGGATGTATTTCCACGCCGGGCAGGGATATCGATGTGCTGGTGACTCAGCGGGGGATTGCTGTAAATCCCCGGAATGCGCAGTTGCGACAGAGACTGGTGGATGCGGGACTCAACGTCGTGGATATTCATCAGCTCAAGGAAACCGCTGAACGCATTACCGGTAAGCCCCGGCGGGAGGAAGAACGTGGACGCACGGTAGCTAAGGTGATCTATCGCGATGGGACGCAGCTGGATACCATTGGCTGCGTACTGTCGAAGTGAGGAGGAAGGATATGAGAAATATTGAAGCATCTAAGGTGACGCAGGTGGTTCGACGCCTGTGCATCGAATCCAATTGTCATTTGCCCGAGGACATGAAGGCCTGTATCACGCAGTGCCGCGCCCAGGAAACTTTCCCCGTAGCTCAGGGAATCCTGGACCAGATTATTGAGAATTACCAGATTGCCGACACCAATGACGTACCCATCTGCCAGGATACCGGCTTGGCCTGCGTGTTTGTAGAAATCGGGCAGGAGGTACATGTGGAAGGAAATCTGGAGGAAGCCATTCATGAGGGCGTGCGTCAGGGTTATGCAGATGGCTATCTGCGCAAGTCTGTGGTGAAGGACCCGCTGGACCGCGTCAACACGGGAGACAACACGCCAGCCATCATTTATTATGAGGTCGTCCCGGGTGATAAGCTGAAAATTACCGTGGCTCCCAAGGGTGCGGGCAGCGAGAACATGAGTCAGATTAAGATGCTCAAACCTTCTGACGGGCTTGAGGGCGTGAAGGAATTTGTGCTGAAAGTGGTGGACGAAGCAGGCCCCAATCCCTGCCCGCCCATCGTTGTGGGCGTAGGAGTTGGTGGTACCTTCGACCGAGCGGCTGTGTTGGCTAAGAAGGCGCTGGTGCGTCCCATCGAAGAGCGCAACGCAGATCCCTTTTATGCGGCTTTGGAGGCGGAGCTGTTGGAGAAGATCAATCAACTGGGCATTGGACCTCAGGGAATGGGTGGACGCACCACTGCGCTGGCGGTGAATATTGAGCAGTACCCCACGCATATTGCTGCCCTCCCCGTTGCCGTAAACATCAATTGTCACGTGACTCGCCATCAGTCGGAGGTGATTTAAATGACGAAAAAGATCCATACCCCCCTCACGCGTCAGGATGCACGTGCACTGCGTGCGGGTGACAGCTGTCTGATCACGGGTACCATTTATACGGCCAGGGATGCGGCCCACAAGCGCTTGTGCGAATTAGTGGCCGCGGGAAAGGAGCTCCCCCTGGAAATTGAAAACTCCATTATCTATTTTGTGGGACCCACGCCCGCCAAGCCGGGCCAGGCCATTGGTTCTGCCGGCCCTACCACTTCCTACCGTATGGACGCCTATTCTCCCACGCTCATCGCGCTGGGACAGACGGGAATGATCGGCAAGGGCAAGCGCAGTGACGAGGTGGTGGCTGCCATGAAGGAGCACGGGGCTGTGTACTTTGGCGCCATTGGCGGCTGCGGGGCTTTGCTCAGCAAGTGCATTAAAAAGGCCGAGATCGTAGCTTACGAGGATCTGGGCGCCGAAGCCATCCGAAAACTGGAGGTGGAGGATTTCCCTGTGGTGGTAATCATCGACAGCGAAGGCAACAACCTCTACCAGAGCGGGCGCAAGGCTTATCTGGACAGCCTGAAATAAAGGCCGGTCAAATTTTTCAGTGGAGGGGGATTGTGCCGGAGAAATCCGACCGTTTCCCCCTCTTGTTTTGAATTTAGCCGGGAGGAGAAGAAAAGGTGTTTCGATACAACATCAATCCTGACAGTGAAATTCCCGTTTATCGCCAATTGGTGGATCAGATCAACGCGGAGATTCGCAGCGGGGCTCTGAAAACAGGTACGCAACTACCTACCGTCCGGGAAATGGCGGAGCGGATGAACCTTTCTTGCGGTACGGTCAAAAGGGTTTACGACTGCCTGCGGGAGATGGGAGATATCGAAATGACCCGTCGAAGGGGCAGCTTTGTAAAGTATGTGCGGGAGGATGGCGACAGTCGTAAAATACAGGCTATGACAGCCATCGATCGCATGATTCGCCAGCTTTCCGATTTACAGTTTTCTCCCGCTGAGATTCAGATATTTTTGAATTTAAAGCTGCGGGAGTGGGGGCTAAAGTGGTCGGGGGTACACATTGCTGTGGTTACCCGGTATACGGAGCTGGCAGCATCGTTGGATCGCCAACTGGAGGGCATTGGAAATGCCCAGATAATTGTCTGCGGCCTGCGGCAGATTCAGGAATATCCATACAGCATTGACGAGGAAGCGGATGTTATTCTCGCCTCTCCCCAGGACAGCCAGCAACTTCTGACCATTCTGCCGGATCGCTCCAAGCTGGTCAAGCTGGCCTTTGAAGTGCGGCCTGAAGCTATGCGCGCCCTGGCTACATTGCAGGGGAAAGTAGGGGTGGTCTGTGAGGAGGACGCCTACTTTCATTTGGTGGAGCGCTATCTTCCCCAGAAAGAACAGGGGGATGTAAACAAGTACGTTATTCATTCAGGAACGTCCGTGGATGATTTTTTTGACCACATGGATGCAATCATCCTTCCGCCGGACTGGCAAAAGAGCTTTCCTGTAGAGCTTTGCGCGCAGCTGGAAAAATATGCAGGGAGAAAAGTGGTTTTTGACTACGGCATTGACGAAGGATCCATGATTTATCTGGAGGAAAGAATCAATCGCATCCGTGAGGAACGCCAATTCAGACCCGGAGCGCTGAGACTTTAGGAGGTTGCATGGAGGAAAATCAGGTTACTTTGGCTGAAATTCTGCAGGCCCGGGAGGAACGAGTCAGAAGACAGAAGCGAATTCTGGAGGCACATGGATTGCCGCTGATTTCCTTTACAATGAACATCCCCGGCCCGCTGAAGCGCAATGAGCTCATTGAACGGGCTTTTTATCTGGGTATATCCCGGGTGGAGGATGCACTTGCCCTCCGGCGCAGGCAGGTGGCAACTCGTGAAGAGGTGCTGACCGATGCCGGTTGCGAGGCAATCTGGGCGGTGGACGCTCCGGCGGACATGCTCAAAGAGTGGATGACGGCCATTGAGGAGGCCGATGAGCTGGGGCGACTGTTCGATCTGGATGTGCTGGATGCGCAGGGCCGCAAGCTTAATCGCCAAACTCAGCGCTGTTGCCTGATCTGCGGTGCTCCGGCATACATCTGTGCCCGCAGCCGCAGTCACCCCATTCAAATGCTCTATGAGCGCAGCCAGCAAATTATCCGCCGACATTTTGAAGAAAGCCGCGCTTCGGCTATCGGGGCCTGCGCAGAACGAGCGTTGCTCTATGAGTCGCTGGTGACGCCGAAGCCGGGTCTGGTGGATCGAGCGAACAACGGTGCGCATGAGGATATGGATATCTTTAGCTTTGCCTCCAGTGCATCGGCCCTGCGGAACTGGTTTGAATTCTGTGCGCGCACGGGGATGGAAGAAAAATCCCATTCGGCTGCTTTTGACCGGATGCGGGTGCGGGCAGCTGAAGCGGAGCGGGAGATGCGTGCGTTTACTGGCGGCGCGAATACCCATAAGGGCGCGCTTTTCTCGCTGGGAATCCTCTGTTGCGCCGTGGGTATGGTGCCAGAAGGTGCTAAGGTGGAAGAAATTCTCCAGGAGGCAGCGCCGCTGGCGAAACCCTCCTTGCACCAGCTCCGGTATCTTACCAGAGAGAGTGATCTCAGCGGAGGAGAAGAGCAGTATCTGCTCTATGGACTGACGGGGGCCCGGGGCGAGGCGGCGGAAGGGTTTCCCCATGTGCGTGATCTGGCGCTTCCGGCGCTGAAAAGGGCGGCGGAACGAGGAAAATCCGCCAATGAAGCTGGTCTGATGGCGCTTGCTGCCCTCATGCCGCGGGTACAAGACAGCAATATCTTGCGGCGGAGGGGGAAGAAAGGGCTTGCCTGGATGCAGAATTGCGTCCAGGAATTAGGTAACAGGCCCACTATTGAGGAATTTAAGGCGTTGGACGCGGCATTTATCCGGGAAAACATCAGCCCTGGTGGCAGTGCGGATCTTTTGGCTGCGGCGTTTTTTCTCTATTTTGTAACGGGCGGGACCTTCGCCCAGGGAGGCTAAGATTGTGTCTGCAAGATTAAAGCTGGTTCTGTCCATGGTAATCTTTGGGACCATAGGCGTATTTCGTCGCTTTCTACCGCTGCCTTCGGGCACAATTGCCCTGCTTCGCGGGGTGATCGGGGCGTTATTTTTGCTCATCTTGCTGTATCTGCGCCGGGAACGACTGAACCGGGAGGCCATTGCGCACAACCTGTGGCGGCTGGTACTCTCCGGAGCGGCCATGGGATTTAATTGGATACTGTTATTTGAAGCCTACAATTATACTTCCGTTGCCACAGCCACGCTCTGCTATTATTTCGCACCTATGTTCATAATTCTAGCCTCGCCGCTGGTTCTTCGGGAGCAGCTTAATAGGCGCAAACTCCTCTGCGTGTGTTCGGCGCTGGTGGGAATGGTGTTCGTTTCGGGGGTGCTGCGATCGGGGTTTGAAGGGCTTGCGGAGTTGAGGGGCGTGTTGCTGAGTCTGGGTGCGGCAGTGCTGTATGCTTGTGTGGTACTGCTGAACAAGACTATGGCGCCCATCGAGGCGTTTGACCGCACCATTATACAGCTGGGGGCGTCTTCGATGGCACTTTTACCCTATGTGCTGCTGGTAGAATCCGGTGCACAGTGGACGGTGCAGGTGGGCCCGATGCTTATGATGATAGCGGTGGGCATTGTGCATACTGGCCTGGCCTATGCTCTGTATTTCGGTTCTCTCAGTTTCATACCGGCACAAACGGCTGCTATTTTGAGCTACATTGATCCGGTGGTGGCGGTGCTTCTGTCCGCGGTGCTGTTGCGGGAAAGGCTGGATGGATTCACCATTCTGGGAGCTGTGCTGATTCTTGGGGCCGCTGTGCTGAGTGAATATAAGGGGAAGGCTCAACGGTGTCGGCCTGTGGGGCATAAAAATTAGAAGGCTTTTTCCAAGGACCTCCACCAATTGCTCAAGGAGAAGAGAGCTGAGGGCAAACAATTGAAAAAGTCCGGCTATTGCCGGACTTTTTCAATTCCCTTTATTTTAGGACTAAAGTCGATTTTACTTTAAACTCAGGTGTTTTTTCAGATAGTAAATCGCCTGTCGGTATCCTTCCAGGCCCAGCCCCGCGAAAGTTTTAATACAGGCCATGCCCGCATAGGAGATTTGGCGGAAATCCTCCCGTGCGGAGACGTTGGAAATATGAACCTCAACTGCGGGAAGATTTACTGCCTTAAGAGCGTCCAGTATGGCTATGCTGGTATGTGTATAGGCGGCAGGATTGATTATGATGCCGTCTACTTTGTCCATGGCGGCCTGTATGCGGTCGACCAACGCGCCCTCGTGGTTGGATTGGTAGATTTCCACTTCGATTCCTTCCTCTCGGCAGGTATCGCGTACCAGCAATTCCAGCGCGGCATAGTCCTGCCGCCCATAAAGGTCGGGTTCACGCCTACCTAGAAGGTTTAAATTGGGACCGTTAAGCACCAAGAATTTCATAAAATTCCTCCAGAATTTGCGCGGCCGCGTCCTCCGGGGCGCGCATATTTTTTACGCTTGCATCGCTGAACAGCCGATAGAGGGGAAGGCGCTGTTGGTAGAGCGTTTCCAACGAATTTGATTGGGAAAGGGGGCGGCCTTCGGTGGGCAGAAGGTGCAAATCCCGCTCCAGATAGAAGATGAGGCTGTTCTGGCGCATGCAGTCAAGATTGTCCGGATAGGTCACGCATCCACCTCCGGTGGCAATCACCGCACCCGATCCTTTGCACGCCTGAGCGATCACCTCATGTTCTATTGCACGGAATTCGGCCTCGCTATGGTTGCAAAAGTATTGAGAAATTTCTGTGCCGGTACGCTGGACAAAGAGCTGATCTGTGTCGAGGAACGGTCGACCCAGCTTGCGGGCAAGCAGGGCGCCCACCGTACTCTTGCCACACCCCGGCATTCCGATCAGTA
The DNA here is from genome assembly GCA_019419995.1 of Clostridiales bacterium. Classification (GTDB taxonomy): domain Bacteria; phylum Bacillota; class Clostridia; order Christensenellales; family Aristaeellaceae; genus SFTH01. The sequence continues at coordinate 78,045 of JAHZHZ010000004.1, forward strand.
CGATATTCTGCGTCTCGGAACTGAGCACGCCTACCAGCTCTTCCGTGCGCTCAGGGGGGATCTTCTCACCGGTAAAACGTTCTGCCGCAGCTCGGGCTTGCTCCACCAGCATGACCAGTCCTCCCATGCAGGGGATTCCCCGCTTCTGGGCGTCCAACAAGAGCCGGGTACGCGCCGGATTGTAGATCAGGTCCAGCACCGCCTCTAGATGGGGCAGTGCATCCAGCGATAGGGGACTGCTCTCGCAGTCCGGATAGGTGCCCACGGGCGTGGCGTTGACTAGAATGCGGGCATCGGCGTGATGTTCCAGATTCTGATAGTTGTCCTTGCCCGACCGGGATATGACCACTACTTCCGCGCCGTAGCTTCTAAGCACATATTGAACTGTCAGCGATGCTCCACCACTGCCCAGTACCAGCGCCTTTTTGCCTGCTATATGCAGCTTCAGACGGCGCAGCATGGCCTCAAAGCCTGCAGCATCGGTGTTGTCGCCAAAAAGCGTGCCGTTCGGCCTGCGAACCAACGTGTTTACGCTGCCGATCTTCCTGGCAGCATCGCTCAATTCCGCGCAATAGGGCATTACCTCCCGCTTGTAGGGAATGGTTACGTTCAAACCATCAAATTTGCCGCTGAGAATGAAGTGGTCCAGATTCTCAGGTTCTACCTCAAATAGTTCATAGCTGTAATCGCCAAGATGAGAATGAATCTTTGGGGAAAAACTGTGCCCCAGCTTCCGCCCCAGGAGCCCTGCCCGCATCTTCATACAACCTCCGAATAACTGCCTAGATAGCGGAATTCTTCGCTGATAGCGTTCAAATCATCAATCATGCGGCCAAATTCATCGGAATAGACTGAAGTCTCTAAATCAAAGTAGAACATGAACTGAAAGTCGCGCTCCGGAATGGGACGGCTCTCCAGCTTAGATACGTTGATACCCAGAGAATAGAAGCGGGACAGGGCGCGGCAGAGGGAGCCGGGCCGATGAGGCAGCGTCATCATGATGCTGGTGCGATCCGCACCGGGATAAATTTCCAGGTCTTTAGAAATGCAAATAAACCGGGTATAGTTGTTGCCGTGGTCCTGAATATCTTTTTCCAGACACTGTAATCCGTATAGGGAAGCGCAGCTGTGGGAAGCGATGGCGGCGATATCCTTTCTATCCGAACGGGCTACGGATTCGGCAGCAATGGCGGTATTTTCGCAGCGGGTGATCTTCACATTTCCGCCGAGCTTTTCCAGATAGCCGGCGCACTGGCTGAGAGCCTGTTCATGGGAGAAGATCTCCCGGATGTCTTCTTTCCGAACACCTGGAGCAGCTAAAAGACTATGGTCTATTTTGAGACGAGCGCTGCGGACGATCTTGAAGTTATGGGTTAGCATAAGGTCATAGATCTTTTTGACGGAACCAGCGCTGCTGTTTTCGATGGGCAGCACACCGTAGCGGCAAAAGCCGCTTTCAATGGCGGAAAACACGCTGTCAAAGCTCTTAAAATACATGATTCTGGGGTTTTTAAAGATGCGTTCGCAGGCAATTTGCGAATAGGCACCTTCCGTACCCTGACATGCCACTTCCGCCGAAGTCGGGAAGAGCCGGGGTGTATTTTCAATAGCCTGGGAAACTTCAGCAAAGAGGGGACTCTTTTGACGGTTCAATTCTCCCTGATAGCTGCGGCTCAATTCAAAGATCATGCTGTAGAGCATTTGAACATAGGTCTGCATCTCTTCCCGACAGTGCTCTCCGATTTCTGCCAGCTTATCCCGCTCCCGGCGGGCATCCAGCACTGGCAGATGATTGGCCTTATTATAGGCGGCGATACCGGCGGCTACATCCATGCGTGCCTCAAACAGGCGGATCAGTTCACGGTCGATATCATCGATGTTTTTGCGAAGTTCCTGGAGGTCCATTTAGATCACCTTACCTTTTTCAAGAAGTGCGTCCAGTATTGCGATGGCCATGGCCGCTTCCATGCAGGGAACGGCCCGGGGGGCGATACAGGGGTCGTGGCGGCCCCAGATTTCCAGCGTGGCTTCTTCCATGCGAGAGAGGGAAACGCTCTGCTGAGCACGGGCGATGGAGGGTGTGGGCTTGACGGCAGCCCGGAAGACGACCGGCATGCCGTCGGTGATTCCCCCAAGAATTCCGCCGGAACGATTGGTGCAGGTGGCCACTTGGCCGCCCCGGATGCAGAAAGCATCATTGTTCTGACTGCCGTGGCTGCGAGACACCTCAAACCCGGCTCCGAATTCGATGCCCTTGACTGCGGGTATGGCAAAGACGATGCGCGCTATGCGGTTTTCCATGCCATCAAACATGGGATCGCCGATGCCGGCGGGCACGCCTATCGCTGCGCATTCAATGCTTCCACCCACGGAATCCAGAGCCTGCTTTGCGGCGAAGATTTCCGCCTGCATAGCCCGTCCCGCTTCGTCATTTAAGACTGGAAATTCCTTTTTCCCCGGGGCGAGCAGTTCCTCCGCCCCCAATTCCGGGGAGGAATATAGCACGTCTCGAATGGAGCCCACTTCGATCAGATGAGCCCCCACGTGGATACTCCGGCGTTCCAGTAACTGCTTACAAATTCCCCCTGCTACACACAGGGGAGCCGTGAGACGTCCGGAAAAATGTCCGCCTCCGGCCACATCCTGATATCCGCCGTAGCGGATATGAGCGGTATAATCTGCATGTCCCGGCCGGGGCATGTCCCGGAGGTTGGCATAATCGCCGGATCGGGTATTGGTGTTTCGAATCACCGCGCTCAGTGGCGCCCCACAGGTGAAGCCTTCAGAGAGACCTGATAGAATTTCTACGGAATCTGCTTCCTGGCGGGAAGTGGACCAGGCATTTTGCCCCGGAGCCCGGCGCGCCAGAAATCGTTTGAGGTCCTCTAAATCTAAGCGCTCTCCCGCAGGAAGGCCATCGATGATCACGCCAATGCCTCCAGAATGACTTTGGCCGAAAATACTGACCTTTAAATTCCCGATATAACAGCTACTCATTGCTTCACCTCTTCTCTCAGTTCCACTCTGCCGCCCAGCGAACAAAAATCCTGCCAGAATGCGGGATAGGATTTATTCACCGCTTCGGCGCCGGAAATTTCCACTTCCCCCGCGCAGCCGCAGGAGGCGATGGCGGCCATCATGGCGATGCGATGATCTCCCCAGGAGGCAACCTTTCCTCCGGTGAGGGAAGCGGTTTTTTCCACGATCAGCCCGTCATCGGTTTCCATCACCCTGCCACCCAGAGTATTGAGTGTCGCCGCAATGGCGGACAGTCGGTCGGATTCTTTGATGCGCAGCCGTTGGGCACGCACTACTCGCATCGGCTTTCCCAGCACGCAGGCGCAAGCGGCCAGAGCGGGGACCAAATCCGGAATGTCTGCGGCGTCCAGCGTGTACATTCCTTGAGAACAGGACTTCAGAGCGGCAATCTTTTCTACAATCCGGCGGTCACCTTGGGCGGAGCCTTCGTCCAAGCCGCTTACTGCAATCCGGCATCCGGGAAAAATACTGGCGCAGAGCCAGAATGCGGCATTGGACCAATCTCCACCGATGGTGAGCTGACCTGGAGAGTTGAACCGGTTTCCTCCTCGAAGATAGAATCCGTCATTTGTTGCCTGGGGAACTTTGCCAAAACTTTTTAATGTTTCCAGCGTCATTCCCACGTAGCCAGCGGATTCCAGAATTCCTTCCACATTTAAAGTGCTGTTTCCTTCCAGCAGGCTCAGGGCAAAGAGCATACCGGAAATATATTGGGAGGAAACATTCCCTGGTAGCGTGTAGTTACCGGATTTTAAATGGCCGCAAATGCGCAGGACATCTGCCTCAGGCCGTTCCAGAAGGCAGCCTCCCTGGATCAATAGCCCATCCAGCGGAGCAATGGGGCGGTGGGGCAGGCGGCCATGCATTCGGAACCGGGTGTCAATTCCCAGCGCAGCAGCCACAGGCAGCAGAAAGCGCAGCGTACTTCCACTCTCTCCACAGTCCGCCTCTGCCGAGACAGGAGGATGGACGATGGGATTGACGCACAGGGTGTCCCCTTCCCGGGAAATCTTCGCACCAAAGGCCTCAAGGCAACGTATGGTGGCCTCGATGTCTTCGGAGCCATCGCCCATTCTGATTCGCGTTTCACCATCGGACAGGGCGGCACAGATCAGTGTGCGGTGGGCCTCAGATTTGGAGGGAATGGCCTGAATTTGCCCCTGCAGCGGGGCAGCGTGAATCCGGGCGATCATGGTTCGAGCCCTGCCCGGGCCCAATCGGACAGCTTGTCTACGCTTATGGGAAGCAGTCTGCTTTCACCGTAACCGCAGGGAACGGCCAGCGTGAGTGTTTTTCCCTGGCGTTTTTTATCGGAAAGGGCGTTCTGTATGAGAACATCTGCTTTGAATTCTGTGCGCAAAGGCAAATCGTATTTTTGCAGAAGGGTTTCCAGAATATCCAGGCAGCTTTGGGGGCACAGATGCATTTCCACCGCCGCACGAGTAATCAGGCGCATGCCCATGGCTACAGCACGGCCGTGTGGGATGCTGAAGGCGCTGGCAGCTTCGATAGCATGGCCGAAAGTGTGGCCCAGATTGAGCAGCTGCCGTCTGCCGGTATCAAATTCGTCGCTTTCGACGATTTCGCGCTTCATATCCACGCACTTTGCAATGACATATTCCAACTGCTGAGAGGCATGGATACTTTGAAGGCGGTCAAGCAGTTCGCTACTGCCCAGCATGCCGTATTTGATCACTTCCGCACAACCGTCGGAAAAGACCGTGGAAGGCAGGGTGTTGAGCAGCTCCGGGTCGCAGAGCACCAGGCGGGGCTGGTAGAAGGCGCCAGCCAGATTCTTGCCTGCGGCCAGGTCAATGGCTGTCTTTCCGCCAACGGAGGAGTCTACGCAGGCCAGCAGGGTGGTGGGAATTTGTATGTAGTCGATGCCTCGAAGGTAGGTGGCGGCAGCAAAGCCGGTTAAATCGCCCACTACGCCTCCACCCAGGGCAATCAGGGCATCCGATCGCCCCAACTTTTTCTGAGCCAGAAAGTTCAGCAATTCCAGATAGGTCTGACCGCATTTGCTTTCTTCTCCTGCAGGAAAGACGAAGGAATCCGTCTGCCAACCGGCCCGTTTGAAAGAGCAGAGCACTGCCTCCAGATGGAGAGGGGCCACGTTGGAATCGCTGACCACCACCACATGCTGGCCGCGGAGCAAGTCACCAGCTCGGTCTACCAACTGATGAATCAATCCTCGACCGATTTCCACGTCGTATTCCCGGGAGGCTGAAATATGGATTCGTGTCATCGCCCGTCCACCTCCTCCTTAATCCTGCGACCTTCGTCCAGAAGTGCTCGCAGGGTATTAAAATCTTCATTTTCCAAAGCCTCACGGTACTTCTGCAGGGAGCTGAGAAAGGTGTCCAGTTCAAAGAGCAGAGCACTGCGGTTTGTCAGAAACAATTCGGCCCACATGTCCGGGTTTAGCCAGGCAACGCGGGTTAGATCCCGGTAACTGCCGGCGGAGAACCCATCGTGTTGCCGCGCCGTAGGGCTTTTGACGTAGGCATTGGAAACCACATGAGCCAGCTGAGAAGTAAAGGCGATGCGCGCATCGTGTTGCTGCGCAGTGATGGCAGAAATGCGTCCAAAGCGCGCCGGCAGCAGCATCGTGCGCACACGATCCAATAGTTCAATGTCATCAAACCTCGGCGGGACGATGACCATGGGCGCTCCATCAAAGAGGTCTGCCCGGCTGTATTTGAAGCCGGAATTGTGCGTTCCAGCCATGGGATGACCACCGATGAAGGTAAAGCCGTACTTTTCCGCCAGGGGGAAGCAGGCATTGCAGACCATTTCCTTGATGCCTGAAAGGTCAATGACCATGCAATCTTTGCTCAATAGCGGAGCCACCTCGCGGAGCTGATCGATCACTCCCTGCGGGTAGGCTGCCAGCAATAGCAGGTCCAGCGTGGGGAAAATTTCTTCCGTCAATGGGCCATCAATGCCACCTGCAATTTGGGCAAATTCAACAATGGACGTGTCCTGGTCAGCACCAAAAACCAACCAATTGGGGTCCCGCCGGTACGCTTTGGCCATGGAACCGCCGATCAATCCCAAGCCGATGACGCCTACTCGCATTGATTCAGCACCTCCCGAATTTTGAAGATGCGCCGAGCAAGATCGTCAAACGCATCCGGAGTCAGGGACTGAGCTCCATCGCTGAGGGCGTGGAGAGGATCGTTGTGTACTTCGATCATCAGGCCATCGGCGCCTGCCGCTGCAGCAGCTAGAGCCATGGGTCCCACCAGAGAGGCTCTGCCGGTGGCGTGACTGGGATCTACCACTACGGGCAGATGGGTCAGTTCCTTAAGTACAGGAACGGCGGACAGATCCAGGGTATTGCGGGTGTAGGTGCTCTCGTAAGTGCGGATGCCGCGTTCGCAGAGAATGACGTTTTCATTGCCGCTGGCAATGATGTATTCGGCGCTCATCAGCAATTCCTTGATGGTACCAGCCAACCCACGTTTGAGCAGGATGGGCTTGCGGGTCTTTCCCAATTCCTTGAGCAGATCAAAATTTTGCGTATTGCGGGCGCCTACCTGAATGACATCCACATCTTCAAACAGGTCCAATGTGCGGATATCCATGATTTCGGTCACAATGGGCAAACCCGTCTCCTGCTTTGCCTGGGAAAGCAGGCGGATGCCCTCCCCGCCCAGACCTTGGAAATCGTAAGGTGAAGTGCGGGGCTTGAAGGAGCCGCCGCGAAGCATATTGGCGCCTGCAGCCTGGATGCGCCGGGCCACATAGCTGATCTGTTCGCCGCTCTCAACGGAGCAGGGGCCAGCAATCAGGCCGAAGTGGCCACCACCCACGCATACACTTTCATTGATGCGAACAATGCTGTTTTCGGGATGAAATTTACGGTTGACGGCTTTAAAAGGATCGGATACCCTGGTGACGCTATCGACAATGTCCAGGCTCCGCAGCATATCCATATCTACCTGCTCGGTATTGCCGATGAGCCCCAGAACGGTCTTGAATTCTCCGTGGGACACATGCACGTCCAGACCTTGGCGTTTGAGCCAATCAATGAGCATTTGAGTACGCTCCGGGGATGCATTTTGTTTGAGTACGGCAATCATAAATTATCAACCTCTCCCTTCAAAGAACTTGTCGAAATGGGATTGCATGGCCCGTGGGACGAATCGGACAAGCCCTTTGTCCAAATAATAAACGCCACACAGGCTGGTAGCTGTGTGGCGGGATGATCATCTAAATTCCTGAATTCCGGGATCTAATTACCGGAAACTGCGCAGCACAATTACCATTACCTCTGACCGCAAGCGGTAAAAAAGTAATAGTAAAAGCTGTATGCAAATCCGAACGTGCAATTCTGCATGAAGCGATTCGCTTCCTTCCCTTGGAATTAGGAGCATTTTAACACGATTTATTTCTGGTGTCAAGAAAAAGATTCGCAAATCGTTTGGAAAAACGCAGATATTTTGGCAAGAAGGTGGATTTGTATGAGAATTTACACAAGAGGCTGGCAAATGGGAGAAAATATGATATAATAACTGCGTCGGTATCCGAACGGAACCGAACAGGCATGTTCTTGGTTGCCCCTAAAGACATCAGGTATCCCAAGCGAACTTGAATGGAGGAAGAAAAAATGAATCACAAGCAGATGCAAACCTTTGTGCTGACCGCGCTGTTTACCGCTTTGGTGCTGTTGTTGGGACTGACGCCCATTGGGCTGATTCCGTTGGGTTTCATCAACGTCACCATATTGTGCGTTCCGGTGGTTGTGGGAACGTTGTTGCTGGGACTCAAACCGGGCCTTGTGCTGGGATTGTGCTTTGGAGGGGTCAGCGCGCTGAGCGCATTTGGCATCTATGGAACGCCCTCGGCTCTGGCAGGCGCGCTGGTTGCCGCCAGCCCGACATTGGCAGCAATTATGTGCTTTTTGCCCCGGTTGATGGTGCCGGTAGTGGCGCATCTGGTCTATAAAGCTGTTTCGAAGGGGAAGAGGGCCAGCAGTCGCGCCGTGCCGCTGGCGGCCATTGCGGGTTCCCTGACCAATACAGTGCTCTATCTGGGACTGATGCTGCTGTTTTATGTGATCATGGGCATCAATTCGGAGAAAGTTCTGGCGCTTATCGGCGGAACAGGGCTCATTGCCGGAAGCTTGGAAGCGGTAGTGGCGGCACTGATTTCTACTCCAGTGCTGGCTGCCCTGTGGAAAATTCAGCAGGTAAAATAACCAAAGGGAGAACAAAGGCATGATTCTCACATTGGATATCGGAAATACGAACATCAAGACGGCATTGTTTCAGGGCATGGAACTGGTGCAGTATTGGCGCGTTTCGACCAACCGCAACATGTCGTCGGATGAATACGGCATCCTGATGTTAAACCTCTTTGCGCATCAGGGTATTGGTCCGGAGCAGGTGGATGGCATCATGATGTCTTCCGTGGTGCCCCAGATTAATTTTACGATCGAACATATGTGCCGAAGCTATTTTCAGATGGATCCGATGATCGTGGGGCCGGGCATTCGCACGGGAATCAATATCAAGTACGAAAACCCTAGGGAACTGGGTTCCGATCGCATAGCCAATGCCGTGGCAGCATATGAGCTCTATGGGGGGCCGTGCATCACCATTGATTTTGGTACGGCTACTAATTTTGGCGTCATATCGGAGAAGGGAGAGTTCCTGGGTGGGGCCATCTGCCCAGGGCTGAAGTTGGCCGCCGAAGCGCTTACGGAGCGTGCGGCTAAACTGCCCCGCTTTGAACTGGCCAAGCCGGAGAGCGTGATCGGCAGAAATACCATAGCCAACATGCAGTCCGGCATTGTGTACGGATATATCGGACAGATCAATTATCTGGTGGACCGCATGAAGCGTGAGCTGGGCGCTCCGCAGGCAAAGGTTATCGCTACGGGTGGCCTGGCCGTTCTGGTAGCCGGGGAATCTAAGGTGATTGATGTGATGGACGGACTGCTGACCCTCAAGGGACTTTGCCTCATTTATCAAAAGAATGTGGGCTGATGTAGCAGGTGTAAAAATCAGGCTGTTCCGCTTTTGCGGCGGCCTGATTTGAGTTTTGTGGAAGTGTTGAAAGGAAACATATGTCAAAGTTTGAAGGAACGGTAGAGGAGATCGTCTTTCGCAACGATCAGAACGGGTGGACGGTGATATCGTTTCATCTGGATGGCTCAGGGCGCATAAGCGCCGTGGGTATTTTGCCGTTCCTTACGCCCGGAGAACATGTGATTATTGACGGAGAGCTGGTAGAACATCGGGAATATGGCCAGCAGATTCGAGTTAATTCCTATGAACTGACCCGTCCGGAAACCCGTTCGGGGGTGGAAAAATATCTGGGCTCTGGCCTGATCAAAGGGTTGGGGCCGGCGACTGCCCGCCGAATTGTGGAACACTTTGGCGCGGAGACCCTGGATATACTGGAATCGGAGCCGCACAGGCTGATGGAGCTCAGCGGCATTGGGCCCAAGCGTGCAGCCATGATCGCCGAATCCTTTGCAATGCAGAATGAAATGCGCAATACACTGATTTTTTTGCAGGGTACGGGGTTGACGCCTTCAATGGCCCTGAAGGTGTATCGCGCCTTTGGCGACCAGAGTGAAGCGGTACTTCGGAGCAATCCCTATCGGTTGGCGGATGAAATTGAGGGTATAGGCTTTCAGACTGCGGATCGGATTGCCCAGAGCATGGGTTTTACGCCGGAAACGCCGGAGCGGCTGGCCAGTGGTATTCAATATGTGCTCAGCGAAGCAGCCGGCAACATAGGGCACATGTATCTGCCCCTTGAAGAATTGTTGCAACGTGCCGGAGCTGTGCTGGGCGTGGCAAATGAGCTGGTGGAACACACGGTCAAAACCCTGCTGATGGAGGCAAGGCTGAAGGAGGATGAACTCGAGGACCGCGTTCACGCCATATATCTGCCTCGCCTCTACCGCGTGGAATGTGAAACGGCGCATTTTTTGCTGGACCGTTGCAAACAACCGTGCAAAATTCGGCTTTCTGTCAAAGAGGCGGAGGAGGAAATTTCCGCCTTTGAGGCTCAGAGCGGAGTGGAACTCTGCGGCCGCCAGCGCGAGGCTGTGTCCGCTGCTGCTACGGGGGGACTGACCGTGATCACCGGCGGGCCTGGAACGGGTAAGACCACTTCCATTAACTGTATCCTGTATCTTTTGGAGCGACGGGGAACGGTGGAACTGTGCGCTCCCACGGGCCGTGCCGCAAAGCGCATGTCAGAGGCCACAGGCCGTACGGCACGCACCATACACCGCCTGCTGGAATACAGCGGAGAATTGGGAGGCTTTGAGAAAGATGAAGAAGACCCCATTCGTGCAGATGTGGTGATAGTGGATGAGATGTCCATGGTGGATATTTTTCTGATGCGATCTCTGCTCAAGGCCCTTCGTCCAGGAACAAAGCTGATTTTAGTGGGCGATGCCGATCAGCTGCCCTCAGTGGGCGCGGGAAACGTGTTGCGGGATTTGATCGAATCGAGAATAATGCCGGTGGTTTGTCTGGACGAAATTTTCCGACAGGGAAAGCAAAGTCACATAATTGTCAACGCCCATCGGATCAACCATGGCCAATATCCCATCATTCAAAACCGAGATACCGATTTTTTCCTGGAGAGGCGGGAGAGTGCTGCCTCGGCGGTGGAATCGGTGATCAAGCTGGTGAAGCAGCGCCTTCCCGGCTATTTGAACGTGGATTTTCTACGGGGCATACAGGTGATGGCTCCCATGAAAAAGGGTGCGCTGGGCGTCTATCAGCTCAATGCTGCCCTTCAGAATGCCCTCAATCCAGCGGCGCGGAACAGACCAGAACTGAACCGGGGAGATTGTATTTTTCGCCTGGGCGATAAAGTGATGCAGGTGAGAAATAATTACGACTTGGAATGGCACAGAGGGGAAGAACAGGGCGAAGGTGTATTCAATGGAGACATCGGATATATCGTGCAATTAAGTGCCTCAGATCGGGAAATGCTGGTGGAGTTTGACGATGGACGCCAGGCAGAATACGATGATTCCATGCTGGATGAATTGGAACTCTCCTACTGCATTTCTGTGCATAAGAGTCAGGGGAGCGAATTCGAGGCTGTAGTGTTGCCACTGCTTACGGGGCCAGCGATGCTCATGACCCGCAATCTGCTCTATACAGCGGTGACTCGGGCGCGCAGGCTCGTAGTGGTCGTAGGACGGGAAGACTGTATGCGCAGGATGGTGGACAACAACCGCATTCAGCGTCGCTACAGTGCGCTGCGCCATCGCCTGCTGGTGCTGAAGCCATGACTGCTGTGTTGCGTTTGCTGTGGAAACAGGTCATGGATCTGATCTTTCCTCGCAGAGCCGTTTGTATGGGTTGCGGCAGCATGGTGGGTTGTGAACGCAATGAACTGTGCCAGTCCTGCAGAGAAAAGCTGGCGCAAACCTGGATTGGCCCGTATGTACCTGTGGGCGCACAGGAGGTGGATGGCGCGGCATTTGTCAGCACTTATGAGGGGCCGGCAGGTTCGTTGGTTCGCCGCCTGAAGTATGGCGGGGTCTATCTGCTTGCAGATATGATGGGCAATCAGCTTGCTCGCTCTGTTTCACTGATGGGGCTGGGCAAGGATGTTCTAGTTACTTGCGTGCCCATGCATCCCAGGCGCCTGCGGCGCCGGGGGCAAAATCATGCTCGGTTGTTAGCTCTTGTAGTGGCGCGGGAGTTGGGAATGGAGTATCGGGATTTGCTGGTGCGAGTTCGCAATACGCCCCAGCAGGCCCGCTTGGACCGAAAAAGTAGGAACAAGAATTTGAAGGGCGCCTTTGCCGTGGATGAACAGTGCTGCTCGGTTGCCGGGCGGGATGTACTGATTATTGACGATGTATTTACCACGGGTGCCACCATGATCGAATGTGTCCGGACGCTGAGAAGCGCGGGTGTGGAGAAAACATATCTCGGGGCCTATGCTCTGGGAGGAGGGAAAAAAACGCATGGATAAAATTATGAGCGCAAAAAATCCGCTGATTAAGCGCATGAGGGATTTAAAAAATGCCAAAACCCGCCGGGAAGAAGGGCTGTTTCTGGTGGAGGGCGAAGTTATGATTCGGGAGGCACTGTCCTGCGGATTGAGGCTGCGCGAGGCGGTGGCAGATGAGAGCCGTGTCGCTTTCGCGGAAGAATTGGAGGGAATGGGTCTGCGTGCCACACTGGTTTCACGCAGTCTGCTGGAGAGTATTTGCGACACGCAGACACCTCAGGGTATTTGCGCCAGTTTTGAGGCTCCCCAACCCATGGAAATAGAACTTTTGCCAGATCGGGTTGTGGCCCTGGACGCGCTTCAGGATCCGGGCAATCTGGGCACCATCTGGCGCACGGCGGATGCTGCTGGGTTCCAGGCGCTGTTGTTGGGTGAGGGCTGTGTGGATCCGCTCTCGCCCAAGGTTCAGAGAGCAGCCATGGGCTCGGGATTCCGACTGGGATTTGCCTATGCAGACCTGCTTTGCGATGCTCTGACCGAATTGAAGGGGCGGGGATATAAGATCATTGCCTCCGATTTGCGGGGAGAGGATTTTTACGCTATGGGCGATGTGGGAGAGCGCTTTGTCCTGGTCATCGGCAACGAAGCCAGGGGGATTTCCCAGGATGTTTCCGATTGCGCGGATCTGCGGGTGCGCTTGCCCATGCGCGGCGGAGCGGAATCACTAAATGCAGCTGTAGCGGCGGGAATTATGATGTATGAAATCATGCGCAGCCGTTGATAATCGCTTTATTTAATGAGGTGGGAGGGACTGACTCTATGCTCAGAAAATTAATTATTTTTCTTGTTTTTGCCCTTATGATGAGTTGTTCGACTGCCCTGGCGGAGGAACAGAATTATAGGGAAATAGAAATAAGCATTGCAGGCGATCCGTCCTATCCTTTGGGCGCAACGCTGTGCCTTCCTGGGGGATCTGATCGGGTACCCGTGGTACTGCTGGTGCAGGGATCGGGCGTAAGTGACCGGGATGAAACCATTGGGGAAAACCGTCCTTTCCGGGATATTGCCCACGCACTTGCCGAGCGTGGAATTGCCAGCCTGCGTTACGACAAGCGAGCGTACATTTACCCCGAATCGGCAGGGGAAAGCGGCATGGATGTGGATTTGAGGGAGGAATTGCTGGATGATGTCAATGCCGCTCTGGAATGGCTGCGCCAGGATGAACGCATAAATCCAAAGGGCATTTTTGTGCTGGGCCATTCATTGGGTGGCATGATGGTTCCGGCCATAGCGGTGGAGAATCCTGATTTGGCGGGCGCTATTTCCATGGCAGGTTCCCTGCGTCCCCTGTGGGAAATTATCTATGACCAGAATCAGGAGGTCATTAAGGCATTGCAGGACGCAGAATTGCCCCAGGAGCAACAAACACTGTTAGAGGATCAGATTGAAGGATTGGAAGCAGATATGCAGGTGCTTCGCGGAGATTTTTCCAATCTGCAGGACGATGCATTGCTGTTAGGTATACCCGTGCGGTACTGGAAATCCATTAAGGAATATTGCGGGCTGAATCTGATTGATCAAGTTCATTTGCCTTTGCTGATTCTTCAGGGAAGCGCGGATTTTCAGGTGTATCCGGGGGTGGACTTCCCCCTGTGGGAAGAAAAACTTTCCGGGCGAGATAACGTTCGATTTGAACTGTATGAGGGAGTCAACCATCTGATGATGCCTACCCAGGGGCGCAGAGACGTTTCGGAATATTTGGTAGAGAGTCATGTGGAGGAACGGGTCATCGAGGATATTGCCGAGTTTATTTTGGAAAACGCGAAGTAATGCAAAGCGGCTCATTTTGTGGGCCGCTTTGCATTACTTTTTTGAACCTGGTGTTCTATTTCTTTGCGTGGGGTTTAAAGATCAGCGCGTTGAGCAAACCAAAGAGGATGGCAGCAGCGATGCCCGCGGCAGTGCGATAGATGCCACCTACAAAGGCTCCCCATAGGCCATATTTCTGTACACCCTCAATGGCGCCCATGGCCAGAGAATAGCCAAAACCTGTCAGCGGCACGGTGGCCCCTGCGCCTGCAAAATCCACCAGAGGTTTGTAGATGCCCAGAGCTGTAAGAACGACGCCGGATACCACAAAGAGCACCAGGATGCGTGCACTGGTGAGTTTAGTCAATTGCATCAGGGCTTGGCCAATGACGCAAAATAGACCGCCTACGACAAAAGCCTTTACGAATGAAAGTAGAATATTCATGCGCTTTTCCCCCCTTCAATACAGACCGCGTAGGAAATAGAAGGAATGCTCTGCCCCTGCAAACTGCTGGTGGTGCTGAGCATAGCGCCGGATCCGGCAATAAGAATTCTCTTCAATTCCCCCTCTTCAAGGCGCTTCATGAGCCAACCGCAACTGACTGCCGCTACACAGCCGCAGCCGCTGCCGCCGGCATGAGGGTCCTGTTCTTGATAAAACAGGGAATTTCCGCAATCAATGAGCTTTGCATCGGGCATGTCCATCCCTCCTCGGTGGAACAGCTCCATCAGCAGGTTGCGGCCGATCCAGCCCAAATCTCCCGTAGCAATCAGGTCATAGTCACCAGCACTGCGACCGGTATCCGCCAGGTGAGCGCAAATGGTGTCGTACACTGCCGGAGCCATGGCCGCTCCCATGTGGTTGGAGTCTTTTATGTTTAAGTCTATCACCCGGCCCACCGTACCGGAACATACGCGCAGTCCTGGTGCTTCATCGCCTTTAACCAGCAGCACGCAGCCGCAGGCGGTGGCGGTCCAGGAGGCCTGGGGCGGACGCTGATTGCCCATTTCTAGGGGAAAACGGAACTGACGCTCGGCAGTGCAAAAATGGCTCGATGCACAGCATACGGCGTTGTCGGCGAAGCCGCCGCAGATGAGTGCGCTGGCCAATACCAGCGATTGCACAAAGGTGGAGCAGGCCCCGTACTGCCCCAAAAAGGGAACGCCCAGTGCACGTGCGGCAAAACTGGAGGCAATAATCTGATTGTTGAGATCTCCGGCAACCATCAAGTGTACTTGATCGAGGGGCAAACCTGCACTCTGAAGGGTTCTTTCCACTGCACGATGCACCATTTCGCCTTCCGCCAGTTCCCAGGTTTTCATGCCTAGAAGATCGTCTTCCAAAATGACATCAAAATCTTCGGCCAGGGGACCCTTTCCCTCCTTGGGGCCGACGATGCTGGTTCGCGCAGCGATGCGGGGCGGACAGTCAAAACTAAAGCTTTGTGTACCCAAACGGCTCATAACAGCCACCCCCTGATGATGAAGTAGATGAAGCCCACCAGCATGGAACTGGTGATGCCAAAGGTGAGCACTGGTCCTGCTAGTTGAAAGATGCGTGCGCCAATGCCTAGTACAATTCCTTCCCTGCGAAATTCAATGGCTGGCGCCGCCACGGAATTGGCAAAACCTGTGATGGGAACAATGGAGCCTGCCCCCGCGTAACGGCCTATTTGGTCATAGATTCCGATGCCGGTGAGGGTCGTTCCCAGAAAGATCAAAACCACGGATGTGAACATTGGAGCAGTTAATTCGCTCAACTTCAAAACATCCGCTAGAAGATTGAGAGCCTGGCCAATGCAGCAAATTGTTCCGCCCACCCAAAATGCCCGCAGGCAGCCTTGTAGATGGCGCGATGGCGGGGTGAGTCGAGTTACCAGTCGTGCGTAATCCTCGGGAGATATGGGTTGTCGGTTCATATTTTCGCCTCCTCATTGCGCAGGTGCTCCTGACCGCCGGAAAAGCGGGGTTCGTCCACAACATAGCGCGTTGGAAATTCCAGATCCACTTTGGCTTTTTCAGATTGTCTCATGGTGCAAAATCTCCTTTACCCATTCTGCTTGGGAAAATAGCAGGGGCTGTGGTTGGCGGGGAAACAGTGCTTCTAATGCATAGCCCAGACTGACCAGTAGTGCGATAATAGCAATGGCCAGTATCCAGGCGTATAAGAACAGATGTTTTTGCATGATGCAAACCTCTCTTCAAGATTCCTTGGATATATTCTGCTCCAAACCGCGTTGCATTATGAGAGCATGGGAATATGTTCTAATTTGGAATATTTGCAAATGTAAATCTGAAAAAATTTCGCATTGTGCATAAAAGATGCTTGGCGAACAAGTGATTATTCCAAAAACACAGATATTAGGGAAATAAATACGATTGATGTTTGAACATGCGCATGCTATAATTTTCACATAAGTTGCACAGCAACAAACAAATTGGAATGAAGGAGACGAAGACGGATGACTTTTGCGCTTTATTTTGCCAATCGTGGATTTTTTCCGGAGACGCTGATTGCCAGTGCTCGCCAAGAAATGTATGCAGCTGTGGAAAAAGCTGGGTATCAGCACATCGAAATGGCGCCTGACGCTACTCGCAATGGAGCAATTGAGACCGCCGATGAGGGCCGCGTCTATGCGAAATGGCTCAAGGATCACGAGGGAGAATTTGATGGTGTGATCATGTGCCTGCCCAATTTCGGCGATGAAAATGGCGCAGTTCCGGCTTTGCGGGATGCCAATGTGCCCATTTTCATTCAGGCGTATCCCGATGAATTTGGACTTATGGACTTTGAGCATCGTCGGGATTCCTATTGCGGAAAATTCTCTATTTCCGATATGTTCAATCAGTTTGGCATCAAATATACGCTGTTCCCGCCCCATGTGGTGCATCCGTCCAGCGATGCATTTCAAAAGAATCTGAAGGACTTTGCAGCCGTATGCCGCGTGGTCAAGGCCAACCGCCGCTTTACCATTGGCGGAATCGGCGCCCGCACCACTGCGTTTAAGACGGTGCGCTGGGACGAGGTTACTCTGCAGAAGTATGGAATTACCTTTGAATCCTACGATCTTTCCGAGCTCTTTAGCCGCATGCGCGCCATGAAGGACGGCCGCGACGCCGTAAAGGAAAAGATGGAGGCGCTCAAGAAATATACCGACTTCAGCAAGTGCCCCGAAGAGCACATGAAGTGGATCACCAAGATGGCTGTAGCCATTGACGATATGGTGGAAAGCTATCATTTTGACGCTCTGTCCCTACGCTGCTGGAATGAAATGCACCAGGAATTTGCCATCTGCCCCTGCGTGTTGCTGAGTGAACTGAACAACCGAGGCATTGCTACTTCTTGTGAGATGGATGTGGCCAACGTGGTCACGATGCGTGCCCTTCAGGCGGCGTCTGAGGGCCCGGCTGGCTGCGTGGACTGGAACAACAATTATGGCGATGATCCCGATAAGGTCATTCTTTTCCACTGTGGCCCCATTGCCCAGGATCTGATGGAAGCGAGGGGAACAGTTGGCGTTCACAAGATGTTTGCCAAGGGCAACGATCCGGATCATGGCTGGGGAGTGAATGAGGGACGCATCGCGGCGATGCCCATGACCTATTCCTCTGCTACTACCCTCAATGGAAAGCTGTACACCTACGCTGGCGAAGGTTCCTTTACTGGTGAACCCATTGAAGATGCTTACTTTGGTTGCGCAGGTGTGGCCAAGATCGAAGATTTGCAGCGCAAAGTCATCTATATGCAGCGAGCAGGCTTCCGCCATCACACCACATTTGCCCGCGGCCATGTAAAGGAGATTATGGGCGAAGCGTTTGCCAACTATCTTGGTTATGAATATAAGGAACTGTAATTGATATGCCTTGGGGTCCGTGCGGTGGAGAGCATATGTACGGACCCCGTTGTTATTTAGAGAATTGCACATCTTGACAGCAGGCCCATTTCGCATTATAATATTCTTACTTTTGAAAGAGGAGAAAAATATGGGTATACTTTGTATTGTTGTCGGCGTGGCTGCATTGGTCGCGAGTACGGGAATTGGTTTTCTGATTGCCAATGAGATTGCGTCCAACGCCCTGTATATGTCGCTCCTGGCGATGAAGACGGTCACACCCGTTTATGTGGTGAGCGTGGGTGCCTGCTTTGTGGTGGGCCTTTTGATCTGTCTGAGTCTGGTGACCAGTGGCATGATCTACAACCAAGTTTGTAAGAACAGCGCGGCAATACGCAAATTGAATCGCACCCTGCGCAAATCTGAAGAAGAATGATGGTGGACCTCTTGCTGAAATGGCGGAATCGGCAGACGCAGCGGACTTAAAATCCGCTATTCGAAAGAATGTACGGGTTCAAGTCCCGTTTTCAGCACCAAATCTTCGCATCCGAACCTGTTCCCAAAGGAGGATAGGTTCGGATTATTTATTTCTTTGACTGTTGCGTGGATATCTTTTTTCCATATGGAGTGAAGCATCTAAGCAGCTGCCCAAAAGAAGGCAGCAGAAAACGCGTTTCAATGAGCAAATACTTATTGGAACGCGCTTTATTGTACACCATCTTTTGACGATATAGACTGTACCATCCAAATCTGTCCAGGTACTTCCTAGATTATGACAGTTTTGGCAAAACTTCAGGGCCATTCTCAGAAATATATAGCTGATAAATCCAATTTTCTATGGAGAAGGCGTTATAGAAGCGTACCTACTTTCAACAGGAATGGGGTACATTGCTCTTTCCATTCCGTGACGACTCTCTGTTGAAGGAAGTTCTAGCCCCTGGGTAGGTATAAGGGAAATGCACTGTATTTTTCATATTCGGTTGCATGTTTTTCTTCCAAACACCTATCGTATGAGGCGATTATATCATAAAGTGTGCCATCGGATAAATTAATAAGAGCGAACATGAACGGGACGTGCTGTTATATCCCAACCTGTATTTGTAAAGCGTAAAACGATTTCAAAAATTGCGGCCGCTCAAGAAGAGCGGCCGCATCATTGGGCAAAGGGTTCTGCATTTGGATAAATGGAAAAACTACTCTGATCTACCGTGCATTGCTTTAGTCCCGATCGGATCTGCGTACCAACAACAACAGGCGCAGCAACTGTGTAATGGCAACAGCAAGCGCTGCCACGTAGGTCAGTGCCGCTGCAGTGAGCACGCGCTTTGATCCTTCAATCTCATCAGCGCTGAGGGAGCCATCGCTCTCCAGGGCAGCTATAGCTCGATGGCTGGCGTTGAATTCTGTGGGCAGGGTGATCAGCTGAAACAGGGCGCTCAGGGAAAAACAGGCTACGCCTATATATGCGATGGTGGTGAACATGGAACCCGCGTAGGAAAACAGGATGCCGATGAGAATCAGGGGCATGGCCAGCTGGGAACCAATGTTTGTGATGGGTACGATGGCGTTGCGAATGCGGAGAGGAGCATATCCCTGGGCGTGCTGCACAGCATGTCCGCATTCGTGGGCGGCAACACCTATGGCAGCTGTGGTGGGGGCAGAGTAAACTCCCTCGGAAAGGCGGACAACCTTAGTTCTGGGATCGTAGTGATCCGTAAGGTTTCCTGAGATGGACTCAATGCGTACGTCGGACAAGCCATTGGCGTCCAGAATCAATCGAGCGGCTTCAGCTCCGGTCATGTTGCAGCGAACCCGTTGCTTGGAATATTTGGCAAAGGTGGAATTGACCCTGGCACTGGCCCACAGCGCAAACAAAATTGCGGGCAAGACCAAAACAATATAGATCCAATCAATATACATCATTCTGCCTCCTGAAATTCAGTTTCGTGGTAAAATTATATATACACCGGTTTAAATTAGTTTAAACTCTTTTCCTGTTAAAATTAAATGATATTCCGTTGAAAACGTTCACTGATGCACAGAAAATTGGAGACAGATGTAGGAAAAATTTCAAGTCCCAGCTTTCCCTCTCTCAAGCGCGGCGGCGATGAAGCCCAGAAACAGGGGATGGGGCCGATTGGGTCGGCTCTTAAATTCGGGATGAAATTGTACCCCCACATAAAAGGATTCCTGGGAAAGTTCGACTGCTTCCACCAGCGTTCCGCTGGGAGAGACACCGCTTAAGGTCATACCGGATTGTTGTAGTTGTTTGCGGTAGAGGTTGTTCAGCTCATATCTGTGGCGATGTCGCTCAGCAATATGCGAGACGCCGTAACACCGGTAAAGCGTGCTTTCCGGCTTTATTTCACAGGGATAACTGCCCAGGCGCAGGGTGCCACCCTTGTCAATCTGATCACTTTGCCCGGGCATGAAACTGATTACGGGATGGGGAGTTTTGGGATCAAATTCGTATGAATTGGCTGCGTGAAGGCCTGCGGCATGGCGCGCATATTCGATTACGGCGATTTGCATTCCCAGGCAGATGCCCAAATAGGGAACATGATGTTTGCGGGCGTATTGCGCGGCAAGAATCATACCCTCAATACCTCTGGAGCCAAATCCGCCGGGAATGAGGATGCCATCCAGGCCTTGCAGTTGATCTGCGCAATTGTTGGCGGTGAGTTGCTCCGAATCAATCCATTGGATGTCAATCTTTGTATCCAGCGCATACCCGGCGTGGCGAAGGGCTTCTGCCACGGAAAGATAGGCGTCGTGCAGCTGGACATATTTTCCCACCAAACCGATGGTTACCTTTTTGCTTTGGCGGCGGATATGCTCTATCATGGCCGTCCAATCGTTGAGATCAGGTGGTGAGGTTTGAATATTCAATTCGCGGCATACGATTTCAGAAAGGTTTGCCTTTTCAAGCATCAGTGGGGCTTCATAGAGAATTGGAAGAGTAAGATTTTCAATGACACAGTCTGGAGCTACATTGCAGAAGCTGGCTACCTTGCGAAAGATGCTTTCGTCGATAATTTTTTCATCTGTGCGGAGAATGATGATGTCTGGGGAGATGCCCATACCCTGCAATTCCTTAACGGAGTGCTGTGTAGGTTTGGATTTATGTTCCCCCGAGGCTTTCAAATAGGGAACCAAGGTTACGTGGATGTACAGCGCGTTGCCCCGGCCGACTTCCCGGCCGACCTGCCGGATGGCCTCGATGAAGGGCTGGCTCTCAATGTCGCCAATGGTGCCGCCAATTTCTGTGATGACGATATCAGCGTCTGCCTTTTTGCCAACAGAGTAGATAAAGTGCTTAATTTCATCGGTGATGTGGGGAATGGTCTGCACGGTTGAACCCAGGTATCCGCCCTGCCGCTCTCGGGAAATGACATTTGCATAGACTTTGCCTGTGGTCAAATTGGAATATTTGTTCAGATCTTCGTCGATGAATCGCTCGTAGTGTCCCAGGTCAAGATCCGCTTCGGCGCCATCTTCTGTCACATACACTTCGCCATGTTGGTAGGGGCTCATGGTTCCCGGATCCACATTAATATAGGGATCGAGTTTCTGAGCTGCCACCTTTAGCCCTCTGGCTTTTAACAGGCGGCCAAGGGAAGCCGCGGTAATGCCCTTTCCCAGGCCAGAGACCACGCCGCCCGTTACAAAGATGTACTTCTTTGTCATTTTTTTGCCGGTGGGTGTGGAATGGTCTGAAGCAAATGTTTGATTGAGCAGTTGTACAGTCTCCATTTTTATCCTCCCATAGCCATCTTCATTGTTTCAACATTGAAATTGTGCGGATCATTGATGTGACTCACCTGATGATACAAGTCACTCCCTTATTTTCACATGCTTTGCACATCATGTAGAGGCTTCCTCCCCTCATTCTGCCGATTTAAATATAAAAAGAGCAAAAGCGCCCTACAACATCGCGCCTTTGCTCAGTTACATGGATAATAGCATTCCGGATTTAACTTGTCAAGAGCCTCGTTGCATATTTTTGGAAGAAGAATGGGGGAGCTTTTTAAATATTTGGTTCACTTCTTGGCTGGGAATTTTTTATGATGAAAAAATCAATGATGAATATTGCAAAACTTGACAAGTTTTTCTTGATTGAATATAATGTAACTGTATTGCAAGGATGTCCTAAGGAGAGGCATCCTTGTTGTACTTTTTGTTTTGCTCTTGAAATGGTTAATCGGGGTTCTGGAAAGCAAACAGCCATCTGGCCCGCAATACTTTTATACTGAACAGGCTGGCTGATATAGTGCTGCCAATGGGTAAAAAACCGGCACAAGGAAAGGGTGTTTGGATGATGCGACAATCCAAGGGAGTTCTGATTCTTGATTTTGGAGGTCAGTATACGCAGTTAATCGCACGCCGTGTGCGGGAATGCGGTGTATATTCATCGGTGCTTCCCTACGGAGCCAGTTTGGAGGAAATCCAACAGGAGCAGCCGGGGGGAATTATTCTTTCCGGCGGTCCTGCAAGCGTATTGGATGAGGGAGCGCCCATGATAGATCTGGCAATATTTGGGCTGGGTATTCCTGTTCTGGGCATTTGCTATGGAATGCAGCTGATGGCCTATCTGCTTGGTGGAACCGTTGAACGGGGAAAACAGCGGGAATACGGAGGAACCACCGTATGTATGGATAAAACGGACGAGGGACTCCTGGCGGGAATGAGCCCGGAAAGTATTTGTTGGATGAGCCATACTTGGCAGGTGGTTCAAACGCCAGAGGGCTTTCATAAGACGGCGCATACAAATAATTGCCCCGTGGCTGCCATGGAAAATGTGGCCCGCAGACTCTATGGAGTACAGTTTCATCCGGAGGTTACGCATTCCCAGGAGGGAACTCAAGTATTAAAGAATTTTCTGGAAAAAATTTGTGGATTGGCCGCTGATTGGAGCATGGAAGCCTATGCGGAGCAGGCTGTTGCACAAATCCGACAACAGGTTGGCGATGGCACAGTGTTGTTGGGTCTCTCTGGTGGCGTAGACAGCGCGGTGGCCGCGGCCTTGTTGTATCGAGCCATTGGCGATCGGCTTACCTGCGTTTATGTGGATCATGGATTTATGCGTGCAGGTGAGAGCGATCAGGTGGTGGAGATTTTCACGAAGACCTTCCCTGTGCAGCTCAAGGCGGTGGATGCGGCCAAACGCTTTTACGCCGCGCTCAAGGGGGTCACCGAACCGGAACAAAAGCGCAAGATCATTGGACGTGAATTTGTAGAAGTATTTAAGGAAGCATCCCGGGAACTGGGAAAGCGGGATCATTTTGCCCAGGGAACCATTTATCCCGATGTGATTGAGAGTGGCAGCGTAAAGGGAAGTGCAGTGATTAAGAGCCACCACAATGTGGGAGGGCTTCCGGGAGAATTGGGGTTCACCAGCTTGGTGGAACCGTTACGCATGCTCTTTAAGGACGAGGTTCGTAAATTGGGCCTGGCTCTGGGATTGCCGGAGAGTTTGGTCTATCGACAGCCCTTTCCTGGCCCTGGACTGGCTATTCGAGTGGTGGGTGAGCTTACGGAGGAAAAGGTGCGCATCGTTAGGGAAAGCGACCAAATTCTTCGGCAGGAGATTGAAGCTTCAGGACTGCGCCCATCACAGTATTTTACCGTACTTACCGGCGCCAAGAGCGTGGGCGTCATGGGGGATGAACGCACCTACGCCTATGCCGTGGCGATCCGTGCGGTGATCACGGATGATTTTATGACTGCGGATATCGCTCCATTGCCCTATGAATTGCTGGGAAGGATTTCCTCACGCATTATTGGTGAGGTCAATGGCTGCAATCGTGTGCTCTATGATATTACCACAAAGCCGCCAGCCTCTGTGGAATGGGAATAATTGCCAGCGCTGTAGATATCTTGTAGCTGTTCCTTGGAGGAAAGGTCATTGCTCTGACAGGATAACCACCCGTTTGACGGGTGGTTTTTTCATTTTTTGAGCGTAATTCCACAGAGAATGGTATCGCAGGGAAATTTTCGTAGATCATCCTGGGAAAAGTGATCGCCAGAAAAAGACTATTAAAAGGCTCTTTAGGGCCCTGTGAAAAATCTCAGGCTTCCTTGCCGGTTTGGCAGATCAATTTGCTTCCGTATGAACAGGCAGGTGGCAGGAGTTATTTGATAACGGCGGATTTCCTCGGAACGGGGATAGTATTAAACAGGGCATTGCCAGCTTTGGCAATGCCCTGTAGTGAAGTATCTTTATTATGATTCCGCTGGTCAGATGCCACTAAAGCTCTCTGGTTTAGCCAATGCTACTTCCATCCAG
Organism: Clostridiales bacterium; assembly: GCA_019419995.1. GTDB lineage: Bacteria > Bacillota > Clostridia > Christensenellales > Aristaeellaceae > SFTH01. Next base: position 101,958 of record JAHZHZ010000004.1, read on the forward strand.
AGGAGCGCCAAAGGCGTCAACCGATGCGGTGGGTTCTGCGGTAACCATGGAGGTGGGGGAACCAATGGCATTGGGTACACTGCTGCCGAAGGCATCCTGAGCAGCAGAAGCCTTGCCGTCTTTTACGGTGAGGGTTTGATTAAACTCATGATAGGAGTAGGCGGTACTGCCGTTGAGCTCATAGTAGAGCACGATACCCAGATCATACACACCGTCCGGGAACTTGGAGACGCTGAATATCACGTCGAAGTCGGTATCTGCGGCATTTTTGCACTGGGCGCCGGTGTGGGCTACACCACTGATGCCCGGCGTCATGGTGGCGCGATACGCGATTTGCTTGCCGGATTCCTGTTGGGTGATGATCAGGAAAATCTTTGCAGTGGAACCGTCAAAACTGGCTTCATCTATGTAGCCGTAGCCGTTAATCTGCACGTAAGCATTATTGTTCGGCTCAGAGATATAGAAATTGGTCAACCCAATAGTAGCGTTTGTGGAGGGAGAAGGCACGTTAAACCCACTCTTGCGATAGCTGGAGAGTTTCTTGGAAGGAATCTTTGTGGGTTCCGGAGTGGGTGTCGGCGTGGGTGTGGGCTCCGGAGTGGGCGTCGGAATCGGCGTGGGTTCCGGAGTGGGTGTCGGCGTAGGAATGGCCGTAGGACTCGGCGTGGGCGTCGTGGTCAGATCCACAAGGCCGTTATCTGTCGAGGAAGGGTCCATAATGCCAAAGCCCTGATTCTCTCCACCCATGGAAATAGGTGTAGCCTCAGGCTGAGCAGTCATTTCAACATAAGCGCGCATGGTAGCCTGAGGATCCATCAGCTGATCGGAATAATCAATTTTCTGAAGGAAAAAATATAATCCGCCAACTAACATGGCGACGATGACCAGTCCGAAAAAAAAGTGAAGTACGGCAACGGACTTTCCGTTGCGCTTGTGACCTTTTTGCATATCTGCTGCCTCCTGAGACATTCATAGACATTACCATATTAAACAGAGGGCGGGGAAAAGTCAAGGGAATTCCCCAGTTGTAGAAAAAATGTTACAAATCTATATTATGGAATGTACAAATTTTATTGCAAGAATAAGCGCGGATGAGCATATCATCCGCGCTTTACAATAACTGTTACAGCCCCCTGCATTTACAATCGCATCTTTACAATGGGGAGGCCGTTGTTGGCGTGTGAAGCAAGATTCCTAACCGATCAGCAGGGGCTTTAAATAGACTCCTGTACTGCTGGTTTCACAGGCAGCAACTTCTTCAGGAGTTCCAGTGGCTACGATGGTTCCACCTCTGTCACCACCTCTGGGTCCTAGATCGATGATATAGTCTGCGGTCTTGATCACATCCAGGTTGTGTTCAATGATGACCAGGGTATTCCCCTCGTCGGCCAGTCTGTGGAGCACCTGATTTAGGACAGCTACATCCGCAGTGTGAAGGCCGGTGGTAGGCTCATCCAGAACGTACAGTGTTCTGCCCGTGGCCTTGCGGGAAAGTTCAGTGGCCAGTTTGATGCGTTGCGCTTCACCGCCGGAAAGGGTATCAGAGGGCTGCCCCAGCTTGACATATCCCAGGCCCACATCGTGCATGGTTTGTAACTTTGCGGCCAGCCGGGGAAGAGGAGCGAAGAAGGAAAGCGCTTCATCCACAGTCATTTCCAGTACATCGTAAATATTTTTTCCCTTGTAGTGCACTTCCAGTGTCTCACGGTTATAGCGGTGGCCATGGCATACCTCGCAGGGCACGTAGACATCCGTGAGAAACTGCATTTCGATTTTCAAGATGCCGTCCCCGGCACAGGCTTCGCAGCGGCCGCCCTTGACATTAAAGCTGAAGCGATTCGGCCGATATCCTCGGGCCTTGGCGTCGGGAGTCGCGGCAAAGACCTCGCGAATTAGGTCGAATAGACCGGTATATGTGGCCGGATTGGATCGGGGCGTGCGCCCAATGGGAGATTGGTCAATGAGAATGGCTTTATCCAACTGTTCAACGCCCAGAATTTCGTCGTGATCCGCTGCCCGATGGCGGGAGCGGTTCAGCGTGGCGGAAAGCGATTTATAGAGGATTTCATTCACTAGGGAGCTCTTGCCGCTGCCAGAGACGCCTGTAACGCAGCAGAGTACGCCCAGGGGAATATCCACGTCAATATTCTTCAGATTGTTGGCTCGGGCACCCTTGACATGGAGCCATCCGCTGGGAAGCCGATGTGTCTTGGGCAGGGGTACGCACTTCTTCCCAGAAAGGTATTGCCCCGTAAGTGAGGCATCGTTGGCCATAATTTCTTCCGGCGTACCCGCGGCCATCACCTGGCCCCCGTGAACACCTGCGCCGGGGCCGATATCCACGATAAAATCCGCTGCTCGCATGGTATCTGCGTCGTGCTCAACGACGATTAGGGTATTCCCTAAATCTCGCAGATGGCGCAGCGTGCCCAGCAGTTTTTCGTTGTCAGATTGATGCAGGCCAATGGAGGGTTCGTCCAGAATGTACAATACGCCCGTCAGACCGGAGCCGATCTGCGTTGCCAGGCGGATGCGCTGGGCCTCTCCTCCAGAAAGGGTGCTGGCGCCGCGAGACAAGGTTAGATAATCCAGCCCTACGTTGGTGAGAAAACTCAAGCGGGCGTCAATTTCCCGCAACAGTTGCCGGGCGATGATCTGCTGTTTTTCGTTCAGCTTCAGGTTGCGGATAAATTCCCGTGCTGCGGAAATGGGCATGTCTGCCACATCCTGAATGGAGAGTCCGCCGACGGTAACGCTCAACGCTTCCCGGCGCAGGCGTTTACCGCCGCATTCAGGACAGGTGATATTCGCCATGTACTCTTCGTAGGTGGCCTTGGCGCTCTCGGAAGTGGTTTCCCGATACCGCCGCTCCAGATTGGTGATCACGCCTTCGAAGGGCACGTTAAAGGAGCCGCTCCCACTGGCACGCTCATATTCCACACGAATTTTTTTCCCTTGCGTTCCAAAGAGGATGGCATTGATGACTTCTTCCGAAAGTTCGTTCATGGGTGCATCCAATGAAAAATGGTATGCCTCAGCTAGACCCTTTAAATAGCAGGCCGCCATGGAACCCGGCTCGGCGGTGTTCCAGCCGCTGACGCGAATGGCGCCTTCGTTGAGGGATTTGCTCTTGTCCGGAAGGATGATGTCAGGATCCATTTTTAAAAGCACGCCCAGACCTGAGCAACAGGGGCAGGCTCCGTAAGGATTATTGAAAGAAAATAATCTGGGTTCCAGTGCCTCGATGGAGATTCCGCAGTCCGGACAGGCATAGTTTTGGGAATAGAGCGTTTCGCTTTCGTCATCCATTCGAAAAACGCTCACCAAGCCGTTGCCCAGATTCAGAGCGGTTTCCAGTGAGTCACTCAGCCGTTGTTGCAGATCGGAACGGATGATCAGGCGGTCGACGACAATTTCGATGGTGTGTTTCTTGGTCTTGGCCAGTTTCGGAGCTTCGCTCAAATCCAACAACTCACCGTCAATGCGTGCACGCACGAAGCCTTTCTTCTGCATGTCCTCCAACAGTTTGCCATATTCGCCCTTTCGCCCCCGAACAACGGGAGCCAACAGCATAATTTTGGTTCTTTCCGGCAGCGTCATGATGCTGTCGATCATCTGATCCACCGTTTGACGCTGAATTTCCCGGCCACATTGGGGGCAATGAGGCGTGCCGATGCGGGCATACATCAGGCGCAGATGATCGTAAATTTCCGTTACCGTGCCCACTGTGGAACGCGGGTTGCGGCTGGTGGTCTTCTGGTCAATGGAGATAGCAGGGGAAAGCCCCTGTATCAGGTCCACGTCGGGCTTGTCCATCTGCCCTAAAAACTGGCGGGCATAGCTGGACAGAGATTCTACATATCGCCGCTGGCCCTCGGCATAGATGGTATCAAAGGCCAGAGAGGATTTTCCAGAACCCGACAGGCCCGTCATAACAATCAGTTTATTTCGAGGCAGATCTATGTCAATATTTTTCAGGTTATGCTGCCGTGCCCCGCGAATCATGATTTGATCGTTTGCCAATCTTCAGATCTCCTTGTTTTTCAGTAAAATTATTTCTTGCGCTTCCGGCGGGTCTGCCGAGACTTTTCGGCATTGCCCATAGGTTTTTCGCCCCGCAACTGAAGCATCTGATCCCTGAGTTTAGCGGCCTTTTCAAAGTCCAAATTGTTGGCGGCCTCCAGCATACGCTCCTCCAGACGTTCGATGGCCATCATTCTTTCTGTCTCATCCAGATTTTTACCACTGTCTGCGTCAGGCATTCGGGTAACTTCCATCAGATTCCGTATGGCGCTGCGCACCGTTTGCGGCGTGATGCCATGTGCCTGGTTATAGGCCTGCTGAATTTCGCGCCTGCGGTTGGTTTCACTAATGGCTCGATTCATGGAATCGGTCAACTGGTCGGCGTACATGATCACTCGGCCATCGACATTTCGAGCCGCTCGCCCGATGGTTTGAATCAGAGATTTTTCCGACCGGAGGAACCCTTCCTTGTCGGCATCCAATATGGCGACCAGGGAAACTTCCGGCATGTCCAGGCCCTCCCGCAATAGGTTGATTCCCACCAGTACGTCGAACTCTCCACTGCGCAGTCCGCGGATCAATTCAATTCGATCCAGTGTATCCACATCCGAATGGAGGTATTCTACCCGTACATCCATGCTGCGCAGGTATTCTGTCAGGCTCTCCGCCATGCGTTTTGTGAGTGTGGTTACCAAGATGCGCCCGCCCTGGCTGGCCACTGTGCGAATTTCGCCCAGCAGGTCGTCCACTTGATTGGTGGCCGGACGAACGATGATCTCAGGGTCGATGAGCCCCGTGGGGCGGATGATCTGTTCCACCACCTGTTCGGCCCGTTCCATTTCATAGGGCCCTGGAGTGGCAGAGACGTAGATTACCTGGTTGGTCTTCTGCTCAAATTCATAGAATTTCAGGGGGCGATTGTCGAAGGCGGCCGGCAGCCGGAAGCCGTAATCCACCAAAGTTTGTTTGCGTGCAAAATCCCCGTTATACATGGCGCGAATTTGCGGAACGGTCATGTGGCTCTCGTCGATGAGAATCAACAGATCCTTGGGGAAATAGTCCAGAAGCGTAAAGGGGGCTTCGCCGGGTTGACGGCCATCAAAGTAGCGGGAATAATTTTCGATTCCATTGCAATAGCCGATTTCACGCATCATTTCAATATCATAGTGGGTGCGTTGTTCCAGACGCTGGGCTTCCAGCAGCCGCCCGTTGGTTCTCAAATCGCTCAGCCGCTCCTGCAAATCCGCCTCAATCTGCTGAATACAGGCGTCCAGCTTGTCCTTGGCGATGGCATAGTGTGAGGCGGGAAAGATCATGACATGATTCATGTGGCGCAATACGCGGCCGGAGACGATTTCCACCTCGGAGATGCGCTCAATTTCATCGCCGAAAAACTCTACGCGCACTGCTTTTTCCTGGGAAGCAGCGGGGATAATTTCTACCACATCGCCACGCACGTGAAAGGTACCGCGCTCGGATTCAAAGTCGTTGCGGTTGTACTGGATCTCTACCAACCTGCGCAGCAGTTCCTCCCGTTCCATCACAGCACCTTCCCGGAGCGAGACGCAGAGATCCTCATATTCAGCCGGGTCTCCCAGCCCATAGATGCAACTGACGGAGGCCACGATGATTACGTCTCTGCGCTCGGCGAGCCAGGCCGTGGCGCTGTGGCGCATGCGATCAATTTCCTCGTTGACTGCAGAATCCTTTTCAATAAAGGTATCCGTGGATGGAATGTAAGCTTCCGGCTGGTAGTAATCGTAATAAGATACAAAGTAGCCAACGGCATTGTCCGGGAAAAATTCCCGGAACTCCCCGGCCAGCTGTGCTGCAAGGGTTTTGTTATGGGCGATTACCAGCGTGGGCCGGTTGGCATTTTGGATGATATTGGCCATGGTGAAGGTCTTGCCGGAGCCTGTGACACCCAGCAGCACCTGATGCTTCAGTCCTTTTTTCAAACCATCCGTAAGAGCTTCAATGGCCTGAGGTTGATCGCCGGTGGGCGCGTACTGAGAACGTAGTTGAAACATGGCAAAACCTCCCCCTTAATTTATCATTCTCGATTCATTATAGCATGAAAGGGGAAAAAAGAAACGGGGCACACAGAATTTAAACATATGTTCGATAGAAATTGCCCTGTCGCAGTATTGCGACAGGGCAAAATTATAATTTCAGGTTCGAGCGGCCTTTGTTCTGCGGCCGGAGGACAGATTGGCACGGACGGCACCCGTGACGGCACCGGCAGCGCACCCCAGCAACATTTCGCCCAACATATTTCCTACGGCAAAGCTACCGCCGCCCAAAAGTACGTAGAGGGCATAGCCCATGGCCATATAAGCCAGAGCGATCAATACGCCCGTAGCCAGGCCTCTGTCGCCTCCCCGGGGAACCGCAATGCAGACGCCTACAACAATGGCGGATAGTTTCATCAGCTGATTGAGCAAGGTCAGCAGGCGGTCTCCAAAGCGAAGGTAAATCAGTGCCACCGCCAGGAGGATCATGATGCCCAATGTGATTAGTATGGCCGTCAATAATCCACATACCAGCGATTTAAATATGCTTCGACGCGTTCTAACCATTTTAAATCCCTCCCCCGGAACTGTCTCTGGGGCATTCTATGAGGCGCGGGGGGCAAGGTATGCAAATGGGGACGCGGCAGGATTGCCGCGCCCCCGTTTGGAAAGCAATTTATCCACACTGAGTACATACGCCGATACCGGCGGAATATTCGTTGGTGGATGCTCCGTAGAAGTAATTCTGCACCACATCCATGTCAGATGCATAGCGCAGCGGATGACCTTCAGGAATATAGATGATTCCGGCTACCACAGTGGAATTACAATGATCGGAAGCCACCAGGCCGGAGCGACGGCACAGGGTTACGGCCCGGTGCATGTTGCAACTTGCCGTGGGTGCGCTCTCGGCAGTGTAGTAATCCGTGATTAGCTGGTAGCTATTGGCATCATTTTCGCAGGCTTGCGTGGGCAACATTCCCGACACGCCGCAAACCGTTACCGGATAGAGACCATAGTCCGCAGGCGTTCCAGCGATGATGGCCCTGTCTACCGTATTGCCCGTAAGTTCATGCACCTGGGACATAATGGCGGCCCACAGGGGCGCAGCAGCGGAACTTCCCGTAGCGCTGGATTCTAGGGGCTTATAATAATCCGAACCAATCCATACGGCACCTGCGTAGTAACCGGTCATACCGGCAAAAGTAACGCCGATGTTATTGGTGTTGGTACCTGTCTTGCCCGCAACAGTCATGTTTCCGAAATTTGCCCGGGAACCGGTACCGCCCTCAGATACACAGCCGATCAGGCAATCCACCAGTTGATAGGCTGTGGATTCCTTGAACACCTGCCGAGTCTCCTGCACTTCGTTCACATCGATATATACCGTTCCGTCCGAATTGAGCACCTGGGTAAAGGCACAGGCCTCCAAATATTTTCCGCTGTTGGCGATGGCGCCGAAGGCGGTGGCCAATTCAATGACGGATACGCCGGAGGAGCCCAAGGCCAAACCTGCACCGGTGGCCAGAATGTGATCCTGATCGATACCCAGCTTCAACAGATAGGTAACGGAATTTTCAATGCCCACATAATCAATCAGCGCGTGGGCAGATGAGGTATTATGGGAGCGGTTGATAGCTGTGCGCATGGATTCCACACCCGTAAAGGAATCGCCCGAAAAGTTGTTGGGATATCCGTTGGTGCTGGTCCAGTCCTTGATTTCAATTGGAAGATTCAATACGGGGGTGCCCGGCGAATATCCCATATCAAAGGCGGGACCATAAACGGAAAGGGGCTTCAGAGAGGAGCCAACGGGCATTTCCAATTGGTAGGCCCGGTTAAGTTGCTTGCGTTGAACCGGTTCACTGCGGCCGCCCACCACGGCTACCAATTCTCCTGTGTGCCAGTTGATTACCGCTGCAGCAGCCTGAGGCTGAACGACGGTCAGGTATTCTCCACCGCCCAGTGATGATTGGGTGGCCGAGTCGTTTGCGTGGCGCATGGCTGGATACTGGCTCCAGTTGGTGATGGTATCCTGCACGGCGGATTGTACGGCAGGATCAAGGGAGGTATAGATGTAGTAGCCGCCGTTGCGCAATTTGGTTTCCATGCTACTGCGGTTGGTAGAGTTGTCCTCCAACCCCTCCACGCGCAGCATCTTGGTTACTACATCGTAGATGGCGTATTCCACGTAATAGGCGTTATCATACATGGCATCGGAGGATGCAGTGGAACTTTCCAGAACCGTCAGAGGTTGCGCGTAGGCTGCGTCATGCTCTTCCTTAGTGATCAACTGCTGATCCAACATTTCATCCAGCACATAGTCGGTTCGGTTGTCAATCAGCTCGGAAGTCTCATAAGTGTAGTAGTTTCTCCTTGGGTTATAGCGATAGGGATTTCGAATGATGGCCGCCAGACAGGCGCATTCCCGCAGAGTCAATTCGTTGAGCTCTTTGCCAAAATAGTCCTGGGCCGCAATGCGAACACCATAGTTGGAGCCACCCAGATAGATGACGTTTAAGTATGCTTCCAGTATTTCTTCCTTGGAGAGCTGTTCCTCCACCTGAAGGGCCAGATAGGCTTCCTGCAATTTGCGCTTGTAATTCTGATCTGCGTTGAGCAGTGTCAACTTGACCAACTGGCAAGTAATGGTGGATGCGCCCTGCAAGTCGCCACCGGAAAGATTGTTGACGAACGAGCCTGCGATACGCTTTAAGTCTACGCCGTGATGTTCGTTGAAACGGGCATCTTCGATGGCAATGACGGCATTGATCAACTGCTGGGGAATATCCTCATATTCCACGTAGATGCGGTTTTCCGATCCTTTGAATTCGGTGATCAGTCCACCGTTTTTGTCAAAGATGAAGGACGTCAGGGACTGAGAGCCGATGCGTTCAATTTCCAGTTCCGGACAGGTGTCTATCCATGCCTTAGCTACACCACCCAATATGCCGGCTCCGCATACGCCGATGAGCAGTATGGAGAAAAACAGCATCTTGACCGTCATCATGGCCACAGACAGCAAAAAATTGGGGGCGGATTCCCGGGGTTTAAATCTCGTATATTTCAAATGTCTATTTCCTCCGATAGATTTCTCAGACTATTTATGTGACTACCATTATAGCACAGAATTGAGAAGTGTGGCGTGCAAATTCATGTTATTTTAGTGACCGGCAGAGTGTTTTGTGGTTAAATCATCCTTTCTCAACTGAAAGGGCAGGGGAAGGAGAATGATATTGCTCTGCGCAATTTTTGTCTTCAAACGAATTTGGGTGGGGGCTGGAGATGAAAACTGAGCTGAAAGGGGGATTTTACCGCCTTGTACACATAGAATTAACAAAGCTTGTGTATAATGACCCAAATGAGGTGATGAACGTGAAGATTTGTTCCAGATGTCACATATTATGTAAGGATGTCTGCCCGATGTGTAAGTCGTCACGCCATCTGTGTGAGCCGGAAGAAAATGAGCCGGTACTCCTTATTGTACTGACGGCCATGCAGTCTATGCTGGTGGAGCCCATACTTGAGGACAGCAAAGTGCCATACTTTAAGAAGGGCATGGTCGGCGGGGGGCTGACGGCGCAAGTGGGCATGATGCGGGAGATCTATCGCTACTATGTACCTCATTCAGCGTATGAAAAGTGCAGGGCAATGATTGAAGAGGTCTTTGGAGAAGACCGGGAAATTATGATGCTGCTGCACGAATTCGATGAGAAGGATGAAAAGGGAGTGTGAAGGTCCTAAATGGACACAGGCGATTTAAGTACCATTCTGGCGTTGCTGTTCCTGGTAGCGTGTTCGGCTTTTTTTTCCGCTTCGGAGACGGCATATACTTCTCTCAACACTGTGCGCATGAAGCGTATGGCGGCAGACGGCGATCTTCGCGCTGCAAAGGTGCTCAAGCTGGCGGAAAGGTATGAGAGCTTACTTTCCACCATTTTGATAGGCAACAATATCGTAAATATATTGGCTTCATCGCTGGCGACGGTAATGTTTGTTCGCTGGCTGGGTGACGGCGGTGTTTCTGTTTCCACGGTGATTACCACGGTATTCATTTTGCTCTTTGGCGAAGTCACCCCCAAGAATATTGCCAAGGATCATGCGGAAACCATTGCATTGCGGTTCTATCCACTGCTGTTTTTCGTAACCAAGATCTTTACGCCTTTGAACTGGCTGCTGGGCTGTTGGCAGAAGCTGGTGGGAAGAATGGTCAAACCTTCGGAAGATCGTGGCTTTACGGAGGAAGAACTGATTACCATCGTGGAAGAGGCGGAAAACGAGGGTGGAATCGATGCTCATGAGAGCGAACTGATCCGCTCCGCCATAGAATTCAACGACATGGACGTGGAAGAAATTCTAACGCCCAGAGTGGATATCCAGGCGGTGGATATGGAAGCTACGGAGAATGAAATCGCCAAGGTCTTTGAGGAGAGTGGTTACTCGCGCCTGCCCGTGTATCAGGAGACGGTGGACAATATTGTGGGTATCCTGCATGAGAAGGATTTCTATGCCAAGCGCGGCAAAGAGGATTTGCGGGGAATGATGACGACGCCCACCTTCGTGATGCAGACGACAAAAGTATCCGATCTTTTAAAGCAGCTTCAAAAATCTAAAGCACATATGGCCGTGGTGGTGGATGAGTACGACGGCGTACAGGGAATTGTGACGATGGAAGATATCCTGGAGGAACTCGTGGGTGAAATCTGGGATGAGCATGACGAAGTTGTGGAGGAGTACCGGCAGCTCCCCGATGGCAGTTATCTGGTGGCCGGCAGCGCCAATCTGGATGATCTGTTGGAGCGCTTTGACATTAATACGGAGTATGATCCGGTGACGGTCAATGGCTGGGTACAGGAGGAATTGGGACGTTTCCCCAAGGCGGGAGACAGCTTTGAATGCGATGGCCTTCGGGTCACGGTGGAAAAGGCGGAAAAGCGCAGGGCTACAGAGGTGCGCGTAGCCCCCATTGATCCGGAAGAACAGCTGGAAGGAATGAATATATAAAATAGATTTGCTTACATTGAAGGGTCCCGCGGTTAAAACGCGGGACCCTTTTCTGCTTGCTCGATTGGTAAAAGTGAAAATGAGAAGATGAGATAATGGTTGTAATAAGCGCTGTAACTTGCGCAGTAAGAAGGGAATGCAGGATCACTGGAGTTGTTAATCTCTAATCGTGCAAGGAAAACAGACCGGGAATTGACGGCGTTTTCAGTTTCCAGAGCTCACTTTTTCCCGCAGACAAGGCCGAAAATACATCAATAATTTATGGCGCCACGCAGTTGCGCGGCGCCGAATGATAAAACAGGAATTAGATCAATCTGTGGCCAAATCCATGTAGCGGGCGACGAGCAGCGGATAGTAATTCGTGTTATAGAAGTAGCGGCCGCTCACATCCGCATAGGCGGAATACTTGGGACCAATGCCGGGCGTAATGGTGGTATCGTTCTGCAAAATCAGCAGCTGCTGCGTGCCGTCAGTACCCACATCCATGACCATATATTCCACGCCTTCTTCGGTAAATACATCCACAATCGTTCCTTCGCAGAGGAAGATCCGACCTACCCAGTTCTGGAAGTACAGGCTCAACTGGGGATAATCCATGGCCCAGGCCTTCGCGGAATATTGGGCCAACGTGGGCTTATAGTTGACCGCGAAGCTTACCACCGCGTCTTCGCGCCCTTCCTTGACGGCGCGGAAGCGGATGATATTTTCGCCCAGATGATCGAATTTGGCGATAAAGGAGAATTCGCCGGTGGTCATATCCATCTGGAAGCTTTCTTCCACATAGGGCGTGTCCACGCTGATGTATGCGCCCGGTTCACAGTGCCCGGTGATGGGCATGGTCAACTCGTTGCTCTGGGTGGAAACTTCCTGATCCAGCTCGATTTCAATGTCAAACTGCTCGCGGTAAATGGTGATATCCTGACGGGTTTCCTTGTGGTGGGGTGTACGGACAATGACGGTGTAAGTGTTGTCGCCGATGGGTCGAACGCTTACGTTCACGCTCAGTGCACCACTGCGATCTACGCGATCGGTGACATCCTCTCCGTTGATGAACACGGAGCTGCCAGCCACAACCTGCAATTGAAGGGGATAGCTGGAAGTAACCACGGACACGCCGTCTTCCACAGGATTAACCACCGTCAGGGGAGATTCCGGCACTTCAATGCTATAATTAACAGTGGGAAGTTGAACCTGGCTTCCGTCTGAACGGATCAGCACGGGGGCAAAACTGATGTCTGCGTAGTCATATTCCGTTGCGTTGTCTGCAAACCAGTCCGAATCAGCGATTTCTAGACGGGCGACACCGCCGCAAATGGAAAGACTCTTGTTGAGTTCCGGCAGATAAATCATATCACCGTCTTCTCCATAGAAAATCAACGCATGACCCAGCCGACCATCGGACATGGTCACTTCATTGAGCATGGGCGTATAAGCGCCCCGAGTATACAGACGGGTAATTTTATAACTGTCTATCCAGAAAAACAGCTTGTAGATGCCGATTCCCACAGCCACAAAACACATGACCCAGGCCAGGACAATAAGAATCCTCTGGATGGGCGTGCGGCGCTTTTTTTCTTTTTTATGTTCAGAAGCTTCTTTGCCCGTGGGCAGGGGCTGTTTGCATACATCACAATACAGCGCTTCGTCCGGACATTGATTTCCGCAATAGGGGCACTTCAAAATGGCATCCTCCTTTAGGTATAACAAAACTCTATTCTATAATTCCGTTTGAAAATCCTGCCCCTTATGAAAATATTCGTTGTAAATTCATATTTGAGAAGTATCAACCGGAAGTAATCTGTGTTATAATGTACAATAGAGTCAATATGGAGGTGCTCCATGGACGGCTATATGGAACAATCCGTACCAGGAAAAAGGTCTTCGAGGACACAACTGCTGTATGCGCTGTGCTGGGGAATGATGATTTTGCTGAGCGTGGTTGCACTCATATGCGCTGCAGGCATTTTGGGTTCTTCCAGGGCGGGCCAAATACAAATCCACTGGTTTAATCTGGTGGTTCTGGTGCTGTGCCTGTTGTTGGTGGGGCTGATTTGGCGTTGCAAAGACCGCCTCTATGTGGAGTATGATTACCTGTTTCAAAACGATGTGCTTGAAATCTGGGTTATATACAATCAACGCCGGCGGCGCCAGGCAGGACGAATTTCCATGGAACAGGTGCGCAGCGTCGAAACGTCTCGGCGGGGTTTTTCTCTTTCCCCGGATGAAGAGAAAAGAGAGTGGTATGTGCAGCCCTCGAATTTAACTTGTATACATTTTATGGAAGGAAACAACCGTCGTGCGGCGCTGCTGGAATTGAATGAAGATATGCTCAAGTGCATCAAGGGCAGCAGGCGCCTGGACAGAAGCGTATGGCGGGATGGAGAAGGGAAGTTTTATACCAATGGAAGCCTATCTTGACAACAGCGCGACCACGAAACCCTGTAGGGAAGCGGTCGATGCGATGATGCGTTGCATGACTGAGGAATATTACAATCCCTCCTCGGTATATAAGCCCGCTGTTGAAGTTTTTCAGCATTTGCGGGCGGGAAGGGAACTTATTTTAAAGACACTGCATGCGGGAAATCACAACTTAACCTTCACATCTGGAGGCACGGAAGCTAACAATTTGGCGATTTTGGGTAGCGTTTCAAAGATGCGCGGACGTCAGATTGTGGCCGTGAGTTCAGTGGAGCATCCGTCGGTTCGGGAGAGTTTTGAGGAACTTGCGCGAATGGGTCATGAAGTGCGTGTGATTGGCGTGGATGAAGCAGGCGAATTGGATTGGGATGCGCTGGGTAAGGCGCTGGATGATGGTGCATCCCTGGTCAGTTGCATGCAGGTCAACAATGAAACCGGCGCTCTGCTGGATGTGGCGCGCCTTTATGCTTTGGTCAATGGTCGGGCATTGATCCATGTGGACGGTGTTCAGGGATTTTTGCGAGTACCCATTGATTTGAAACAGGTGGATCTCTACACACTTTCCAGTCACAAGATTCACGGTCCGAAGGGGGAAGGGGCTCTTGTCTGGCGCAGAAACGTGGGCCTGAATCCCAGACAGATTGGAGGAGGACAGGAAAGCGGCGTGCGCTCCGGTACAGAGAATACGCCTGGCATTGCAGGTATGGTCGCAGCCGTACAGGCGATGCTGGCCATGGGACGCGACATGCCGGAAAAATTGATGGCGCAAAAGCTGCATCTGGTGGAGGCTTTCCGCACAGCAGTGCCGGAAATGCGTGTGAATGGGCCGCAGCCTGAGTGTGCCGCCCCTCATATTGTCAATATCAGCTTTCCGGGCGTTCGCGGCGAAGTCATGCTGCACGCGTTGGAAGGCAGTGGTGTTTATGCATCCACGGGTTCCGCCTGCTCGTCCAAGAAACTCAAGGTTAGTGGCGTATTGACGGCCATGGGCATTGCTCCGGACCGGGCAGAGAGTGCCCTGCGCTTCAGCATTAGTCCGCACACCACCCGCGAGGAGATAGATTATGCGGCTCGATGCCTCGGCGAGATTTATCCGCAGTTGAAGAAATACGCAAGGAGATAGACGCATGCGCAAGGTTTTGCTGGTTCGCTACGGCGAAGTGTTTTTGAAAGGGGCTAATCGCCCGCACTTTTTAAAAATCCTGACGGACAATGTGAAGAAGGCCGTCAAACCCCTCAATGGCAAGGTATGGATGTCCGATTCCCGGATCTATGTCTCCGATGTAGAGGATATGGACGAATGTGTGCGCCGGGTGCGCAAGGTGTTTGGTCTGTACTCAGTTAGTCCCGCAGTGGAATGTGAAAAGGACCTGGAGGTCATGGCTGCCCAGTGCGTGGAGATGATGAAGGATCTCAGCGGAACTTTTAAAGTTATGGGCAAGCGCAGCGATAAGAAATTTCCCATGAATTCATTGGAATTTGCCGCGGAATTGGGAGGACGCATCCTCGAATCTAATCCCCGGCTGACGGTGGATATTCACAAACCTCAGCACAGGCTTCATGTGGAAGTGCGAGATATGTGCTATATCTGCCGGGAAGAAATTATGGCCGTGGGTGGACTGCCTATGGGCACCGGTGGCCGGGCAGCCCTGCTGCTCTCCGGTGGCATCGATTCCCCCGTAGCCGGATACAGCCTGATGAAACGCGGCGTTCGTTGCTGTGCCATTCACTTTCAGAGCCCTCCATATACGGGGGAACTGGCCAAGGACAAGGTCATGCAGCTGGCCAGGGAGTTGGCCGAATACAGTGGCGGCATGCGCGTCTATCTGGTGCCTTTTACCAAGTGCCAGCTGGAAATTCATGAGAAGTGTCCTGAAGGATTGGGGACGCTGATTACCCGGCGTTTCATGATGCGAATTGCTCAGGAAATTGCCCGCAAATATGAAGCGCAGGCGCTGATTACGGGAGAAAGCCTGGGACAGGTGGCTTCCCAGACCATGGAGGCCCTGTGTTGTACCGACGCCGTGGTAGATATGCCGGTATTTCGTCCCCTCATCGGCATGGATAAGACGGAGATTATGGAGATTGCCAAGAATATCGGCACCTATGAAACCTCCATACTGCCCTATGAGGATTGTTGTACAGTCTTTACGCCCCGCCATCCTGTAACCCGCCCCAAGCTGGATACCATGCCCAAGGCGGAATCCAAATTGGATATTGAGGCCCTGGTGCGCGAAGCTGTGGAGAATACGCAAATGGAGATTGTCTACTGAAAATAGCCAGGAGGGAAGCATGACCGTCGCAGAGTACATTGCCCATCTGAAAAACTCAGCGGAATTTATGAAGAACGTGACCAGCTGGCGCGTTTTGCCGGAGCGTGCAGCGCGCTATGGAACGTTTCCGCCGTCGTTGGACCCTCGGCTGCTCTGCGCCCTGAAGGAAAAGGGCATCGTACATCCCTATATTCATCAGGCCCGCGCTATATCTCATGCGCTGGAAGGCAGGAATGTGGTGGTGGTTACGCCCACGGCTTCGGGAAAGACCCTCTGTTACAATGTCCCCGTGCTGGACGCCATTCTCAAAGATGAATCCGCCAGAGCCTTGTATCTGTTTCCCACCAAGGCACTCTCCAGCGACCAGTCGGCAGAGTTGTATGCGCTGGTGGAGGCCATGGGCAGTTCCATCAAGGCGTATACATATGACGGGGATACGCCTGCTTCAGCACGCACGGCCATTCGCCAGGCTGGTCATGTGGTGGTGACCAATCCGGATATGCTCCATCAGGGCATCCTGCCTCATCATGCCAAGTGGGTCAAGCTCTTTGAAAATTTGCGCTTTGTGGTGATTGATGAAATCCACGCCTATCGGGGGGTCTTTGGTTCCAACCTGGCCAATGTGATTCGCCGCTTGAAGCGCATCTGCCAGTTTTATGGTTCAGATCCAGTGTTCATCTGTTGCAGCGCCACTATTCAAAATCCCAGGGAGTTGGCCCAGCGCATGACGGGAAAAACCATGGAGCTGGTGGATGAAAACGGTGCTCCCGCTGGAGAGCGGAACGTAATCTTTTACAATCCGCCGGTGGTGAACGCGCAGCTGGGCATAAGGGCAGGTTCCATTCCTGAAACCCGCAAGATTGCCGCGTCTTTGCTCAAGAGCGGCGTGCCCTCCATCGTCTTTGGCCGATCGAGGCTGACGGTGGAAGTGTTGGTGCGCTATCTGAAGGATCTGGTGAGGGATCCTCTGGGCAATGCGGGGCAGGTGCGGGGCTATCGAAGCGGCTATTTGCCCACGCAGAGGCGGGAAATCGAGCGAGAGTTGCGTGCGGGCCGCGTCAAGTGTGTGGTTTCTACCAACGCCTTGGAATTGGGCATTGATATCGGTCAGCTGGATGCCTGCGTGCTGTGTGGGTATCCTGGTACCATCGCCAGTACCTGGCAGCAAGCAGGGCGTGCCGGGCGTAGGGGAAGCGTGAGCCTGCTGATCGTGGTGGCCAGTTCTGGACCTCTGGACCAGTATATCATTCAGCATCCGGAATACTTCTTTGAACAGAATCCTGAATGTGCGCTGATTAATCCGGACAACCTGTACATATTGCTCAATCACCTCAAGTGTGCTGCTTATGAGTTGCCCTTCGAAGAAGGCGAACGATTTGACGGGCTTGAGGACACGGAAGAGCTGCTGAAATATCTGGAAGACCAGTCCATCCTGCGCAGGGTGGCCGGGCGCTACTACTGGATGGCAGAAGAGTTCCCACAGGCGGGCGTAAATCTGCGTAGCGCCTCTGACCAAAACTTCGTGATTATTGATATTACTGATCCCAAGCGTCACAAGGTCATCGGCGAAATGGATCGTTTTACCGTGCCGATGCTGCTGCATCAATATGCCATTTACATGCACGAGGGCAGACAGTATCAGGTGGAGGAGACGGATTTCGAGGGAAAAAAGGCCTATGTGCGGGAGGTCAACGTGGGGTATTACACCGACGCGGATTTGACCACCAGCTTAAAGGTGCTGGATGAGTTTGAGTCTTGTCCAAGCGGTCCCCTGGTGCGGGCCCGGGGCGAGGTCATGGTCAGCAGCATTGTGACGTTGTTTAAAAAAATTCGCTTTACGACGCATGAAAATTTGGGGTGGGGGCCTGTGACCCTTCCAGAACTGGAAATGCAGACCACGGCTTGCTGGTGGACGCTGCCGGAGAGTCTGGAATCAGAGTTTGAAAGGGAGCCCATGAAGAATGCCATGGTTGGCCTGGCGCATCTCATTCGCCACATCGCGCCCATGCACCTGATGTGTGCTCCCCAGGACATTTCGGTGGTTTACCATGTCAAGGACAGCTTTACAGGTAAGCCCACCATTTACCTCTATGATACTCTGCCCGGAGGGATTGGCCTGTCCGATCGTGTGTACGAGATGGATCGAGAATTGCTGCTGCGGGCCCGGGAAGTGCTGGGTGCGTGTAGGTGCGCTGATGGCTGTCCGGGATGCGTGGGTGCTGCGGCAGGTCCAGGCGCGAAGTTTACGCTGATCCGGATTCTCAACCATATTTTGGAACTGGGACAGGAGATCTGACGTCAAAAGTCAAATAGGGATCAAAGGGTATTTTTGCGGACGTTAAATCTTGAGGCCTGCGGTCAAATGGTCGCAAATGTGTTATACTAATTTTAGCTGTGGTTGGCGCAGCGATTTTACGTGCTTAGTTCACGAACGGGCAGTCTTGCCGTGCGTGATGAAATAGTGTTACATAAATATCTTTTTCGACGAAGGAGGAATAGCGTGGCGAAAAAACAGAAATCACCCCGGCTCCATATTATACCACTGGGGGGCTTGGGAGAAATTGGTAAAAATCTAACGGTGTTTGAATACAAAGACGACATCATCGTGGTAGATCTGGGCTCCATTTTTCCGCGAGAGGATATGCCGGGCGTAGATCTGGTGATTCCGGATACCACTTATCTGGAAAAAAACGCCAGCAAGATCCGCGGATACTTCTTTACTCATGGACATGAGGATCATATTGGCGCCGTGCCCTATATCGTGCGCAAGCTGCCTGCACCCATGTATGGTACAAAGTTGACGCTGGCACTGTGTGAGCACAAGCTCAAGGAACATCGGTTGACGGGTGTGGCTCCGCTAAAGGAAGTGGAACCTGGCGACATCATTGAAGCAGGCGCTTTCAAGGTGGAATTTATCAAGGTGAACCACTCCATTGCGGGTGCCTGTGCATTGGCGATTACTACACCTGTGGGAGTGGTCTTTCACACGGGAGATTTTAAGGTTGACTATACGCCGCTGGACGGCAAGCCCATTGATTTGGGCCGTATTGCGGAAATCGGCAATAGAGGCGTACTGGCGTTGCTGGCAGAGTCTACCAATGTGGAGCGCCCGGGGTATACCATTTCCGAAAAGAAGGTGGGACAGACCTTTTTTGATCTGTTTGAGCGGGCTGACGGCCGAATCATCATCGCCATGTTTGCCAGCAACGTGCATCGCATTCAGTCGGTAGTGGATGCTGCTGTGCATTATAAGCGCAAAATCTGCATGATTGGCCGCAGCATGGTCAATGTCACCCGGCTGGCCATGCAACTGGGATATTTGAAGATTCCTGCGGACAGCCTGATTACTGTGGACGAGCTCGACCGCTATCCGGATCATCAGTTGACTGTAGTCACTACAGGAAGTCAGGGCGAACCTATGAGTGGCCTTTCCCGGATGGCCTTTGCAGAGCACCGCAAGATGGAATTGCGTGAGAGCGACATGGTGATCCTGTCTGCTACGCCCATTCCCGGAAACGAAAAATCAGTTTCCCGAGTGATCAATCAGCTGTTTCGCATTGGCTGCGATGTGATCTACGAATCACTGGCAGAGGTTCACGTTTCGGGCCACGCACGCCAGGAGGAATTGAAGCTGATTCACGCGCTGCTGCGCCCGAAATTCTTCATTCCTATTCACGGGGAATACCGGCATCTGCACCATCACGCGGAACTGGCAAAAAAGCTGGGTATGCCCGAAGACAATGTCTACATTGCGGAAATTGGCGATGTCATTGAATTGGATGCCAATAGTCTGGATGTTACCGGCGTGGTTTCCAACGGATCCGTGTTGATTGACGGACTGGGTGTAGGCGATGTGGGCGCAGTGGTGCTGCGTGACCGAAAGCATCTGGCAGAGGACGGCATGCTCATTGTGGTCATGGGTGTGGATCATGATCTGGGGAGCGTTGTGTCCGGCCCGGACATCATCAGCCGTGGCTTTGTCTATATGCGTGAAGCGGATGATTTGATGGAAGGAGCGCGGGATGCTGCGGCCCGAGCCATTGAATCCTTTGGACCCATTGATTCTTCGGAGTGGAACCATCTCAAGAACGAGGTGCGGGAATCTGTGCAGCACTATATCTATGATACGATTAAGCGAAATCCCATGATCCTGCCGATCATCGTGGAAATTTAAGCTGACTGGAGGTAGAGCATGAATCCCTATGATCAGGCCCACGCCCTTGCCAAGGCGCTTCGGGAGAGCGAGGAATACAGAGAATGCGCACGCCTGAAGAAAATTGCCTATGACGACGATACCAATCGGGCGCTGCTGGATGAGTATAAGAAGCTGCAATTCCGACTGCAGGCCAAGATGGCTTCCGGTGAAACGCTGCCTCAGGACGATATGCAGCGCCTTCAGCAGATTGGAACGCTGCTCCAGTTTAATCCGGATGTGAGCAGTTATTTGATGGCGGAATTCCGCTTTCAGCGCATGTTGACGGATATTTTCAAGATTTTGGCGGATGTGGCCGGCGTAGATCTGGACATGCTTGCCCAGGGTTGACGGAGGAAAAGATATGACGGACAGTAAGCGGCGCAGACGGCGGACAAATACACGCCGCCGAGCGGTTATTACGGAAAATTACAATATACAGACCTTACACGAAGATCGGGAGTATGGTCTGTATTGGTATGCCTGGCTGTGGAAGATTCTGCGCCCGGTGCTGATCTTTCTGTGCAGCGTACTGATCGTCATCGGTATTGTCAGTTTCGGCTATAATGAGATCTATAATAATTATCTGGGACCGGTAAACCCCGAGGATAAGCAGCTGGTGGATTTCGAAATTGAATCGGGGCAATCCGTAACAGCTATTGGTTCCAATCTGGAAAAGCAGGAACTGATTCACAGCGGAACGATCTTCAAATATCTGGTACAGCTTCAGGGAGTGGGCAACGACCTCAGCTATGGAAGTTTTCAGCTTTCTCCTTCCATGAACGTCAATCAGATTATCGCGGAGCTGACCAGCGGAAGCCAGACCAACGAGCGCACTATCACCATTGTGCCGGGTTGGACTTGCGAGGATATTGCGGATTATCTGGTGGAGGAAGGCGCTATTTCCAGCGCCGATGAATTCTTGAAGTTGTGCAACGATGTGGACCGCTTTGTGGGCGATTCCTATGCTTTGAAATTTGCGCAGGACGCTGGCAGCCTGGTGGGACGAAAGTATGCGCTGGAGGGCTATCTCGCACCGGATACCTATCGGATCTTCCGATCCGCATCGGCGGAAAGTATCATTTCCACGTTGCTGGAGCAGCACAACACGGTCATCGATCAGGTTTATTATGCGGATAATGTCCAATATCAGATCGACGAAAACGGCGAATATAGCCAAGTGGAGACCTATCAGAGCGATCTGACGATGGATCAGTACATTATTCTGGCTTCGATGATTGAAAAAGAGGCGGCTAAGAGTGAGGACTATGCCCGCGTTTCTGCCGTGTTCCACAACCGGCTCAAGCAGGGCTGGAAGTTGGAAAGTGACCCCACAGCCACTTATCTCTTTGGCCTGTCCCACTATATCCTGACGCCTGAGGAGCTGAACGACCAGAATTTGTATAACACCTATGTGGTGCCCGGACTTCCGGTGGGGCCCATATGCAATCCATCCGTTGCAGCGCTGCAGGCAGCCATGCATCCAGACATGGAATATATCGAGCAGGGCTACATGTACTTCTGTGCCACCGACCCGGCGACGGGTGAATTGGCCTTTGCCATCACAAAGGAAGAGCACCAGCAAAACGTGGAGCGTTACCAGCAGATGTGGGCGGCCTACGACGCGCAAAATGCCGCCGATTGAGGACGTGCACGGCGCAAGCAAATGAGGAATAGAATGTAGGGCAGACTTCCCCAAAGGAGGAAAGCCCTATGTTTTTTGAGGAGATCCTACTCTACCTGGCGGAGAGTGCATGGACACTGGTTTTGCATCTTTCCGCAAGAAGCGCTTTTCCCAAACCGCTCGCTGCTGACGAGGAGGCCCGAGAACTGGAAAAAATGCTTGCCGGGGATACATTGGCTCGGGATAAGCTCATTGAGCACAATCTGCGGTTAGTGGCACACATCGCCAAGAAGTACGCCCGGTCCTCAGACATGGATGATCTGGTTTCCATCGGGTCCATAGGTTTAATCAAAGCGGTACATACCTTTCGTCCCGAGGCCGGGAAACTGACTACGTATGCTTCCCGATGTATCGAGAATGAAATTCGCATGCATCTGCGTGCCAGCCGAAAATTGAAGAACACTGCCACTATGAGCGATAGTGTGGGGTGGGACAAGGAAGGCAATGAAGTTGAGCTCATCGATCTTTTGGGGACGGATAAAGATTTGGTGCCGGATCAAGTTGCCCTGCGCATAGATTCTGACATTGCGCTAAAACTGATTGATCAGGTGCTGGATCAACGGGAGGCGCGGGTACTGCGCCTGCGTTATGGATTGGAGGATGGAACATTTTATGCCCAACATGAAGTGGGCGCAATGCTGGGAATTTCCCGGAGCTATGTTTCCCGAATAGAGAAGAAGGCATTGCAGAAGTTAAAAGAACAGATGGAGTAAGCGTCTAGGCAAGGAAAATAAACTGTGGTATAATGATTTCAAAAGAGAAAGGCGGGGATGGGCTTTGAACTATACGGAGGATGCCTTTGTGACCATGCTGTTGACCATGGCACTGTCGCCCAATCGGGAGGAATATGCCCGTCCCTTTGGAACCAGCGAACTGAACAGGCTGGAAGAAAAGGTCCGTTCCGGTGGCCTGTACCACATTGGACGGCTGCTCAATACCGATATTGGCGGGCTGATGTTGAAATTGAATATCTCTGAGGAGGAAGCCTATCGCATCTATACCCTGCTCAATCGCAGTGTTCAACTCTCCTATACGGTGGAGAATTATTTGAAACAGGGCATTGAAGTTGTGACCTGCTATAATGAGGAGTACCCTCAGCGGCTGAAGCGACGCATGGAGGCAGCTGCGCCGGCGGTATTTTATCGCTGCGGCAATCAGGAATTGATGTCCCGCCCCATGCTGGCCATTGTCGGCATCAGTGGTGTGAAAACCAGCCCCGAGGCCCGGGATTCCGTGGAATCACTGGTACGCCGGGGAACGGAACTGGGCTATACCATCGTGACAGGCGGGGAATTGGGAGTTTCCCGCATCGCCATGACGACAGTTGCCCAGGAGGGTGGCTCGTTGGTGGAAGTTCTGGGTGGGGATATGAGCGCACATATTCGGGAGGAAGGGATTTCCGAACTTCTAAAGCAGGGGCGTGCTGCTGTGGTTTCCCTGGAACATCCAGAGGCTTTGCTGACGGTTAGCCACGCTATTACCCGCAATAAAGTGCTTTTTTCTCTGTCCGAAGCAGCTTTCATTTTTAATACAGACGGTAAGCGTGGCGAGCTGGACGCCATTCGCAACCGATATTGTGATTGGATTTATGCTTGGACGGGAGATATCCATAACGAGAGCCTTCTCGCCCGTGGGGCCATTCCAGCGGACAATATTCTTGAGATGGATCTTGTGGATCTAAGCCAACGTTGGAAAAGCAGTGAATCAGAGCAACTGAGCTTGTTTGATTTGCTGGATTGATTATTCGAGATGCCTGTATGCTTGAATTGCTACAAATATTCAATGATTTCCTGAAATTCTGCGTCGAATGAGAAGGCCGCGTTAATACGCGGCTTTCTTTGTATGCACATTTACATCAATTGCGGGAAGAATCATTTTCGGAAATCAAATGAAACCGTTGGAGCTCGCGAATGAGTTGTGACCTCATTTTATCATCCAGAGGTGCCAGAGGGGCACGGAGAGTATCTTCAATTTTACCCATCGATGCCAATGCCGCCTTTACAGGAATGGGATTGACATCGCAGAACAGGGCGCGGATCAGGGGTAAGAGGTGCAATTGCAGATCCCGGCTGGCATTGAGATCTCCCCGAAGAAAACCTATGGTCAAATCATGAATCTGGCTGGGAACGATATTTGCTGCCACGGAGATAACACCCCGCGCTCCCAGAGCCATGTGGGGAAGTACCTGATCATCATTGCCGCTGTAAATGGCTATTCCATCCCCGACCAGCTCAAACAGGCGCATAGCATGACTGATATCGGCGCAAGCTTCTTTAAATCCACACAACAGCGGGTGTTTTGCCAGCTCCAGCATCACTTCGGGGGGCATGTTCAGCCCGGTCCTGCCGGGCACATTGTAGACAATAATGGGCACGTTGACGCTGTCTGCAATGGTTAGATAGTGGGTAATGAGTCCCGCATTGCTGGCTTTGTTGTAATAGGGAGTCACGACTAACAGTCCGTCAGCGCCCAGCCGGGCCGCTTCGATGGATTGCTCCACGGCAGTCCTCGTGGAATTGGAGCCGGTACCTACATAGAGCGGGACGCGGCCGGAACAGCGGGCGACAGCACATTCGATGATGGCGCTTCGCTCGGATGGGGTGATGGTGCTCGCTTCGCCCGTGGTACCCAACACAATTAAGGCATCAGCCTCCGAGTCGATTTGCCAGTCAATCAGTGCTTCCAGTCGATCATAATCAACCCGTTGTCCGCGAAAGGGCGTAACCAGCGCCGTACCGCAACCATAGAATAGATTCCCCTGCATGGATATCCCTCCCCGAATCTTTCTTCAGGGACAGTCTATTGCGGAATATCCATAAAGAGAACCGCGGAGCTAAGACCAGGAGAACTATAGAAAAAGCGCGGCGGGTCGATTGCGACCGCCGCGCATATCTTCAGCCGATATCAATGCCGGGATAACGCAGGATTAATGCCGATTGGTGGAACCCTGCCGACTCCATGGCGCGTAGTACATGGGGAATGCGTACCTGTACCTCAGCTGTAGCAAACTCCATGCCGTCTTCGTGGAGGGAAGAACAGGCCAACTCCAGCAGACAACGAGCTACGCCCATCCTCCGCCACTTCTTGGAGGTTTGCAGCCAGCCGATTACGCCTGCCCTTTCATCCTGCCAGAAAATAATTTCTCCCGCCATGCCGGTAGGCGCCACCAGTAAGATGCGCTTGAAACCTGGCTTACTGCGAAATTCCTGCAGCCATTCAAAGTCGTAATCTTCGCTGAACAGCTGATTGTATCGCTCCAGAAAGAATTTCTCCTCGATGGGATCGTCCAGATCATCTCTGACCACCACACATCCAATGGGAATCGAGGTGGTAAGAGCACAGGGCAAATCCTGCCGCATGCGCACCAGTCCATCGTTGTCCTTGAAACCCAAGGTGCGCAAAGAAATCATGCGCTGATCGTCATCCGGTTCTACTTGGGTAAAAATGCGACAGGGCATATGTGACTGAACAGCCAATTCCTTGGCCCGGGCCACTGCAGCGCCCAACAGCGCGTCCGGCGCCGGATTGCCGTGAATGTCCAGATATATGCGCATGGGCCTGAGCGGGAAGAGCTGTTCGCTTACATGGGTGTATATGGTACAACTGCCCAACGTGGAACCGCTGCTTTCGTCAATGGCCTCAAAACTGTTTTCCAGAGGCTGTCCGTCCACCGATTCCCGGGCGTGTCTCAGTATCATGATTTAAGTATCCTCCGAATCTTTCTATTCCCATTCCACGGAAGCAGTAGGACGCCCGGTAATGTCGTAAACCACGTGAGTGATGCCCGGTACTTCGCCGGTGATGCGCCGCACGACGGCCTCCATCAAATCATAGGGCAGCTTATAGGCGGCAGCCTTGCCGGCATTGGAGGAGCCCAGCGCCCGCAGCACGCATACATAGCCTTCTCCCATGGAACCGGGAGTGCGCATATCAGTGAGAATTACAAAATATTGGGCGATTTTACGGGAAAGCGATGCGTTTTCCACTTCCTCCCGGAAGATGGCGTCTGCTTCCCGCAACATATTCAGGCGGGCCGGCGTCACTTCTCCCAGGCAGCGCACGGAGAGACCGCAGCTTTCAAAAGAAGGACGGCTTACCAGTTCCCCGGGGACGCCCAAGTAACGCCCAAGGGCACGAACATCTTCCTTAAACAGTAATTTCAGGGGTTCAATGCGGCGACAACCTTCGATCATGTTGTTCACCAGCCGAGGGGCACCCTTGAGGATATCCGGATAAATGGTGCCTTCTGCCATACATTCCACATTTCCTGCTTTGATGTATTGCTCAGCGAAGACGGCAGAAAATTCATCGTGCATGATGCGACGTTTCTCGCTAGGCTGATGGATGCCGGAGAGAGCCTTCATAAAGCGCTCCTGTACATTTAACTCCATCAGATTCATATCCATTTGATCTACGAATGCCCGGCGGACAAATTCGGGATCTCCCTTGCGCAAAAGGCCTGTGTTGATAAACAGGCAGGTGAGTCGGTTGCCGATGGCCTTATGAATCAACGCGGCGGTCACCGCAGAATCCACGCCGCCGGATACAGGGACTAACACCTTCGCACCGCCCACCTCATTGCGTACCCGGTCGATCAACTTTGGAGCATAGTTTTCCACAGTCCAGTTGCGGGGGCAGGCACAGATATTTTCTGCAAAATTCTCCAGAATCCTTAATCCATCCGGATCATTGGACTCCACATAGAATTGCAGGGCATAGATCCCCCTTTCGATATTGCCGAAAGCGGGAATCAGGCCGGCGGGCGTAGAGGCAATGGCTGCATATCCTTCGGGAAAGGCATATCCGTCGATGCGCTCAAAGAAGCGATCGTTTTCATCCAGACCTTCAAACAGCGAGCAATTGGAAAACTGAACAAAATCCTTTCCGTTTTCCAACTGAATGCCGCGATGTTCGGTCCCCACTCGTTCAGCCAACATTCTAGCTGCTCCACCAAAGGCCAGCACAGGTACACCTAGAATTTCGGGATCAAAGGGAAGCGGCTCAGGGCGCAGTTCCCGTGTATCCCCGCCAGCCAGCATCACGCCCCGGGGCTTGCGCAAAATAATTTCTGCAGGATCAGTGCTGCCCGGCAAAATTTCACAGTAAAACTGTTCGCCGCGCAGTTTGCGGGCCGTATAATACGCCTGGTTACCGCCAAAATCCAGTATCAATATTAGATCGGTATTCATGGAGCCACCTCTTGGAATCAGCGCTTGGGATCATCAGCTTTGACAGGTCTGTGATCCACGATGTCGATCTTGCGAAGAACTTCACTTGTGATGTCAATGCCCAGGGTTCGCGCCAGCTGAAGTCCGTACATCATTACATCGGCAAACTCCTCGGCGATCATTGCGCAGCGCTTGGGATCATCGCCGGATACCAGCCGCGCAACATCCTCAGGATTGAGCCATTGAAAATGTTCCAATAGTTCGCTCATTTCCACAGTCATGGCCATGGCTACATGCTGAGGATTTTGAACGCCGTCTGTTCCCCAACCCTTTCGAAGGCAGAGCGCGTGCACCCATTCCTTCAGGTCAGAGAGATTTGTATTGCTGTCGTTAGTCATAAAATGCCCATTCCTCCATTATCTTCTGTAGTATACCACATATTGGAGTTTTATGCAAATGGCGGGAGGCAGTTCTCAAAAAAAGACCAAATGGCGGGGAATTCTCCAACAAATAGATTTAACGTTTTCCATGTATAATATGTATAATGACAAAGTGTGGAGGAAAAAATGGCAAAAACGTATTCAGCCAACGATATAACCGTTCTGGAAGGCCTGGATGCAGTGCGCATGCGGCCCGGCATGTACATCGGTTCGACGGGAAGCAGAGGATTGCACCATCTGATCTGGGAAATCGTGGATAATGCCATCGACGAGGCGTCCAACGGTTATGCTTCGGAAATCACCGTGACGCTAAAAAAGGATGGCTCCTGCGAAGTTTCGGATAACGGACGGGGCATTCCGGTGGATATTCATCCGCAGCTGGGCGTTTCCGCGGTGGAAGTGGTATACACACAGCTGCACGCGGGTGGAAAATTTAACGATAAAAACTATGCTTATTCCGGCGGCCTTCATGGCGTGGGCGCGTCCGTAGTCAACGCCCTCTCTGAATGGGTGGTGGTGGACGTCTATCGGGATTACAGCCATTATCAGCAGAAATTTGAATCGGTGGAGGATGCGAAGACGGGTAAAATCATTTCCGGAAGACCTGTGGCGCCTTTGGCCAAGGTGGGAAATACCCGGCGACGTGGCACGCAGGTATCCTTTAAACCCGATCCGAGAGTGTTTGAAGACGTTCGCTTTAATTCAGATATTGTGCGCCGACGCGTGCGGGAACTGGCCTATCTCAATCGCGGGATACGCTTTGTTTTTACTGATGAGCGAATCAAAGAAGTGGAACAGCGCGTTCATGAGTATTGCTACGACGGTGGTCTAAAGGACTTCCTGGGTTATTTGAATACCGACAAGACAGTGATCACGGAGCCCATCCTCTTTGAAAAAGTTCAAGACGGAACGTTGGTGCGTGTAGCCTTGCAATATACGGATTCCTATGCGGAGAATATCTGCTCCTTCGTCAATAATGTGCCTACCTCTGAGGGTGGAACGCATGAGACCGGCTTTAAGGCGGCCGTGACCCGGGCCTTTAACGACTATGCTCGTCGCATGGGGATTCTGAAGGAAAAGGACAACAATCTTTCCGGGGATGATTTTCGCGAAGGCATGACGGCGATTGTCTATGCCGGAGTCAAAAATCCGCAGTTTGAAGGACAGACCAAGGGTAAGCTTGGGAATACGGAAGTGCGTCCTGTATTTGAAAGCGTGTGTTATGAGCAGCTTTCCATCTATCTGGACGATTTGAAGAATCAGGAATTTGCAGCAAAGATCATTGAGAAAGCAGCCAAGGCGGCAAAAGTGCGCGAAGCGATGCGCAAAGCCAAGGAGATGGCCCGGCAGAAAAACCAGTTGGATGCGGCTCCTCTGGTGGGCAAGCTCTCCAGCTGCACGGGTAGGAATGCCAAGGAAAACGAATTGTTTATTGTTGAGGGAGATTCTGCGGGCGGAAGTGCCAAGCAGGGCCGTGACCGCCGCTTTCAAGCCATACTTCCCCTGCGAGGCAAGCCGCTGAACGTGGAAAAAAAGCGGCTGGACCAGGTGCTTCTCAATGAAGAATTTCGTTCAGTGATTACGGCCCTGGGTACAGGGGTGGGGGAAGATTTTGATTTATCCCATTTAAAGTATGACAAGGTCATCATTCTGTCGGATGCGGATCAGGATGGAGCTCACATCCGTGCGATTCTGCTGACTTTCTTCTTCCGATACATGAAGGAGTTAATCACCGATGGGCATGTTTACATCGGGATGCCGCCGCTCTATCGGGTTGCCAAGGGTGACCAGGTAAACTACTGCTATGACGACAAGGCCTTGGAACAGACCCTGAAAAAAGTTGGCCGGAAGTATACCTTACAGCGGTACAAGGGTTTGGGTGAAATGAACCCGGAACAGCTTTGGGAAACCACCATGAATCCTCAGGGGCGCCGGCTTGTACAGGTGACGATTGAAGATTTTGCAGAGGTGGATCGTCGAGTGACCATACTCATGGGCGACAAAGTGGAACCGCGCAGAAATTACATCAGCCAGTATGCGGATTTTAATAAGGTTGACAATTTTCAGCCCGTTACGGGCACGTCAGATTGATAAAGGAGAGCATTCATGGCGCCTAGAAGAAAGGATAAGGACAACTTCAAACAAATTCCTGCGGAGGAAATCATTCAAAAGAGCATGGAAGATGTGATGCACGATTCCATGATTCCCTATTCTGAACATGTGATTATGGAGCGTGCACTGCCCCGAGTGGAAGACGGACTCAAACCGGTGCAGCGACGCATTCTCTACACCATGCATGAATTGGGCAATACCTACGATAAACCGCATCGGAAGTGCGCCCGCATCGTGGGTGACTGTCTGGGTAAATATCATCCCCATGGCGATACCTCGGTGTATGATGCCCTGGCGCGCATGGCGCAGCCGTTCGTGATGCGAGCCATGCTGGTGGACGGGCACGGTAACTTTGGATCCATCGATGGCGACAGCCCGGCGGCCATGCGCTATACTGAGGCACGAATGACGGAACTGGCCATGGTGATGCTCCAGGACATTGACAAGGACACGGTGGACTTCCATCTGAATTTTGATGATACCCAGCGTGAGCCCGATCTGTTGCCTGGCCGCTATCCCAATCTGCTGGTCAATGGCGCCAGTGGCATTGCCGTTGGTCTGGCCACCAATATACCGCCTCACAATCTGGGAGAAGTCATTGACGGAACCATTGCGCTGATCGACAAGCCTACGCTCTCCACCCGAGAGCTGATGCACTATATTCCTGCACCGGATTTTCCCACGGGAGGTATCCTCTCCGGCGATGGAGAGTTGCTTCAGGCGTATGAAACGGGGCGAGGGAAGCTGCAACTGCGGGCAAAGGTGCATATTGAGAGCTCAAACGCAGGGCGCAGTCTGATCGTGATGGATGAAATGCCCTATCAGGTGAACAAAGCGGCGCTGCTGGAAAAAATTCTGCGGCTGAGTGAGGAAAAAAAGTCGCTGCTTTCAGGTATTTATGATATCCGAGATGAGTCCGACCGCACAGGTATGCGAGCTGTGGTGGAAGTAAAGAAGGACGTGGATCCGGAGAAGCTGCTGAAGGTTTTATATAAGTACTCGGATATGCAGGTGACCTTTGGGGTCAATATGGTGGCTATAGCTGGTGGAAAACCTGTACAGATGGGCCTTAAGCAGATGCTGGAATATTACATCGGCCACCAGAAGAACGTAGTGACCCGCCGGACGAAATATGAACTTCAACAGGCGGAGGCCAGAGCGCATATATTGGAAGGATTGATCATTGCTGTGGACAACCTGGATGAGGTGATTTCCCTCATTCGTTCCAGTAAGACGCCCAAGGAAGCAAAGCAGCGATTGATTGAACGATTCGATTTGACAGATATTCAGGCCCAGGCTATTTTGGATATGAGGCTTCAGCGCCTGACCAATTTAGAGGTACTTACACTCAAGCAGGAATATGCGGATTTGCTAAAAAAGATTGATGGTTATAGGGCTATCCTCGGCAGTGAAAAGAAACTGTTGGCGGTAATCAAGCGGGAGTTGGGCGAGATTCGCCAGAAATTTGCCGATGCCCGCCGTACGGAACTGGTGGACAGTTTTGAGAGTATCGTCATTGAAGAGGAAGTGCCTGCTCCAGATGAGGCATGGGTCATGGTTACCCGGGCCGGCTTTATCAAGCGCATGCCGCCCAGAAGCTATGAAAAGGCGCTGACGGGCAAAGAGTTCACAGATCCGCCCGTGCAAAGCTTCCAATGCATGACCGATCAAAAACTGCTGTTTTTCTCAGACCAGGGGAATTGTTATCCTGTATCGGTGGAACAGATTCCCGAATTTCGGGCCAAGGACAGAGGATTGCCGCCTGGAGGCCTGCTGGCGGGTTTGGAGAAGGATGAAAAGCTGATCAATGTGCTCCCCACCGGTGATTGGAGTGGTGAGGTGCTGTTGGCCACGGCAAAGGGCCTGATCAAGCGTACCGCCCTTGCGGATCTGAATGTGCGCAAGGGAAAATATGCTGCCATTGGCCTCAAGGAAGGGGACCGCATGATCTGTGCCATAAATCCTGAGGAACAGGAAGTTTTGCTGGTCACTGAAGGTGCGATGGCTATTCACTTTACCGTGGAGGAAATTCCCTTGACGGGGCGTACAGCCAGCGGGGTTAAATCCATGAATCTGGCGCCGGAAGACAGCGTCGCCTTCGTATTTGTGCATAACTGCGAAGGAGAGGTAGTGCTCATCAGCGATATGGGCTATATGAAGCGCTGTCTGCTGATTGATTTTGATCGACAAGCTCGGGGCGGAAAGGGATTAAAATGCTTCAACCTGCTGAAGAACGGTTCCAATGGCAATAAATTAGCGGGCGCACTGAAGGTTACCGAGCCCTTTGATTTCCAGATCGTCCAGAAGAGTGGTACCATGACACCCTGCAATACGGAGGATGTGGCTATTGAAACCCGTAGTGGAAAGGGGCAGCCCTATGTGATGGTGGTCATGGGCGATCAGGTTGTGGGTTTGACAAGATAGATGGTATGGTTGTGTTGGGCAGAGCTTACGTGTTGTGGCTCTGCCTAATTAATGGAAGGGATTTGTTCATGAAAGGTTCATTAAATTTCGAAATTGCCGATTGACGCGCCTTGATTTGTGGTGATATTATATACACAGTACAAAAGTAAGAGGATCAAAAAATGACTCAGAATCGTGGCGGCCAAGTTAACCGAAGGCCATTGACGCCGGCTCAGCGTCGTAAAATCCTGGAGATGCGCAGAAAGCGCAGATTAAAAAAGCGTTTGATGATTGCTGTACCCATTGCAGTGGTGCTTGTCATTTTGTTAGTTGTCCTGCTCACTTCTGGAAATCGTGGGTCAGATTCAACACAAACGCCCCATTTGACGATTGCGCCCAGCTCAGAGCCAGCAATGGCCAATGGAGATTTGGCTTCAGTTGCGCCTTCGGCAACGCCAGAACCCACTGTGGCACCCAATGTCTATGTCCCCACGGGCAGTTTTAATTTTGACGAGGCCTATGTGGCTGCCGCCAGGGGAATGGAAACGGGGCCATTGTTTACCGCAGATTATTCAAAGGTGGATCCGGCGAAACTGAGTTACTGGCCGGAAACGAAGGATGGTTACTTGCCCATACTCTATAAGGCCAATACTACGGAGAACATCATTGCCATCACTGTGGACGATTGCTTTCAGGGAGAGAATCTCCAGCAGATCGTTCAATGCGCTGTAAACAACGGCGGTAAACTGACAATCTTCCCCATTGGCAAGAATCTGGAAAAATCCAGCGTGGCTACGGGCATACGCTATGCCTATGAGAGTGGTATGGAAATCGGCAACCACACCTATAACCATGCGGGCATGTATCATAATGGCGATGACCACATGACCAGTGAGCTTTGGTATCAGATTCAGAAGGTCAATGAGGTGCTGGGCGTCAATTATACACAGCATTTTTTCCGTCCCAAGGGTGGCGATGAACGGGAAGACCAGCGCGTACATGCCTATGTGCATCAGTTGGGGTATAATGGGGTCGCCATGTGGAGCCAGTCCGGATCTACGGATTCTTTGGATAGCTTGTACAATAATTTGGCTCCTGGAAAGATTTACCTGTTCCATACAACGGATAATGATTTAAACAAGCTGTTACAGTTTATTCCCGGAGTAGTCGCCCGAGGATATCGTCTGGTTACGCTGAGCGAGATGTTTGGCCTTCCGGAGAACGAGGTCAGCGAGTTGACTCCCCCAGGGGAAAAACCTGAGCTGCAGAGCTTTAAGGTATTGCCGGCAACGTTGAAAAAGACCACATATATTCGTGCGGCGGCGGTGGTTCAGCAGCGCCTGATTGAATTGGGATGGCTGGAAGGAGAGGCCGACGGCGTGTACGGACAGAGCTCTTTTATGGCCACGGGCTTCTTTCAGATGGCCGCGGGCATTCAACCCACTGGCAATGCGGATGTGGCTACGCAGGTGGCGCTCTTTGCAGATGATGCGCCCAGAGGCAGTAAGGAGCGCATTGAAGAATTGAAGCAGCAGTTGGGTAAGTAGAATAAGTGGGAAATCCAAAAGCGTCCGTGCCAGCGGGCGCTTTTGCTCATGGGTAGAACATGAGAAATATCCTTTGTGCTTGTGCATTTTAACCGAGCAGATATCGGGAGGTAAAATAAAATGATTCGAAGAGCAGTTTCCACCGACACGGAGGCGATTGTTGCGGGGTATGAGGAACTGTTGAAGCATGAAATGCGCTATGGTGGCTGTAGCAATTGGAAACTAGATGTTTATCCCACTCGCGCAGTACCTGAAAAGCAGATTCCGTTGGGGAAAATGTATGTGTTGGAGGAAGATGGACAAATCTGCGCCAGCATGGTACTAAATCAGGTGCAGGCGCCTGAATATGCGCAGATTCCGTGGCGGTATCCGGCAGAGGATGGGGAAGTGATGGTAATTCATACCCTATGTGTGCCGACCAGTTGTGCCGGGAGAGGTTATGGGAGCCGCATGGTGGCTTTTGCCATTGAACGGGCACAAAATTGCGGATGCAGAGTAATGAGACTGGATACCTTCTGGAAGAATGAACCGGCAAAGATGCTGTATTTGAAGAATGGTTTTTCAATTGCAGGATATGTGGACGTACTCCATGAGGGCTTGATCCCGGAAAAGCTTGTGTGTCTGGAGCGGGTGTTATAGCTACCATGGAGCGGAGGGAGTAGCGGCATGGAACAGTTGGGACTTTTTGATGGAATGGGAGAACAGCCATTGGCGGCGCGCATGCGTCCGGAAAATCTGGAAGATTTTGTGGGACAGCAACACCTGTTAGGACCTGGCAAGGTGCTGCGCCGGCTGATTGAGGAAGACCGCGTATCCTCCATGATTTTTTGGGGACCGCCCGGAGTTGGCAAGACGACGCTTGCCCGGATCATTGCGCGGCATACCCGTTCTTCCTTCGTGGATTTTTCGGCGGTAACCAGTGGGATCAAGGAAATCCGGACGCTGATGCAGCAGGCCGAGGAAAATCGCCGGTTTGGCGAGCGGACCATCGTATTTGTAGATGAAATCCATCGATTCAATAAGGCACAACAGGATGCCTTTTTGCCATTTGTGGAAAAAGGCAGCATAGTTTTGATCGGCGCGACTACGGAGAATCCATCCTTTGAAATCAATGGAGCTCTGTTGTCCCGTTGCAAGGTTTTTGTTTTGCATGCACTGAAAGCGGATGAATTGTTATTGCTGCTCCGGCGAGCTCTGGAAGATCCCAGGGGCTTTGGCGGTCAGGAAATTCATATGGAGCAAGATTTGTTGGAGATGATCGCCAATTTTGCCAACGGAGACGGAAGGAGTGCGCTGTCCACACTGGAAATGGCGGTGCTCAATGGCGATATGGATGCCATGGGGGCTGTGACAGTAAATCGGGAGACACTCAAACAATGTGTCTCCCAAAAATCTCTCCTGTACGATAAAACGGGAGAGGAACATTACAATTTAATATCTGCTCTGCATAAGTCTATGCGCAATTCCGATCCGGATGCAGCCATCTACTGGTTGGCCAGAATGTTAGAGGCTGGGGAGGATCCGCTGTTCATAGCTCGCAGGATTATCCGTTTTGCCAGCGAGGATGTGGGACTGGCGGACCCCGAGGCGTTGAAACAGGCAGTGGCTGCCTATCAGGCATGTCACTATTTGGGTATGCCGGAATGCAATCTGCATTTGACGCAAGCGGTAGTATACATGGCCCTGGCCCCTAAATCCAATGCTTTGTACAAAGCTTACACCAATGCTCAGGAAGATGCGCTAGCCCAGTTGGCCGAGCCGGTTCCCCTGGTGATCCGCAATGCCCCCACTGGATTAATGAGAGAACTGGACTACGGAAAGGGATATCAATATGCACATGACTGCCCTCAAAAGCTGGCACACATGCAATGCCTGCCGGATTCACTGCGCGACCGGCGATACTATCAACCCACGCAGCAGGGGCAGGAGGAGCACTTTGCCCGGCGCTTGAAAGAAATATTGGATTGGAAAAACGGGAAAAACACGAAATAAAAGGCGGCATCGTTCTACGATTGCATTTTATCTTTTATGAGTTCCTGCGCTCTCTGCGCTTCTTTGCTTCTTCCCATTCCTTCCTCTGCTGGTCAGTTTCCAGAATCAGGGCTGGTACGGGGGTGGGGTTTTCATCCTTGTCCAGAGCAACCATTAAGAAGTGGGCGCGATTAATCAATTCCCGCTCCCCAGAAAGGGATTCCACGTATACGTGAACGCAAATATCCATGGAAGTATGCCCTGCGTAGCAAATGTGCGCGGTCAGATACACCGTGTCATTTGCGTGTGCCGGAGCGCGAAATTCCAGATCTTCCACGCGGACCGTTGTTACATTGCGGTTAGAATGCCTGCGTGCGACTACTGCGGCGACGATGTCCATCCAGCTCATCAACTGGCCGCCAAATAGCCGATTGTAGCCGTTCAGATTTCCCTGAGTCAGAACCTGAACCTGCGTTGTATAGGAATCAGCAATCCGCTTTGCACCAAACTCTCCCATATATGTCCTCCTCAGTGAAGATATTGTTCTTTTTAGTCACCAGGTGCAGGGGCCCTGCCCAAAGGGAAGGGAGAATATGCGTCCTGTGCTTAAATGTCTTCTCGATCACAATTTTCCCGGATCAGCCGTAGACAACTTTCTTTTGGATATCCCAGCAGTTTGCCCAGCTGTAGGGCAATGTCCAGCCGTGCCTCTCCCCGATACTCGCCGGCGCGCTGCAATGCGGCCTTATTGGTCTTGAGGAGAAGATATGCCTGAAGAACTTTGGAATCACGGAAAAAGAGAATGTTGTATTTTCCCCGGTTTGCAGAAGCAGGAAAGAGATCGGTGATCAGAAAATCATCTTCCAGATAATAATCAGTACCGTATTGATCGCAAATCTGGCGGCAGAAGGGCAAAAATTGTGCTCTCTGCCGGGCACTTTCGCAGGGATGTGCCAGCGCAAGTGGTTTCAATCCGGCACGCACCATTTCATTAAAGCAGTCTATGACACCGCATTGATAGGAGTAGGCATCCATACACTGACCTCCTCATCAGTCTCATTTGATTATAGCATGTACCCTGGCTAATTACAAGAACGCCGCTCGTTATAGGGGACAAAAATGAATAATAGGGGAGCTTGGAGGTAAAATGAAAAAGGACCTGCATAGTTTGCAGGCCCCGTGGATCGCTTGCTCCCAAGTATGGAAGAAAGTTAGACATTAATCGCCAAAACTGATCCCCAAACTCTTGGCTTCCTTGACGATGGAGGATTTGGGGTCAACCATCTTCAATTTACCGGCGACATCTTCCAGGGGAACTTTGACGATTTCCCGATTCTTGTATCCCACCATGAAGCCGTATTCTCCGTTGAGAATTAATTTTCCGGCTTCCGAACCCAATCGGCTTGCGAATACCCTGTCATAAGGGCAGGGGCTGCCGCCGCGCTGGGTGTGGCCAGGAACCGTAACCCGCACGTCATAGCCGCTCTTTTTGGTGATCTGCTCTGCGATCTCGTAGGATATGGACGGGTACTTGTAATTTTCCATTTTTTTGCGGTACTCCTTCTTGGAAAGGGCAGCATCCTGTTTGGAAATAGCGCCCTCAGCCACAGCAAGAATGGTAAAGCGGCTGCCGCGTTCATGGCGTTCCCGGATTTTCTCTACAATTTTATCAATGTCATAGGGAATTTCCGGAATCAAAATGATGTCTGCGCCACCAGCCATGCCAGCGTTTAGCGTCAACCAGCCTACCTTGTGGCCCATGACTTCCACGATAAACACGCGCCCATGGGAAGCAGCCGTGGTATGAATGCAGTCGATGGCGTCGGTAGCCACATCCACGGCGCTTTGGAAGCCAAAGGTCATATCCGTTCCCCATAGATCATTGTCAATGGTCTTGGGAAGGGTAACTACATTCAGGCCTTCCTGGCGAAGGAGATTTGCAGTCTTATGCGTTCCGTTTCCGCCAAGGATTACCAGGCAATCGAGCTGAAGCTTGTAGTAATTCTGCTTCATGGCAGAAACTTTGTCCAGACCCCTTTCATCCGGGTCCAATATGGTTTTAAAGGGGGTGCGGCTGCTGCCCAGAAAAGTGCCGCCCTTGGTCAGAATACCGGAAAAATCATCATAGCTGAGCAGACGGAATTTGCTGTAGATCAGTCCCTGATAACCGTCCAGAAAGCCATAGATTTCCACATCCTGCTTGGAATTATAAAGGGTCTTTGCCACGCCGCGCATGGCTGCATTCAGAGCCTGACAATCGCCACCGCTGGTCAGCATTCCAATTCTGATCATATATTTAACCTCCTTATGATAAAAATACCTAATAATCAATTTAAAATTAGCCTACTATTTACATTATAACCCATATCAACGATACTTACAAGCTTTAATTTCCACGATTGTACATGATTCTAAAATAAAGCAAAGGTTGATTTTATGAAAAGAATCCGATATAATACTCGTGATGACCCTGCTTTATCCATTTAGAAATTATATCGAAGGAAAAGCCCTTTAGGGGAGGAAACGATTGTGAAGAATGTGGAAAACTGCAATTTGGCCTATACGCAGAACCGGGAGCTTAGCTGGCTCAAATTTAACGAACGCGTACTGGATGAAGCGGCGGACAAGCGCGTTCCGCTCATTGAACGATTTCGATTTGCTTCCATTTTTACCAGCAATCTGGATGAATTTTTCATGGTGCGCGTTGGTAGCTTATTTGATTTAAATGTGATTGCTCCCAATGACGTGGAGAATAAGAGTGGAATGACTCCGGCCCAGCAGCTGGAAAAGATCTTTGAAGCGGTTCGCCCGCTGATCGTTCGCCGTGATCAGATCTTTAGAGAGCTTAGCTTAGAGCTCGCGGCTGCCGGCGTCAAAGAGTTGCGCTATGATCAGCTCAGCGATGGCCAAAAGGGCTTTGTACACGATTATTATAAGGCCTATATCAAGCCCATTCTATCTCCCCAGATTATCGACCGGAACCATCCCTTTCCCCATTTGAAGAATAAGGCGCTGTATGCGGCTGCGGTGCTCAATGGCCGGGGTAAGAGCGTGCTGGGCATTGTGGGGGTTCCGGGCTCTGTGCCTGCCATATTGATGCTTCCGGGCGATCAGATCCAGTATATCCGTGTGGAGGAAATTGTATTGGCTCACCTCAAGAAGATTTTTAAAATCTACGAGGTGGAAGAAATGGCCGTTATTTCCGTTACGCGCAACGCGGATATCAGTTTGGATGAGGAAAAGTTTGATGAAGATAATCCTGATTTCCTGAATTATATGGCCAAACTGCTCAAAAAGCGAGAGCGCTTGGGCCCGGTGCGCCTGGAACTGCAGGGGAGTGCGCCTAAGTTGGCAAAACAGTTGGCTAGCAGCCTGAAGCTTGGGGATGCACAGGTTTACAGTTGTGCGTGTCCTCTGAAACTGAGTTATGCGTATATGCTGGAAAGCTGCGCGCCAGAAATGTATTACGATCCATATGTTCCCGTGTGGCCGGCCTATCTGGACAGAACGCGGCCCATGCGGGAACAGATCCAACAGCGGGACGTGTTGTTGTTCTATCCCTATCAGTCCATGCAGCCCTTTCTAGATCTGCTTAAACAGAGCGCGACAGATCCTCAGGTGCTATCCATTCAAATTACCATCTACCGCCTTGCCCGCAATTCCGCCATTGCCAAATACCTTTGTGAAGCGGCGGAGAATGGCAAGGAAGTTACGGTGATGATGGAATTGCGCGCCCGCTTTGATGAGCAGAATAATATTGACTGGTCTAGAGAGATGGAGGAAGCGGGTTGCAGAATTGTATATGGGCCTGAAAACTGTAAATGCCATGCGAAAATCTGCCTGATTACCCGAAAGGAAAAGAATGGTTTTTCCTATATTACCCAGATCGGAACAGGCAATTACAACGAAAAGACTTCCACGCTCTACACCGATTTTTGCATGATGACGGCGGACCCATCTATAGCTCGGGATGCGGTGACGTTTTTCCAGAATATACTCATCGGTTCCTTGTACGGGGAATATGAAAAGTTGTTTGTGGCGCCCAATGCCATGAAGAGCCGGCTGATAGAGCTCATCGACCAGCAAATTTCCAAGGGCAGTGAAGGGCGCATTATCATTAAAGCCAATTCTATCACCGAACGGGAATTGATTGACAAGCTCTCGGAGGCATCCTGCGCAGGCGTGCAGATCGACCTCATTATCCGGGGTATTTGTTGTCTGATCCCTGGCATATCGGGCTATACGGAAAACATTAAAGTGACCAGCATAGTAGGGCGTTTTCTGGAACATTCCCGCATTTACTGTTTTGGTACGGGAGAGGAATGCAAATGCTATCTTTCTTCTGCGGACATTATGACTCGAAATCAGACGCGCCGTGTGGAAATTGCCTGCCCTGTATCCAGTGCGGAGCTGAAAAATATGATCCTGAAGTATCTGGAGCGCATACTATCCGACAATGTCAAAGCGCGCAGACTTCAGAGTGATGGAAATTATGTGCCGGTACAGCGCCGGGACGGGGAAGAGGAACTGGATGTACAGCATTGGTATATGGAAAATCCGATACAACTTCGCTCTTCCGTGATTATTTCTCACAAATCCATTTGGGATCGCATTAAAAAAGTGTTCCAATAGGAGAGAGGTCTGCTCAAGTTAGAAGGAAAAATCGTCCCCCGAAGGACGGATTGTGATACTGCAAAAACACAACCGTCTTCCGGGGGGATTTTGTGTACTGACTGAATTCCTGGGCGTTTAGGAGTGATTCAACCGCCAAATTCAAACAGAGATACCTGACTGGTTTCGGGAAGATCATTCAGGCATCCGGCCTGTCGGAGCATTTCCACCGTAGATTTGGAGATCTTTCTGCGCAGCATATCGTCCTGAGAAATAAAGGGACCGGCCTTGCGAGCTTCTACAAAGGCGATGGCGGCACTGGTGCCTACGCCTGGCAGGGAGTTTATGGGTGGCAGGATGCGTCCATCTTCCGGGTCGATGATGAAATCTGCGGCATCAGAGCGGTAGATGTCGATGGGCTTGAGATGTACGCCCCGAAGATTCATTTCAATCAGAATCTCCAGCACCGTGGCCTCATCTTCCTTGGTGGCGGTCAGTTCGCTCTTATCCAGGGCTTTGATGGCTTCGATCATTTCTCTGAGCTGATCTACGTTGTCAGTGGTCATGCGCGATGCGTCAAAACTCTCAGCGTTGCGGTGCAAATAGCAGCAATAGTATGCTGTGGGCTCATAGATCTTGAAATAAGCGATGCGCAGAGCCATGGTTACGTAGGCAACCGCGTGGGCGCGGGGGAACATGTATTTGATTTTTTTGCAGCTGTCAATGTACCATGGAGGCGCATCCACAGCTTGAATGGCCTGTTCCATTTCGGGTTTAAGCCCCTTGCCCTTGCGCACGGACTCCATCGTTTTAAAGGCGATTTCACTGTCGACGCCCAGAGCGATCAGCGCGTTCATAATATCATCGCGGGTACAGATGCACTCCTTGAGGGGAACGCCAGCCTTCACCAGTTCGGATGCGTTTCCCAGCCATACGTCGGTTCCATGGGATAGACCGGAGATGCGGATTAACTCCTCCATGGAGGTGGGGCGAGTTTCTTCCAGCAATCCACGCACAAACTTTGTTCCAAATTCTGGAACTCCCAGGGTACCCGTCTTGGATACGCCCAATTCTTCCGGGGTAATGCCCAATGCCTCCGTGCCCGAAAACAGGGAAATGATTTTTCCAAAGACCTCAGGATCGTTCAGAGGAACCTTTTGTGGCGGGATGCCCGTCAAATCCTGCAATTTGCGCAGCATAGTGGGGTCATCATGCCCCAATACGTCCAGTTTAACCAGCACATCGTGCATCGAACTGAAGTCGAAATGGGTGGTGATGGTGTCCGAGGACATATCGTCCGCAGGATGCTGGATGGGCGTAAACTGATAGATGGAATACTCCTTGGGAAGTACGACCATGCCGGCAGGATGCTGACCGGTGGTACGCTTGACTCCGGTAATACCACTAGCCAGACGGAGTTTTTCTGCGTTACTCAGTTGCAAGCCCCGTTCCTCGGCGTATTTGAGCACATATCCAAAGGCAGTCTTTTCAGCCACGGTGCCAATTGTTCCCGCTCGGAAACAAAATTCGGCGCCGAAGAGTTCTTTGATGTAATTGTGTGCCCGAGGCTGATATTCTCCGGAGAAGTTGAGATCAATATCGGGCACTTTGTTGCCCTTGAAGCCCAGGAAGACCTCGAAGGGAATGTTAAAGCCGTCTCTGCCCATGTCTGTACCGCACACGGGGCAAGCCTTGGGCGGCAGGTCGATGCCGCAGGCGTATCCCGCCGGTATATCAAACTCGTAGTGCTTACACTTGGGACAGATGTAGTGGGCGGGCAAAGAGTTTACTTCGGTGATTCCCGATAAAAACGCCACCAGAGAGGAACCTACTGATCCACGGCTGCCCACGATGTAACCGTCTGAGAGGGATTTGGCCACCAATTTGACGGCGATCATGTACAGGGTGGAGAAGCCGTAGCCAATGATGGCACCCAATTCTTTATCAATGCGCTTCTGGACGATGTCCGGCAGGATTTCGCCATAAATTTCCTTGGCCTTGCTGACGGTTAGTTCGCGCAGTTCATGTTCTGCCTCAGGCCAGTAAGGCTGAAAGGTTTCCTTCCCTTCGGGATGTGGGAGGAAGACATGCAATTCGCCTACCTGGTCTGCAATGGCGTTGGGAGCTTCCACTACGACTCTGTGGGCAATATCCGCTCCCAGATAGGCAAATTCTTCCAACATATCGTCTGTAGTGCGGAAATATAGGGGAGGCTGATTGTCTGCATCTTCAAATCCCTTGGAAGCCATGAGAATGGCGCGGAATATGCCGTCCGTAGGATTCATGAAATGTACGTCGCCGGTGGCGCACACGGGTTTGCCCATCGCTTCCCCCAGGCGCACGATCTTTCGGTTCAGGTTCCGCAGAGCTTCATCGTCGGGAACGCTTCCTTCGCGCTTGAGAAATTCGTTGTTCCCAATGGGTTGAATCTCCAGATAATCATAAAATGAGGCAATTTTTCGCAGTGCCTTTTCGTCCCGACCTTCCAATACTGCACGGAACAATTCACCCGCTTCACATGCGCTGCCCACGATGAGTCCCTCGCGGTAT
The DNA here is from genome assembly GCA_019419995.1 of Clostridiales bacterium. Taxonomy (GTDB): domain Bacteria; phylum Bacillota; class Clostridia; order Christensenellales; family Aristaeellaceae; genus SFTH01. The sequence continues at coordinate 144,366 of JAHZHZ010000004.1, forward strand.
TTGCGGATCAGGCTGCGGGGAATGCGTGGCGTGCGGTGAAAATAATTCAAATGGCCTTCGCTCACCAGCCGATAGAGGTTTTCCATACCCTTCTGTGTGGCGGCTAGCAGGATGATGTGATAGGCATGCTTGCCGGCGTCTGTTTGATAGCAGCCGTTGAGTTCGGAGAGCAAAGCGATCTTCTTCTGCGCTCGTACTTCACTGAGCACCCGAATCAATACCAGTCCTGTGGCACGAGCGTCATGCACAGCTCGGTGGGCATTGGCCAGGGAGACTCCCAACTGTTTGCACACATTGCCCAGCTTGTGGTTTTTAAAATGGGGATATTGATTGCGTACCAGGGCAAGGGTATCAAGTATGGGGTATTCAAAGGGAAGTCCAGCCTCCAAAAAGGCCCGGCGGAAAAAGGCAGTATCAAAGGATGCATTGTGGGCCACCAGTACAGCGCCCTGACAGAACTGGGCAAAATCGCCCAAAACGTCCGTCAGGCGGGGCTTTCCCCGCAACATGGCCGTAGTAATGCCGGTGATTTCTACCACGCGATCCGGTACGGCGCATCCAGGATCAATCAATTGGGAAAATTCAGCCACTTCCACGCCGTTTTCGATACGGACGGCCCCGATTTCGATGATCTGATCCGCGTGAGGATTCAGGCCGGTGGTTTCCACATCCAGCACCACATATGTGGCGTCATCCAGAGAAATGCCGGCACCACCTTCGACGATGTTTGCCGCATCGTCAATGAGATATCCCTCACAGCCAGGAATAAGTTTGATTCCAGCCTTCTTGGCGGCGCCAAAGGCTTCTGGGAAGGCCTGAACGACGCCGTGATCAGTGATGGCAATGGCCTTGTGTCCCCATTTAGCAGCTTGTTTGATCAGCGCCGAAGGGCTGGCACAGGCATCCATGGTGCTGAACGAGGTATGTAGATGTAGTTCCACCCGCTTTTCCGTAGCGGTATCCTTGCGCACCGGTTTTTCAGCGGGCATGATATCCGAAACCATCAGCACCATTTCATGCTTAAAGTCGTCGTAGCGATAATTTCCCCGGGCGACGATCCAGTTTCCATCTTTGACTCCGGCACATAGAGCATCTGTCTGGGCCTGAATGCTTCGATTGTCCTCTGAGCCGCGCCGTCCACCCAGGAAGAGTTTGCAATCAATGGAAGAGGTATTGTCCGACAGAGAAAAGGAAATGATTTTCGTCTGGCCGTTTTTGACTTCCCGCATTTCAAAGGCGCTTACCTCGCCGCGAACGCAGACCCGGCCCGAATCCTCGGCAACATTGCGCATTTCCACAATGGGATCATGAAAGGACTTTCCAAAGAGGGCATCTGAGGAGACGGGAGATTTTCGCTTTTCGGGTTCCAGACATTTGGCCGTGTCCAGAGCCATCATCTGGGCTTCTCGGGCACGGGCATCGTTGATTTCCTGAATGCGGCGCTCGTCATCTCCGGTCACTCGAATGGAGACGGAGGTATGCAGATCAAATAGTCGCCGTAGGTATCCTTCCAACAGCTGATCCACCTTTTGAAGGCGCAGGTATTGTGCTCCTTCTCCACTGGAAACATTCAAGATCAGCTGGTTCTCCTCCAGCTTCCATGCGCCTGTCTGCCAATCCAGAAAGTGTACGGCGCCCGGACGCTCGTGAGCCAACAGCTCCTTTAACAGATCTGAGGCGCAACTGATGTTTGAGCGTACAGCTTCTTTCAGGGCGGGATAGCGCAATTCCACGTCCACCTTTACCGCAGGGAACGCGGATTCCATGGATTTTTGCAGGCGCTTGCGGTCCAGACGGGTGAGCAGGCGGCTTGCTGAAAGTTCGATGCGCATGCCACCCGTCTTTTTAGAAATGCAAACTCTGGAAAGGGCGAGACAGTCCGCTAGTTCCGGACTGTCTCGCACAACCAGTTCCCTCCACAATTCAGACATGGATTTCCTCCATTAATCAGTGTTCCAGCGCGTATTTGCGCACTTCCTGAATTAAAATCTTGGCCAGATCGCCCCGGACGGCGCGGGGTGGTTGATCCTTGATGATTAGTGCGCCGCCATCCTTGCCGCCAGCAATGCCCAGATCAGCCTCCTTAGCTTCTCCCGGACCGTTGACGATGCAGCCCATGACCGCCACACGAATGTGCTTTTTAATGTCCAAAGTGGCCTCCCGGACGGCATTGGCGATACCTTCCACGTCAATGCAGGTCCGTCCACAGGTGGGGCAGGAAATGATTTCAACAAAATCATTGCGCAGACCACAGGCGCGCAATATGTTCAACCCAGCCGGAACCTCCTGTACGGGATCACCGGAGATGGATACACGGATGGTATCTCCGATTCCCTCCATTAAAAGCGTGCCGATACCCACAGCGGATTTTACAATGCCCACATCTGCCGTACCAGATTCCGTAACACCAATGTGCTGTGGATAATCTGTACGTTCGTGGGCCAGGCGGCAGGCGTCGATCATGGTGCGCACGTTTGTTGCCTTGAAGGACAGCACGATATTTTCATATCCGGCGCGCTCCAACATACGGGCGTGATTCAATCCACTCTCTACCATGCCCTCAGCGGTTACACCACCATATTTTTGAAGGAGCTCTTTTTCCAGTGATCCGGAATTGACGCCGATGCGCACGGGCACGTGATGCTGCTTCAGACAGTCGGCCAGAGCGCGTACATTAGCCTCACCACCGATGTTGCCGGGATTGATGCGAACTTTGGCGATGCCGTTTTCTACTGCCGCTATGGCCAGACGGTGATCAAAGTGAATGTCTGCCACTAGGGGAACGGGGCTGGCATCCACCAGGGAGCGCACGGCTTGGGCACAGGCCTCATCATAGACGGAGACGCGAACGATATCCGCCCCCGCTTCCGCCATGCGGCGGATCTGACCTAACGTCGCCTCCACATCTCTGGTATCGGTGTTGGTCATGGTCTGAACGCTCACGGGAGCGCCACCGCCAATAGCCACGGCGCCTGCGAACAATTTGCGCGTTTGCATGTGTATTTCTCCTTAGCCGCCGGAAAATAGGCGGATAATGTCCTGATAGGTGATAAAGACAAACAGAACCAGCAGTAGCCCCAGGCCGATGGCATGTACCATGCCCTCCTTCTCAGGGGGAACAGGCTTGCGGCGAATTGCCTCCACCAGCAAAAATACCAGTCGCCCGCCGTCCAGACCAGGCAGGGGCAGCAGATTCATCAGGCCGATGTTCAGTGACAGGAAGAAAATCAGATTGACCACTGCATAGAGTCGATCGCTGGCAATCTGGTCGCTGACAAAGCTGATAATACCCACTGGCCCCATCATATCTTCGGCGCCTGTGCCATGGAAGACCAGATTTTTGAGCGCTTTGAACAACTCACGGGTAAATTCCACCATGTATCCTGCGCTGCGGCCCAGGGCTTCACCGAAGGTATAGGTGCGGCCTCCAAACGCCACACCCAGCTGAGGGGTGGCTTCCTGCGTTTCCTCATTGATGGTCAATTGAGGGGTCAGGCTAAAATCATAAGTTTTGCCATCCCTGTCGATGGTGAATGCGATGGCCTGCTCATCGCCTGCCTCGGCGATTGCTTTGCGAACCGTTTCCACACCTGCGCCGTCGTAGCTTACTTCCTGTCCATTTACCGCCGTTACAATATCTCCAACTTCAATTCCACTTTCCACGGCGGGAGTATTTTCAAAGACATAGGTGATTCGGGGTTGAAGCTCGGCGAGAATAAAATTGCTCAGCAGAATGGCACAGAAGAAAAACGCCAACACAAAATTCATCACGGGCCCGGCCGCCACCGTGAGAAAGCGCTTCCATACAGGCTGATTGTTCATGGCATTGGAAGCGCTGTTCACTTCATCCTCTCCCACAAATGCGCAATAGCCACCCAGAGGGATTATGCGCAGGGAATAGGCAATGCCACTCTTTTTAAAACCGAAGATTTTGGGTCCAAAACCCACGGAAAATTCTACAATACCGATGCCGCACAGGCGACCCACCAGATAGTGACCAAATTCATGCACGGTTACAATGAAACCCAGCATGATAATAGCGATGAAGATATACAGCAGTTGGGACATTATAGCCTCCGAATAAAAGCATTTGCCCGTTCCCGGGCATCCGCGTCCGCCTGATAAACATCAGATATGGAGCGGATAGGGCGCTGAACGACGCCTTCCAGTGCATCCTGCAAAATCTGAGGAATGCACCCAAAGGGAATTTCGTTGCGCAAGAAGGCGGCTACGGCGGATTCATTGGCACCATTGTACACAATGGGCATGGCTCCGCCTGATTTGAGTGCTTCAATGGCATAGGATAGCGCGGGGAAACGCTTTAAATCCGGCGCCATGAAGGTAAGTTGGGCAATTTCGGAGAAGTCCAGGCGCCGGGCCTCATAATCCAGTCGATGGGGATAGGCCATGGCATAGCCAATGGGACCGCGCATATCCGGACATCCCAGTTGAGCTAACACAGCCCCATCTTCAAATTCCACCATTGAATGAATGATGCTCTGGGGGTGCACCACTACGCGAATTTTTTCCACCGGCATGCCGAAGAGGTGGTGCGCTTCGATGACTTCCAAGCCCTTGTTCACCATGGAAGCGCAGTCCACGGTAATTTTTTTTCCCATATTCCAGGTGGGATGGCGCAGAACGTCTTCCACTCGTGCCGTCTCAATTTTTTCCATGGGCCAGTCTCGCAGCGCGCCACCAGAGGCAGTGAGAATCAGGCTATGAACCGGATTTCCCTGGGCAGCCTGAAGGCATTGGAAGATGGCGGAATGTTCGCTGTCCACAGGCAATAAAGGTTTTGCGAGCCGACGTGCCTTTTCTGTGACCAGTTCGCCACCGGTCACCAGCGCTTCCTTGTTGGCCAGAAGAACTTGTTGACATACGTCCAGTGCTGTCCATACGGCGTCCAATCCTGCAATACCAGTGATGGCGCACAGGGCCGCATCGGCCCCCGATGCCTTCAACGCCTGTACAGAGCAATCGGCGCCAAAGAACCATTGACAAAAATTCAGATCTGAGGGAATCTGTTCGGGTTCCACTACCATACCCACGACGCGGGGACGGAACTCACGTACCAGCGCAAAAAGTGCCTCCGAAGAGCTGTGGGCGGTGAGACAGATGGCGCAAAAGTCCTGTGGGTGTCGGCGCACAAGATCCAGTGCCTGTGTGCCGATGGAGCCTGTGGCGCCCAGAATGGCGAGGGTCTTAGGTTTCATCATTTCTCAAATCACTTCAATCATTCTAAAGAATATATAGCAGATGGCGCCGCAAAACAGTACACCGTCCATGCGATCCATTACGCCGCCATGGCCTGGAAGGATCTTTCCAAAATCTTTAACACCACAGTGGCGCTTGACCATGGAAGCGGTCAGATCGCCCACCTGACTCAGTGCGCCGGCAAACAGCCCCAGAAGTCCAAATGCCCAGGAGGGAGGAAGTGCTTCGATATCCGCCACAAAACTGGGATCAGCGCTGAAGATCAACTTCAACAGCGGAGGGACCGCCATGGAAAACAATACGCTGGCTACCAAGCCTCCGATGGAACCTTCAACGGTTTTCTTGGGGCTGAGAACAGGCGATAATTTGTGCTTGCCAAAAAGCATGCCTGAAAACAGCGCAAACACATCATTAATGGAGGCGGAAAAAAAGGACAGCGTCAGCGCTACGGCAACCCAGGCGGGATGTTCCATTTGCAAGAGCTCCATCAGCACCATATAAAATATACCCGGATAGAGCATGGGAAACACCGTAGCCATCAAGCTTTCTACGGCAATTTTACCGCGCATTACCAATCGCACCATGGCGGCCATAACGCTTACCAGAAGCACCATGGTGGAGCTGTGGATCTGAACTGGGCGGGTGAGTGCCAGAGCCTCCGCAATGATAGTCAGAGCGCAAAATACATAACCTGCCCAGCGAACGGGCTCAATGCCTGTGGCCCGGATCGCTCGATAGACTTCAAATATGCTTGCGACCATCCCGAAGGATAACAGCGCCAGTGCGTACCACCCCCGCAAAAGGATGGCGCCCAACACCAGTATCGCAAAAATTGTACCTGTAACGACGCGCTTTATCAATTTGTTACCTCCGCACTTTCTCAGCTGAAGTGTCCTGTACGCCGCCAAAGCGACGCTGACGCTGGCCGTATTGGCGCAGATTTTTCAGATAGTGGGCCCGATCATAGTCTGGCCACAGGACTGGATCAAAGATCATTTCTGCGTAGGCGGTTTGCCATGGCAGAAAATTGGAAGTACGTACCTCGCCGCTGGTGCGAATGAGCAAGTCCACATCGGGGAGTCCTGCGGTATACAATTCGCCTTCCAATGCCCGTTCATCGACATCTTCCCAGGTGAGCTTTCCTGAAGCTACTTTTTCACAAAGGTTTCGGGCTGCGCGGGTCAGTTCGGCCCTTCCGCCGTAATTGAGCGCAATATTGAGTTTCAGCCCAGTATTGTCAGCCGTACGCGCCATGGCGTCGGTTACCGCCTTGCGCTGAGCTTCAGGGAGTCCACCCACATCGCCGAGAATCAGAATGCGTACGTTTTTCTGATCCAGTTCGTCAATTTCCGAGGCAAAATATTTCAATAATAGTCCCATCAGTGCGTTGACTTCTTCCTTGGAGCGCGCCCAGTTCTCCGTGGAAAAGGCATACAGACTCAGAGCCTCAATGCCCCAGTCGTCGCTGGCTCGAATGATGTCCCGTAGGGCTTCGGTACCAGCGGCGTGTCCGGCAGAACGGGGGAGCCCACGCTGTTGTGCCCAGCGGCCATTGCCATCCATGATGATGGCTACGTGCCTGGGCAATGACTGAGGGGGCAGCTGCAATTCCGCACCACTGCCGGCGGGAACCACAGTAATGTATTTTGGCTGAGGTTTTATCAGGCGGCTGAGCATCAAAGTGAGTTTTTCTGCAAACATTGGCGCTCTCCTTTACATTGGTGCAATAAACGACGTGGGCAGCCCATTGCGGCTGCCCACCAGCAAAACTCATGTTCGGACGCCTCCGAGGCGGGAAGCCGTGCAAAAATCCGCACGAATGGATTTATACTTCCATAATCTCCTTTTCCTTTGCGGCGCCCACCTTGTCAATCTGCTCAATGTGAGAATCCGTAATCTTCTGCAGATCCTTTTCCGCGGCCTTTTGATCATCCTCAGTGATTTGGGAATCTTTCTTCATCTTTTTCACGCTCTCCATGGCGTCACGACGAATGGCGCGCAAGGCAACCTTGCCCTCTTCAATGCGCTTTTTGACCTGCTTGCACAGATCTTTGCGGCGCTCAGCGGTGAGCTCCGGTACCATCAGACGAATAACTTTGCCGTCGTTGGAGGGATTGATGCCAATATCGGATTTTTGAATGGCCTTTTCGATGGGAGAGATCATGCTGGACTCCCAGGGAGCAATCACCAACAGGCGCGGTTCCGGTGAGGAGATGTTACCTACCTGGTTCAGAGCGGTGGGGGTGCCGTAATAATCCACGGTGATCTTGTCCAGAATCTGGGGGTTTGCGCGACCAGCCCGCAGGGTAGCCAGATCCTTTTGAATGACGGCAATGGTCTTATCCATTTTTTCGCCGGCGGCTTTAATCAAGTCCTGATACATTTTTGAAACCTCCATGTTATAATCTCTATACGCAAGAGCGTTCGATTCCTAGATACTATTGTACATGTTTTGTTCAAAAATGGCAAGAGAAAAATTTCAACTTCAGCACAGGCTACGCAGTGGAGCGGCGTGGGATAAAATGCCTCTTGCAATTGGAAACAACAGCGAGGGGCGAGCAATCTGCCCGCCCCTCGTGGGAGACATGCTATATCATTAATTAAGCAAACATCAGGCGTGAACTACGGTGCCGATGGCCTCACCCCTGGCAACTCGCAGAATATTTTCCAGATCGTCCATGTTGAATACGCGAATTTGCGGAATGCGCTGCTCCTTGCACAGCTGGAAGGCGGAGGCATCCATGACCTTCAGATTTCGGTCGATGGCTTCCTGATAGCTGATTTCTCGAATCAGTTTGGCATTGGGATTTTTGCGCGGATCGGAATCATAGACACCATCCACAGTGGTGCCCTTGAATACAGCATCGGCACCGATTTCCGCAGCTCGCAGCGCAGCGGTGGTGTCGGTGGTAAAGAATGGATTACAGGTGCCGCCTGCCAGTAGCACAATATAGCCTTCTTCCAAGCTGCGTATCGCCCGATCAGCGCGATAGAGCTCGGCAAAACGAGTCATTTCTTGTGCTGTGTAGACAATTGCCTTGCGTCCCAGTCGGGTGAGGGCATCCTGTACGGCCAACGCATTGATGATGGTGGCCAGCATGCCCATTTGATCGGCCTGCACCGGATTCATTTCATCAGTAAAGCGTCCACGCCAAATATTTCCGCCTCCCATGACTACGCCTACCTGTACGCCCAGATCATGGAGCTTTACGATGGCTGCCGCGGCGCGATCCACCCGCGTGGCGTCAAAGGTGAGAGAAGCGCTTTTATCGGAAGGAATGCGTTCGGGGGCCAGGGTTTCTCCGCTGAGCTTCAAAACGATGCGCTTGTACATGTCTGTTTTTCTCCTTTTTCCCTTAAAAAAGGGAACGTTCCAAAACGTTCCCTTCATTTTATGAATGATTAGCCCTTCATGCGGGTCTGCTCAGCAACCTCTGCAGCCAGATCGTTGACTTTCTTCTCCAGACCATCGCCCATCTTATAGCGGGTGAAAGCGACGATCTTGGTGCCAGGTGCCTTGGTTTCGATCATCTTACCAACGCGGGTCTCGCCGTCCTTGACGAAGATCTGCTCCATCAGGCAAACTTCCTCATAGAACTTGTTGATGCGGCCCTGAACCATCTTCTCAATGATCTTCTCGGGCTTGCCTTCATTGCGAGCCTGAGCGGCGAGAATTTCCGTCTCGTGCTGCAGATGCTCGGGATTGACCTGATCGCGGGTCACGTACTCGGGAGCCACGGGAGAGGCTGCGGCAATCTGAAGTGCTACATCGTGCAGAACTTCTTTCACGGTGTCGTTGATTTCGCCCTCGGCCTGTACGAGCACGCCAACCTTGCCGCCCATGTGAATGTAGGAATCTACCACGCCATTGCCGGCCTCATAGCGGGCAAAGCGACGTACGGTGATCTTTTCGCCAATCTTGGCTACCTTCTCGGTGATCAGATCGCTTACGGTCACATCGCCTACCTTGCAGTTCAACAGTGCATCCACATCTGCGGGGTTGTCCACTACGATGGTCTTTGCAATGGTCTGCACCAAATCCTTGAATTCGGGGGTGTTGGCCACAAAGTCGGTTTCGCAGTTGACTTCAACCAGCGCACCCGCGCCACACTTTTCGCAGATATAGGCACCTACAACGCCCTCTGCAGCAATACGGCTCTGCTTTTTCGCAGCCTTGGCCAGGCCCTTTTCGCGCAGATAGTCAATCGCTTTTTCGATGTCGCCATCGCAAGCGGCCAGAGCCTTTTTGCAGTCCATCATGCCGCAACCAGTGCGGCCGCGCAGATCCATAACGACTTTTGCGGAAATCTCAGCCATGTTCTTGTTCCTCCTGATTTTAAGTGGGGCATAGGCCCTTACACGATGCATGCGGCACCCGGCGAGAGCCGTTTGTCGCATGCGTTATGTGTGAATTTATTCGGCTTCCTCAGCAACCGGAGCGGGAGCAGCCTCTTCATCGGCGATCTGCTCGCCCTGCTTGCCTTCCAGAACGGCGTCGGCCAGCTTGCCGGCGATCAGCTTCACGGCGCGGATGGCGTCGTCATTGCCGGGAATCACGTAGTCGATTTCATCGGGATCGC